>NZ_LBIA02000001.1:0-600000 GCF_001006325.2 Afipia massiliensis | reverse complement strand
ACAACCCGGCTGGCGTCGAGCCGAAGACCGAGAAGGACACCGTGCCGTTCACGCCATACGCGACCCTCAAGGACGCGTTCGGCATGGTCTGCTTCCTGCTGTTCTTCGCCTGGTTCCTGTTCTACATCCCGAACTATCTGGGCGATCCCGACAACTACATTCCGGCCAACCCGGCCGTGACGCCCGCGCACATCGTGCCGGAATGGTATTACCTGCCGTTCTACGCGATCCTGCGTTCGATCCCGAACAAGCTCGCCGGCGTCATCGCGATGTTCAGCGCGATCATCGTGCTGGCATTCCTGCCGTGGCTCGACTCGGCCCGGACGCGCTCGTCGAAGTATCGTCCGCTCGCCAAGCAGTTCTTCTGGATCTTCGTAGCCGTCTGCTTTGGCCTCGGTTGGCTGGGCGCCAAGCCTGCGGAAGGCATCTATGTCGTCGCCGGTCGCGTCCTGACGTTCGCCTACTTCGCCTACTTCCTGATCGTGCTGCCGATCCTCAGCCGCATCGAGAAGGCGCGTCCGCTGCCGAATTCGATTGCCGAAGACGTGCTGCGCAAAACCGGCAAGACGCCGGTGTCGGCCATGATCGCGCTTGCGGTCGGCGGCACCCTGATGCTGGGCGCCGTGGACACGGCGCGCGCGGCCGAGGGTGCTCCAATGCCGCCGTCGCTGAAGTGGTCGTTTGCCGGTCCGTTCGGCAAGTTCGACCAAGGCCAGTTGCAGCGCGGCCTCAAGGTTTACAAGGAAGTCTGTGCGGCTTGCCACGGATTATCGTTTGTGGCGTTCCGCAACCTCGCCGATCCCGGCGGCCCGGGCTATTCGCCTGCGCAGGCGGCTGCCTTCGCGTCGGAATACAAGGTCAAGGATGGACCGGACGACAAGGGCGAGATGTTCGAGCGTAACGGCCGTCCGGCTGATTACTTCCCGTCGCCGTATCCGAACGAGCAAGCGGCGCGCGCCTCGAACGGCGGTGCCTTTCCGCCGGACCTGTCGCTGATCGCCAAAGCCCGTGGTTACGAGCGCGGCTTTCCGCAGTTCATCTTCGACGCCTTCATCCAGTTCCAGGAGAAGGGCCCGAACTACCTCGATGCGCTGATGCAGGGTTACGAGGACAAGGCGCCTGCCGGCTTCACGCTGCCCGAAGGGTCGTACTACAACAAGTTCTTCCCCGGCCACGCGATCAAGATGCCGAAGCCGCTCAGCGACGGCCAGGTGACCTATGACGACGGCTCGCCGGCGACCGTGCAGCAGTATGCCAAGGACATCTCAGCGTTCCTGATGTGGACTGCCGAGCCGCATCTGGAGGCTCGCAAGCGCCTCGGCATGCAGGTCATGCTCTTCCTGATCGTGCTGTCGGGTCTGCTGTACTTCACCAAGAAGAAGGTCTGGGCCGACGCCCACTAACACTAAGTCTTCTTGAATTCCGGATTGCGAAAGGCCCCCGTTGCGGGGCCTTTTTGCTGCGCCAATGCTTCAATGCAGCATCGACATCGGCCGGATGCGCTCCGTCTCCCATGGGGCGATGACGGACGCTGATCGCATCCCGGCGACACTGGCGTCCTGTGTGCCGCTCAACTAACCTCGGTGTCTGGGGCTGAGGGACACATGACGGGCGCACCGATCGACGACATTCTGCTCAACATCAATCCGACCGGGCAGCTCGTGCTCGGCGGCGTGCTTGCACTGATCATCTACGGCGTGGCTCTCGATCTGCGGATCGATGACTTTATCGAAGTGTTCCGCAGGCCGATCGCGCCGCTGTCCGGCCTGCTGGCGCAGCTTGCCGTGCTGCCTGCGGTGACCTGGGCGATCACCATGCTGCTGAAGCCGCAGCCCAGCATCGCGCTCGGCATGATGGTGGTGGCGGCGTGTCCGGGCGGAAACATTTCCAACCTGATCACGCACATGGCGCGGGGCAACACCGCGCTCTCGATCAGCATGACCGGCGTGTCGAGCCTGCTTGCCATCGTCACGACGCCGCTCAACATCCTGTTCTGGGCGGCGCTCAATCCCGACACCGCGGCACTGCTGCGACAGGTGAGCATCGAGCCGCTGTCGTTCCTCGGCTCGACCATGGCGATCCTCGGCATCCCCATGGCTCTGGGTCTTGCGACGGTGCATTACTGGCCGCGCCTCGGCCATCTGCTGCGCCGTCCGCTGCAGATCCTGTCGTTTCTGTTTCTGGTCGCGTTCATCGGCGGCGCGATCTTCACCAATGCGCGCTATCTGACGATCTTCGTGCAATCGATCCTGCCGTTCGTCGTGCTTCACAACGCCATCGCCATCGGGCTCGGCTGGGGCACCGCCAAGGTGTTGCGGTTGAGCGATTACGACACCCGCGCGATGACCATCGAAGTCAGCATGCATAATTCGGGTTTAGGCCTCGCGCTGATCCTCAACCAGTTCGATGGCCTTGGCGGCGCGGCGCTGGTCGCGGCAGGGTGGGGCGTCTGGCACCTGATTTCCGGATGGGCGCTGGCGGCGTGGTGGAAGCGCCGCGATCCGCATCCACAAGGCGGAAGCCAAGTCGCACGCACGGACACGGCAGAATGAGCGAAGCTCACGCAGGACAATACGCCATGCACGGCGGCGTGCTGGTCACCGGCTCTGCGGGCTTTATCGGCAAGTCGCTGATCGCCGAACTTGCGCGCGCCAATACAAACTCGGAGATCATTGCGCTCGATATGCGCGAGGTCGTCGCTCACGAGCGTTTGCCCAATGTTACTTATTTGACCGGCGATGTGCGCGACCCGGCGCTCAGGGATCTGTTTCAGGTCCGTCGTCCGCAGACCGTGGTGCATCTCGCTTCCGTTGTCGCGGTTGGCGGCGATCCGCAGCGCGACTGGGAAATCGACGTGCTCGGGACCAAGAACGTGCTGCAATGCTGTGTTGACGCCGGGGTCGAGCATCTGATCGTCACATCGAGCGGGGCGGCTTACGGCTATTACGCCGACAATCCGGTGCCGCTGCGCGAGGATGATCCACTGCGCGGCAACGCGGATTTCCCCTACGCGCGCAACAAGCGCGAAGTCGAGGAAATGCTGGTCGAATGGCATGATCTCCATCCGCACCTGGAGCATACGGTGTTCCGACCCTGCACGGTGCTCGGTCCCACGACCAACAATCAGATCACCGCGATGTTCGAGCGGCCGGTGGTGCTCGGTCTCAGCGGGACCTCGACGCCGTTCTCGCTGATCGCCGACAGCGACGTGATCGATGCGTTGGTGCAGGCCGTTCGCCATCCGAAGCCCGGCACCTACAATCTGGCTGGCGACGGCGTGTTGAGCCTGCGCGAGATCGCGGCGCTCAATCGAAAACTCTATGTCGCGATTCCGCCGGGGCCACTCAAGTTTTTGCTTTGGCTGCTGCAATCCCTGCGCATCACCAAACTCGGCCCCGGGGCGGTCAAATTTGTGCAGTACCGGCCTGTGCTTGCCAACGACAAGCTGAAATCCGAGTTCGGATTCACGCCGCGCTACAACGCGCGCGAAACATTTGAGCGCTATCGCGACGGCCGGGCGGAGCGCGAGACATGACGACGCTCGTTATCGGCGCAGGGCCGGCGGGCCTTGCCGCCGTCAGAAGTCTCAAGCAGGCCGATTTGCCGGTGAAGGCCGTGGAGAGAAACGCCGATGTCGGCGGGCAATGGCTTTACGGCGCTGAACCCAGCGCTGTCTATGCCTCGACCCATCTGATCTCGTCCAAGCGCACCACCGCCTATGCGGATTTCCCGATGCCGGAGGACTGGCCGGCCTATCCGGGCCATGAGCGTGTGTCGGAATACTTCAAGTCGTTCGCGAAACACTTCGATCTCTATCCCTCGATCCGCTTCAACACCGAGGTCCGCACCATCGAGCAGCGTGACGGAAGCTGGCGCGCGACGCTCAGCGACGGCACCACCGACGACTATGAGAGCGTGATCTTCGCCAACGGCCATCTCAGCGATCCTCTGACGCCGAAAATTCCGGGCGAATTCAGCGGCAAGCTGATGCACGCGAAGGACTACAAGACCGCCGATATTTTCGAGGGCAAGCGCGTGCTGGTCGTCGGCATGGGCAATACCGGCTGCGACATCGTTGTCGACGCGATCCACCGCGCCAAGCAGGTGCTGTGGAGTGTGCGCGGCGGCAATCATTTCGTGCCGAAATTTCTTGCGGGAAAGCCGGCGGATGAGGGCAACCACAAGCCCAGGCGTTTCATCATCCCCAAGCGCCTGCGCTCGATGCTGCACGAGCCGATCCTGCGCTTTATGGTGGGACCGCCCGAGCGGTTCGGCCTGCCGAAGCCGGAGCATCGGCTCTACGACAAGACGCCGATCGTCAATTCGCTGGTGCTGCAGCACCTGGGGCAGGGTGACGTTGTGTTGCGCAAGCCGATCAAGGAATTTCGCGGCGACACGGTTGTCTTCAATGACGGACAGGAAGATCAGGTCGATCTGGTGCTGCTTGCGACCGGCTACGAGATCACGTTTCCGTTTTTGGAAGACCTGACCGAACTGAACTGGCAGCCAGATGTGCACGCGCCCCGACTCTACCTCAACATCTTTCCGTCACGCCCGAATGGCATTTACGTTGCGGGACTGCTGGAAGGCGCTGGAGTCGGCTGGCCGGGCCGCGCGTTGCAGACCGATCTGATTGCTGCCTACATCAAGGCGCAAAAGGAAAGTCCCGATACGACGGCGGACTTCCGTGAGAAGATCGTCGCCTTTCACGCGCAACCTTTGCGCAAGGATCGCGGGGAGCACGGTATTTTCGTCGACTTCCTGCAATACAAACGTGATCTTCAGAAAGCCATCGCGAGCTTGAGCGTCGCTTCGCCCGCGGTATAAAGCATCAGAAACTATCGGAGGACATTATGGGTACAGCGATCACGTTCAAACGTCCCGACGGCAAGGAAGCCAAGGGTTATCTCGCTAACGCCGCGCGCGGCAACGCGCCGGGCGTCGTCGTCATTCAGGAATGGTGGGGCTTGCAGGACCAGATCAAGGGCCTGTGCGATCGCTTCGCTGTGGCCGGGTTTGATGCGCTGGCGCCGGATCTCTACAACGGCGTGGTGGTGCCGTATCACGACACCGACGCCGCCAACAAAGAGATGAACTCTCTCGATTTCATGGACGCCACGACGCAGACCGTGCGCGGTGCAGCGCAGTACCTCGCCCGCAACGGCGCCAAGGTCGGCCTCACCGGTTTTTGTCTCGGTGGTGCGGTGACGGTGATCGGCTCAACCCGCATTCCCGAACTCGCAGCAGGTGTCGCGTTCTACGGTATTCCGCCCGAGCAGGCGGCGAAGCCCGCCGACGTCAAGATCCCGCTGCAAGGCCACTTCGCCAACCGCGATGACTGGTGCACCCCGCAGGTGGTCGATGCGTTCGAGAAGGGCCTGAAGGCCGCCGGAAAGACTTGCGAGTTCTTCCGCTATGAAGCCGACCACGCCTTTGTCAACGAGCAGCGGATGTCGGTGCATGACCGCGAGGCTGCCGAACTGGCCTGGGGCCGTGCGACCGAATTCTTCAAGAAGCATTTGGGGTGAGCTTCACCATCTCCGACCTGCGCCAGCAGCCTGCGTTTTTCGACGCGGTTGCTGACCGCATCTGGCGGGCATGGTGGAAGGAGCAAGGCGTCCCGGCGGACTACATCGCCGGGCGCTTGCAGGAGAATATGACGCCGTCGCCAATCCCTTTCGCGCTGGTGGCGCATCGGGGCGATACCTTTCTGGGCACGGCGTCGGTCATTGCCTCAGACCTCGAGGATCGCCCGCAATACTCGCCCTGGGTGGCAGCGGTCTGGGTCGACCCAAAATACCGGATGCAGGAGATCGGCACGGAACTGGTCGGACGCGCGGTCAGCGATGCTTTCGCGCTCAATTTCCGGCGGGTCTATCTCTGTGCCCAGAAGGAGAGGCGCCGGTTTTATACCCGTCAGGGCTGGGCGCCGATCGAGGAGAACGTAGGGGAGCACAAGCTGACGGTCTTTGTGAAGCTGGCCGGGTCTTGACATCGCCCCCCGGCAATGATGTTTTGCCTGCCATGAGCACCCTGTCCAACCCGACCCGTCTCTGGTGGCGCACCTTCTAAAGGTGGCCGGTGCGATTTATTTCATGAACAATCGTCGAGGCCGTCATCGCAGAGCGACGGCCTTTTTTCGTTTGTCCTGTGTGGCGTTCCTCCAGCAAGTCTCGTAAGAGGACCAGATGAACAGGACAGTTTTCGCGCTTCCCGCGCAGAGCGAATACCGGACCGCCCGCGGCCTCGATGTGGCCCGTTCCGTCGAGCATTTCACCGGCGGCACCGCGCTCGACCAGCTGATCGAGCAGCTCGATACCCGCCGCGGCGTGGTGCTGTCGTCGGGCACCACGGTGCCGGGCCGCTACGAGAGTTTCGACCTCGGCTTTTCCGATCCGCCGCTGCGGCTGGAATCCACCGGTACGGACTTCTTCATCGAGGCGCTGAACGCGCGCGGCAAGGTGCTGGTGGCGTTTCTCGCCAAGACCCTGAAAGAGCCTTGCGCCGTCGTCACCGAGAAGAGCGCGACGCGTCTTGCCGGCCATATCGTGCGCGGCGACGCGCCGGTGGACGAGGATCAGCGCACGCGGCGCGCTTCGGTGGTGTCGCTGGTGCGCGACATCATCGCGGCATTCAATTCTCCGAGCGACGGGTTGCTCGGGCTGTTCGGCGCTTTCGCCTACGATCTCGTGTTCCAGTTTGAAGATCTCGTGCAGAAACGTACGCGCGAGAAGGACCAGCGCGACATCGTTCTCTACATTCCCGACCGCATTCTGGCCTACGACCGCGCCACCGGGCGCGGCGTCATCCTGAGCTACGAATTCGCCTTTAACGGCCAGTCCACCAAGGGGCTCGACCGCGAAACGCCGCAGAGCGTCTACGCCAAGACCAGGCGCGAGGGTTTTGCCGACCATGCGCCCGGCGTCTATCAGGCCACCGTCGAGACGGCGCGTCAGGCGTTCGCGCGCGGCGATCTGTTCGAGGCAGTGCCGGGCCAATTGTTCGCCGAGCCTTGTGAGCGCACCCCCGCCGAAGTGTTCCAGCGGCTGTGCAAGATCAATCCATCGCCCTATGGCGCGCTGATCAATCTCGGCGACGGCGAATTTCTGGTGGCGGCATCGCCGGAGATGTTCGTTCGCTCCGACGGCAAGCGGATCGAGACCTGTCCGATCTCCGGCACCATCGCGCGGGGCGTCGACGCCATCAGCGATGCCAAACAGATTCAGGAACTGCTGAATTCGCAGAAAGACGAATTCGAACTCAACATGTGCACCGACGTCGACCGGAACGACAAGGCACGCGTCTGTGAGCCGGGCACGATCAAGGTGCTGGCGCGGCGGCAGATCGAAACTTATTCGAAGCTGTTCCACACCGTCGATCATGTCGAAGGCATGCTGCGTCCGGGCTTCGATGCGCTGGACGGGTTCCTGACCCATGCCTGGGCCGTCACCGTGACCGGTGCGCCGAAGCTGTGGGCGATGCAGTTCGTCGAGGACCATGAGCGCTCGTCGCGGCGCTGGTATGCCGGCGCGCTTGGATTCCTCGGTTTCGACGGCAGCATCAACACCGGGCTGACCATTCGAACCATCCGCATGAAGGACGGTCTTGCCGAAGTGCGCGTCGGCGCAACGTTGCTGTTCGACTCTGATCCTGTCGCCGAAGAGAAGGAATGCCAGACCAAGGCGGCAGCGCTGTTCCAGGCGCTGCGCGGCGATCCGGCGAAGCCGCTGTCGGCCTTCGCTCCGGACGCTACCGGCTCCGGCAAGAGAGTGCTGCTGATCGACCACGAAGACTCATTCGTGCACATGCTGGCGGATTACTTCCGGCAGGTCGGCGCGACGGTCAGCGTCACGCGGCATAACCACGCCCTCGAGATGATGAAGAAGGGCAACTACGACCTTCTGGTGCTGTCACCCGGCCCTGGCCGCCCAGAGGATTTCGGTATCTCGAAATTCATTGGCGCGGCGCTGGAAAAGAAGTTGCCGGTGTTCGGCGTCTGTCTCGGCGTGCAGGCCATCGGCGAATACTTCGGTGGCAAGCTCGGGCAATTGTCCACGCCCGCGCACGGACGTCCCTCGCGCGTTCAGGTGCGCGGCGGCACGCTGATGGGCAACCTGCCGAACGAGGTCGTGATCGGCCGCTACCATTCGCTCTATGTGGATCGCGACGGCATGCCGGACGTGCTGGAAGTCACTGCCAGCACCGAGGACGGCATCGCCATGGCCATCGAGCACAAGACGCTGCCGGTCGGCGGCGTGCAGTTTCATCCGGAGTCGCTGATGTCGCTGGAAGGCAATGTCGGCCTGCGGATCGTGGAAAATGCATTCAGGCTCGGCCGGCCTGCGAGTTGATATGTATCCGTCATTGCGAGCGCAGCGAAGCAATCCAGTGCGCGGCAACGAGAGGTCTGGATTGCTTCGTCGCTTCGCTCCTCGCAATGACGAACTCTTTGGTTCAACCGGGTTAGACAAACAATGACTCTCGAAGACGATTTGAAAGCTACCGTCCGCGCCATTCAGGACTATCCGAAGCCCGGCATTGTTTTCCGCGATATCACCACGCTGCTCGGCAACGCCTGGGCATTCCGCCGCGCGGTCGATGAACTGGTGCAGCCGTGGGCCGGGTCGAAGATCGACAAGGTCGCCGGCATGGAAGCGCGCGGCTTCATTCTCGGCGGCGCGGTGGCGCATCAGGTTTCTGCGGGATTCGTGCCGATCCGCAAGAAAGGCAAGCTGCCGCATACGACGGTGCGCATCGCCTACTCGCTGGAATACGGCCTCGATGAAATGGAAATGCATGCCGACGCCATCAAGCCCGGCGAGCGCGTCATCCTGATCGACGATCTGATCGCGACCGGCGGCACGGCGGAAGGCGCGGTCAAGCTGCTGCGCCAGATCGGCGCCGATGTGGTCGCCGCCTGTTTTATCATCGATCTGCCGGAACTCGGCGGCGCAGCCAAGCTGCGCGCGATGGATGTGCCGGTGCGGACGCTGATGACATTCGACGGTCATTGAGGACATCCGGCTAAGTGCAATCCGACTAGTCGTCAGAAAGTGCTCTAAAACATAGAGGGGCGGCGGATGGATCTTCAACTCACGGGTAAAATCGCAGTCGTCACCGGCGGCACGCGCGGCATCGGCAAGGCGATTGCGCGCTCGCTCGCGGGTGAGGGCATGGATGTCGCGATCATCGGGCGCGACCTGGAGGCTGCGAAGGCGACGGCCTCGGAGATTTCAAGTGCGACAGGCCGGATGGTGCACGCCTATGCGGGCGATACCGGCAAGGACGAGGCGGTTCGCGCCGCAGTCGCCGCGATCCGTTCTGACTTCGGCCGGATCGATGTGCTGGTGAACAGCGCGGCGCAGCCGAGCGGGCAGGCGAAGCCGCCGTCGCTGAGCGAGATCACCGACGAGATGTTCTGGAGCGACGTCAACGTCAAGGTGATGGGCTATCTGCGCATGGCGCGCGAGGTCGCGCCCCTGATGACCGAACAGGGCTGGGGCCGCATCATCAATATCAGCGGACTCGGCGCGCGTCAGACCGGCACCACGATTGGCAGCATCCGCAATGTCGGCGTGGCGGCACTCACCAAGAATCTCGCTGATGAACTTGGACCGCGCGGCATCAATGTCACCTGCGTTCATCCCGGCCTGACCCGGACGGAGAAGACGCCGGGCGTGATCGCGTGGCGCGCAGGGCTCACCAAGAAGACGGAAGCTGAAGTCGAGAAGGCGATGAACGATCTCAATACCATCCGCCGTCTGGTGACGGCCGAGGAGATCGGCCACATCGTCGCGTTTCTGGCGTCGCCAAAGTCGATTGCCATCAATGGCGATGCGATTGCGGCGGGCGGCGGCGCGCCCGGAAGCATCTATTACTGATCAGCCCAGCTTGTGCAGGATCAGGTTCAGCTCCAGCTCGCGGAAGCGCGTGTAATTGGTGCGCACCCATTGATGCAGTTCCGACGACTGATCCTTGTTGGTGCGCAGATAGTGCGAGAACGAGAAGGTCAGCCGGCCGATGATCGACTTGAGGAACGCGGGCAATGCCGCGACCTTGAACGGCCGCACGCGGGCGAATTCTCTCGGCAACGGTCCCCACAACACGTGTTCGTTCTCGACCGGCACGATGGCGGCGTTCGGAAACGTCTCGCGCAGCATCGCCCACGCCATGATGGAGGCTCGGTCGCGATCGGGAATGAACAGAACGATCGGATCGACGCCGCGCCGGTCCGCTTCCTTCATGAAGCCGATTTCCGCGATGAGCTTGAAAAAATCGTCGAAGGCGTGAAAGCCGAGGTCGATGACCTTGGGCACGCCGTCATTGACGATGAGGCGGTCCATCAGCGCCATCTGCCCGAACGTATCGCTGATCAGCGCGGTCTCGGTGACGCCGGGGAGGTAGTTCAGCAGCGACGGTTCGCGCAGGTTGATATCGAAAGCGATCACCGCGCCGCGCTGAAGCACGAGGAATTCGGTCAGCGCCCGCGCGATCAGGGTCTTGCCCACCGCAGGGCGGGGCGAGCAGACGATATAGACAGGCGTGCGGCGCATCGGCGCGATGTCCGGCTGGTGTCCGACGTCAGATCTCGCTTGTCGGCGCGCGCGACGTGGCTGACTTGTCCTTCGAGCCGACGATCTCGGTCAGCTTGATGCGGTCGAACTCACCCCACACATTGCCCAGCCAGTGGCGGACATAGCCGCGCAGCACGAACGAGTAGTTCGCGGCCTCGTCCTTCGTGCCCTTGTTGGCGACGAACTTGAGGAACGGCACCGAGGCGACTTCGACCTGCTCGTAGGCCATTTCGTTCAGCTTCGGAATCGTGATCTCGGTCGCGTTCTTGATGCGGTGGAAGTACGAATTGTAGGTCGCCTGATCCCACTCGAAGAAGCTGGTGTTGTTGATGAAGTTCTTCACCAGGAAATACTTCGCGCCGTCCATGAAGTTCGCGGTTTCGGCGATTTCGTCGAGCGAGGCGATCGACGGGCCGAGAATGTGGAACACGGCGAAGGTGATCTGGCCGGAGCGGGCGGCGTCGAGGAAGCCGATGTCGCGAAGCGCCGCGAGGGTAGGGGACAACAGTCCTGCGCGGACGTCGATGACGGTGACGCTGGTACCCGATGAATTCAGCGTATCGAAGATCTTCATCTGGTCGGACGTCGAGGTGACGTCGACGATCTCGGTGATGTCGGGATGAAAGCGCATCAGGGTGCCGCGCGGCGATTCGGTATCGAAGGCACGGGTTGGGATGTTGTTTGCGCTGAAATAGTCGAGAACGGTGCGCGAAACGGTGGTCTTGCCGACCCCACCCTTGTCCGCGCCCACTACGATCACTGCCGGTTTCGCCATAAGACCCCTTTACGCGCTAAACACGTCCGCCTGACGACGGGAGCTTAGCCTGCTTTCCGCCGGAACATGGCAGAATCGAGGGATAATTCAATTCTTGACGACGCTGTTATGCTTAATAAACAACGGCTTCGTTAATGCCGAAGGGTCATCGGCGGCCCCATGGACCGAGAATCGAGCCCGCCGGAGATGGTGTCGGCTGCGGGGAACTGCCCCATGGCCCGCCATGCGGAGGCTCAGGCCGCGCTTCCGGTGAGGTATCCCCGGATTGGGGTGCGCTATCGCCGGTTTCGGCGTCGCCGCCTGGCAGCGCCATCGGGCCGGGATCGCGCCCGCCGGCATATTTCACCAGCGCCTTGACCCGCGAATCGACCGAAGGATGGGTCGCGAACAGGTCGGCGAAGCCCTCGCGCGGATTGTCGATGCACATTTCCATCACGGCGGAGGTTGCGCCGGGCAGTTCGCCGCGGCCCTCGATCTTGCGCAGCGCCGAGATCATGGCGTCCGCGTCCTTGGTCAGTTCGACGGAACCCGCATCCGCCAGCAGTTCGCGCGAGCGCGACAGGGCAAAGCGCACCACCAGCGACAGGCCCCAGGCGATGCCGATCAGGGCAATCGCCAGCAGCACGATGGCGAAGGCGCCGCCGCCTTTCTTGTCGCCGTCGGACGAGGACGATGATCGCCCGCCGCCGCTGTAGCGGACACCCGAGTTGAAAAAGATGCGGAAAAACAGTTCCGCGAAAAACCCGATCACGCCCGCGATGACGACGGCGATCACAAGCAGCTGCACGTCGCCGTTGCGGATATGGGTCAGCTCGTGCCCGAGGACGGCTTCCATCTCCCGGTCGTTCAGCGCCTTCATCAGCCCCGTGGTGACGCTGATGGAATACTGGCTGCGGTTAAGCCCGGTGGCAAAGGCGTTGAGCGCGGGACTGTCGACGATCTTGAGTTTCGGCATCGGGATGCCGCGCGAGATGCAGAGATTTTCGAGCAGGTTGTAGAGCCGGGGCTGTTCCTGCCGCGTCACGTCATGCCCGCCGGTCACCGCATCGATGATGTTCTGGTGAAAGAAATAGGCAATCACGATCCATGCCGCGGCCCCGATGGTCGCGAAGGGGAACGCCTTGACGAGGTCATGCGCTGCAAGAGTGATATACGCCTCGAACGGACGATTGCTGTTGAGCGCCACTTCGGCCAGCAGCGCGCCGGCGAACACCATCACGTAGACCAGCAGGAACAGTCCGCCGAGCAGCAGCATCGAACGAAACTTGTTCGATGCGATGTGCGTGTAGAGACCGTACGCGGTCATGATCCGGATTGTCCTACAAGATCGTCATTGCGAGGAGCGTAGCGACGACGCAATCCAGCCTTAGGCAAAGAAATGCTGGATTGCTTCGCTTCGCTCGCAATGACGACATTATTGCCATCAGAGTACGCGTCAGAACTTGACCGACGGCGCCTGTTCGAGCTGCCCGCGCGCTTCGCCGAGGTCGAAGAAATCCTTCTTGGTGAATCCAAGCGCGCCGGCGAACAGGGCGGTCGGCAACTGCTGGATGCCGGTGTTGTATTCCTGGACCGCGTTGTTGAAAAAGCGGCGGCTGGCGGCGATCTTGTTTTCGATGTCGGACAGCTCGGTCTGCAGCTGCTGGAAGTTGGTGTTGGCCTTCAGGTCCGGATAGGCCTCCGACAGCGCGATCAGTCGGCCCAGCGCAGCGGTGAGCTGGCCTTCGGTCGCCGACACCTGCGCCGGTCCCTGCGCGGACATCGCCGCGTTGCGGGCCTTCACCACGTCTTCCAGCGTACCGCGTTCGTGAGTGGCGTAGCCTTTGACCGTCTCGACCAGGTTCGGAATCAGGTCGTGGCGCTGCTTGAGTTGCACGTCGATGTCGGCGAACGCTTGGCTGACCCGCTGCGCCAGCGCGACCAGCCGATTGTAGGCGCCGAATGCGAACAGCGCGATGACGACGATGACACCGAGTAAAATCCAGCCGGACGACATGAGGGAAAACTCCTTGAGGACAACGAATGGCGCGCACCCTAGACCAAAAACCGCCCGCGCGGCAGGGGCCGCACGGCGGAATGGTTCTCATTGGTCGCCTTCAAGGAGCGATGGTTCAATTTTCTTCTATTTGATTCAGGTTCAATTTTCCCCAGTCGTCCCGGCGAAGGCCGGGACCCATAACCCCTGATCTCTGGGTAGCGCCAGATTCTGCAACGATCGATCGTCAACAGACAACCCAGGGAATATGGGTCCCGGCCTTCGCCGGGACGACAAGATCATGTGCGGCTAGTACTTGCGATGAGTATCACGGCTTGGCCATGTGCCACGCGCCGTTGAGGAAGCCGTCGCCGGTGGTGTCGCCGGGTTTGGTATCCTTCGCGAAGGTGTAAAGTGGCTTGCCCTTGTACGCCCACATCTTGCCGCCGTCGTCGCGGGTGACAATGGTCCAGTCGCCCGACGCCTTGGCGTCAGCAGCGGCCATCAGCGGCGGCCAGTTGGTGGCGCAGGGGCCGTTGCAGGCCGACTTGCCAGCGCTGTCCTTATCGAACGTATAAAGCGTCATGCCCTTGGCATCGACATAGGTCTTGCCCTTCGGAGTATCGGCGACTTTTGCCGCCTGCGCGAAGGCGCTGGTTGACGCGAGCATGAGGGAGACAGCCGCAATCGCGGCGAATGTTTTGGACATCGCAGTTTACTCCTGATGAATTTTGTGTCGGACGCGAACGCGTCATCAGGACAAACTCCGGCGTGGCGAAATTATTCCGGCCCATCGTTCCCAGCGGAAAAAACCGCGTCGCCCCAGTCCCATTTCTTCGCGCGCTTGTACGCGGCCTTGTCCCGATGCGGGATGCTTGCGGTTTTCAATCCATCCGGCGCGCAGATTTTTGCGGTGACCGCGATCTTGGTCACCAGTGGCTGTGCCAGCACGCGTACGGGCCTTTGCGCAGGTGGCGTGCGTGACAGAACAACGTAGCTGAATTTTTCATCCTCATAGGGAAGGTCTGCCGCTTTAAGGTGTTTATGCGCGCGCGATCGCTGTAGCCGTTGCGTGAAGTGACACCAGTCGGGTTTGGTCAGCGGGCATGCCGTGTCGTGCGGGCAGGGCGCGATCACATGCGCGCCCTTATCGATCAGCCGCGCGCGCAGATCGATGATGCGCGCATAGCCCGCCGGCGTGCCGGGTTCGACCACCAGCAGCGTGTCGCGCGTTTTCGCCCACATGGCGTCGGCTAACGCTGCCCGTTCGTTTTCGCTCAGCTCGTTGATCACGTAGCTTGCGACGACCAGATCAGCCTCGTGCGCGGCAGCAAGCAGTTTGCGCGCGTCGCGGGATTCGTAGCGCATCGTGTTGAACCGCGAGTGCGACTGCGCCAGCTCGGTGGCAAGATCGCGCAGCGCCGTGTTGGCGTCCAGCAGCGTAAATTTGTCGATGGATGCAAAGGCTTCGCTCGCCGCCCATGTTGCCGTTCCCGGGCCGGCGCCGATATCGAGCAGGCTACGTGGAGCGAAATCCGGATTGACCTCAGCCAGAGCATTCAGGCTCGCGGCGACCGCTGCATAAGTCGCCGGCATCCGCGCCAGCGCATAGGCCAGCGCGTCCGCGCCGGTGCGGATACCGCCGGAGCCGCCGCCGTCGCGATAGGTGCGCGAGATGGTGTCCGCGCGCTGCGCGGCGTCGTTGCGCGACAGGCCTTCGGCCTTGCGGGCAAGTGCGGCTTTCAATTCGGCGGGGAGGTTGGGGGCTATCATTGCAGCATACTACGTCGTCCCCGCGAAAGCGGGGACCCATAATCCCTGAGTCTTGCTTATTGCAACGAAGCCTTCCGGCGATCTTGTCAAATTGACCGGCCGGTGGTTATGGGTCCCCGCTTTCGCGGGGACGACATCGTGGATGTGACGGGTTTCACTCGTCAGCGAGGAGCGGCGCAGATCACGCCACGTTCTGGTCGAGAACCTTCATCGCGCCGTCGAGGTCGACCGACACCAGCTGCGACACGCCGCGCTCAGCCATGGTGACGCCGAACAGCCGGTTCATGCGCGCCATGGTGATCGGATTGTGGGTGATGATGATGAAGCGCGTCTCGGTGGACGAGGTCATCTCATGCAGCAGATTGCAGAACCGCTCGACGTTGTGGTCGTCCAGCGGCGCGTCGACTTCGTCCAGTACGCAGATCGGCGAAGGATTGGTGAGGAACACCGCGAAGATCAGCGCCAGCGCGGTCAGCGCCTGCTCGCCGCCAGACAGAAGTGACAGGGTCTGCGGCTTCTTGCCGGGTGGCTTGGCGATGATTTCCAGACCGGCCTCGAGCGGATCGTCGCTCTCGATCAGGGTCAGTTCGGCCTGGCCGCCGCCGAACAGTTCGGAGAACAGCCGCTTGAAGTGGGTGTTGACCGTCTCGAACGAGGTCAGCAGGCGTTCGCGGGCTTCCTTGTTGAGGCTCTGGATGCCGGTGCGCAGCTTCTTGATCGCTTCCACCAGATCGTCGCGCTCGGTGGTGAGGGTCAGGTGCTGGGCCTCGACCTCGCGCAGTTCTTCCTCGGCGCGCAGGTTGACGGCGCCAAGACGCTCGCGGTCGCGGCGCAGCTTTTCCAGATCGGTTTCGATGTCGATCACGGCCGGAAGCTCGGTCTCCGGCGTGATTTCGGCCAGCGCGGCGACGCCCTGCGGCTCGACCTCGAGCATGTCGCGGATTTCGCGCTCGATGTCGTCGAGCCGGCGGCGGGTGCCGTCCATCCGCTCTTCGGAGCGGGCGCAGGCTTCGCGTGAGGCAGACAGCGCATCGAGCGAAGCGCGGGCTACGCGGTCGGTCTCCGCCATCGCGGTTTCGGCAGAGGCCAACGCATCGGCGGCAGTGCGGCGGTCGGCTTCGGCGTATTCGATTTCGCTGATCAGCGCGCTGCGCTTCTCGGCGAACACCTCCGGCGCGTTTTCAAGCTCAGCACGCTCGGTCTTGACCTCGACGATGCGGGTCTCGACGGTCGCAATCTGCGACGCGGCGTTTTCCTTGCGGTTCTGCCATTCGTTGCGCTCGGCGATAATTGCCTGCACGCGCCGGTCGGCGAGTTCGGCTTCGCGCGCCAGCGCCTGCGCCTCGGCGCGGACCTGCGCCGCGAGGCGGCGGTGACCGTCCATGTCGGCGCGCACGGTGGCGAGCTTTTCCTCGTTCTCGGCGCTCGACGGCAATTCGCTCAGGACGCCGACGGCGGCTTCGTGCGCGTCGTGGGCTTCAGTGCGATCCGCGGCAAGGCGGGTCCGGCGCTCGTCCAGCGCGGAACGGCGCGAGGCGTGGCGATTGATCTCGCGTTCGGCGTTGGCATGCTGCTCGCGGGCCGCATTGGCTTCGCGCTGGGCCGAGCGTGCGGCTTCACGCGCGGCGCTCTCGGCGGCGGACGCGGCCTTGAGTTCGGCGTCGGCATTGTCGAGTGCCCGGCGCTTTGCGACGGCGTCGGCGCGCGCCTGCTCAAGTTCGGATTCGATGTCGATGAGGCGGGCGCGCTCGGCCAGCCGCCGTGCGGCGCCGGTCGGGGCATGCGCCGCCGCGACGAAACCGTCCCAGCGCCACAGATCGCCTTCGCGCGAGACCAGCCGCTGGCCGGTCTTCAGTTGCGAGGCAAGCTGCGCGCCGCGCTCGCGGCTGACGACGCCGATCTGCGCCAGACGCCGCGCCAGTTCCGGCGGAGCGGTGACATGGGCTGCAAGCGCCTCGATGCCTTCCGGCAACGACGGATCGCCATCGACCACGCCGAGATTGGACCAGCGCATCGGCGCGGTCGGATCGACCGGTGCGTCGAGATCGTCACCCAATGCAGCGCCCAGCGCCTTTTCGAAACCCTTGGCGACGTTGACGCCGTCGATGATCGGCGGCCACAGGTTCTTGGTTTCGCCGTTGACGATCTTGGAAATCGTCTTGGCTTCGGTCTCCAGCCGCTGCACGCGCTTCTCGGCGTCGGCAAGCGGCGCACGCGAGGCCTCCAGCGTGGCGCGGGCATTCACATGCGCGGCCTCGCTGGCCTGGGTCGTGGCTTCGGAGATCAGCAAAGCTTCCGCTGCCGCTTCCATCGCAGCGACCAGCGTATCGAGATCGCCAAGTCCGCCGGTCTCGGCGGCGAGCTTCTCGACTTCGCCCTCGACACTGACGATGTCCTGATCGAGCCGCGCCAGACGGTCGCGGTGGGTGCGGACATTGGCCTCGAACTGGTTGCGCTTCGCGGTGAGGTCAGCGAGCGCGGTGGTCAGTTCGGAGAAGGTCCGCTCCGCCGCGGCGAGTGTGGCCTCGGCTTCCGCAACGCGCTCATCGGCGCCGCTGCGCTTGTCGACGCGCGACTTGATTTCGTCCTTGAGGTCGTTGTCTTCGGCCTCCAGCCGCGCCAGTGCGACGTCGGCATCGGACAGCTGGCGCTGCTCGCGCTCGATGTCGGCGGCGAACTGCGTCAGGCGGCGGTCGAGCTCGATGACGCGCTCCCTGGCGCGCGCTTCCTCGCGGTCGAGCATTTCGCGGGCGTTGGTCAGGCGCTGCAAGCCGGCTGCGGCGCGCGCTTCGTTTTCGCGCAGGCCCGGAAGCTCGGAGGCGCGGATCGCCTGGATGCGTGCGGCTTCCGCCTGCTGAAGAGTACGTTCGGCCTGCTCGCGGACATTCAGGTCGTGGGTCTGGCCTGCTTCGGCGACGTCGGTATTGGCCTGCAGCCAGCGCAGGTGAAACAGCAGCGCCTCGGCCTTGCGGACCTTGGCGGCGACTTCGCGATAGCGGATCGCCTGACGCGCCTGCTTTTTCAGGCCTTCGATCTGGCTTGCAAGCTGACCGATGACGTCTTCGACGCGGGTGAGGTTGGTCTCGGCCGCCTTGAGGCGCAGTTCGGCTTCGTGACGGCGCGCATGCAGACCGGCGACACCGGCGGCGTCTTCCAGCACGCGGCGGCGCTGGTCGGGACGCGCCTGAATGATCTCGCCGATCTTGCCCTGGTGGACGAGGGCAGGCGAACGCGCGCCGGTGGCGGCGTCGGCGAACAGAATCTGCACGTCGCGCGCGCGTACGTCGCGGCCGTTGATGCGATAGACGGAACCTGCTTCGCGCTCGATGCGCCGGGAAATTTCCAACACTTCCTGATCGTTCATCGCGGACGGCGCCGAGCGATCGGAGTTGTCGATGGTCATCGCCACTTCGGCGTGATTGCGCGCGGGGCGGTTGCCGGAGCCGGCGAAGATCACCGCGTCCATGTCGGCGGCGCGCAGCGACTTGTGCGAGGTCTCGCCCATCGCCCAGCGCAGCGCTTCGACCAGGTTCGATTTGCCGCAGCCGTTCGGACCGACAACGCCGGTGAGGCCGGGTTCGATCAGAAAGTCGGTCGGTTCAACGAAGGACTTGAACCCGTGAAGACGAAGACGCGTGAGTTTCATGCAATCGGTGCTCTGTTGGCCGGGGCGGAATTATCCAGCCGGGGCAAGGTCATAGCAGGCCTTGCCAGTATAACTGAGTCGCGGAATGCGCCTCGAACTGTCCGCACAATGGCGAGGCAGGCCGCGCAGGGCAACTGCGCAGGAGGCTTTTCCCAAGGGATTTAAAGGGATTTCCGAGAGATTTCAGTGTGTTTCGGGCGGATGTTCCCGGGAACCGGATCGGTTCCGCCCGGAAGGCCTCAGCTCTTGAGTAGCGGCTTGATCAGCTTTTCGAAGGCGTCGAACGAGATATCGCCCTTCACGACGGTTCCATTGACGAAGAAGAACGGCGTCGAGTTGACCTTGAGCTTGCTGTACGCGTGCTCGCGCACGTCCAGAATGCCCTTCTGGATTTTCGGATCATTCTGCACACAGTCCTTGATCATCTGCTCGCTAAAGCCGGCCTGCTTGCCGACGCGATTGATGGTGCCGAGCGCGTCCGAGGCCAGATCGTTCTGCTGCTTGAACAGGATGTCGATGATCGCGAAATATTTCGGGGCGTCGTCCTTGGCGACGCAGCGTGCGAGCGCCGAGGCGGCCAGCGCCACCTGATCGAGCGGGAACTCGCGGAAGATGAAGCGCACCTTGCCGGTGTCGATGTAGTTGGTCTTGATCTGGGGAAACACGTCCTTGGTGAACGACGCGCAGTGCGGGCAGGTCATCGACGCGTATTCGATGATGGTGACCGGGGCGTCTTTCGATCCCAGAGCCATGTCGCCGAGTTCGCCGGCCTGATTGATTTCGGCAGCGGTCTGGGCATTGGCCTGGCTGACAAACTGCCAGGGTGACAGGCCGAGTGCTGCGGCGAAGCCGGTGAGGGACAGGGCGGCGGTAAAGGTACGGCGCGTGATGTTCAACGGTCTGCTCCGGAAATACGTGCGAACGGCGTCGTCACGCCTGATGAGGAACGTTTCGCTAGCTTGAAACGACAATTGTGGCAATGCCGGGCCGCCGCCGCGCGCCGTCCTAAGCCTCAATTTCGCTTGATCGAGGCGCCGAGCCGCGCCAGCGCCGCACGCAAATCGTCGTCTTCCACGGTGCCGAGCGAGGCTTCGATCGTCGCGACGGCTGCGGCGTCGGGCACTTTTCGGGCTTTCCGCACAGGTTTGCGTGACAGCGGCGCCTGACGCAGCGCGATCCGCCCGACAGCATTCCAGCCGAGGAAGCGGTTGACCCGCTCCAGAATGACATCCGAGGTGTGCTGGATTTCCAGCGCCATCGGGCCTTCGACCCGCAACACCAATGTGGCCGGTTCGGGGATCTGGTTTTCGACCGGACGTGGCCACTGGATTTTCAGCGGTTCCGAATGGGCCGCGACGTTCGGCCCCGCGATTTCTGCCCATCGCGTCACCAGTTCGCGCGAGGCAAAGCCCTGCTTGGCGAAGACGTCGTTGATCGCACTGCCGAGCAGTGCGGATAACGGCTTCGCGGTGAGGGGACCGGGCTTGTTCATGGGTGGCTGACGTCGGTACATAGTGTTCCATGACCATATCAGGCGTAGCCGCGCGGCGAAAGAAATCTCCGGACAACGTTGAAGCGGATCGCCCGGCGCTGCTGCTCGCCTGGTACGACCGCCATCGGCGACAATTGCCGTGGCGCGCGCTGCCGGGCCGCACGAGCGACCCTTACCGGGTATGGCTGTCGGAAATCATGTTGCAGCAAACCACCGTGAAAGCGGTCGGGCCGTATTTCGAGAAGTTTACCGCGCGCTGGCCGACGGTGGCGGCGCTGGGGTCCGCCTCGCTCGATGACGTACTGCGCATGTGGGCGGGGCTCGGCTACTATTCCCGTGCGCGCAATCTTCATGCCTGCGCCGTCACGGTGCTGCGCGAGCACGGCGGGGCCTTTCCCGACACCGAAGAAGGCCTCCGCACGCTGCCGGGCGTTGGGCCATATACGGCTGCGGCCATCGCGGCGATTGCATTCAGTCGGCAGACCATGCCGGTGGACGGCAATATCGAGCGCGTGGTGTCGAGGCTGTTCGCGGTGGAAGAGCCGCTGCCGAAATCCAAGCCGCAGATTCAGCAACTGGCGGCGACGATGCTTTGGGATTCACGTGCGGGTGACAGTGCGCAGGCGCTGATGGATCTCGGTGCCACGATCTGCACCCCAAAGAAACCCGCCTGTGCGCTCTGTCCGCTCAACGACAATTGCGCCGCGCGCATCCGTGGCGATCAGGAGACGTTTCCGCGCAAGGCGCCGAAGAAGACGGGCGCGCTGCGGCGAGGTGCGGCGTTCGTCGTCACGCGCGGCGATGAGCTGCTGGTTCGCACGCGTGGTGAAAAAGGTCTGCTCGGCGGCATGACGGAGGTGCCGAATTCCGAATGGCTCGCCGGTCACGACGACAAGGCCGCGCGCGCACAGGCTCCGGCGCTCAATGTGCCACGCTGGCATCGCAAGGCTGGCGTGGTGACCCATGTGTTCACGCATTTCCCGCTCGAGCTTGTCGTCTATACCGCGAGCGTTGCCGCACGCACGCGCGCGCCCGACGGCATGCGCTGGGTGCCCGTCGCCACGCTGAAGGACGAGGCGCTACCGAACGTCATGCGCAAGGTGATCGCGCATGGATTGGGCGACTAGCCCGCACTCGACAGCATCGATGTTTCAGGTCGAGGCACGATCGGCGGCTTGGCGTTGAGCGCATCGACCTGGAAGCCTGCGACGCGCTTGTAGGTGTTGGCGACGTCTTCCAGTTCCTGCTGCGACATCACCTCGGTCACGACGTTGAACCCGTTCGGCGCGCGTTCCTCGACCAGTTGCATCACCTGCTCGGGGCCGTTGCGGCGGTTGAGCTTGACGAGTTCGGTGGTGGCCGGGCGGCGTTCGGCTTCATAAGCCTGCAGGGCCTCGGACGTCTCGCCGTGATTGAGAATCTCGCGCGTGATCACGCGGGCATCGAGAATGGCCTGCGACGCTCCGTTGGAGCCGATGGGGTACATTGGGTGCGCTGCGTCGCCCATCAGGGTCACATTGCCGAAGGTCCAGCGGTCGATCGGGTCGCGGTCCACCAGCGGATACTCGTAAGCGTGTGCGCAATTGCGGATCAGGCCGGGCACGTCGAGCCAGTCGAATGTCCAGTCCTCGAACCAGGGCAGGAATTCGTCGAGCTTCGCGGCGCGGTTGTAGTCCTCGCGCCGCCATGAATAAGTTGGCGGCAGCAGGCGTTCGGCGATCCAGTTAATGCGGAATTTTCCGTCGCGGGTCGGCGCATTCGAAATCGGATAGCAGACGAATTTCAGGACCTCGTGGCCCGCCATGATCATGGTGCGGCCGGACAGGAAGGCATCGCTTTCGGTGATGCCGCGCCAGAGGATGCGGCCGTTCCAGATCGGCGGACCTTCGACGGGATAAAGTTTGCCGCGCACGGCGGAATGGATTCCATCGGCGGCGATCAGCAGCGTGCCGTCATAGGTGCCGGCATCCTCGCCGCTCGCCTTGTCGATGAAGCGGGCCGAGACGCCGTCCGGCGTGTCGGTGAAGCTCGCCAGATGGTGGCTGTTGAGCAGGTTGTCCGCGCCCAGACGTTCGATCACGGTATCGAGCAGGATCTGGTGCAGCACGCCGCGATGGATCGAGATCTGCGGCCACTTGTATCCGGCCTCAAGCCCGCGCGGCTCGCTCCAGATCGGCTTTCCCTGTTTGGAAAAGTAGGAGAGTTCCTTGGTCCTGACGCCCGAGGCGTCGAGCTTGTCGAGCAGGCCGAGGTCGGTCAGTTCGCGCACCGCATGCGGCAGCACGTTGATGCCGACGCCCAGCGGCTTCAGTTCCGGCACGCTTTCAAACACGCGGCACGGAATGCCGATCTGATGAAGGCTGAGCGCGAGCGTCAGCCCGCCAATCCCGCCGCCTGCGATAAGAACCGTCATGATACGCTCCTGTAACTGACGTGGTCATGGCACGGGAAACGGCGCGGGGGCAACTGCGAAAGGGGGCCTTTAGGGCTCTCGTCGCGGCGCTGCAGCTCTGGGACATCCGGCTTCAAAGGCGAGTGTGGTGACGTCAGAGTGCGATTCCGCTTTAGGGTTTTCAGGTCGGTGACTTACGTCCAAGGTAATTGATCTTCTGATCCGACAGTCTAGGCTCAGTTGCATGGGCACCCAGAATTCAGTTTCGCAAGAACCGGCAATCGGGCCTTTCAGCAGTCTGCTCAAGCATTGGCGCAGCGTCCGCCGCCTGACCCAGGTCGAACTTGCGGGCGATGCCAATGTCTCGGCACGGCACCTGTGTTTTCTGGAAACCGGCCGCGCGCAGCCCAGCCGCGAGATGGTGCAACTGCTCGGGACCGCGCTGGATCTTCCGTTGGAAGAGCGCAACGCCTTGCACGTCGCGGCGGGTTTCGTCCCGCCGTATGGCGACAGCGGCTTGGCTGCCGACAATCTGCAGCACGTGCGCCAGGCGCTGGACTTCATTCTCCGGCAGCAGGAGCCGTATCCTGGAATCGTCATCGATGGACGCTGGGATGTTCGTATCCGCAACGAAGCGTCGCGGCGTTTGTTCAAGCCGTTCCATGACGCCTACGACATGGAGCCGGAATTCTCCGACAACGCCATGCACACGGTATTTCACCCGAAAGGCCTGCGGCAGTTCATCGTGAACTGGGACGAGTTCGCCGGTCAGATGATCCAGATCCTTCATCGCGAGGTCGCGCAGGGCGGCGGGATCGCGGCGCAACTGCTCGCTGAAGTCACGACCTATCCCGGACTGCCCGCGGAATGGAGGCTTCCGCGTCATGTGGCCGGATCTTCGCCGGTGATGACGATGCGGCTTCAGAAAGATGATTTTCGTCTCGCTTTCTTTTCGACATTTACAACGTTCGCCATGCCGACCGACGCGACGCTGCAAAAGTTGAAGATCGAATGTTTCTACCCGGCAGACGACGAGACTGCGGAGAAGGCGCGCGCACTGGCGCTCTGAAAAAACTCAGGAGATTACAATGCTTGCCCAACCCGACCATCAATCGGCCGAAACGATGGACACGCTGCGCGCGCTGAACGCGCGCTTCATCCATAATTTCGTGACCAACGACGTGGCGTCGCACGACGCCATTCTTCATCCGAGCTTCATCGACATCCGGCCCAACGGCCAGCGGCAGGACCGCGCAACGTATCTGAAGCGCTGGGCGACGGGCTTCGATCCCAAGGTGATCGTTTACTGGGACGTCCGCGACGAACTGATCACGGTGATCGGCGATGTCGCGCTGGTGCGGTCCACCAACAAGTGCACGCGCCGCCGCGATGGCGCGGACGTGACCGGCATGACGACATACACCGACACGTATCTGTTCGAGAACGGCAAGTGGACATGCATCCAGGCCCAGATCACGACAGTTGCTCCCGAGAACTATCCGTCCGACGATACGATCGTCAGTGCCTACATCGACGGAAAGCTTCAGAAGCAGCTTTCATGACGGAGCGCGGCGCTTCGGCCGTTCAAGCTCCCGTCCGATCCCAAGCATGATGCTCCGCAGCCAGATCGATCCGGGGTCCATCTGCGCGCGGGTCGGATAGAACATGAACTGCTCGTCGATCCCCGGATCGATGGGCGGAGCCACTGTGACCAGCGACAACTGTTTCGACAGCGCGGCGATCAGGCGGCGCGGCACGAATGCGACGAGGTCGGTGCGCGCCGCAACGTGCAGGGCCTCGATATAGCTCGGCACCACCAGCGCGATCCGCCGCTCCAGTTTTTTGGTTTGCAGCCAGGTGTCGATCAGGTCTTCGCTCTGGCCACGGATGATGACCGCGACATGCCTCGCCTTGAGAAACGTGTCCCTGTTTTTCAGGCGTGCTCCCGCCGGATGTCCCTGCCGCACCGCCAGTGCGTCGGAGTCGGTGTAAAGCAGTTGCCGGTGAAATCCCTTGAACGCATCGCCGATGCTGATCACCATGTCGATGGTGCGCGCGAACTCGGCGGTGAAGATCGCGGGGCCGCGCCACGGCACAACGTCGATCCGCACGCCGGGTGCTGTGGCATCCAGCTTTTTCATCAGCGGCGGCATCAGCAGTTCGACGGCGAGATCGGGCATCATCAGGCGGAAGCGCCGTTCGCTGCGCGCGGCGTCGAAGTCGTCCGGCATAAACAGCCCGCGCACCTGATCCAGCGCCTGCGCCAGCGGTGCGCGTAACGCCTGTGCACGCGGCGTCAGCTCCATGCGCGCGCCGGCGCGCACCAGCAGCGGGTCGCCGAGCACATCGCGCAGCCGTCGCAACGCGTGGCTCGCCGCCGGTTGCGACAGGCCGATCCGCATCGCCGCGCGGCCGACATTGGCCTCCAGCAGCAGCGCGTCGAGGGCGACCAGCAGATTGAGGTCGAGCGAAGCTAAATTCATGAGGCGAATATATATCATACGAAGCATCGATTGGAAGAATATCGATACTCGTTCCATCATCCGTCCATCCACACAAGCAGAGGACGGAACTCATGAGCGCCGAAGCCAACAAGAAATTGATCCAGCAGATATTCACCGACTCCGCCAACCGCAGCGGGACGACCTTCGTCGATAACATTGCGGAGGATGTGACATGGGTAGTGATGGGGCAGTATTCGTGGTCGGGAATCTACACAGGGAAGGAGGCCATCACGAACGGCCTTCTAGGCCACTTGCGAACCTTGCTGACCGATCGCGCAAGGACCGTTGCCTTCAATTTTGTCGCCGAGGGCGACACCGTTGTGGTCGAAGCGAAAGGCGATAACGTCACGAAGACCGGCGACCGGTACGACAACGAGTACTGCATGGTCTGGCGCGTCGAGAACGGCAAGGTCAAGCAGATCAAGGAATACTGTGACTCTGCGTTGATCGAAAGGGTATTGGGACCGTTTCCGAAACCTGAGTTGCGGAGGGCGCGCTGAAGTGTTCGCTCGCACCGGAATTGGAGCGGGCCGCCGGCGATCAGAGCTATCGTCGAGCGCGTTGCTGGATGTTGCCCGGGCGGTTGCGATGATTGTCCGGACCTGGGGCTGGCGTATCCGCGATCGCCGCGAACTCGGGGCGATGAGCGAACGCCAGCTCAACGATATGGGGATGTGCTGGCCGGAGGTCGCGGCCGAGATCGAAAAGCCGTGCTGGCGGGAGTAAAAATGGATGGCGGCTTAGCCCGCCGCCATCTCGCTGCGGATTTCGGCGCGCAGCTCGTCGATCAGCTTGAGGCCCTTTTTGGTCTCGACGTGCCAGAAGGTCCAGCCGTTGCAGGCCTCGGCCCCCTGCGCAAGCGCGCCCATGCGATGGATCGAGCCGACCTTGTCGCCCAGCATGATCGCGCCGTCGGCACGCACCAGCGCGCCGTGCTTCTTCTTGGAATCGACGAGCTTGGTGCCGGGCAGGATCATGCCGCGCTCGACCAGTTCGGAGAACGCGACGCGCGGCGCACCTCGCGCGGTCATGAACGGCGCCAGCGTGGCTTCCGGCAGCGGCTCGATGGCGGCGATACGCGCCTCGGCGGCCTTGGCGTAGGTCTGGTCGCGCTCGAAGCCGATATAGCTGCGGCCGAGGCGTTTCGCGACAGCGCCGGTGGTACCGGTGCCGTTGAACGGATCGATCACGAGGTCGCCGGGCTTCGACGACGACAGCAGCACGCGCGCCAGCAGGCCTTCGGGCTTCTGCGTCGGATGAACTTTTTTGCCGTCGCCGCCCTTGAGGCGCTCGTCGCCGGTGCAAAGCGGGATCAGCCAGTCGGAACGTGCCTGCACGTCCTCGTTGGCGGCCTTCAGCGCTTCATAGTTGAAGGTGTAGCCCTTGGCGTTCTCGTCGCGCGCCGCCCAGATCATCGTCTCGTGCGCATTGGTGAAGCGGCGCCCGCGGAAATTGGGCATCGGGTTGGTCTTGCGCCATACGATGTCGTTGAGAATCCAGAAGCCCAGATCCTGCATGATCGCGCCGACGCGGAAAATGTTGTGATAGGAGCCGATCACCCAGATCGTCGCCGACGGCTTCATGGCGCGGCGCGCGGCAAGCAGCCATGCGCGCGTGAAATCGTCATAGGCGGCGAAGGATGAGAACTTGTCCCAGTCGTTGTTGACCGCATCGACGTGGGATTCGTCGGGGCGCTTGAGATCGCCCTTCAGTTGCAGATTGTATGGAGGGTCTGCGAAGACCAGATCGACAGATCCGGCTTGCATCTTCGACATCTCCGCGACGCAATCGCCAATGACGATATGCGAACTCGGAGCATTTTCAAATTGAGTGCGGGGCGCCTTTGCAGACGCCCCGCGACGCGACACTACCATGACTCAAAACCTGACTCAGGCGACGCAGCCGGCGACGCGGGACTAACTAATCCGACTGTCATCACCATGAATGGCCAAGGTAAAAATCGGCTTAATCAAAAACAGGTTTGTGACGAATCCGAAATTGATTCAGAAATCCGGTTTGCATCGCGGATCGCAAACGCGCGCAGTGCGTTGAACAATGCAGCCAATCGCCAGAATTGCTGGCGCTGCGCACGTTTCGTTGCGGAATTCAGCCAACATTCATGTCGTGGAGTGGAAACACATCGAAATGCCGCACCAGTGTCCTGAATCCGAACTAGGCAATTTTTGCCGGGCGCGGTATGAATCGTTAACAGATACTTTGCGCCCGTTGCATGTCGCTATGACGCGCCCGCCGGTTGAGGAGATTTCCGATGCGTTACGATGATTTCCGCCGCAGCGACAATATCGACGACCGCCGCGACGACGGCGGCTATGGCGGAGGCGGGGGCGGTGGTTTCGGATTTCCGATGGGCGGAGGCGGCGGGCTCGGCATCGGCACCATCGTCGTGCTCGGCCTGATCGGCTGGGCGGTCGGCATCGACCCGCGCATCCTGATCGGCGGCGCCGAGATCCTGACCGGCGGCCAGCAGCAGGCGCCGAGCTATCAGACCGATCGCAAAACCGGCAGCCCGCCGAAGGCCGGCGCGCCGACGGACGAAATGGGCAGCATGATCGCCGGTGTGCTCGGCGAACTCGACGACCGCTGGAGCGAGATCTTCCAGGCCAGCGGACAAACCTATCGCGGCCCACGTATCGTGCTGTTCAAGAATGCCACCAACGGCGGACGCTGCGGCATGGCGCAGTCGGCCATGGGGCCGTTCTATTGTCCG
This sequence comes from Afipia massiliensis, assembly GCF_001006325.2. Classification (NCBI taxonomy): domain Bacteria; kingdom Pseudomonadati; phylum Pseudomonadota; class Alphaproteobacteria; order Hyphomicrobiales; family Nitrobacteraceae; genus Afipia; species Afipia massiliensis. Next base: position 572,141 of record NZ_LBIA02000001.1, on the reverse strand, counting down.
CCCGACAAGCAGATTTTCCTCGACACCGGATTCTTCCGCGAGGTCGAGACCCGTTTCCGCGGCTGCTCCGGCAGCGCCTGCAAGTTCACGGCGGCCTATATCATCGCGCATGAAGTCGGCCATCACATCCAGAATCAGCTCGGCATTCTCTCCAAGGCGAGGCAGATGCAGGAGCAGGCGAGCAGCAAGGCCGAGGCAAACAATATTCAGGTGCGCGTCGAACTGCAGGCCGACTGCCTGTCCGGCGTCTGGGTGAACCGCGAAGAGAAGAAGCGTCCGGGTTTCCTCGAAGCGGGCGACATCGATGCGGCGTTGCAGACGGCGGCGGCGATCGGCGACGATACCTTGCAGCGAAAGGCGCAGGGCCGCGTGGTGCCCGACTCGTTCACCCACGGTTCGGCGGCGCAGCGCAAACGCTGGTTCATGACCGGCTTCCAGCAGGGCACGGTGCAGTCCTGCAATACATTCGCGCCCGGCGTTCAGCTCTAGAGCCTGTTCATGACCAACGAGGCGCCTCAGTTCGTCCCGCTCAATATCGCGGTACTGACCGTGTCCGATACGCGCTCGCTGGCCGACGACAAATCCGGCACGACGCTGGCGGATCGCCTCACGGCGGCAGGGCATCACCTTGCGGCGCGCGACATCGTCACCGACGACGCCGATGCGATCCGCACCAAGCTGCGGATGTGGATCGCCGATCCCGGCGTCGATGTGGTGATCACCACCGGCGGCACCGGCTTCACCGGCCGCGATGTGACGCCGGAAGCGGTCGAGCCGCTGTTCGAGAAGCGGATGGACGGTTTTTCGATCGCGTTCCACATGCTGAGCCACGCCAAGATCGGCACCTCGACCATTCAAAGCCGCGCCACCGCCGGGGTTGCCGGCGCGACATTCATCTTCTGCCTGCCGGGCTCGCCGGGCGCGTGCCGGGATGGATGGGACGGCATTCTCGCGCCGCAGCTCGATTACCGCACCAGGCCATGCAACTTCGTCGAGATCATGCCGCGGCTGGACGAGCACCTGAAGCGCGGCAAGGCGAAGACATAACCGCCAGCTAAAGCGCCAACTCCCACGTCTCGCCGATCAGGTCGTGGCCGAAACTGCGATGCGGTTCGGTGGCGACATGCACGAAACCTGCGCTCTGATAGATACCGCGTGCCGCAAGCAGGATGCTCTGGGTCCACAGCGTGATCTTGCGGTAGCCGCAACTGCGCGCGAAGGCGATGCACTCATCAACCAGCCGTTTGCCGATCCCGAGGCCGCGACCCGCCGGATCAGTCAGCAGCAGGCGAATCTTTGCGACGTCGTCGGAATGCTTCACCAGAAACACCGATCCGACCTGTCGCCCGTCGATCTCGGCGATCCAGCAGCGTTCGCGCGCCGGATCGAAGTCTTTCAGGAACTGCGCGACGATCTCGGCGCAGAGACCTTCGAAGGAGATGTCCCAGTTGTATTCGCGCGCGTAGAGCAGGCCGTGCTGCTGCACGATCCATCCCATGTCGCCGGGCCGGTGAGTGCGCAGCGTAACTTCTGGACGTTCGTCCGCATCACCCAGCAACCGCTCGATCGTTGTCATCGCGGCCACGAGACGCTGCCCGCCGTCGCCAGGCAGCGCTTCAATCATATTGCCGACTTCCTGACGCGACGCGCGCTCAAGGCGGCTGAAGGCCTGCTTGCCCTTGGCGGTGAGCGCGAGTTCGAACTGACGGCGATCGGAAGGGACCAGCTTGCGCGTGATCAGTCCCTGTTCCGTGAAGTCCTGAACGATGCGGCTGAGGTAGCCGGGATCGAGGCCCAGCTCGGCGCCGATCTCCTTGGCGAGAGCGCCGCCGCGATGCGCCAGTTCGAACAGCACGCGGGCTTCGGTCAGCGTGAATGGACTTTCGAGCAGATGCTGCTCAAGCACGCCGATCTTGCGGGTGTAGAAGCGGTTGAACCGCCGGATCGTGTCGATCCGCGTTTCCTGTTCGGCTTTGGAATGTGGGCTCATGGCGAGCGACGCCTCGTCCTGTTCAGACGGGCATTTTCGAGATATTGTTGACGCAGTCAAATATTATTGTTGACGGGGTCAACTAATGTCAGGCGGCGACGAAAATCCGTGTCCGCAGCACGGCTCGGCCGGTTCGGCCTAGTTTCGAGAGCAGTTTGGCTTCGGCGCGGCGCGCCGCAGGGGCATAGCCGCCGACCCGCTCGTAATGGTCGCGGGAAATCAGCAGACCCTGATCGGGCGACGGGCCGGAGATGAACCGCGCCAGCGATTTCACCCCGTCGCGCACCGTGGCGTCTTCATAGGGAGAGCGCGCGTAGCGGAAGACACCGGCGCGCTGGCGGCCGCTCAGGGAAACGCCCTGAATGAACTGGGTGGTTTCGTCGATCCATCCCGAATCCAGCACAGCACCGGGCAGCAGGAACAGCAGCCAGGGCGAGCGGCTTTGCTGGGCGCCCGCCGCGAGTGCGGCAGCGCGTGAGCCCTCGAACTTCAGGAAATGGCAGCCGGCAATATCGGCGACCCGCTCGATCGCCTCGGACGCAGCGCGATCCACCAGCACCACGTCCCGCACGAGGCCGGCCGCCGCACCGGGCACCAGGGCCGCGAGGGTGGCAACAACGGGTTGCTCGACGCCTTCAGTGGGGATGACAACGCTGATCATGAGTGGGTGAAATACGTGTCCGCCAAACGATTGATGCGAAACCGTTATCATCTTGTCACAGTCAGAACAGCCCGTCAGGTGCAGCTTTTTGCGGCATTCATTAACGGCTAGGCAGGCTCGGGAACCGTCGCTGGATGACCCGCCGGACTGATAGCGCACTTGCCGAGACCGGCCCAAATATTTGGGGACAGGCGCCCTTGAAGTTCTTGTTTTGTTCTCGTGCGATGCTATGTTCTCTCCATGAGCCATGCATCCCATGCCCTCAAGCACCCGCCGGTGACGCCCCCCTCTGATCCGGCGGGTGCTCCTTCTCCGTTTCCCGAGATCGAAGTCGCGATCGACCGCCAGCGGAGCAGGGGACGCGGAGCGCAATCCAACGCCAGCGGACGCTTCGAGGCCGAAGCGCGGGTCACCTTCGACGACGGCTGGCAGAGCCTCGAAGAGCTGCCGCCGTTCAAGACCACGGTTGCGGTCGATACCGCGCGCAAGGTCATCACCCGGAATGACTCGCCGGACATCGGATTCGACCGTTCGATCAATCCGTATCGCGGCTGCGAGCACGGCTGCGTCTATTGTTTCGCGCGTCCGACCCACGCCTATCTCGGACTGTCGCCGGGGCTCGATTTCGAATCCCGGTTGTTCGCCAAGCCGGACGCGCCGGAACTGCTGGAAAAGGAACTGGCCGCGCCGGGATACGAGCCGCGCATGATCGCGATCGGCACCAACACCGATCCCTATCAGCCGATCGAGCGCGAGCACAAAATCATGCGCGGCATTCTCGAAGTGCTGGAGCGCGCCTCGCATCCCGTCGGCATCGTCACCAAGTCGGCCCTGGTGACGCGCGACATCGACATCCTCGCGCGGATGGCGAAGCGCAATCTCGCCAAGGTCGCGATTTCGGTGACGACGCTGGACCCGAAACTCGCGCGCACCATGGAGCCGCGCGCCGCGACGCCGCCGAAACGACTGGAGGCGCTGCGCCAACTGGCTGACGCCGGAATTCCGACGACAGTGATGGTCGCGCCTGTGATCCCCGCGCTGAACGATTCCGAGATCGAGCGCATTCTCGATGCCGCCGCCCATGCCGGCGTCAAGGAAGCGAGCTACGTGCTGTTGCGGCTGCCGCTCGAAGTGCGCGATCTGTTCCGCGAATGGCTGATGGCGAATTACCCGGACAGGTATCGCCACGTCTTCACGCTGATCCGCGATATGCGCGATGGTCGCGATTACGACTCGCAGTGGGGCACGCGGATGAAAGGCACCGGGCCGATGGCCTGGATGATCGGGCGGCGGTTCGAGATCGCCTGCGAGAAGCTCGGCCTCAACAAGCGGCGGTCGAAACTGACGACAGCCCACTTCGCGCGGCCCAAGCGTGCCAACGAGCAACTGGATCTGTTTTAGCCGCCGCTGAATAGCGGGCACGGCTGAAAATTCCGGCTTGCGGGATGGTTGCTGCGCCCGCAGCATCGCCGCATGATTCGGAAGTCCCCAGCGGTTCCAAAAGAGGCGAAAAAAGCGAAACGAAGCGGCGTGATCGCCGTCGCGGCGCCGAGCTTTCGCCGTGAGCGTGCATTGCTGAAGCGCGGCGTCTGGCCGGTTGCAGGTTGCGACGAGGCGGGGCGTGGGCCGCTGGCCGGTCCGGTGGTTGCTGCTGCCGTGATCCTCGATCCGAAAAAAGTTCCGAAGGGCATCGACGATTCCAAGCGGCTGACGCGCGAGCGCCGCGAGGAACTGTTCGAGGAGATTTGCGCGACCGCGCTGGTTTCAGTTGCGATTGCGCCGCCGTCGCGGATCGATCGCGACAATATCCTGCGCGCCTCGCTCTGGGCGCTGGCGCGCGCGGTGCATGCGCTGCCTGAGACGCCGAAGCACGTCTTTGTCGACGGGCGCGACCGGCTGGCTACGTCCTGCGACTGCGAGGCGGTGATCGGCGGCGACGGCATCGTGCTGTCGATTGCCGCGGCCTCGATTGTTGCAAAAGTCTCGCGCGACCGGCTGATGTGTCGGCTGGCGCAGGATCATCCCGGCTACGGCTTCGAGCAGCACATGGGTTACGGCGTACCGGCCCATCTCGAAGCGCTCGACCGGCTCGGGCCGACCATTCATCACCGCCGCTTTTTCGCGCCTGTCGCGGCGTCACGCCGCAAGCATTTTGGGGAAGACGACACCCCGGCGGCAGCCCAGATCGAGATGATCATGTCGTCCGAAGAGGCAATCGCGGCCATCTGAGCGGTTCGGTTGCCTGATTGCCTCGTGCGCTCTATCAGTGAGGCATCCTTCCACGGGCTAGTGTCCCGTATCCGACGTTTGCTTCATTCTGCTGCGCTTTCCGAGCAAACGTCGGATACGAAAGGACACTAGCAAACTATGATTGTGGTGATCCTTTGGTTCTGACATTCGTAAAGTGCCTGCGAAGGATATGATACGAATGTCAGAACCGGATCACCATTCAGGCGTTTCATGCGTTTCACATCCCTGATCGTTGAACTGGTCCGCGCCCGGCCGCGGCTGATCTTCTGGATCGTGGTGCTGGCGCAGGCGGCGCTCTGGCTGCTTTTGCCGTGGCTCCTGTACGGAAGTCCGCCGGGCGACGTCGCCACGGTGCTGGCTTTCGGCAGGGAATACCAGGTCGGCACCCACCTCGGCCCGCCGCTGGCGTTCTGGCTCGCCGATGTCGCGTTCCGTCTGTCCGGCAATCATATGTTCGGCGTCTATCTGCTGGCGCAGCTCTGTTTCATTCTGACGTTCTGGGCGTTGTTCAGGCTTGGCCGCGCCATGGTGGGTGCGCAGCAGGCCGTTCTCGCGGTGCTGCTGACGGCGACGATCACGGCCTTCTCGTTTCCCGGCGCTGAACTCGGCCCGCTCATCGTGGCGCGGCCGCTGTGGGCGCTGATCCTGCTTCACACCTGGGAGATCGTCGGGCAAGGGCGGCGGCGCGCGTGGTTCTGGCTGCCCGTCGAGATCGGCCTGTTGATTTTGACCACGTCGGCCGCGCTACCGTTACTGGCGATGCTGGCAGTGTTTGTGCTGGCGACGGCGAAAGGCCGCCGCGCATTGTTATCGACCGATCCGCTTTATGCAGCGGTCGTGGTGATCGTGCTGGTGCTGCCATATTGGATCTGGCTGATCCGCGCGAATGCGCTGGCGCTGCCGTCGTTGCCTGCGGTGGCGGAGTTTCAGGAGCGGCTGCTCGGATGGGGCGGGCTGCTGGCGGGACTGCTGTTCGCCCTGTCCGGTGTGGCGCTGCTGCTGATCTTCAACTCCCGCGCGCTCGACCGCAAGAGCGAGGATCCGCCGCTGATCTTTCGTCCGCCGGTCGATCCCTTCGCGCGGCTGTTCGTTTACGTCTTCGCGCTCGCCCCGCCGGTCTTGCTTAGTTTCATCGCCGCGCTGTTCGGCCAGGATCAGGTCATTGGTGGCGACGGGATCGCCCTGCTGCTCGCAGGACTTGCGGTGATCGTTGCGGCGGGAGATCTCATCGCGCTGCGGCGGCAACAGCATCTGCGCTCGGTGTGGCTGGTCATCATGGCCGCGCCGATTGTGGTTGTCCTCGGCATGACATTCATCCAGCCCTGGATCGGAAGCACCGAGGTCAAGACCTCGCTTCCGGCGCGCGATATCGGGCGCTTCTTCGGCGAGAATTTCGAGCGCCGCACCGGCCGACCGCTCGCCGCGGTGGCGGGCGATCCGCATCTTGCGACATTGATCGGCTTCGGGGCGTCCTCGCGCCCGCACGTCATGTTCGATGCAACACCACAAGAGACACCGTGGATCACGCCCAAACTGTTCACCGAGAACGGCGGCGTGGTGGTCTGGCGTGCGGCGGATACCGTCGGCACGCCGCCCGCTGACATCCTGAAGCGGTTTCCCGGCCTCGTGCCGGAAGTGCCGCGATCTTTCGAACGCCTGGTCAAGGGCCGCCAGGCGCTGGTGCGGATCGGCTGGGGAATCGTCCGCCCGCAGACACCAAGGCAAAGCTCTCGATAACAAGGCTCCGGATCACAGCGAGACATCATGAGCGCGCAGGCGGAAAAATCCGGGGCGACATTTCTCGACCGCCACTTCGGCCTCACGGAGCACGGCACGACAGTCCGCACTGAATTTGTCGCCGCGATCACCACGTTCCTGACGATGGTCTACATCGTGTTCGTCAATCCGGTCATTCTCGCCAATGCGGGGATGGACAAGGGCGCGGTGTTCGTCGCGACCTGTCTCGCAGCGTCGGTCTCGACGCTGGCGATGGCGTTTCTGGCAAACTATCCGATCGCGCTCGCGCCCGGCATGGGATTGAACGCGTTCTTCGCGTTCACCGTCGTGCTCGGCTACAAGTACACATGGCAGCAGGCGCTCGCCGCGGTGTTCTGTTCAGGCGTGATCTTCTTCGCGCTGTCGATCTTCCGGCTGCGCGAGTATGTCATCGACGCCATTCCGCGAAACCTGAAATTCGCGATCTCCGCAGGCGTTGGATTATTTCTCGCGATCATCGCGCTCGAACAGGCGAAGATCGTGGTGGCGAGCCCGGTGACGCTGGTGACCGCGGGTCCGCTCGGCATCGCGCATCCGGCGCCCGTGCTGTGCCTGCTGGGCTTCGCGCTGATCGTGGCGATGAACGCGCGCAACATCGCCAGCGGCACGCTGATCGGCATTCTCGCGGTCTCGCTGATCGGGCTGCCGCTGGGACTGACCAGCTTCAACGGCGTGGTGTCGCTGCCGCCGTCGCTGGCGCCGACATTGTTCCAGCTCGATTTCTCGCGCGCAACCGAGCTGACATTCCTGATCGTGGTGTTCAGTTTTCTCTTTATTGACGTGTTCGACAATGCCGGAACGCTGATCGGTGTGACCCACCGCGCCGGCCTCACCGACAAGGACGGCAACCTGCCGCGTATGAAGCAGGCGCTGATGGCGGACAGCTTCGCCGCGATGTTCGGAGCGCTGATCGGGACATCAACCACCACGAGCTACATCGAAAGCGCATCGGGCGTCGCGGCGGGCGGCCGTACCGGGCTGACGGCGGTGTTCGTCGCGCTGTTCTTTCTGCTGGCGCTGTTCTTCGCGCCGCTCGCCGGGATGGTGCCGGCCTATGCGTCAGCCGCGGCGTTGCTCTACGTCGCCTGCGTAATGGCGCGGGGACTTGCGGACATGGCGTGGGATGACGTGACGGAATACGCGCCAGCGGTGGTCACTGCGATTGCGATGCCGCTGACCTATTCGATCGCGACCGGCCTCGGTCTCGGCTTCATCAGCTACGCGGTGATCAAAATTCTCGCAGGCCGATTCTCGGATGCGAAGCCCGCCGTGCTGGTGCTCGCGGTCGTGTTCGCCGTGAAGTTCGCGATCGGCTAGTGTCCCGTATCCGACGTTTGCTTCATTCGCAGCGCTTCCCGAGCAAACGTCGGATACGAAAGGACACTAGCAAATAATAATTCTAGTGATCCTTGGTTCTGACATTCGCAAAGTGCCTACGAAAACACATACGAATGTCAGAACCGGATCACTAGCTGGCCACAGCCCGCCGCTGCATGAGCGCGGCGATGCCAAGAGCGGCCAGCGCGAGGGCAACCGCCGGAAACACCACCATGTTGACCATCGACCAGCCGTAGCTCGCGAGCAACTGGCCCGACGAGAACGAGCCGATCGCCACCAGGCCGAATACGATGAAGTCGTTGAAGGCCTGCACCTTCTTGCCTTCCTGCGGACCATGCGTCTCCACGATCAGCGCGGATGCGCCGACGAATGAGAAATTCCAGCCGACGCCGACCACGAACAGCCCCGCCCAGAAGTGCATCGCGGTGATGCCCGCCAGTCCGATCACCGCGGCTGCGGCTTCCAGGATAAGGCCGACGACGGCGACCTTCGCCGCGCCGAAGCGGGCGATCAGGTGTCCGGTGAAAAAGCTCGGCCCGAACATCGCGACGATGTGCCACTGAATGCCGAAATTTGAATCGCTCAGAGTCAGTCCGCAAAACTTCATCGCCAGCGGAGCGGAGGTCATCAGGAAGTTCATCGCGGTATAGGAGACGGCACCGCAAACGACGGCGGCGATGAAGCGCGGTCGCCGGACGATCTCCAGCAATGGCCGGCCGCCTCCGGTCATTTGTGCGGGGGCAGGCTTGGGTGCATTGACGCCGGCCAGCACCGCCATGGCAATCAATGCAACGACGGCCTGAACCAGAAAGCTCACCGCGAACAGATACGGCGGCCAGATGTCCATGGTCCATTGCACGAGCTGCGGCCCGAGCACGCCTGCGAACACGCCGCCCGCCATCACCCACGAGATCGCCTTTGGCCGGTAGGCCGCGCTGGCGCTGTCGGTCGCGGCGAAACGATAGGATTGCGAGACCGCGCCGTAGACGCCGCCGAGGAACGTCGCGAAGCAGAAGAGAGCGAAGGAACCGTACAGAATAGCGACAGCCGCGAGGACGCCGCACAGCGCGCCGCACGCGGTGCCTGCGATGAAGGCTGCGCGGCGGCCGAAAGCCTGCGAGATCATGCCGGTGGGCAATGTGCCGGCGGCGAGGCCGAGCATGTAGATCGAAAGCGGCAGGGTCGCGAGCGACATGCTGGGCGCAAGCGTCGCACCGACGATCGAGCCGGTCGCGAACACGACGGCGGCATTCGCGCCGGTCAGAGCCTGCGCAGCCGCAAGCCGCCGCACATTTGCCCGCGCCACCGTGTCGTCGATCGCTCCGTCTGCAATGTGCATATTCATGATAAGCGCCCCGCTTGGCTGCGTGACGAGCAACCCTGATGGCTTATGGCCTGAACCGGTCGTGGGCGCTACACGCGTGGATGCATAGAGGCTTTGTATTCCGTGCGATCGCGGGACGCCGCGATCCCATCTGGTGTATTATCGGACGTTCCCGCGCGCTTGCCGGCGGATCGATAGCGAGCAAATTCGAAGGAGGAAGCGATGCCCCACCTTGGAAGCTGTTTTTGCGGCGCAGTCAAACTGGAGGTTACCGGCTCACCGGAGGCCATGGGTTACTGCCATTGCAATTCCTGCCGTTCGTGGTCCGGCGGGCCTGTAAACGCCTTCAGCCTATGGAAGCCGGAGGCTGTGCGGATCGCATCGGGAGCCGAGTACGTTGCGACGTTCCAGAAATCGGAACTCAGCCAGCGTCAGTATTGCTCGAAATGCGGCGGGCATTTGATGACCAATCATCCGCCCATCGGCCTCGTGGACGTGTTCGCTTCGACGATCCCGACCCTTGCCTTCATTCCTGGCGTACATGTGAACTACGCTGAGACGGTGATGCCCATGCGGGATGGCTTGCCCAAGTTGAAAGACTTCCCGGCCGAACTTGGCGGCTCCGGCGAGATCGCCGCGGAATAGCGGCTGGTCGCTTCGATGCGGCTGACCGTCAATGCCGTGGATGTCCGGTCTGGCGAGTGTTCAGGCGCGCGGGCTGTGCGCCTGATGTCGTCCGCTAGCTTGCAACACCGGCCAGCGCCTTCTGCACAGAGCGGAGGTCCTGCCAGGTCAGGCGCTTGTAGATCGGCTGCCGCAGCAGATACGCCGGATGGAACGTCGCCATCGCCTTGATCGTCCGCGTGCCGGTGTCGTAGTCGATCCACTTGCCGCGCGTTTTCATGATGCCGTCCTTGAGGTCGAGCACCGCCTGCGACGAAGGCTTGCCGAGACAGACCAGCACGTCCGGATCGACCAGTTCGATCTGCCGCCGGATGAAGGGCAGGCAGATCTGTGTTTCCTGCGGTGACGGATCGCGATTGCCGGGCGGCCGCCACGGAATGATGTTGGCGATGTAGACCTTGCTGCGGTCGAGGCCGATCGCGGCCATCATCAGGTCGAGCAGTTTGCCGGAGCGTCCGACGAACGGCAGCCCCTCGAGGTCCTCGTCGCGTCCCGGCGCCTCGCCGACGAACATGATCTTCGCTTCCGGATTGCCGTCCGCAAACACCAGCCGCGTCGCGGTCGACTTCAGCGCGCAGCCGTCGAAGCGTTCGAGCAGTTCGCGCAGTTCCTGCAGCGACGCCGCCCTGGGCGCGATCTCGCGGGCCGACATGATCGCGGTGTCGGGCGCGGGTTGGGCGGAAGCCGGAACAACGGGGGGCGGGTTCGCAGTGCGAAACAGTGCGGGCTTCGCGGCAGGCCGCTCCTCGACCACCGGTTCTTCCACCAGGCGATTGACGGGGGTTTCCGACAACGCGCAATCCACTCCCGCCTCCAGATAAAAGGCGAGAAGTTCGCGGGCTGTGGGCATGGGTTCGGGTGTGGTCACGGCTCTCACACTAGGACGGATTGCGCTGCAGCGAAACGGGGTTGTTCTTGCGCGAAAAATCGGGAAGAACGATGATTAGAAACATTCTGAACCATCATTTTGAGATGACATCATGAGTACCGAAGAGCTTCCTCCGCGCGATTCCATGGAATTTGACGTTGTGATCGTCGGAGCAGGACCCTCAGGCCTGGCTGCAGCCATCCGGCTGAAGCAGATCAACCCGGAACTGACGGTTGTCGTGGTCGAAAAGGGCTCGGAAGTCGGCGCTCACATTCTGTCCGGCGCGGTGATTGATCCGGTGTCGCTCGACCAACTGATTCCGGATTGGCGCGAGGATGCCGACTGCCCGCTGAAGACGCAGGTGAAGGACGACCAGTTCTTCTGGATGACGTCGAGCGCCGCGATCAAGCTGCCGAACTTCATGATGCCGCCGCTGATGGACAACCATCATTGCTACATCGGCTCGCTCGGCGACGTCTGCCGCTGGCTTGGACCGCGCGCCGAAGCGCTCGGCGTCGAAATCTATCCGGGCTTCGCCGCGGTCGAGGTGCTGTACGGCGAGAATGGTGAGGTGCGCGGTATCGCCACCGGCGACATGGGCGTCGCCCGCGACGGTTCGCACAAGGCCTCCTATACGCGCGGCATGGAACTGCTCGGCAAGTACACGCTGTTCGCCGAAGGCGCGCGCGGCTCTCTGACCAAGCAGTTGATTGCGAAGTTCGCGCTCGACAAGGACAGCGAGCCGTCGAAGTTCGGCATCGGCCTCAAGGAGGTCTGGCAGATCGATCCGGCCAAGCACAAGAAGGGGCTGATCCAGCATTCCTTCGGCTGGCCGCTGAACCTGTCCACCGGCGGCGGATCGTTCCTCTATCACTACAATGAGAATCTCGTTGCCGTCGGCTTCGTGGTGCATCTGAATTACGACGATCCGTATCTGTCGCCGTTCGAGGAATTCCAGCGCTTCAAGACCCATCCGAAGATCAGCGGCGTGTTCGAGGGCGCCAAGCGCATCGCCTACGGCGCGCGTGCGATCACCGAAGGCGGTTATCAGTCGGTGCCGCGTCTGACCTTCAAGGGCGGCGCGCTGATCGGCTGCGCGGCGGGCTTCGTCAACGTGCCGCGCATCAAGGGCGTGCACAATGCGATGGGCACCGGCATGCAGGCGGCCGAGCAGGTCGCGGCTGCGCTGGCTGAGGGCCGGACCAATGACGAACTGGTCGGATATGAAAATGGCTGGCGCGATTCCGCAGTCGGCAAGGACCTGCACAAGGTCCGCAACGTCAAGCCGCTCTGGTCGAAGTTCGGCACCATCATCGGCGTCGGGCTCGGTGGCTTCGACATGTGGACCAACACGCTGTTCGGCTTCTCGCTGTTCGGAACGCTGTCCCACGCCAAGCCCGACCGCAAGACGCTCGATCCCGCCAAGGCGCATCAGCCGATTCCCGGACCGAAGCCGGACGGCAAGCTGACCTTCGACAAGCTGTCGTCGGTATTCCTGTCCAACACCAACCACGAGGAAGATCAGCCGATCCACCTCAGGGTTGCGGACATGAACCTGCAAAAGACCTCGGAACATGACGTGTTTGCCGGTCCGTCGAACCGCTATTGCCCCGCGGGCGTCTACGAGTGGGTCGAGGAAGATTCAGGTCCACGGTTCCAGATCAACGCGCAGAATTGCGTCCACTGCAAAACCTGCGACGTGAAGGACCCCAACGGCAACATCACCTGGGTTCCGCCGGAAGGCGGCGGCGGGCCGAATTACCAGTCGATGTAAGCACGATTGCGCGAGAACCGCTGATCGCCACGATTGCGCCACACTGGCTGGGCTCGTCGTTTGACGGCCCCGAATCCTTGCGGATGACGGCCAAAAGAGCCATTGTCCGTAGGCTGCTGGCCTGACCCGGTTGCGCACCTTACCCATCAGAATGGAGCCGGCGAGCGTGAAATTCCAACGTCGTTTCAGCCGCGTGGCCGTCGCCACACTCGGATTTGTATCGGTTCTCGCCTCCAACGGGCCGCTCGCGGCGCAGACCCGGACCAGCGCCAGCGAAGACGCCAAGCAGGCACCGTATCCGAGCGCGCGTGATCTGATCGGCCTGACGGTAGCGGGAAGCTATCTCGCCGCACGCCATGCCAGTGTCGAGCGCGACGCGACTGCGGCGTCGGCCTTCTACCGCGCGGCGTTGCGCTCCGATCCGAAGAACAGCGAACTGCTGGACCGTGCCTTCATCGCGGCCCTTGCCGATGGCGACATCGACGCGGCGGTGAAGCTCGCCGACCGCATTCTGACCGTCGACAAGAACAACCGCGTTGCGCGGCTGGTGGCGGGCGTCCGCTCGCTGAAGCAGAAGAATTACGCCGTCGCCCAGCAGAACATCAATCAGTCCATCCGCGGACCGATCACCGATCTTGTCGCGACGCTGCTGTCCGGTTGGGCCAGCTACGGCGCGGGCAACACCCAGACCGCGGTCTCAAGCATCGACAAGCTGGCGGGGCCGGAGTGGTATCCGATCTTCAAGGACCTGCACACCGGCATGATCCTTGAACTCGCCAACAAGCAGAAGGAAGCCGGCGCCCGCTTCGAGCGCGCCTACAAGCTCGACGACTCCGCATTGCGGGTGTCGGATGCCTATGCGCGCTGGCTGTCGCGCAACAGGGACGCAGCGGCCGCGACTGCCGTCTATCAGGGCTTCGACAAGAAGCTCGCGCGTCATCCGCTGGTGGTGGAAGGCATTCGCGAAACCAAGGCCGGCAAGAAGCTGTCGCCGCTGGCGGAAAATCCGCAGCAGGGCGCGGCGGAAGCGCTGTACGGCATCGGCGCATCGCTGACGCGCCGCGGCGGCGAGGACCTTGCGCTGGTCTATCTTCAGCTTGCGCTCTACCTCAACCCGAACCATTCCCTCGCTCTGTTGTCGCTGGCCGATCTGTATGAAACGGTGAAGAAGCCGCAGATGGCGATCAAGATCTATGAGCGCGTGCCCGCGAATTCTCCGCTCAAGCGCAACGCGCAAATCCAGCTTGCGACCGATCTCGATGCTGTTGATCGCACCGAGGAAGGGATCAAGATCCTGAACGGTGTCGTCGCCGACGATCCGAAGGATGTCGAGGCGATCATGGCGCTCGGCAATATCGAGCGCGCCCGCAAGAAGTTCGCCGATTGCAGCGAGACCTACGGCAAGGGCATCGAAGCCCAGGCCAGCACCACCGACAAGCCGAACTGGGTGTTCTACTACTTCCGCGGCATCTGCAACGAGCGCTCGAAGCAGTGGGCGAAGGCAGAAGTCGATCTGAAGAAGGCGCTCGAGATGCAGCCCGAGCAGCCGCATGTCCTGAACTATCTCGGTTACTCGTGGATCGATCAGGGCATCAATCTCGATGAGGGCATGAAGATGATCCGTCGCGCCGTCGAGCAGCGGCCGGACGATGGCTACATCGTGGACTCGCTGGGCTGGGCCTACTACCGCATCGCCAATTACGAGAACGCCGTGAAGCACCTCGAACGCGCGATCGATCTCAAGCCGGAAGATCCGACGATCAACGATCATCTTGGCGATGCCTATTGGCGCGTCGGGCGGACGCTGGAAGCGAAATTCCAGTGGCAGCATGCGAAGGATCTCAAGCCCGAGGCGGACGAATTGCCGAAGATCGAGACCAAGCTGCGTGACGGCCTGCCCGAGGACACGTCCAACGCCGCCGCCGCCGAGAAGAAGAAGGACGACGGCAGGGGCGGTTAGTCCCGATCGCTCGTTGCCATATCGCGATTGGCAAATTATCACAGTTGTCATGGCCGGGCTTGTCCCGGCCATCTACGTCTTATGGACTGGAAAAGGCGTGGATGCCCGGGACAAGCCCGGGCACGACGAACGAAAGATTGCGCCCGATGACACTGCTGACTGAAACCGCGCGCGCCAAGGTCAACCTCACCTTGCGCGTCCTTGGCCGCCGCCCGGACGGCTATCATGACATCGAGAGCCTGGTGGTGTTCGCCGATTGCGCGGACACGCTGACGTTTGCGCCGGGGGCTGAGCTTGGCCTTGTGACCGGAGGACCGGGCGCGGCGGACTGCGGCGAGATGTCGGATAATCTCGTGATCCGCGCAGCAAGGCTGCTCGGCGAACGCATTCCGGGTCTCACGTTCGGGCAATTCACGCTGGACAAGCATCTTCCGGTTGCCGCCGGCATCGGTGGCGGATCGGCGGATGCGGCCGCGGCCTTGCGGCTGCTGGCGCGTGCAAACAACATTGCGATCGACGATCCGCGCATTGTCGATGTCGCGCGCGAAACCGGTGCGGATATTCCGGTGTGTCTCGCGTCACGCGCCTGCACCATGACCGGTGTCGGCGAGAATTTGTCGATGCTCGATGTTCCTTCGATGCCGTGCGTGATGGTCAATCCGCGTGTCGGCGTCGCCACCAAGGATGTGTTCGCAGCACTGGGTCTCGGCAAGGGCGAGCTTCTCGCAGGCACCGGCGACATCGTGCTGTCGCGGGGCTGGCCGGCGGATGGCGCGTCGTTCGACGCATGGATCGAGGCCATCGGCTCCGGCACCAACGATCTGGAGCGGCCCGCGCTCAAGGTCGAACCTGTCATCGATGAGGTGCTGTCCGCGCTGCGCGCGACGGACGGCGTGCAACTCGCGCGGATGTCAGGCTCCGGCGCAACGTGTTTTGCGATTTATGAGACCATCGGCGATGCCGGACAGGCCGCGAAAGCGATTTCGCAAGCCCATCCGGGCTGGTGGGTTCACGCCGGTGTGCTGAGCTAGCTATTCCGCATAAATTGACAATCGTCATGGCCGGGCATGTCCCGGCCATCCACGTCTTTGTTTCGCCATACGCAAGAAGACGTAGATGCCCGGCACAAGGCCGGGCATGAAGGCAGATACATTGAATCGGTTGTTTTGCTTTGACGGTGGCTCAGTGCGATCGCGCCAGACAGAACGCGACGACCTGTTCGAGCGCGGTCTTCATCGGTGACGGCGGGAACAGCGCCAGCGCATCGACCGCCATCGCGCCGTAGTGCTGCGCGCGGCTCATGGTGTCTTCCAGAGCGCGGTGCTTGGTCATGAGACCGATGGCCTGATCGAGATCGCCATCACCGATCTCGCCCTTTTCCAGGGTGCGGATCCAGAACGCGCGCTCGACATCGTTGCCGCGCCGGAAAGCCAGCACCACCGGCAGCGTGATCTTGCCCTCGCGGAAATCGTCGCCGACATTCTTGCCGAGCTTGGCGGCCTTGCCGCCGTAATCCAGCACATCATCGACAAGCTGGAACGCGATGCCGAGATTCATCCCGACCGAGCGGCACGCGGTCTGCTCCGCCTTCGGGCGATTGGCGATCACCGGGCCGACCTCGCAGGCCGCCGCGAACAGCTCAGCCGTCTTGCCGCGGATCACGGCGAGATACTCGTCCTCGGTGGTGGCGGTGTTCTTCGCCGCCGCGAGCTGCATCACCTCGCCTTCGGCGATGGTGGCGGCGGCGGATGAGAGAATATCGAGCGCGCGCAGCGATCCGACTTCCACCATCATGCGGAAGGCCTGGCCGAGCAGGAAGTCGCCGACCAGCACGCTGGCCTCATTGCCCCACAGCATCCGCGCGGAAAGCTTGCCGCGCCGCAGTTCGCTTTCGTCCACCACATCATCATGCAGCAGTGTCGCGGTGTGCATGAATTCGACGGCTGCCGCGAGCTTGATATGGCCGTCGCCGGCATAGCCGGTGAGGTTCGCCATGGCGAGCGTCAGCATCGGCCGCAGGCGCTTGCCGCCCGACGAAATCAGGTGGTTGGCGACCTCCGGGATCATCGTGACTTCGGAGCCGGTTCGCGACAAAATCGTGCTGTTGACGCGTTCCATGTCGGGCGCGACAAGCTCAACCAGCCGATCTATCGATGGCGTCGAGTGGCTCTCAAAGGGTACAATAACCGCCACGTCCGGTCTCCGGATGAATTTGAGGGCACCATAGAAACTGCCGTGCGATGCGGCAAGAGCAACGAACGGCCCCGCCAGTGTCCGTAGCCGAGTTTGCCTCACTTTGCCGCGCTTTCCGAGCAAACGTCGGATACAAAGGACACTGGCAAACTACGGTTCTGGTGATCCTTTGGTTCTAACATTCGTAAAAGTGCCTGCGAAGGATACGTACGAATGTCAGAACCGGATCACCAGGGGCCGTTCCAACCGCGGGAGACAGCGGCCTTGCGTGAACTCGTGCGGACCAACGATGTGGTGCTGATGTCCGCGGTGGGGGCGCTGCTGGACGGCGCCAATATCCACCACCTCGTGCTCGACAGTAACATGAGCATTATGGATGGATCGCTGGGCGTGCTTCCCCGGCGCATTCTGGTTCACGAGGACGACAATCTGGCCGCCCGCCGCCTGCTCACCGATGCGGGTCTGGCCCATGAATTGCGGGACAATGACTGACCCCGCCCAGGCTGAATTTGCGGATGTGACCGAGGACATGTTTCTCGGCGGGCAGTTGCTGCTGCGCCAGCCGAGGCGCGGCCACCGTGCGGGCCACGATGCGATCCTGCTGGCTGCGGCGACGCCGGCGCGGGCAGGGCATCGCGTGGTGGAATTCGGCGCGGGCGTGGGCACGGCGGGATTGGCCGTTGCGCGCCGCGTGACGGGGCTCGATCTGGTGCTCGTCGAAATCGACGATGGGCTTGCAGCGCTGGCGCGCGCCAATGCCGAGGCGAACGGCATCGAGGCGAAGGTGACGGTGCTCGACGTCACCGCGAGCGCGGATGTTTTCGCCGCTTCTGAATTAGGACCCGACAGCGCCGATATCGTGCTGATGAATCCGCCGTTCAACGATGCGGAGCGGCATCGCGCGTCACCGGACCCGGCGCGGCAATCCGCGCATGTGGCTGCAGCGGATACGCTGGAGACATGGACCCATGCGGCGCGGCGGGTGCTGAAATCCGGCGGGGTGCTGACGCTGATCTGGCGCGCGGACGGGCTGGCGCAGGTGCTGGCGGCGCTGGAGCGCGGCTTCGGCAGCATCGGGATTCTGCCGGTTCATCCCAATCCGCAGGGGGCGGCGATCCGCGTCATCGTCAGTGCCGTCAAGGGCGGGCGCGCGCCGATGGCGCTGCATCCCGGACTTGTTCTGCAGGACCCGGAAGGCGGGGGCGGAGCGGAGGCTGCGGCGGTCCTCGGCGGAAAGGCCGTTCTGTTGCTGGCGCGGGAGCCAGGAAGCCGTTGAATGCCGGCTGCTCGGCAGACGGGCGGTCTGCTTACTGCGGTACCGATTTTTGACCGGTTTCAGGGGTCTTGGTGAAGTGGATCGTCGTCAGGAGAGCGCCAATCAGCAAGATCAGGAGGTAAATCTTCATTTCTGCACCTTTGAGGCTGCGCCGTTGCAGCTTGCGTCGTTGTTGCAAAGCAAAGTGCGTTCCAGTTTCTTGTCGCGCTCCGGGGAAGAACCGGAGAGTTTTGTAAGAAATCCCGTCCGATCAGATGTTTAGACGGAATTCAGGTACAATGGACGTGCTTAACGATTGTCGAATGTGCTCTGGGCTCCTGATGCCAGTTACCGAATAATAAACCGTGAAGATGAAGGACATTCCATGGCTGAGAATGACGCCAACGGTCACATTGGCGAGAGGTTGAAGCGTTGGCTGCCGGCGCGATGGCGCGGCGACGCGGTGGTGCCGGTGGTGCGCCTGTCCGGGGTGATCGGAGCGGTGACGCCGCTGCGGCCGGGAATGTCGCTGACTGGCGTGTCGCGGACGCTGGAACGGGCCTTTTCCATCAAGGGCGCCAAGGCCGTCGCGCTGGTGATCAATTCGCCGGGCGGCTCGCCGGTGCAGTCACGGCAGATCTATCAGCGCATTCGCCAGCTCGCCGCCGAGAAGAACAAGCGCGTGCTGGTATTCGTCGAGGACGTTGCGGCATCCGGCGGCTACATGATTGCCTGCGCGGGCGACGAGATTTTCTGCGATCCGTCTTCCATCGTCGGCTCCATCGGCGTTGTCGGCGGAACCTTTGGCTTCACGGAACTGATCAAGAAGGTTGGCATCGAACGCAGGCTTTACACATCGGGCGATCACAAGTCGCAGCTCGATCCGTTTCTTCCGGAAAATCCGGAAGACGTCGCACGCCTGAAGCAGATCCAGCGCGAGATCCACGACACTTTCATCGCACTGGTGAAGGACAGCCGCGGCGCGCGGCTGAAGGGCGAGGACGATTATCTGTTCACCGGCGAATACTGGGCCGGCGAGCGCGCGGTGAAGCTCGGCCTCGCTGATGCGATTGGCGATCTGCGCACTGTGCTGCGCTCACGCTACGGCGACAAGGTGCAGATGCCGGTCATTGCACCGCCGACCGGGCTTCTGTCAGGGCTCGCGGGCCGCAAGCCCGGCGCGGGAGCGGCATTGCCGGGTTTCCCGGGATTTTCGGAAGACCTGATTTCGGCGCTGGAAGAGCGCGCGATCTGGGCGCGTTACGGATTGTAGGATGGGAGACTGGTCATGCCGCCGCTGATCCTGGTCGCTGCCGGAATTCTCGGCGGGGCCGCGCTGCTGCGCCTCGCGGTGCGCGAAAGCAGGCGCATCAACCGCGAGCTTGAGGAGGCGCGCAAGGCCAAGCCCGCGGAGAAGGAGAGTATGCCGAAACTGCGCCGCGATCCTGATACGGGAACTTATCGGCCGAGTTAGTTGGTCTTGAAAATTAGCCGTGCCTGCGCACGTCGTTGATCATCATGATGCACAGCGAGGCCATGATGGCCGCCGCGGCCAAAACCTGAAAAACAATCATTGTCGTCCCTGTCGAGAATGCACCGCCGGTTAAATCCGGCCGTTGGTTGCAACCCGGCTTTGCTAGCTGGCAGTTGCTAACAAAGGGAAAGCTCCGACCCGGCCTCGGGCGCTCACCTGTCGCTGCGGTTAAACCGGCGTTCGGGCGATCGCTAAAATCCGGCCGATTCCGGCAGGAATTGCCGTGGGAACGGGGCTATCGCCTTGATTCCGTTAGCCTGCGCCGATACGGTCCGCGCGCAAATCACCCCTTCCAGATTGTCAAAGATTTCCGATGGATTCCCTACCTCCGCACATGCGACCCGAGCGCTCGTTTCAGGGCCTGATCCTGACGCTGCAGCGCTATTGGGCCGACCATGGCTGCGTCATCCTGCAGCCCTACGACATGGAAGTCGGCGCGGGCACGTTCCATCCGGCGACCACGCTGCGCGCGCTCGGCCCGAAGCGCTGGAACGCGGCTTACGTGCAGCCGTCGCGCCGCCCGAAGGATGGCCGTTACGGCGAGAACCCGAACCGCCTGCAGCACTACTATCAGTTTCAGGTGATCCTGAAGCCGTCGCCGCCGGACATTCAGGATCTCTACCTGAAGTCATTGAAGGCGATTGGCGTCGATGCGGCGCTGCATGACATCCGTTTTGTCGAGGACGACTGGGAGAGCCCGACGCTTGGCGCGTGGGGTCTCGGCTGGGAGTGCTGGTGCGACGGCATGGAAGTCTCGCAGTTCACGTATTTCCAGCAGGTCGCTGGCGTCGAATGCGCGCCGGTCGCAGGCGAACTCACCTACGGGCTCGAGCGCCTCGCGATGTATGTGCAGGGCGTCGACAACGTTTACGATCTCAACTTCAACGGCCGCGATGGTGACGAGAAGGTCACCTATGGCGACGTGTTCCTGCAGGCCGAGCAGGAGTACTCGCGGCACAATTTCGAACACTCCGACACCGCGATGCTCTTCGAGCAGTTCAAGATGGCCGAGAGCGCCTGCAAGAAATATCTCGATGCCGGGTGGCAAGAAAACAAAAAAGAGCCCGGCAAGCGCGAGGCGCATCTGATGGCGCTGCCGGCTTACGACCAGTGCATCAAGGCGAGCCACGTGTTCAACCTGCTCGACGCGCGCGGCGTGATCTCGGTCACCGAGCGTCAGAGCTACATCCTGCGCGTGCGCGAACTTGCCAAGGCCTGCGGCGAAGCATGGATGCACACTGAAGCGGGCAAGGTGGCGTAAGATGCCTGATCTTCTTCTCGAACTGTTCTCCGAAGAAATTCCCGCGCGCATGCAGGCGAAGGCGGCGGATGACCTGCGCAAGATGGTCACCGACAAGCTGGTCGCCGAGGGCCTCGTCTATGAAGGCGCCAAGGCATTCGTGACGCCGCGCCGTCTCGCGCTCACCGTGCACGGCATTCCCGCGCGTCAGCCGGACCTCAAGCAGGAGCGCAAGGGCCCGAAGATGGGCGCGCCCGATGCCGCCGTGCAGGGCTTCCTGAAAGCCACCGGCCTCAAGTCGCTCGATGAAGCGAAGATCCAGCGCGACCCGAAAGGCGATTTCTATATCGCGCTGATCGAGAAGCCGGGTCGTCCCGCCATCGACGTGATCGCGGAAATCATCCCGCTGATCATCCGCACCTTCCCGTGGCCGAAGCAGATGCGCTGGGGCGAGCGCTCCGCGAAAAACGGCGCACTGACCTGGGTGCGGCCGCTGCATTCGATCATCGCGACCTTCGGTCCCGAGACCGAAGAGCCGGAAATCGTGAAATTCGATGTCGCCGGTATCGAAGCCGGACAGACCACGCATGGTCACCGCTTCATGGCGCCCGCCGCCATCGAGGTGCGCCGTTTCGACGACTATGTGTCGAAGCTGGAAGCCGCCAAGGTCGTGCTCGATCCCGAGCGGCGCAAGAACATCATCCTTGAAGACGCCAAGGAACTGGCGTTCGCACAGGGCTTTGAACTGGTCGAGGATCACGTGCTGCTCGACGAGGTCGCCGGACTGGTCGAATGGCCGGTGGTGCTGATGGGATCGTTCGACCAAGAATTCCTGTCGATCCCCGGTGAAGTGATCCGCGCCACCATCCGCAACAACCAAAAATGCTTTGTCGTTCGCGATCCGAAGACCGGCAAGCTCGCCAACAAATTCATCCTCACCGCGAATGTCGAAGCCAGCGATGGCGGCAAGGCGATTGTTGCGGGTAACGAGCGCGTCATCCGCGCGCGCTTGTCGGATGCGAAGTTCTTCTACGAGACCGATCTCAAGACGAAGCTGGAAGACCGGCTGCCGAAGTTCGCGCAGATCGTGTTCCACGAAAAGATCGGTACGCAGGCCGAGCGCATTGCTCGCATCGAGCGGCTCGCCGCTGAACTCGCGCCGCTGGTCGGTGCCGATGCTGCGAAGACCAAACGTGCTGCGCAACTCGCGAAAGCCGACCTGCTCACCGAAGTCGTCGGCGAATTCCCCGAAGTGCAGGGGCTGATGGGCAAGTATTACGCGCTTGCGCAGGGCGAAGACGCGTCCGTCGCGACAGCCATTGAGGATCACTACAAGCCGCAGGGGCCTGCCGATCGTGTACCGACTGATGCGGTTTCAGTTGCCGTCGCACTCGCCGACAAACTCGACATTCTGACCGGCTTCTGGGCCATCGATGAAAAGCCGACCGGAAGCAAAGACCCGTTTGCATTGCGCCGCGCGGCGCTGGGAGTCATCCGTCTTGTGGGTGACAATGGAATTCGTTTGCCGTTGCTTGCCGCTTTCGCCAAGGCGGATAAGCCGCATGACGGCAAGGATCTCCTCGCCTTCTTTGCTGATCGCCTCAAAGTTCAGCTCCGCGATCAGGGCGCACGGCATGATCTCGTTGACGCGGTGTTCGCGCTCGGAGGTCAGGACGATCTCTTGATGGTCGTGCGCCGCGTCGAGGCGCTGGGCAAATTTCTCGACAGCGACGACGGCAAGAACCTGCTCGCGGGCACCAAGCGCGCGTCGAACATCCTCTCCATCGAAGAGAAGAAGGACAAGCGCAAGTTCGACGGCGCACCCGATGCGACGCTCTACAAACTCGATGAAGAGAAGACCCTCGCCGGCGCCATCGCGCAGACTAAGCTTGAGGCAAGCGCTGCGGTGGCCAAGGAAGACTTCGGCTCAGCGATGACGGCGATGGCCAAGCTGAGGCCCGCTGTCGATGCTTTCTTCGACAAGGTGAAGGTCAACGACGACGACAAGTCCGTGCGCGAAAATCGTCTGAAGCTGCTCAACGAAATCCGCGAAGCCACGCGCGCGGTGGCGGACTTCTCCAAGATTCAGGATTGACCCCCACCCCGGACCTTCGGTCCGACCCTCCCCACAAGGGGGAGGGAGAAGAAAGAGCCGCTTACGTCCCGCAAGTTTATCCCTCCCCTTGATGGGGAGGGTGGCTGGCCGAAGGCCAGTCGGGTGGGGTGATCTTTCAACTGCGGTAGCGGCGTGCGTTTACCCCTCGTTAACCATGTTCTGAAAGGTTCCGGTAACCTTCGTTAACAAGGCATGACGGCGGACGACCCATGACGTCGATCAATACCGGCACCAATCCTTACGCCCAACTCGGTTCTGCCTATGCGCGCACGGCGGCGGCGACGCAGCCGTCGCTGCTGGACGCGATCAACACGACCGAGACGGCCAGTTCGTCCGATCCCAACGCAGCGACCAATCTCACGCTGTCGGATGCTGCGAAGGCGCGCATGGCGGCCGAGGCGAAGACGCCGGATTTCGCGACGGTCACGAATGACACGCGCGCGGCGCTCGACAAGCTCTATGTCGCGGCGAAGGTGACCGGCCCGCTAGGCGCCGACGGAAAAACCACCGTCGATCTGTCGGCGCTGGATCGCCGCTCGCTATTCGCCATCGCGACCAACAGCGGCGGAAAGTTCACGCCCGACGAACAAAGCGTCGCGTCCGGCGAACTGACCGCTCGCTTCAACGCCGCGCTCGCGCCTGCCGCCGCGGCCACGTCGATGACGAAGAATTACACCGTCGTCTACAAGGCGGCGCTGGAGTATCTCGACGGCGCGAGCGTTGAGGAGAAGGGGACCGCAGCATGGTCGGCGCAGCGCGCCGCCGTACTGAAGGGCTATGAGGCCGCGAAGCAGAAGCCTGACACTGCACCATCCGGCATTTCAGGCGATCCGGTCGCCAGCTATCTCGCGCTGTATCCGGACGGCGCGCCGGTCGGCACGACCAAGACATTCAGCACGGTTGCGACCAATGTCCGCGCCGCGCTTGATGCGCAGGCCAGCCTCGCCACTGAGAAGGGCACGGAACTGGTCTACGATCCGGCGCGGAAATTCGGACAGCTTGTGGATTTTTCGTCGATCGACAACCGCTCGCTGTCGGCGATCACGCTCAATCAGGATCAGCAGTTCTCCAACCAGGAAATCTACGCGGCCAAGAAGGAACTGGATTCGCGCACACGCGCCAACATTCTTAGCTCTCTCAAGCAAAGCCAGCAGAGCGGCGATCCTACACAGCTCAGCCTCGGAATTCTTCAGAGCTATTCCGCGATGAGCGATGAGGAACGTCTGGCGTCGGGATGGTCTCCGTCGTTCCGCGACAATGTGGTCCAGAATTACAGATCGACCAGCAACATTCTGTCGATGCTGCAGGGATCGTAACAGCAAGTTTCAAAAAAGAAGCCCCGCACGGGAAACCGTGCGGGGCAATTTCGTTTGGGCCACCATGGAGGGGACGACCATCGGCCCAAACGAGACCGTTATTGCTATTCCCGCTCGTCCCCGCGAAAGCGGGGACCCAGTCTTTTGTTGAAGGTCTGGATTCCCGCGTTCGCGGGAATGAGCGGAGTTTGATTTCCCAGCGTGCTAGTCGATCACCTGCATCACGCGGCGAGTGCGCGGTTCGACCAGGATCGGCCGGTCGTTGACCACCGTGTAGCGATAGCTGGTCGCGCCATACTGCTGCGGCACGTCATAATAGGTCACGCCGCTTTCCGGCAGGATGGTGCCGACGCGCACAGGCGACTCGATCGCATATGAGGGGACGCGCTCCTGAACGATGTACTGGCGGAACCGCGGGCGCTCGTCTTCTGCGATGATGCCGACGCCGGGGCCGACGAGACCGGTCGTCACGCCTTCCTCGACAATGATGCGCTGCTGGGCATGTGCCGCGAGCGGCATTGCTGTGGCAGTGGCCAGCAGCGCTGCTGCGAGAAGGGGATTACGCATGGGTTTCTCCTTGATCAAAAGGAGCCTGATCGCGCGCCGAGCGGCTTCGCTCATGTCGATCACGCTCGGAAAATCGGTGAAGGCCGATCAACAGCGGTGACAATGGCGAGCGCGGAGCATCGTTCCTGACGGAATGTGATTTCACCGGGGCATTTTCATGAAAGTGACGGCAGTGCGGTGGCTGCACAAGTTTTCATCCGCAATGGAACTCACCGCTTATCGAGGCCGTTGGCTGTTGCGGCACGCGGCGGGAAGATAACTTTTGTCCCGATTCGCGTGCCGTTTCATCCCTTCAATGTCCGGGAGACATCAGATGTCCATCAGCGTCGCCAACATTCAGCCGATCGTCGCACTCATTGCCGGTGTACTGATTCTCGTCATGCCGCGGCTGCTGAATTTCATCGTGGCGATCTATCTGATCCTGATCGGCATCATCGGGTTGGGGATCATTAAGTAACGGAATATTTCAGATTGTTACACGCTTGGTAACAAAACATCGCGATTTGCGCGATTCTGTAACAATCTGTAACCGTCCGTGATAAACAACGCGGATATCGGCCGGGAGTCGCTTGCACGTCAGCGGGCAACCGTGGTGTAACGCCGCTGCCGTTTCACTCATGCAGCGTCTGGAAGCCATGGCCAAAGCCTCATCGAAGAAATCCGCCGCGAAGTCCTCCCCGAAATCAGTTTCAAAATCGAAGCCGGCCGCAAAAGCGAAGCCGGTCTCGGCGAAACCCACAGGCAAAGCCGCTGCGAAAGCAGCCGTGAAGACATCCGCGCCAGCGGCCAAGAAGATTGCGAAGCCAGCGGCGAAGCAAACAGCTCAGGCTGGCAAGTGGGTCTACACGTTCGGTGACGGTCGCGCCGAGGGCAAGGCCGGCATGCGCGATTTGCTCGGCGGCAAGGGCGCGAACCTCGCCGAGATGGCCAATCTCGGTTTGCCGGTGCCGCCCGGTTTCACGATTCCAACTTCGGTCTGCACGTATTTCTACGCCAACGACAAAACCTATCCGAAGGATCTGAAGGCGCAGGTCGAGAAGGCGCTCGTCACCGTCGGCAAGATCGCCGGCAAGACCTTCGGTGATGCGAAGAACCCGCTGCTGGTTTCGGTTCGCTCCGGCGGACGCGCTTCGATGCCGGGCATGATGGACACCGTGCTCAACCTCGGCATGAACGACACGACCGTTGAGGCGCTGGCACACCTCTCTGGCGACCGCCGCTTCGCCTATGACAGCTATCGCCGCTTCATCACGATGTATTCGGACGTCGTGCTCGGCTTCGAACATCATCATTTCGAGGACATCCTCGACACCTACAAGGACAGCAAGGGCTATTCGCTCGACACTGAACTGACCGCGGACGACTGGGTCGATCTGGTCGGCAGGTACAAGGACGCTGTGGCGCGCGAAACCGGCAAGGACTTCCCGCAGGACCCGCACGCGCAGTTGTGGGGCGCGGTCGGCGCCGTGTTCTCGTCGTGGATGAATGCACGCGCGGTGACCTATCGCCGCCTGCACGATATCCCTGAGTCATGGGGCACCGCCGTCAACATCCAGTCGATGGTGTTCGGCAACATGGGCGACACCTCGGCGACCGGCGTTGCGTTCACGCGCAATCCGTCCACCGGCGAAAAGCGTCTCTACGGCGAATTCCTGATCAACGCGCAGGGCGAGGACGTGGTCGCGGGCATCCGCACGCCGCAGGACATCACCGAATACGCGCGCAAGGAATCCGGTTCCGACAAGGCATCGATGGAAGTCGCGATGCCGGACGCGTTCAAGGAACTGACGCGGATCTATACGCTGCTCGAAAAGCACTACCGTGACATGCAGGACATGGAATTCACGGTGGAGCAGGGCAAGTTGTGGATGCTGCAGACTCGCAACGGCAAGCGCACCGCGAAGGCGGCGCTGCGTATTGCGGTCGATTTCGCCAACGAAGGCCTGATCACCAGGAAGGATGCGATCATGCGGATCGATCCGGCCTCGCTCGATCAGTTGCTGCATCCGACCATCGATCCGGTCGCCAAGCGCGATGTCATCGCCACTGGTCTGCCGGCATCGCCGGGTGCGGCCGCCGGTGAAATCGTGTTCTCGTCCGATGAAGCCGCCAAGCTGCAGGCCGATGGCCGCAAGGTCATTCTGGTGCGCGTCGAGACATCGCCGGAAGACATCCACGGCATGCACGCCGCGGAAGGCATTCTTACCACGCGCGGCGGCATGACCTCCCATGCGGCGGTGGTCGCGCGCGGCATGGGCAAGCCCTGCGTGTCCGGTTGCGGCACCGTGCGCGTCGATTACGGCCGCGGGCTGATGACCATCGGCAACCGCAGCTTCAAGGCCGGCGATGTCATCACCATCGACGGCTCGCTGGGTCAGGTGCTGGCCGGCCGCATGCCGATGATCGAGCCGGAACTGTCCGGCGACTTCACCACGCTGATGGGCTGGGCCGATCAGGTCCGCAAGCTGAAGGTCCGCACCAATGCGGATACGCCGTCGGATGCGCGCACTGCGCTGAAGTTCGGCACCGAAGGCATCGGCCTGTGCCGTACCGAGCACATGTTCTTCGAGGAAACGCGCATCCGCACGGTGCGCGAGATGATTCTCGCCGAAGACGAAGGCGCGCGCCGCGCGGCGCTGGCCAAGCTTCTGCCGATGCAGCGCGCCGATTTCGTCGATCTGTTCGAGATCATGAAGGGGCTGCCGGTCACCATCCGTCTGCTCGATCCGCCGTTGCATGAATTCCTGCCGCATTCGCAGAGCGAGATCGAGGAAGTCGCCCGTGCAATGAACACCGATCCGCGCAGGATCGCGGACCGCGCACGTGAACTCGCCGAGTTCAATCCGATGCTCGGCTTCCGCGGTTGCCGTCTGGCGATCGCCTATCCGGAAATCGCCGAGATGCAGGCGCGTGCGATCTTCGAGGCCGCGGTCGAGGCCGGCAAGCGCACCGGCAAGCCGGTGGGCCTTGAGGTGATGGTGCCGCTGATCGCGACCCGTGCCGAGTTCGATATCACCAAGGCGCGCATCGATGCGACCGCGCAGTCGGTGATGAAGGACACCGGCGTCAAGCTCAACTATCAGACAGGCACCATGATCGAACTGCCGCGCGCATGTCTGCTCGCGGGCGAGATCGCGAAGACCGCCGAGTTCTTCTCGTTCGGCACCAACGATCTCACGCAGACCACCTACGGCATCAGCCGTGACGACGCCGCGAGTTTCCTCGGCACCTATATTGCCCGCGGCATTCTCGAGATCGATCCGTTCATTTCGGTCGATCGCGACGGCGTCGGCGAACTGGTGAAGATCGGGGTGCAGCGCGGCCGCAAGGCGCGTCCTGGCCTCAAGATGGGCATTTGCGGCGAGCACGGCGGCGATCCCGCGTCGGTCGCGTTCTGCCACGAGATCGGTCTCGACTACGTGTCGTGTTCGCCGTATCGCGTGCCGATCGCGCGTCTGGCGGCGGCACAGGCAGCACTCGGCAAGGCTGTCGCCAGCCAGGCGTAATTCATCGCACCGCATCGTATGGTGTGTCGCTTACAATGATGTCGTCCCCGCGAAAGCGGGGACCCATACTCTCTGAGCCATCGATCTGCGCACGATGTTGGTGCCGCTCTTTCTATAATCGCCACGGTGTTCGGTGGTTATGGGTCCCCGCTTTCGCGGGGACGACATTGTGATTGTCGCGTGATCTAGCCTTCACTCGTCGCCTGCCAAAATGGAACCGCGTCACTTCGCGCGTTCTTCTTTTCGTTGACGCGATCTTTACCACCTTGCTGGAGGCGCTGTTTACCAACGCTTTCGATGTGATGGCGTGATTTCAAGCGCGCGCTTGCGTGTGGCGCGCAGGACGCGGCGATTAACCCCCCGGCAACTTTAATTCGATACCAACGAAATTGATCGAATTGCACTGAATGCGCGGTTCGGTTGCGTGTGTATAGCGTTAGTTGCGTGAGCGTATCGATGTCTGTGTTGCGTAACGGGTCGAAGGGCGCGCGGTTCGCGCCCTTCGGCTTTGTTCTCTGTCTCTTGACAGTGAGCCCGACCGAAATCGGCTATCAGGATCTCGCATCGTTGCTGGCGCGCCAGCCCGGCGTTGCCGAGCGCTGGCAGGAATACATCTTCGCATCGTCGCGCCGCATGCTGCAGGTGGCATCGTTCAATCTGCCCCGCCCGATCGGCACCAATACCCGCGAAACACCGGCGTATCATCTGGCAAGTCTCGTCAGCCAGGGCGTCGACGTGACCGGCTCGCTCGGCCGCGATCCGCTCGGACCCGTTTTGCGCCCATTGCAGAAATCGGATTTTCCCAAGGTTGTGCGCTCGTCGAAGGGCGATCGTCTTCCGGTTTATGCGCCTGAGGTTGTCGCGCCTGTCGCCGCGCCGCCGCCGGAGCAGGATCAGCCGAATTCCAATGCGTCGGTGCGCGGCGCGAAGACGGCCGAGGCTGCGCCTGTGAATGCAGCCGCGCCACTCGATGCCGAACTGGAAGCCGCGCTGAATGCGCCGCGCTTGCCTCAGTATGATTCCGCTGTTTCGCTGCAGAACATTCCTGCCGACCATCCGCTCAACGCCGTTCCGGCGACCAAGGAAGACGGCAATGCCGTCGAGCCGGAACCGGGCCGCGACGGCTTCTCGTTCCAGACCGCGACCTTGTTCTTCGGCAATTCATCGCTCGGCGTATCGAGCGGGTCACTCGAGCGCTGGCAGCCCGGCGAAGAACCGATCATCGTGATTCCGGGCGTCGATCCGGACATGAAAATGCCGGCGACCTTGCCCGATCAGTCCGCCGCGCCATCGGCCGGCGGCGAAAGCGTCGCCAGCAAGGGCGAAGTGACCGGCGAGCACCAGCGCCCCCGCACGCCGGCGGAACGCCTCGGCCTCGATGCCAAGAACCGTGCGAAATCCGAAAAGTGCCTCACCGATGCGATCTACTTCGAGGCGCGCGGCGAAGCGGTGCGCGGGCAGATCGCGGTGGCGCAGGTCGTGCTCAACCGCGCGTTCTCCGGCTATTATCCGACCACGGTCTGCGGAGTCGTCTACCAGAATTCGCACCGCCACCTGTCGTGCCAGTTCACCTTCGCCTGTGACGGCATCCGCGACGTGGTGAAAGAGCCGGACATGTGGGAACGCGCCAAGAAGATCGCGCGGGAAAGTCTGGACGGACGGCTCTGGCTGCCGGAAGTTGGCAAGTCGACGCACTATCACGCCTACTGGGTGCGCCCGTCATGGGCCAACGAGATGAAGAAGATGTACAAGTACGGCGTGCATACTTTCTATCGTCCGCGCGCCTGGGGCGACGGCAAGGACGCGCCGACCTGGGGCACGGCGGCGGAAACGGCAGCGATCTCCGCGAAGCTCGCCGAAGCAGCCAGGAGTTCGGCTGAAATATCGGGCGGCAAGTAGCGGTCAGTAAATCGACTGTCGTGGTTCTTTTCCCTCCCCCTTGTGGGGAGGGTCGGCCGAGCGAAGCGGAGGCCGGGGTGGGGGTCATTGCACGCGGTGGGAATTTCCCCCACCCGACGCATTGTTCGCTTCGCTCTCAATGCGCCACCCTCCCCACAAGGGGGAGGGATAAGAAGAACCCTACGCATCAATATCCAGTGCGACGTCGAAGTTCGGCGCGGAATGCGTCAGCGCACCAGCCGACACATAATCGACGCCGGTTGTCGCGATCTCGCCGATCGACGCCAGTGTGACGCCGCCGGAGACTTCCAGCACCACGCGTTTGTTGGTTATCGCGACCGCTTCGCGCAGCGTCGGAATGTCCATGTTGTCGAGCATCACCACGTCCGCAAGGCCGGTCGCAAGGACTTCGCGCAACTGATCGAGTGTGTCGACCTCGATCTCGATCTTGACCAGATGACCGACATGCGCACGCGCGCGTTGCAGCACGGCTTTGACGCCGCCGGCGACCGCGATGTGGTTGTCCTTGATCAGGATGGCGTCGTCGAGGCCGAAACGGTGGTTGAAGCCGCCGCCACAGCGCACCGCGTATTTCTCCAGCGCGCGCAGCCCCGGCGTGGTCTTGCGGGTATCGCAAATGCGCGTCTTGGTCACGCCGGCGTGGCGGATATAATCCGACGTCAGGGTCGCGATGCCGGAGAGGCGTCCGACAAAGTTGAGCGCGGTGCGCTCGCCCGAAAGCACCGCGCGGGCCGGGCCCGAGATCGTCAGCACATGCACACCCTTGGCGACGTTGACGCCGTCATGGGCGTGGGCCTGGATCCGGACGTCAGGCGACAGTTTCAGGAACGTCGCCACCGCCAGCGGCAAGCCCGCGATCACGCCGGCCTGTCGCGCCACCAGTTTGGCAAAGGCCTGGGTGTTGGCCGGGATAGTGGCGATGGACGTTACGTCTCCTGCGCGGCCGAGGTCTTCGGCAAGTGCGCGCTCCACCGCGTCATCGATCGCCAGCGGCGACAGAAATGCCTGCGGGTGCATCAGGGCGGCGGGGTTCAGGACATCGGTGACGCTCACGTTCAAACTCCCGTGGATAGTTTAGCGGATCGTTTGGCGGTTGCACCATCCGACAACATGAGCGCGATGTTACGCGCCTCAATGAGCGTTGTCATGGTGCGGTGTCTTTGCGCCGGATCTTCCGCCGTATAGTCGGAGCGGAAATGCGCGCCGCGGCTTTCACGGCGGGACCATGCCGACGCCGCAACGATCAGCGCCGTGGTCGCCATGTTGCGCAGCGCAATGTTTCCGGTGCTCTGTTCGATAGCCGCGAACGCCTGTACGGCTTCCATCAGGCGGTCGCCGTCGCGGACGACGCCGACATGCGAACTCATCATGGTGCGAAGGTTGGCTTCGGTGAGCGGCGGCATGGCGCAGTTGCGCGGGATCTGAGGCGGCACGACGAGGGGACTGCGCGCAAACATGTTGCCGTCGATATCTTCGGCGATCCGCGCGGCATAGACCACCGCTTCGAGCAGTGAATTCGAGGCGAGGCGGTTGGCGCCGTGCGCGCCGGTGCTCGACACTTCGCCGCCGGCCCACAAGCCCTTGAGAGAGGTGCGGCCGTGCCTGTCCACGGCGATGCCGCCCATGTGGTAATGCGCCGCTGGTGCAATCGGGATCGGCTGCGTCGCGGGATCGATACCCGCCGCCATGCAACTCGCATAGACCGTCGGAAATTTCTTCGCGAACGTCGTGCCAAGCGCCCTGGTTGCATCCAGATATGCGCCACGGCCAGCAGCGATTTCCGCGAACACCCCGCGCGCGACAATGTCGCGGGGTGCGAGTTCGGCCAGCGGGTTGAGCGCCAGCATGAACCGCTCGCCCTTGCCGTTGATCAGGGTTGCGCCTTCGCCGCGCAAGGCTTCGGTCGCCAGCGGTGCGGGATCGCGGCCGACCATGATGGCGGTCGGGTGAAACTGCACGAATTCGGGATCGGCAATCACCGCGCCGGCGCGTGCGGCAATCGCGAGCCCCGATCCGCTGGCCTCCGCCGGATTGGTCGTGACTGCATAGAGATGCCCGATGCCGCCGGTCGCCAGCACGATGGCGCGCGACGGGATGATGATCGGCGCCGCGATTGCGTCGTCCGCCTTGCGCAACTGCAATCCTGAAACCGCGTCGCCTTCGCTCAGCAGGGCTTCGGCGACATAGCCTTCGATTACGCGGATCGACGGCGTTTTTCGCACGGCCTCGATCAGCGCCGCGATAATCGCCTTGCCCGCCATGTCGCCCTGAACATGGACGATGCGCCGGGCGGAATGCGCGGCCTCGCGTCCGACGGCGAGCTTGCCTTCGAGATCGCGGTCGAACGGCACGCCGTAGTGCAGGAGATCGTGGATCCGTGCGCCGGCCTCGCGGGCGAGGGCGAGCGCGACATCTTCATCGACGATGCCGCCGCCGACCGCGATCGTATCGGCCGCATGGGCCTCGGCGCTGTCGCCTTCGGCAACAGCCGCCGCGATGCCGCCCTGCGCCCATGCGCTCGACGCGCCTTCGCCGAGCGGCGCTGCGGAAATCACCGTGACCGGACGGGGCGAGAGTTTCAGCGCGCAGAATAGCCCCGCGAGGCCGCCGCCGACGATGATGACGTCGTGGGTGGTGATGCTTGAGAGCTTGTTTGGATTAAGTGTCATGCCGCTGGGCCTGCAACTTTTAGATCGTCATGGCCGGGCTTGTCCCGGCCATCCACGACTTTGCGTCGTTTAACAAGGAAGGCGTGGATGCCCGGCACAAGGCCGGGCATGACGGTTTTGTTGTGGACGCATGGCGCCCAAGATCAGATCAGTTCTTCAGGTTGATCATGCGTTCCACCGAACGCCGGGCCTTGTCGATGATCATCGGGTCGATGGTGACTTCCTCACGCATGTAAATCAGGCTGTCGAGAATCTTCGGCAGCGTGATGCGCTTCATGTGCGGGCACAGGTTGCACGGCTTGACGAACTCCACATTCGGCAGTTCGGCCTGCACGTTGTCCGCCATCGAACATTCGGTGACCATAACGATCCGCTTCGGCTGGTGCTTGCGGACCCAGTCGATCATGTGCGCGGTCGAGCCGGTGAAGTCCGCTTCAGCGATCACGTCGGGCGGGCATTCGGGATGCGCGATGATCTGCACGCTGGGATCGGCCTCGCGATAGGTGCGCAGCTCGTCGCCGGTGAAACGCTCGTGTACCTCGCATGCGCCCTTCCACGCGATGATCTTTACGCTGGTTTTCGAGGCGACGTATTTCGCCAGATACTGGTCGGGGAGGAAAATCACGGTCTCGGCGTTGAGGCTTTCCACCACCTGCACGGCGTTCGACGAGGTGCAGCAGATGTCGACCTCCGCCTTCACGTCGGCAGACGTGTTGACGTAAGCCACCACCGGCACGCCGGGGAAGCGCTCACGCAGCAGGCGCACGTCCGCGCCGGTGATGCTTGAGGCCAGCGAGCAGCCGGCGCGCGAATCCGGGATCAGCACGGTCTTGTCGGGGTTCAGGATTTTCGAGGTCTCGGCCATGAAGTGCACGCCGCACTGGACGATGACTTTCTCTTTTACTTTTGTCGCCTCGCGGGCGAGCTGCAGCGAGTCGCCGCCGATGTCGGCGACGCAATGGAAAATCTCCGGCGTCTGGTAGTTGTGCGCCAGGATCACAGCGTTGCGCTGCTGCTTCAGATCGTTGATCGCCTTGACGTAAGGCGCCATGAACGGCCATTCGATTTCGGGAATGACGTTCTTCACCCTGGCGTAGAGATGCGCGGTGGCGCGCTCGACCTCGGGCGTCCATTCCAGCGAGGGCATCGGCAACGCGCGCGCGCGCTCCGCGTCGGTGACGCGGGGGCGGGTCGCGCCGGTGGGCTGGCGGTGGATCGGATTCCCGAAATCGTCGGGACCATAAATTCCGGTGATCGGCATCGCAGCCTCCTGAAGTCGCCTAATATACTCAATTTGAGCATATTAGGGTTTTGAGAAATCCGGCCTTTTGGGCCGGCGCTCCAAACTCGGTTTCCCCTCAGGGACGACGGATTCAGCGTGTCCGCGTTCCCTGGCTCGCGAGATCGTTACTTATTCTCATAACGAGCAAAACAAATATAGCAGGTTGGTTCCGACCTCGCCAGAGGGGTATTCGGAATTTTCCGCATGGCGGAAATGCAATCTGCCCTCAACCCGATGCGAACCTGCGGCTAAGGGCTTGGCAAACCCGGCAGGAGCCGCCAATCAGGGGGCCGGATTCATTCGCACAAGAAAAAACGGAGATCGGGTTTGGCAACCTTCAAGGCAATCAGAATCGACAAGGCCGACAAAGGCACCACGGCAGCGCTGACGCAGTTCGACGAAGCGGAACTGATGGACGGCGACGTCACCGTCGCGGTCGAGTGGTCCACGGTGAATTACAAGGACGGCCTCGCCGTCACCGGCAAGTCGCCGGTGGTGCGCCGTTTCCCGATGATTGCCGGTGTGGATTTCGCGGGCACGGTTCTGGAATCGTCGCATCCCGGCTGGAAGGCGGGCGACAAGGTTGTCTCCACCGGTTGGGGTCTGAGCGAGACCCATCTCGGCGCGTATGCGCAGAAGGCGCGCGTCAAGGGCGACTGGCTGGTGCGTTTGCCCGAGGGCATGACCGCGCGTCAGGCGATGGCGATCGGCACGGCGGGTTTCACCGCGATGTTGTCGGTGATGGCGCTGGAGAAGCACGGTCTGACGCCAAACAATGGCCCGGTGGTTGTCACCGGTGCTGCCGGCGGCGTCGGTTCGGTGGCGGTGGCGACCCTCTCAAAGCTCGGTTTCCACGTCATCGCATCGACGGGACGTGCAGCCGAGGCGGATTATCTGCGCGGTCTTGGCGCTGCCGAAGTCATCGACCGCAACGAATTGTCCGCACCGGGCAAACCGCTCGCCAAGGAGCGCTGGGCCGGCGGTATCGACAGCGTCGGGTCGACCACGCTGGCGAACCTGCTTTCGATGACGAAGTACGGCGGCGCCATCGCCGCCTGCGGTCTTGCCGGCGGTATGGACCTGCCGTCGTCGGTGGCGCCTTTCATTTTGCGCGGAGTGTGCCTTTTGGGCATCGATTCCGTGATGTGCCCGCTCACACCGCGAAAGGCCGCCTGGGCGCGCATCGCGAAGGATGTTGACCACGCGAAACTTGCTGAAATGACTACGGAAATCGGTCTCGACGAGGTTATCGGCGCAGCGCCGAAAATTCTCGCCGGGCAGCTTCGCGGCCGGACGGTGGTGAAAATTTCCTGAGGATGTTCAGACTTTGCAAACCATGGTGCTCCAATGTTGCCACGGTTGGTATGGTAATCACCGGGTTAAGGCGTAAACCGCCGGGCGCTTTGCCCGGCCGGTTCATCTGATCCGCAGTTAGTCAGTTGGAGTAGCTCATGCTCGTTCGCATCGTTCTTGGAGCCGCGCTGGCCTGTTCGGTTTCAGCGCCTGTGTTTGCTGAAACCCTGAACGCGGACGAAGCCCGCAAGTTCGTCGCCAACAAGATGTTCGCCTTCACCTGCTTCGACGGCACCAAGGGCGTCGGCAAGATCACAACCGACGGTGCGGCGGCAGGCGCGGTGCAATTCAGCGGCGCCGGCGAGACCCGCCATATGCGGCTGCCGTCCAATACGCTTCAGGTCCGCGGTCAGCAGATCTGCGCATCGATCAAGGGCATTCCCTTCGAGCCCTGCTTCAACCTGAACAAGACCGACAATGTCAGCTTCCGCGGCTCGGTGTCGGGCATGGGCTTCGCCTATTGCGATTTCCGCAAGCATGGCAATGCGCGCGTGTTCCTCGCGCGTTCGATCTCGCGCCCGCGCTCGCTGCGCGCGCCGGGGACACAGTCGGCGGATGCGACGCCGCGCGCGGAAGTGCGTCCGGCTTCGGTGCGCAGCGAACCGGCGCTTGAGCTGCGCCGCTCCGCCAGCGAGTAATTAGGGAAATTTACCTCGTCATTGCGAGGAGCACTTGCGACGAAGTAATCCAGTTTTCTTTTCGTTGCGCTGGATTGCTTCGCTTCGCTCGCAATGACGATCTATCGAATCACGCCGTCGTGCTGCCTGGAGCCGGCGGCGTTGTCGTCTGCCTGAACAGAATGCGCTGATACAGCCATCCGATTGCCACCAGCACCAGTCCCAGACCGATGAACGAGAACGCCCGGTAGGCCCCGGTCAGGTTCGACATGTCGATCAGGAACACTTTGAGAATGGTGATGGCGATCATCACCGCCGACGCAAGGCGCGCGCGCTGCGACGGCAGCAGCAGGCCAATCCCCAGCAGGATCACGCCGAACACCAGCCACGCCACCGAGTAGGTGTACTGCTCGGCGTCGAAGGTGCGGAAGCTGTTCAGATACGGCCCGTGATAGAGGTGACGGATTTGCAGTGTGATGTAGGCCAGCGCAAGGACGAGCGCGCCGGCCGCGATGGTGTTGGCATAGGCCGCGGCGCGGCGTCCCGCCACGGCGTAGGACAGCAGCAGCGCGAGGATGGCCGGGATCGCGTAGCCGAGGATCAGCGGATTGAAGAACGCTCCCGCGATCTCGATCCGCCAGATCAGCGGGTTTGCGATGAAGAATAGCCCGAACAGGATCGCGAGGCCCGCGAACCATGTCAGCAGCAACGCCCCGATGTTATGAATGACGCTCCCTGTCCGGATGCGAAGCCGCTCCAGCCCGATCGCCATCGCGAGTGCGACGCAGACCTGCAGGCCGACCTCGATCAGGCTCGACGATGTACGATAGATGTCGCCGTTGTTGATGTAGTGGCGGATCTGGGTGAAGGCGAGCAGCACCGCGAACAGGATCGCGGCGGCTTCCACGCTACGGAGCGGACCATCGTCGCCGCGCCGGCGCAGGAAGATGCTGCCGAGCCAGAATGAGGCTGCCGGAATGCCGTAGCCGAGCAGCAGCCAGTTGAAGATCGGCGTGGTGCCGAGATCGTTGCCGGCGATGCGCGGCTCGTAGCCGACCCGCAGCACCACGATGCCCGCCAGAATAGCAGCGAGCGAACGCAGGAACGGGATCGGCCGCTTCATGGAAATCCACGCGGTGCCGAGCGACATCAGGGCGAGCGCGATGGTGAGCCAGCCTTTTTCCAGCGCGAACGTAAACGCCAGCGCCAGTGCGGCGAGCGTGCCGGTGGCGAACAGCGCCGTTGAAATCATCTGGCCGGGACGTGCTTCGCGGCGCGTGAGCAATTCGGTCGCCGCGGCGAAGGCAGCAGCAACGGCGATGGCGATGATCGCGAACGGAATCGAGCGATCCAGATGCGCGATGCGTGCGTAGAGCGCGATCAGCAACGCGAGGGGCGTGAACACGCCGGCCGCTGCCCAGATCACCGGGACAATGGCGCCGATGGAGCGGCCCTGTGCGAGAAATCCCGCCGCGCCGAACGCTACGCCGAAACCCGCCGCGGTGATGAGATGCATGCCGATCGATCCATCATCGGCGCGTGTGCCGATGCCGGGCATCGCGCCGCCGGGCACCACGGCGAGATCTGGATTGGCGCGAATGGCCCATTCCGCGAACACCGCGAACACCAGCACGGCGGCAGCACCGATTGCGGCGGTCGCGCTCTCCGCACGCCATGCGATGGCGAACGTGGCCGCCACCAGCAGCGTGAACACGATCATGGCGGGGTCGGCGTGATTGTTGATGAGAACGAGCACGGCTGCGCCGAACAGGAACACGCCCAGTGAAATCGACGACACCGGCTCAACGCGGCCCTGATCGGCGGGCGGTCCGAACATGAATCCGGCGACCACCAGAAGTGCCGCGAGCGCGAAGCTAACGATGATGTCGAACGCATGCGGGCCGAGCGTATCGGGACGCACGATATCGAACAGCATCCAGAGCGCGCCGAACGCGATGGTCGTAACGGCCAGCCAGCGCCACAGCCGGATCCGTGCCAGACCGAACGCCGCCGCGGTGACGATGGCGATGTAGATGTAGAGCGCCCAGTAATCCGGCTTGTCCGACGACACCAGCACCGGCGTCACGAATGCGCCGACCACGCCGAGCCCTGCAAGCGCGCGGCCGTGCAAAAGTGCAGCCGCAAGCGTGCCGAGCGCAACCGCGCCGAGCAGGACGAATGCGATGGGCGGCGACAGAAAACCGTAGAGCGCGTAGGACGCGTAGACGGTTGCGAAGGCGACGGCGGTTCCAGCTGCGGTGAGAATCGCAGGGATGTTGGCTTTTGGCAGCGCCGCAATCGGCAAGAGGCTCTCCTTGCGGCGCGCGAATTCGCCGACAGCAAGCAGCCCAAGCGCGAACAGGCCGCCGAGCAAGACGCGCACCTCGGGGCCGAGCAGGCCGGCTTCGATGGAATACTTGACGAGAAACACGCCGCCGAGCGCCAGCGTCAACCCGCCGACCCAGACCACCCAGCGGGTGCCAAGTCTTTCCTCAAAACCGAGTCTTTCTTCAAAACCAATTCGTTCTTCGAATCCGGGACCAGCCTGCGCAGGTGTCGCCGGTGTGCCCGGCAGCGCGCCGTCAACCGTCTCCCGGTAGCGAGATCCTGCAGGTGGAAGCGGCGGCGGCGTTGACGGAGCCTTTTCAGTTGTCTCCGTCTCGGATGCTGCAGTGTCTGGCACAATCGGCGGTGCGATGGGGGCGTCCGCCGCTGGCAATGTTGCCGGACGTGCGCCGCCTGCGAGCGAAGCTTCGAGCTGCGCCATCCGCGCGCTCAGTTCGAGAGATCTGTTGCTGGCCTTGCGTGCAAAAATGAAAGCAACAATCGCAATGACGATTGCAATAAATTCCATCGTTCCTCCTTGCGTGGCCCGCCGCCGGGTCACGCGCAAATTCAAAGCGGCTTCGAAAATTCGAAGCCTTAAACCTAACGGCGGCCGCGCACGCGCAATCCCGGTGCGGGCCGCTCCTGCAATACTTCGCGGCGGAAGCGAAACAGCGCCGCCGGCCGTCCGCCGGTCTGGGTCGACATCTCGCCGGTGGGTTCGACCAGCGCGCCGGCCTCCACCAGCCGGCGGAAATTCTGCTTGTGCAAATGACGCCCCGAGATCGCCTCAACGGTCCGCTGCAAGTCAGTTAGTGTGAACTCCGGCGGCAGAAGTTCAAACACCACCGGACGATATTTCAGCTTGGCGCGCAGCCGCGCGATGGCGGTGGCCAGAATCCTGCGGTGATCGAAGCGCATCGGCGCGCCGAGCGCAGGCATGGCCTTGCGCGCCAGTGCCGCGGGCCGCTCGTCGCGCCGCGATTCCTCGATCAGTCCGGCCTCGTAAAGCAGCTCATAGCGGTCGAGCACGCGCTCTTCGTCCCACTGCGCACCGTGGGTGCCGAAACAAAGCCGCACGCGGTCGCCGCGCGCCAGCGCGCGCTCGGTATCAGGCTTTTCCTGCGCGGCCCAGGTCTCAAGCGCGGGAATGATTTCTTTCTCGATGATTGCGGGGCGCGCATCGCGCCAGTCTTCCCACGGAAAGTAGCGGTACCACGGCTTGAACGTCGCGCCCGCCACCTGCGGCTTCGAGGTGTTGTCCGCGGCGCGTGTCAGCGCCAGATAACCGACCGATGCAACATGCGCGTCGGTGTCGCCGCGCTGGGCGTGGCGGCCGCGATCGCCGAACGTATAAAGCTGCTCGACATAGCCGAGGCGCAGGCCGGTCTGTTCTTCCACCCACGCGCGCAGGCCGATTTCCAGCGTGCGATGCGCCACCGCGTCGAACGGGCCGAACGGCAGGCCTTCCAGCGCCTCGCCGTCGTTGCCGGATGCGGTCAGGATCGACGGTTCGTTGCCGTCGATCGACACGATGGCGGCGGTCAAACCGATCTCGATTGGCGTGAGAATTTTATCGGTCATCGCGCAAAAGCCCCGTCATTGCGAGGAGCGCAGCGACGAAGCAATCCAGTCTTTTTCGTTGCTCTGGATTGCTTCGCTTTGCTCGCAATGACGGATCTCATTCGAGATCCACGCGGAACGGGCGACCCTCGATGGTCATGTTGCCCGGACCCATCGCATCGAGCGCGCGAACCATGCGCCCGTCGCGTCCCAGCACCTCGTCCGCCAGCGTGACGATCAGGCGGTTGGGATACGCGCTCGGCGATGCGGCGCGGATCTGCCGGGCGATGGAGGTCTCGTCGCGATTTGGATTGAGCGCGCAGGCCGCCATGAACGCGCTGGCGGTGGAGCGGCTGATCCCGGCGTAACAGTGAATGACCATGGGTGCTGTGCGGTCCCACTTGCGGATGAAGGCCAGCGCCTGCTCGACATGGGCGTGCGACGGCGCGACGAAACCCAGCGCGGGCTCGTTGATGTCGTCCATCTGGATGCGCAGGTGATTGGCTTCCAGCACCGACACCGGACGCACCACCTGCGCGACATTGGCCATCACGGTGAGGATATGTTGCGCGCCGGTGGCTTCGACGGTGGCGGGCAGGGCGGCAAGCGAGCAGACGTGAATCATGGCGATCCTTGTGTTGGCCGCCATTATAGCCCGGGCTTGCAGCTCCGCCATCACCGGATGAGCGGTCGCCTCCGGAACCGGAGGGCAATGTGTCCCGGCAACCGCCGGGACACAGCGACGCCGTCAGGATTTGACCAGTTCGACGCGCCGGTTCTTGGCGCGCCCTTCATCGGTGTCGTTGGTGGTCACAGGCTTGTCGGGGCCATAGCCAGCGGCGTTCAGCCGCTTGGCATCGATCCCTTGCGCCGCAAGGGCGGAGACAACGCTGCCGGCGCGACTGCCCGACAGTTTCACATTGTAATCGCGGCCCCCGATATTGTCGGTGTGGCCGCCGATCTCGAGCTTGAGCGCGGGATTGTCCTTCAGCAGCTTGACGACCTGCTCGATGATGGGTGCGGCGTCGGGCTTCAGCGCCGCCTTGTTGAAATCGAAATTGATGTAGAGGGAGACGCGGCCATCCTTGTCGAGCGCGGTCTTCAGCGCGCTCGCCGTGGGCGGCTGGACGCTGGACTGGAACGGCTTTTCCTCGATCGCGGTGAGTTCGATCAGGCTTTCTTCGGCGTAGACGCTGACCCAGATCGACTGTCCCTTGTCCTCAAGGCGCATGACAATGAGGTTGGGTTCGGAAAACACGACCTGTCCGCCTGCCGCGAGAAACGTGGCCTTGTAGTTTTCCTGGACTTCAAGAGGGCTCGCGCCCTCCCGCGGATTGGCTGCCCGGTAGGCGACGGAATGCCTCGCGCCTGCGACCTGTACCTCGCGCGTATCGTCGCCGTCGTGAATCTTGAAGGCCACCTTGTCGAAGTTGCGCTTCACCGGCGGATCGGCGACAAATTTCGGCATGCGGCCGGCGAGCCGGTAGTCACTGCCCGACGGCGGCAGCAGCGACGGCTTGAACGCGGCCTTGTCGACAACCGTGACCTCGATCAGGCGCTCCTCGTTGTAGACCGCGACCCAGGTTTCCTGCGCGCCCTTCACGATTTTTCCCGTCATGTTGTGCTCGTCCGCAAACAGGATCTGGCCGCCCAGCTTCTTGACCTGCTCGCGGTAGTTGGTCTGGATTTCAATGTCGCTCATCGCCTGGGCGTCGTCCTTGAGCCGGTAGGCCTGGAAACATTTCTTTCCGGCCACCGAAATGTTTTCGGTTTCCTCGCCGCGCTTCACCTTGAAATCGGATGTGTTGTGATTGTGCAGTGTCGGCTTCGGTTCGCCGATGTAATTCGGAAGGCTTCCGATCGGAGGGCAATCTGCGGCTTTTGCCGCGCCCGTCGTGCTCAACCCCAATATCGCTAAAAGAAAAACAATTTTATCAATCCGCAGGTTCATTCCAGTCTCCATTTTTCGGAGCTAGAACCTAGCCTCAAGGATTGTTGCTGAACAAGGTCTTGAATCGCGCGAGAAACTGCTTTTCCGCCCGCCCGGCGGACCATGGGGTCACGTAATCCTTTTCGGTGGCGGCGGGCAGCTTCGGATCGCGGCCGAACAGGCGCCGGGCTTCGGCCTGCGCGAAGCCCGCCAGATGCGTCGCCTCCAGATACGCCGCGCCCATGTCGGCGGCCTTGATCTGCCGTTCGATCTCGGCCGAGAGCACGGCGGGCAGCCCGAAGCGGATATGGATCGCGGACAGCAGCCGCTTCTCGACCACCTTGTAGGAGCCGCCGATCACCGCTTTGAACGGCGAGATCATGTCGCCGATGACGTATTCCGGCGCGTCGTGCAGCATCGCCGCCAACCGCACGCGATGATCGACGCGCGGCGTCTGCTGGCGCAGCACGGCTTCGACCAGCAGCGTGTGCTGCGCCACCGAGAAGATATGCGCGCCGTGGGTCTGCCCGTTCCAGCGCGCGACTCGCGCGAGACCATGAGCGATGTCCTCGACTTCGATGTCGAGCGGCGAGGGATCGAGCAGATCGAGGCGGCGGCCCGACAGCATGCGCTGCCAGGCGCGGGGAGATGGCTTGTGCGGTGCTGTTTTCTTGGCGGTCATGCAGGGATAAGAATCGATTGTTTGTGCGAAGCGTGCGGGACGATTTGATAGCATCAAACCGCGAGCCGGGCATCGCAGAAACGGAACTTCAAGGTGTAGATTGCGTTTGAATCAGGCCCCGTCCACACAGGTCATTCGCATGGCAGCGACCCCGCAAGATCCACCCCGCCGCAAGCGGCTGCTGAGCTTCAAGACCGCACTCACGCCGATTTATCTGCTGGCGCTGGTCAATGCGATCGTGTGCTGGACGTTGAGCTGGGTATTCTGGGACCGGTTCGAGTTTTCCGCGACGCTGTTCGGGCTCGGATGTTTCCCGATTGTGGTCGCGGTCTGCGCCTATCTCTATCTGCTGACCAAGAAGGTCGAACGCAAATAGCGCATCAGCGCCGCTTCGGCTTCTTCATTTTTCCGCACTTGTCATGGCAGTGGCAGGTCACGAGATGATCGTTGACCATGCCGGTGGCCTGCATGAAGGCGTACACGATGGTCGGGCCCACGAACTTGAAGCCGCGGCCGATCAACTCCTTGGACATTGTCGTCGAAAGCGGGGTTGCGGCAGGCACCGACGCCGTGGTCTTGAAATTGTTGACCTTGGGCTTGCCGTCGACGAAGTCCCACAGGAACGCCGAGAACCCGGGACCTTCTTCCATGATCTTCAGATAGGCCTTGGCGCTGTTGACCGTACCCTCGATCTTGGCGCGGTTGCGCACGATGCCGGCGTCATTCATCAGCGCGGCGACTTTCTTGTCGCTGTAGCGTGCGATTTTCGCCGGCTCGAATTCATCGAATGCCTTTCGGAAATTGTCGCGCTTGCGCAGGATCGTGATCCACGACAGACCGGCCTGAAATCCGTCGAGGATCAGTTTTTCGAACAGCGCGCGGTCGTCGTATTCCGGAACGCCCCATTCATTGTCGTGATAGGCCATGTAGAGCGGGTCTTCGCCCGGCCACGGGCAGCGCACCAACCCGTCGTCGTGCAGGCGCACGCTTTTCATGCCGAGGCCTTCTTCGGCGCGGCCTTCACGTCATCAGGCGAAACAAGACTGATCGGGAGGCCGCCCGCAGTCAGCGCCAGTCCGGCGTCGAGTGCATCGGAGACGCGGTCGGTGCGCAGCAGCGCGAGGCCAAGGCCGTTGGCGGACGAGCCCATGGTGCCGACCGGCTTGTCACCGGCGGTGACCGGCAGGCCGATTTCCGGCACCGAGCCGTCGAGGCGCACGCGGATGGTGCGCGTCCGTGCGGTGCCGCGATGCTCCATGCGCGACACGACCTCCTGGCCGACATAGCAGCCCTTGTCGAAATCGACGCCGTGCAGGCGATCCATGTTGGTTTCGTGCGGGAAGGCG
Source organism: Afipia massiliensis (assembly GCF_001006325.2). Taxonomy (NCBI): domain Bacteria; kingdom Pseudomonadati; phylum Pseudomonadota; class Alphaproteobacteria; order Hyphomicrobiales; family Nitrobacteraceae; genus Afipia; species Afipia massiliensis. The sequence goes on along the minus strand of NZ_LBIA02000001.1, from coordinate 528,102 downwards.
TCGCTGTAGATGAAATCGACGCCGCCGCGCGGGATGCCGCAGGCGATGCGGTGCGTCTCGTAGGCGTCGCTCTCGTCGACCTCCGCACCGATGGCGGCCGCCGTCTCGTCCACCAGATCGTCGGGCACGAAGATGCGCCACCCGAGCTGCGGATCGCGCGGGTCTTCGAACGCGAGGTCGGGCGTCATCGCGGGCGTGCCGCCCCATGCGGCCATCACGCCGAGCTGCGACGACAGGTTATCGACGGTGACCTTCGCGCGCAGCTTGTAGAAGCCGAGGCGGTCGGTCAGCGCCTGTGCGAGCACCAGCGGACAATCGAACACGAAGCCGCCGCCATGGGCCTCCGGCGCTTCGGTGACGAGAAAGTCCACGATGATCTTGCCCTGCGGCGTCAGCAGCGCGCCGAACCGGCCGATGCCGGGGCGCACCAGTTCCACATTGGTGGTCAGGAGGCCGTCGAGGAATGCCCTCGCATCTTCGCCGCTCACTTTGACGACGCCGCGATCCGGCAGAAACGCTGCTTTCATAAAGTTTTCTCAGGATTCTCAAGTTCTTTGGGAAAATTCGCCCGTTGGTTGTTACACCGCAACGTAAGGCGCTAAGGTGCGGACAACAAGGCCCGCGCGGCCCTGCGCAGACAGCATTGGATGCGCAGAATCACCCCAACACCAGACGAGTTTCGAGCATTGGCCCAGACATTTGATGTGATCCTGAAATCCGGCACCGTGGTCAACCAGGACGGCGAGGGGGTCCGGGATATCGGCATTTCCGGCGGGCGAATCGCGGAAATCGGGTCGCTCGGGGGCGCCAGCGCGGGTGAAGTAATCGACTGCAAGGGCCTGCACATCCTGCCCGGCGTGATGGACACGCAGGTGCATTTCCGCGAACCCGGCCTGACTCACAAGGAAGATCTGGAGACCGGATCGCGCAGTGCGGTTCTGGGCGGCGTCACCGCCGTGTTCGAGATGCCGAACACCAATCCGCTGACCGTGACCGAGGAAACCTTCACCGCCAAAGTGAAGGCCGGGCAGCACCGGATGCATTGCGATTTCGCGTTCTTCATCGGCGGCACCCGCGAGAACGTCAATCATCTGCCCGATCTCGAACGCGCGCCGGGCTGCGCGGGCGTGAAGGTGTTCATCGGATCAAGCACCGGCTCGCTGCTGGTGGAAGACGACGACAGCCTGCGCCGCATTTTCAAGGTGATCCGTCGCCGCGCCGCATTTCATGCCGAGGACGAATACCGTCTCAACGACCGCAAGCATCTGCGCATCGAGGGCGATCCACGCTCGCATCCGGTCTGGCGCGACGAGGACGCGGCATTGATCGCGACACAGCGTCTGGTGACGCTGGCGCGCGAGACGGGAAAGCGCATTCATGTTCTGCACATCTCGACCAAGCAGGAAATCGAATATCTGCGCGGCCACAAGGACGTCGCCTCCTGCGAGGCAACGCCGCACCACCTCACGCTCGCAGGCCCCGAGGCCTACGAGCGGCTCGGCACCCGCGCGCAGATGAATCCGCCGGTGCGCGACGCCAGCCACCGCGACGGCATCTGGCGCGGCATCGAGCAGGGCATCATCGACGTGCTCGGCTCAGACCATGCGCCGCATACGCTGGAAGAGAAGGACAAGGTCTATCCCGCGTCGCCGTCCGGCATGACCGGCGTTCAGACGCTGGTGCCGATCATGCTGGATCATGTGAACGCCGGGAAGCTGTCGCTGGCGCGCTTTGTCGATCTCACCAGCGCCGGCCCGGCGCGGCTGTTTAATATTGCCTGCAAGGGCCGCATCGCGGCGGGTTACGACGCGGACTTCACCGTCGTGGACATGAAGCGCGAGGAAACCATCACCAACAAGTGGGTCGCCTCGCGCGCAGGCTGGACGCCGTATGACGGCGTGAAGGTCAAGGGCTGGCCGGTGGGCACCTTTGTGCGCGGCAGGCGCGTGATGTGGCAGGGCGAACTCGCGACCCCATCGACCGGCGAGACCGTGCGGTTTCTGGAAACGCTGAAGGCGTGATCTGAAGAGTTGCCCGAGGAATGCCCCGGCAGCGATGCCGGGGTTTTTATTTGGCGATATCCATCAGCATGGATCGCAAGCCGCCTCAGTCGACCTCGTCGGTCCAGACCTTGAAGCTGACCAGCGTGTTCGGCCCGAATGTCTGCGTGATCGGAACGTCGGATGCATCGCGGCCCTGCGCGATCAGCACGCGACCGATCCGCGGCACATTGTTGCGTGGATCGAACATTTGCCAGCGGCCGCCGATATAGGCCTCGAACCAGCCGGCAAAATCCCCCACCCACGGCTTCGGTGTGCCGATGTCGCTGAGATAGCCCGTGCAGTATCGCGCCGGAATATTCATGCAGCGGCAGAACGTGACGGCAAGATGCGCGTAGTCGCGGCAGACGCCCTTGCCCTCGTGATAAACTTCATACGCGGTCATGGTCGCCCGCGCGTGTTCGTAGCCAAACTTGATATGGTTATGAACGACATCGCAGATCGCCTGCACGCGCGCCCAGCCCGGCGGCGTCTTCTCGAACAGCTTCCACGCGATATCCGACAGGCGATCCGTTTCGCAGTACCGGCTGCCCAGCAAATAAACCAGCGTATCCGGCGGCAGATCCTCCACCGCATGCTGGACGGCCGACGTGACAATGACATCAGGCAGCCCGCTGTCGCGGACCATGCCATCGGCGTACAGGCGCATCCTGCCCGGCGGCGCGACCATGCGGCTGCACCAGTTGCCGAACATATCGCGATAGGGAAAAATTGGAACCGAAGGCGTGGTGGTGAGGTAATCGGGCGTGATCACATCCGATGCGCGCGTGAAGTGCGTACCCAGCACCATGATCATCGGCGTGGCCTGCGGAAAATCGTAGATCATCTCGTAGCCGACGCGAATCCTGATACCGGTCACGTGTTTCCAATCATGTGCGGGGATATGACCTCGGCAGTATTGCCGCGGCCTTTGATGCCGCTACTTGAGCGCGATCACCGGCTCCTGCAGCGAACTTATCGGGATATTGACGTCGCAGACGAGGCCGGTTGGTTCAAAGATCAATCGTGCTTCGCCTTGGAGCTGGCCGGGCAAGGCTTGCTCGATGAAGCGGCTGCCAAAACTTTTTGTTTTTGGTTCAATGACGATGGGACCGCCGCTTTCGCGCCATTCAAGCTTGAAGCGCTCCGCCTCGACATCGACCGACCATGTGATTGAGACGCGGCCTCCGGGCACCGACAGCGCGCCGTATTTCAGCGCGTTGGTGCTGAGTTCATGGATCACCATCGACAATCCGACCGCGGGTCCCGACGACACGGCGATGTTCTCGCCGGTGATCGTGAACTGCGCCAGCCCTTCGGTCTGGAACGCGAGAATCGCGTTTTCGATCAGCGTCCGGCAACCCGCGCCGGTCCAGCTCTCGCGAATGAGAAGATCGTGGGAAATCCCCAGTGCAGCCAGGCGGCTGGCGATGGTCTTCTCCGCCGCCTCGATGCTGGTCGCGCCGCGCAGGCTTTGCGAGGCGATCGCCGAGGCAATCGCCAGCATGTTCTTGACCCTGTGATGAAGCTCCCCGATCAGGACGGTCTGGAGCTTTGCGGCGACAACATGGGCGTGGGCTTCGACACCTGCCTGAATGAGCAACTGCCGAAGCTGGTCGTTTTCGTTCTCGACGTCACGCAGCGGCGCGAGATATCTCACAGGACTCATGGATCATCCCTATGTTGCGGCCGCGCCTCACGACTTGCGCTTTGGAGCGGGCGGAGCTGGTGGTCTCAATTCAGCGATCTTGCGAAGCGCGTCCTCATGGGTGTCGTGCGGACCGGTGACGAAAGTGCCGCTCATCTTCGTAGTGTACCATCCCGAAACGACGCCAAGCCGCAGTGCCTCCTCCGCCTTGACGTGTCGCGATGAGAGCTCTTTCGTTGTCATATCAAGCATGCATAATTCTCCCGTTCCCGCCGAACGTCTCAATGAAGTTTCAGGATCAATCGTTCGCGGAAAACAATCGAGGCGGAAAACGTAGTCAGCTTTCGCTGTCGAGCCTCGCGAAGTCCTTGAGGACCGAGGCAACGAGATCCCGGTGGTGCGAGTCCTGCGCACCCAGCGTCGCGTAATAAAGATTCAGGACATAACGCGCCTTTGCGGCCGCTTCGGGCCAGGACGTCACTGGCGCATCGAGCAGCTCTCTCTCGATCTGGAGCTGCCGCTCGCGCAAGACGGCTGCATGAGCCTCGGCGTCAGCGAGAATCCGCCGCAGCCCTGTCGCTTTTTGCGCGGCCATGCCACGACGGGAATCGAGTTCGACGGGATCGTCAGACATTTGAGGCCACCGCGTCGTGATGCTGCGCGTCCGCGAGATCGATCGAACTGATCGTCAGCATTTCCATCGAGTGATGATGCGGCGGTGCGCCCGGCACCATGATCATGGTGGCGATGCGCCGGAAACTCGGAAAGGAAAGACCTTCGATCATTTCCTCGTCGGTGACCACTTCGTAGGCGCCAGCCGGAAGCTGGCGTTCAATACCCTTGATGCGCGCCGGATGCTTGAAGATGACCGTCTCCCGCCGCGTTCTCATGGTCATGAGAGACGCTGCGCGGTAACGTAATGGTTGTGCATGAGTTGACTGTGCGCCTTTGTGGCGCGGATAGCCATCGGTTTATTACACGAGAATCGCGGCAATTCGCGCGAATAAGGCAGACGCTGTTCCTCGCGAATTCCTGAAACACTTCGTGATGGGGATACGAATCCCCGTGCTCTGAAGCACTCTTATGTTCGGCACGTCCTGTTCGTGAGGGGCGCTTCTCGAGGGCGCTTTGAAGCGGAGCAGGATGCGGCGCCTGCGCGCGTGTCTCGCACACACGTCGTCCGGGAGGCTGGGGTCACCGTCCGGGCCAACTACGTGGCTCTGCCGTTCGCGGCTGGACGAGGCGAGGATGAAGGCGGCGAAAGCCGGCCGGATCAGGACGTGAAAGCGTCCGTCCTCACCCGGAAGTACGGTCCCTTCGCCCAAAATCGCCGCAATGGAGCGCCGCAAGGCGACGCGCTTCCGGAGGTTCATCGCCTCGCAAGCGATGCCGGAAGCGAAACGATACCAAGGTGCGCCTCGCGGCGCTCCATGCCCCTCGCTCTTGGGGCGGAACTAAAGCTCAACTCGCGCGATCAAGCGCGAGATCGATGCCGCGTGGCTGTTTGCTGTTTGAAAACTGAATCGGGAGTCGGAATGACGCGGGATGCTTCCATGCATTCAATCGTCATCACCGGGCTTGACCCGGTGATCCACGTCTTGCTTGCGGAATCAACTGAAGGCGTGGATGGCCGGGTCAAGCCCGGCCATGACGAACCCGAGCGTGATGCGCGATGTAGCCACATCCACGATGTCGTCCCCGCGAAGGCGGGGACCCATAACCACTAAACATCATGGTGGCGACGAAAAGAGTTGTCCGCTATCGCGGCAACATTGATGACTCAGGGAGTATGGGTCCCCGCCTGCGCGGGGACGACCGGAGAGAGATCACGCGCGCCGTCTCAACACACGCGATGCGTCATCACCGGGCTTGACCCGGTGATCCATCACTCATTGAAAATGCTTCTCTTAAAAGATGGATGGCCGGGTCATAGGCGAGCGGAAGCGACGCCGTTCTTCGAACGGCTATGCCCGGCCATGACAAATTGTGGGAAAGAGCGCGTACCGGAAATTACTGCCGGAATTCCACCACCGAGAATTCGCCGCTGCGGATGCGGCCGGCGAGGCCCTCGACGAACTTGGCCACCGGGTCTTCGCCATAGGTGCTGACGAGCTCGGCGAACGCGGCGAACAGGCTCGCTTGCGCGAGGCAATCGCCGTCGACGCCGTCGTGACGCGCTTCCGCCCATGCTTCGTTGAGATAATTCAGCGCAGCCCGCTTCTGATCCTGATCGGGCGAAAGGCCGTGAGCGGACGTCCAAGGGTAAGTATGCGACATGAAATCAATTGCCTGTGGAACGCGTCCGGCGGACTGCACGGTTGAAACTGCACAAGGAATAGCATGCAGGGCGCGGCCCGCGAGCCGGTTCTTTAGGAAAGGTTAACGGCGCGAACGCAAGTTATCCCGTTATTTCCTGCATTTTCTTGCCGCGGCCGAAACGTCATCCACCGGAAAATGTCAGTTGGCGTAACGCGCGGTCAGGTCACGCGAGATTTTCGAGCCTTCTTCGAGATAACGGCGAATCGCGACATTCGCGGCCGGGGTGCAGGAGCGGTAGGTCTGCTGGAACCCGTTATAGCCACGGTTGAAGCTTGCGATCATGCGGTTGCGCCGTTCGCCGGAGGGCGTCTCGGCATCGACCAGCGCCTGCATTTCGGCGCGCCACTTCTGGCCTTCATTGGTGCCGCAGATTCCGCGCAGGTAATGCAGGGTGCCGAGGATTTCAGCGAGCCTCTGCAGGTCGCCGTCGAACGGCGCAGCCGCGTCCTGGGCCCGGACCGGAACCGGACCGGCCATTGCCGCCAAAAGGAAAATCGCGAAAATCCGCTTCAGCATGAAGGCCGCCATATGCCCGTTCAACGGGCCGGAAGCAAGGCAAGGGCCCGCTTTACAGGCCCATCATGGCGGATGCCGCCCGGATGGTCTCGTCCAGACCTTGGGTGACCCGCAGGCCGTCGACCGCGGTGGAGGGCGAAAGCCAGCGGGCGTCGTCCAGTTCGTCGTTGAGCGCGACCTCGTTGGCGACCCAGCGGGCGGCGAACGGCAGGATGACGAAATGGCCGTGGCCACCGGTCCGGGCGGGAAGCGCCTCGCGGTAGCCGACGAGGCCCACGATCTCGATCACGAGGCCGGTTTCCTCGCGGATTTCGCGGGTCAGCGCCTCGGTCAGGCTTTCGCCGAACTCCACCCGGCCGCCGGGAAAGGTGTAGACGCCCTTGGCCGGTTCGCGGGCGCGGCGAACCAGCAGGATCTTGCCGTCGCGGAAAATGCCGGCGCTGACGGCGAGTCGGGGGCCGGTATGCGAGAGGTCGGTCACGGTCAGCGGTTCATGATCTGGTCGACGTCGTCGGCGTCGCTGCTGCCGCCATTGATCATGGCGCCTGCCAGCGTGACCAGCGGCTTGACCCAGCCTGCGGCCTGCTCGGCAAGGATGGTGCGGGTCTCGGTATGTCTCGCCTGGCGCATGGCCGCACCCACCGAGGTCAGGATCGAGGTCATCGTCGTGGTGATGTTGTCGAACTCGGTGCGAAGGGCGGGGTCGCTCGAATCATAGGCGCTGATGGCGAGGTCCCGGGCCTTGAAATTCGAGGCCGCGAAATGCTCGCGATAGCTCATGGGCTCCCAGCCGAGGAAATCGTCGATGCATTCGGGGATGTCGGGGACCATTTCAAGCAGCATAATCGCCTCGTTGAAATGATTCAGGTAATCGGTCGCCAGCCCGGTGCGGGGGTTGATGTTGGCCTCAAGCAGGCGCTGGGCGCGTGCGGCCGCGTCGTCGGTGGGGGGCATTTCTTGCAGGGCTGAATTCGACATCGTGGTGGATGTTTGAGCATCTGAAGTTAAAGGTGGCTGAACAAGTTTTACTTCTGTGTCATTTTCCACCGCAGATGACGTATTTCGAGTCTTTTTATGTGCGGGCGATACGTAATTGCATCTAGTCCTGAAGCGCTTCGGCGCCTGTTCGGCTATTCCGAGCATCCCAATTATCCACCGCGGTATAACGTTGCTCCGACCCAGCCGGTGCCGGTGGTCATGCTCGAAAATGGCACGCGTCATTTTCAATTGATGCGCTGGGGTTTCCTGCCGTCGTGGGTGAAAGATCCCCGCACGTTCGCGCTCGTTATCAATGCGCGCGCCGAAACGGTTCTGGAAAAACCCTCGTTCCGCAATGCCATCAGGCGGCGGCGGTGTCTTCTTCCGGCGGATGGATATTACGAGTGGCAGGCGACGCCGGCGCGCAAGCGTCCGTTTTTCATTCGCCGCCGCGACGGCGAGCCGGTCGCCTTTGCCGGCGTTGCCGAAACCTGGACCGGCCCGAACGGTGAGGAAGTCGACACCGTCGCTATCGTCACCGCCGCGTCAGGCCCGGAAATGGCATCGCTGCATGACCGCGTTCCGGTGACGATCGATCCGCCGGACTTCGATCGCTGGCTCGACGGCAGCATGACCGAGGCGGAAGATGCGATGACCATGCTGGTCGCTCCGCCGCGGGGAACATTTGTCTGGCACGAGGTTTCCACGGCGGTCAATCGCGTAGCCAACGACAGTGCGGATCTCATTTTGCCGTGCAGCGAAGAGGACATCGCCATCGCCGAGGCTGCGAGCCGCAAGCAACCCAGGGAGTCGCAAAGAAAGATCAAGGTCTCTGCGCCCGAGGACAACGGGCAGGGCTCTTTGTTTTAGGAAAAGGCTCTTTGTTTTAGGAAAAGGCTCTTTGTTTTAGGAGAGCCTCGTTCTAGGCGCGATGCTGCAATCTCACGGTGTCATCGGGCGGCCATCGAGCCACTTTGCAAAGACAACGCGCTCCTGCTGATCGTAATCGAGCGTTTCGTAAAATGCCTGCACGCGGGTGTTGTCCGCGCGCACGAGCAGTTGAAGCTTCTCGATGCTGCGTTCGCGCAACCAGTCTTCGGCGGCCGCCATGATTGCGCGCCCGTATCCCTTATTGTGCTGATCGGGATCCACGGCGACATAATAGACCCAGCCACGGTGTCCGTCGTGGCCGACCATGACGGTTGCGACGATGGCGTTTCCGTCACGGCCCACCAGCACGGCTGAACTCGGCCCTTGCTGCGCGCGGGCAATGTCGGCGCGCGGTTCGTTCCATGGCCGCGTCAGTTCGCAGCGCTCCCATAACGCGACAATGGAAGGAATGTCGGCGTCCTCCGCCGCTGCGACCGCCAAATTGCTTTTTGGAGCCGGTGAATCGGTCACAGCACCTTGCCCGGATTCATAATGTTATGCGGATCGAGCAGGTTTTTGATCGATCGCATGATGTCGAGGGCGACCGGGTCCTTCACGTGCGGAAGCTCATCGCGCTTCAGCACGCCGATGCCGTGTTCGGCGGAAATCGATCCGCCGAGCTTTGCGACGACGGCGTGCACCGCGTCGTTCATGTCGTGCCACCGTGCCAGATACGCTGCCGTGTCGGCGCCGATCGGCTGGCTGACGTTGTAGTGGATGTTGCCGTCGCCGAGGTGGCCGAACGCGAACGGACGCGCGCCGGGGATTAGTTTCAGCACGGCGGCATCGGCCTCGCGCAGAAACTCGGGAACAGCGGCGACCGGCACGGACACGTCGTGCTTGATCGATCCGCCTTCGGGCTTCTGTGCCGGCGAAATCACTTCGCGCAGCTTCCAGAATGCCGCGCGCTGATCGAGGTTGGCGGCAATCACAGCATCGTTGACGATGCCGTCTTCCATGCCTCTGGTCAGGATCGCTTCGATGGTGTCGCGGGCGTCGTCGCGCGGCGAGGAGATTTCCATCAGCACATACCAAGGATGCTGGCCGGCCAATGGCGCGCGAATGGACGGACCGTGCCTGACCACGAAATCGATGGCGATCTGCGGGATCAATTCGAAACTGGTCAGGCTTCCCGCCGCGATGTTGCGGGATATGTCCAGCAGGGTGAGCGCATCGGCGGGGGAGACGATGCCGGCGAATGCAGTTTCGACCGAATGCGGTTTCGGGAACATCTTCAGCGTCGCCGCGGTGATGAAGCCGAGCGTGCCTTCCGCACCGATGAAGAGATCGCGCAGATCGTAACCGGTGTTGTCCTTCTTCAGGCTCGACAGGCCGTGCATGATGCGCCCGTCGGCGAGCACGACTTCAAGTCCGAGCACGAGATCGCGCGCGACGCCGTAAGCCAGCGCGGCGATGCCGCCCGCGTTGGTGGAGAGATTGCCGCCTATGGTGCAACTGCCTTCCGCGCCCAGCGACAGCGGGAACAGCCGGTCGGCGTCAGTTGCACGCTGCTGCGCGTTGGCGAGGATCACGCCGGCCTCGACGGTCATCGTATTGGACTGCGTGTCGATCGCGCGAATCTTGTCGAGCCGGCGCGTCGAGACCACGACTTCGCCGTTGTGCGGCGTTTGCCCGCCGACCAGCCCGGTGTTGCCGCCTTGTGGCACCAAAGCGGTTTTCGTCTCGGTCGCGAGCTTGCAGATCGCCGCAACCTCCGCCGTCGAGCCGGGCCGGAGCACGAGCGGCGAGTGGCCCTGAAACAGACCGCGCTCCTCGGTGAGGTAGGGTGCAGCTTCGTGCGGATCGGTCACCGCGTATTTGGCGCCGACAATCGCCGCGAAGCGGGCCAGTAACTCAGGTGAGAGAACGGACGGCGGTGGCTGCACGATATTCATGATTCATGTTCTTTTCTTTGCTTCTTGCCGAAATCCTGGCGCGATCAGTTTCGCGGAACGGCGGCGCGTTGCAACCGATCGTTGATGGCTTCGCCGAGGCCGTCATGCGGAACCGGCATCACCGCGATCGCGCGAGAACCGCCCGCGTCGAGTTCGCGAAGATAGCTGAAAAGATTCGCAGCAGCTTCCACCAGATCGCCGGCTTCCGACAAATTCATGACGCTGGCGCGCTCGGAGCCGGGGATGATGTGCGGCCCGAATGCCAGCAGCGCTTCGCCGGCTTCCAGTTCGCGCGCATTGAGCCGAACCGGCGTGCGCGGCGCATAATGCGAGGCCAGCATGCCCGGCGACAGCGGTTGCGCGTCGGTCGTGCCGGCTTCTTCCGGCATTCGCGCGAGCTTCTCGCCCAGCACCTGCTCGATGTCCTCGCGGGGAAGCCCGCCGGGACGCAGCAGCAGGGGTGTTTCAAAACAGCCGACGATGGTGGATTCGACACCGACCGACACCGGCCCGCCGTCCACGATCAGATCGATGCGCCCGGCGAGATCGCCCATGACGTGCGCCGCCGTCGTGGGCGAGACGTGCCCGGAGATGTTGGCCGATGGCGCAACCACCGGTTTTCCGAAGGCACGCAGAATGTCGCGTGCTGCCGGATGGGCCGGAATGCGCACGGCGATGGTCTCAAGTCCGGCGGTGGCAAGATCCGACACCGGGCAGCCGGACGCCTTGGGCAAGACCAGCGTCAGCGGCCCCGGCCAGAATGTTTCCGCGAGCCGGAGGCTTTTGTCGTCGAAACGCGCGATCTCCCGTGCGGCCTTCAAATCGCTGACATGGGCGATCAGCGGATTGAAGGAGGGCCGGCCCTTCGCCTCGTAAAGCCGGGCGACCGCGCGGGCATTGGTGGCATCGGCGCCAAGGCCGTAGACGGTTTCGGTCGGGAACGCGACAAGTCCGCCGCCCTCGAGGCAGCGCGCGGCGGTGCCCGCTGCTCCATCCGCCGGGATCATTGCCGTATTCAGACCGAGTTTCATCGCATGAGCCGCGCCATGGGTGGCCTTTCTGGAGGGGTTTGCCCCCTTATACAGCTTCTTGCGGTCTGCGAGAGCCGACGCTATACCGGCGCCCATGTCGGAGTGTGGCTCAGCCCGGTAGAGCACTGCGTTCGGGACGCAGGGGTCGCAGGTTCAAATCCTGCCACTCCGACCATAACTCCCCGAAAATCCAGCTATTTTCCCTTTCGCGCCGCCAGGGTCCGCTGCCGGTTGTGCGGTCGACGGGACACGCCTCAGCGGCCGCCGACCCGGGTCCAGTTTTCACCGCCGCAAATCGCGCCGACGCATCCTTCGATGCGGAGTGTCCTCGGCCCCGTCAGCAAAACCTTGCTGTCGTACACCTTGCCGTCATCGCCATTGTAGATGTGGCCAGCCCATGTGCCGGGCCCGCTCGGAACCATGCTGAGAAAAAGCTGCACACCGATCATGGGACGCGACGCCAGCGCGGGATCTGGATTCTTGTCGTCGGTCTGCGGCCTGCCGGTTGCGGGGTCGATCGCCTCGCGCAGCCACGCGACCTTGCCACAGAGCGCGCGCCCGCACTGGGTGACCTGGATACGGGCATCGCCCTTCTCCGTGAGCCAAAGGCCAAGAGGGGATCCTTCGTCGGCATTGGCGGCGCTCAAACCGCTCAAAAATACCAGCGCCAAAATGAGATTCAATTTTGAATTCATGACCAGCTTCTTCTTGTGGTGCCCCGAGTCCCCGCGCGAACCTATACAGGCGGAGTCGTTATTCAAGCCACGGAGCGATTCGGGTGAGCGTGTTTTTAATGATTGTCACTTCGCGGTCACCATCGGGCAGCGTTCCGCGCGGACTTGTCGCACAATCATGCGGCACCCTCTGCACTCTCGGCCGCCAACATGTTCAAATTCAAGGCCAGAGGTAAAAGCTGCGGCAAACTGCTCTCAGCCGAGAACCCGGATCGCGTAAAATGCGCCATGGATATTGCTTTCATGGCGGTCTTTGGTCCTTATACACAGGCTTGATTCAGGCATTTTTGACGCTGCCGAGCCGGCCGAGGGCATGCACGAACTTATTCGCGATATTACCTTTTCGATCCTGTTTGCCTGGGTGCTTGGCCTAGCCGCGCATTTTTTCCGGCAACCTCTGATCCTCGCCTATCTGGTCGGTGGCTTCATCATCGGCCCGTTCGGCATGGGCTGGGTGAAGTCCGAGGAATCGATCCGCACGATTTCCGAGCTTGGCCTGATCTTCATGCTGTTCATGATCGGGCTGGAAATCGACCTGAAAAAGATCATCCGGGCCGGCCGCGTGATCCTGTTCGCCGCGGGCGGGCAATTGATCGGCGCCTGCGTGCTCGGTCTCGCGTTCTTCCTTGCCATCGGCCTGTCGCTGGGGGGCGGCAAGTTCGATGCGCTGTATCTGACGGTTGCCTGCGCTCTCTCGAGCACGGTCATCATCGTCAAGGTTCTCTACGAAAAGCGTGAGCTCGATACGCTGCCGGGGCGCATCACGCTCGGCGTCCTGGTTATTCAGGACATCTTCGCGATCCTGTTCCTTGCGGTCCAGCCGAGCCTCGGTGACCTCCAGATCAGCATCGTCCTGATGTCGATCGGCCGGGTCGGCCTGCTGGTTGCGACGGCGATGATCCTCAGCCGCTTTGTGCTGCCCAGGATATTTCACCAGATTGCGCGGAGCCCGGAACTCGTCATGCTCGGGGCGCTGGCCTGGTGCTTCCTGATCGGTGAAATCGCGGAGCGACTTCATCTGTCGCGGGAGATGGGGTCGCTCGTGGCGGGCGTGTCGCTCTCGACATTCCCTTACGCGCTCGACGTCACGGCTAAAGTCACCACGCTGCGGGACTTCTTCATTACGCTGTTTTTCGTGGCCCTCGGCATGACGATCCCGATCCCGAGTTCGTCGACGATCGGGTTGGCTCTCGTTATCGCGGCGTTTACGGTGATCAGCCGGGCGGTGACGACGTTCCTGCCGCTCTACTTCATGAAGCAGGGGCTTCGCGCCAGCCTGTTGCCGGCGTTGAACCTCTCGCAGATCAGCGAATTCTCGCTGGTCGTGATTCAGACCGGCATCCTCGCCGGGCACATCACGCAGGAGACATCCAACGCGGCGTCATTCGCGTTCGTGATCCTCGCAGTTCTGTCGACCTTTGTGATCATGCGCAGCGACCCGATTACCCGATGGGCCATCGGAGCGATGAAGCGAATAGGGTTTCGCGATCTCGACCAGACACAAGCTGCCGATGAGGATCACGAGGGAGGCCACGGCGCAGCCAGACGCATCGTCATTCTCGGCTTTTTTCGTGCGGCGAGCGCGCTGGTCAGCGAGATCGAACGGCAGAACAAATCCCTGCTCGATCAGATCAGCGTGGTCGACTTCAATCCGAATGTGTTTCGCACACTGACCGCGCGCGGCATTCACGTTATCTATGGCGATATCAGCAATATCGACACCTTGCTGCATGCCGGTGTCGGCAACGCCGAGATCATCATTCTCAGCGTGCCGGATTCGCTGCTGAAGGGCGCCAACAACGAAAAGCTGGTCCGCCATGTTCGTTCGATGAATCCGGACGCGAAAATCATATCGACGGCGGATTTGTTGGTCGATGTAGCGGATATTTACGCCGCCGGCGCGGATTACGTGACGGTGACCCGCATCACGGACGCGGAGGAACTTTACAAGGTCATCGACGCCGCCGACCAGGGCCTGCTGCAGGAGAAGCGCGCCGAGATGGACGGTCTTTTGGCCGAGCGCAAAGAAGTCTTGCCCTGATACCTGTTGCCGGGGGGCTGTCGGAGCGCGTTTCGCCATGCGAAAGCCTTCCCGTTTAAAACTGCGAAAATCCGGTGTCCTGCGCGCAAATCCGGACCTTGCTCTGATTGAGCGAGGGCATATCTCTCATTCATGCGGGTCAAACGCCTACGGATGACGGCCATGTGGACGGGACAGTTGCGCGCGCCCGCGCCCTGCGCCATACGATCAGCACCTTTTTGAGAGCGAGCACGTTATGGCCCATCCTATCCCTGAAGTTCTGAAGGCGTTTGCAGCGGGTGAAATCGTCGTGGTCACCGACGACGACGACCGCGAAGGCGAGGGCGATCTGATCGTCGCCGCGACCTTGTGTACAGCGGAGAAGATGGCCTTCATCATCCGCCACACCTCAGGCATCGTCTGCGCACCGATCACGGCGGATAACGCTCGCCGCCTGCGGCTCGATCCGATGGTCGCCCATAACGACTCCAATCACACCACCGCCTTCACGGTGTCGATCGACTACAAGCCCGGCATGACCACCGGCATTTCGGCCGAGGAGCGCACTGTCTGTTGCCGCGCGCTGGCCAATCCCAATGCGGGCGCCAGCGACTTCGCGCGCCCCGGCCATATCTTTCCGTTGATCGCGCGCGATGGCGGTGTGCTGCTGCGCGCGGGTCATACCGAAGCCGCGGTCGATCTCTGCAAGCTGTGCGACCTGCCGCCGGTCGGCGTCATCAGCGAACTGATGAACGATGACGGCACGGTGATGAAGGGTGAGCAGGTCGTGAAGTTCGCGGCCCAGCACAACCTCAAGCATGTCACTATCGCTGACATGATCTCGTACCGGCAGGCGCGCGAGAAGCTGATCGAGCGGGTCTCGACCTTCACCGTCGATAGCCCGATCGGTCAACTCGACGGCTATGCTTACCGCTCGCCGTTCGATCCGATTTATCACGTCGCGTTCGTCTACAAGGGCGTCGGCAACGGCCAGAACGTGCTGGCGCGTTTCCACAAGCCGAACATCGTCAAGGATATCTTCTTTGGGTCGGGCCGCGTCCTCGCCGCGCTCGAACATTTCAAGAAAAACGGCAGCGGTGTGCTGGTCTATCTGCGCGACGGTGCCGCAGGTGTGCCGGTCGCGCCGATTCCTGAAGATCATTCGGCGGAAGCGGATCGCCACCGGCAATGGCGCGAAGTCGGCGTCGGCGCGCAAATTCTGCGCGATCTCGGCGTGACATCGATCCGGCATCTCACGTCATCGACGCACGATTACAAAGGCCTCTCGGGATTTGGCATCGAAATCGTCGCCAACGAGCCGTTTGAAGGCTGATCGTCACGCGCGCGCGGAACTGGTTTTGCGCTTGCAACCTGACGCCGACGATTTATCGTGATTTCTCAACAGCAGATGTAAGCTGAAAGGATACTGTCATGAGTGCCCGTCCGCAGACCAAGGACAAGCCCGCCAAGGCGACATTCCAGTGGGACGATCCGTTCCTGCTCGACGATCAGTTGACCGAGGACGAGCGCATGATCCGCGACACCGCGCGGGCCTACGCTCAGGACAAGCTGCTGCCGCGCGTGACGCAGGCGTATCTTGAAGAGAAGACCGATCGCGAAATCTTCAACGAGATGGGCGAACTCGGCCTGATCGGCGTCACGCTGCCAGAAGAGTACGGCTGCGCCAACGCAAGCTACGTCGCCTATGGCCTGGTCGCGCGCGAGATCGAGCGGGTCGATTCCGGCTATCGCTCGATGAACAGCGTGCAGTCGTCGCTGGTGATGTATCCGATCTATGCCTACGGCGACGAGAGCCAGCGCAAGAAGTATCTGCCCAAGCTCGCCACCGGCGAGTGGGTCGGCTGCTTCGGCCTGACCGAGCCCGATGCCGGTTCGGATCCGGATGGCATGAAGACTCGCGCCGAGAAGGTCGCCGACGGCTATCGTCTGACCGGCTCGAAGATGTGGATTTCCAATGCGCCGATCGCCGACGTGTTCGTGGTGTGGGCGAAGTCCACCGCGCACGACAACAAGGTCCGAGGCTTCATCCTCGAGAAGGGTATGAAGGGCCTGTCCGCGCCGAAGATCGGCGGCAAGCTGAGCTTGCGCGCCTCGATCACCGGCGAAGTCGTGATGGACGGCGTCGTCGTTCCGGAAAGCGCGCTGCTGCCGAACGTGTCGGGTCTGGCGGGTCCCTTCGGCTGCCTCAACCGCGCCCGCTACGGTATTTCATGGGGTGCGATGGGCGCGGCGGAAGACTGCTTCGCCCGCGCGCGGCAGTACACGCTCGACCGCAAGCAGTTCAACCGTCCGCTGGCCGCGACCCAGCTCGTGCAGAAGAAGCTCGCCGACATGGAAACCGAGATCGCACTCGGCCTGCAGGGTTCGCTGCGACTCGGCCGCCTGATGGACGACGGCAGGATGGCCCCCGAGATGATCTCGATCATGAAGCGCAACAACTGCGGCAAGGCGCTGGACATTGCGCGCATGGCCCGCGACATGCACGGCGGCAACGGCATCTCGAGCGAGTATCACGTGATGCGTCACGCGCAGAACCTGGAAACCGTGAATACCTATGAGGGCACCCACGACGTCCACGCCCTCATCCTCGGCCGCGCCATCACCGGCATTCAGGCGTTTTCTTAAGAACGCCTGATCGCGTGAGGTGCAAGCTTGAGCGATAACGACGACATTCCGTTCAATCGGGATTTTCCTCTCGCGCCCGGTGTCGTGGACGAAGTGGTCCCCGGCGTACGGCGCGTGTTGTGCAACAACCCCAGCCCGTTCACGTTTACCGGAACGGTGAGCTATATCGTCGGCAAGGGGAATGTCGCGATTATCGATCCTGGTCCGGTCGATGAGGCTCATACGCAGGTGTTGCTCGACGCGGTGCGCGGCGAGACCGTCACGCATATTCTCGTTACGCACACCCACAACGATCATTCACCCGGCGTCGCCCGCATCAAGGCCGCGACCGGTGCGACAGTGTACGCCGAAGGGCAGCATCGCGCTTCGCGCCCGGCCTATGCCAGTGAAACCCGCGCCACCGAGTCCGGCGGCGACTGGAATTTCCGCCCGGATCGCATCCTCAAGGATGGCGATGTCGTGAAGGGGGATGGCTGGCGGCTGGAAGTTATCGCGACGCCAGGACACACCGCCAACCACATCGCCTTTGCCTGGCCCGAACGGAAGCTGATGTTCGTCGGCGATCACGTGATGGGCTGGTCGACGTCGATCGTGGTGCCGCCCGATGGATCGATGGTCGATTATATGGCCTCGCTCGAGAGGCTGGCGCTTCGCGACGAGCAACTCTATTTCTCCGGTCACGGTCCGGAAATTCCTGATGCCGTGCGGTTCGTGAAGTTCCTCATCCGTCACCGCAAGGCTCGCGAGGCGTCGATTTTGCACCGGCTGGCCAAGGGCGAGGCCGATATCCCGACCATCGTGCGTGCGAGCTATATCGGCATCGATCCGCGGCTGGTGGGCGCTGCCGGTTATTCGGTGCTGGCACACCTTGAAGATCTGGTTGCGCGCGACGTGGTTGCGACCGACGGCGATCCGACCATCGACGGCACCTATCGCTTGGTCGCGCCCTTGGCCTGAGGCTTCGCTGGCGTAATCAGCTTCTTCACCGGCTGCGCGGTATCCACGGCGTCATTCAGTTCTTCCGCGAATTTGATGATGCGTGCCGCGTTGGAGCCGAGGTCATGCTCGAAATAGCGAGACGATGAGCGAAGATCGACACGCGCGCCGTCGCCGTCGGGCATGATGCGGATCGCGACGTCTTCGCGGAAACCCATGATCGGCGTCCGTGCCACGGCCTCGATACGGCCGATCCGTTGGGGCGGCTGCGGCGGGCGTTCGTCGATCACCAGCCACTTGTGCCGGTTCACCTGACGCAGCGCCATCTCGTAGGCTTTCAGCACGGGCACGTCGATATTGATCGGTTCGACATCAGGGTAGGCGATACGCTGCTGTTCGGCGGAGTAGAGACCCGCGTAGACGGCCGGGTTTGCGCCATCGCCGGCGCGCAGCCGCGCCAGCGCCTCGAAGCGTGGCGGATCGATCGGGTCGGTGGTGATGTCGTGAATCGCCGGCAGCGTGCGGAACTGGAAGGCGAGGTAAGCCGGGTAGGCGAGGATCGCGGCGTCGATCAGAAAGGCCAGCAGGATGCGGCTCATGCCGCGCGAGCCATTTTGCCAGATGGCGGCAAACGCGGCGAGGCCGACCAGGATTGAGAGACCGGCACAGGCGAGCGCGCCGAAGAACGTCGTCAGCGCCGGTTTGAAGTCGAGAAATCCGAACCGGACGATGACGACCGCCACGATCGATGCGATCAGCGAGAACACCGCAAGACGCCGCGACCACGACGCGAGAGCGGAGATAGGCTCCATCTGATAAGCGGCGGCAATTCGGCGAGCCATGCCTCGAATCCATTCCCTGCGCCGGACTGAAAGGGGCGCGCCGGTGACCTAGCGCATTTTCAGGGCCGGTGGGAAGCACGTTTGGAAATCAGGCACGAAAATGCCCGGCACGAGGCCGGGCATTACGTCGAACCGGATCAACAGCCTTAGGCGGCTGCGGTCGGGAACTGGTAGTTCTTGAATTGATCCCGGAGGGCGGTCTTCAGGATCTTGCCGGTTGCGGTGTGAGGGATGGCGTCCACAAACTGGACGTCATCCGGCATCCACCACTTTGCGATCTTGCCGTCCATGTACTGCAGGATCTCGTCGCGGCTTGCCTTCTGCTCGGGCTTGAGCTGCACGATGAGCAGCGGCCGCTCGTCCCACTTCGGATGATGGACGCCGATGACGGCGGCTTCCAGCACCTTCGGGTGGCCGACCGCGAGGTTTTCGAGATCGATCGACGAAATCCATTCGCCGCCCGACTTGATCACGTCCTTGGAGCGGTCGGTGATCCGCATGTAGGCGTCGGCGTCGATGGTGGCGACGTCGCCGGTATCGAAGAAGCCCTTGTCGTCGAGGATGTTGGTTTCGACGCGGTAATAGGCTTTCGAGATCGACGGACCGCTCACCTTGAGGCGGCCGAAGGTCTTGCCGTCCCACGGCAGATCCTTGCCGTTGTCGTCGGTGATCTTCATCTGCACGCCGAACGGCGGATAACCCTGCGTCTGCAGGATATCGAGCCGGGGATCGCCGGTGAGGTTTGCGAAGGGCGGCTTGAGCGCGCCGACCGTACCGATCGGGCTCATTTCCGTCATGCCCCAGGCATGGCGAACCTCGACGCCCTGATCGACGAAAGCCTTGATCATCGACCGCGGCATCGCCGAGCCGCCGCAGATCAGGACCTTGAGGTCGGGCAGCGTCTTCTTTTCCGCGGCCATGTACTGTAGCAGCATCAGCCAAACCGTCGGCACGCCGGCGGTATAGGTCACTCTCTCGGTCGAAAGCAGTTCGTAGACCGATGCGCCGTCGAGCTTGGCGCCCGGCATCACCAGCTTGGTGCCCATGGTCGGCGCCGAGAACGCGATGCCCCAGCTGTTGGCGTGGAATAGCGGCACCACCGGCAGCATGGTGTCGCTGGCACGGGTGCCGAGCGCGTCGGTGTTGTTGGCCATCAGCGCGTGGAGAACGTTCGAGCGGTGCGAATAGAGCACGCCCTTCGGATCACCGGTGGTGCCTGACGTGTAGCACATTGCAGCGGCAGTGTTCTCGTCGAACTCCTTCCACTGGAAGTTGCCGTCGACTTCCGCGATCCATTCCTCATAGGAGATCGCGTTCTTCAGCGTGGTCTGCGGCATGTGCGCCTTGTCGGTGAACACGATGAAGCGTTCGACGGACGGCATCTTGTCGGCGATCTTTTCCAGCAGCGGCACAAAGGTGAGGTCCGTCATCATGATGCGGTCTTGCGCATGATTGACGATCCAGACGATCTGGTCCGGGAACAGCCGCGGGTTCACGGTATGGCAAATGGCGCCGATGCCCATGATGCCGTACCATGCTTCGAGATGACGCCAGGTATTCCACGCGATGGTGGCGACGCGGTCGCCGATCTTGATGCCATGCTTGTCGAGCTGCTGGCCGACCTTCAGCGCGCGCGCGCGGATTTCGGCATAGTTGGTGCGGTGGATGGGTCCTTCGACCGATCGCGTCACGACTTCCTGCTTGCCGTGAATGGCCGCTGCGTGATCGATAATCCGATGACACAACAAGGGCCAATTTTGCATCAATCCAAGCATCCGGTATCTCCTCCTGAAGGCAGTCTTTTGTTTGGTGATTGGGCGCTCCCCGAAGGGACCTGAATGAACTTTAGCGCGGACAACGCGGGCCGCAAATGGCCTTCTGGCTGGCATGCCACCCGCCGGCCACCGCTGCCCGTCACCATGGCGGTTGCGCTGGTCCTTACCTTCGCCGTTTTGATGGAGGCAAGCGCAAATGTGCCGCTGCCGCGGCCACGCCCGGCCGAAGCGCCGGCAGCCGAAGGCGTACAGGGGCGTGCAACTGATCAGGCAGAGCCCACGCAGCAGCCCGAAGAGGTTAAACCGCCTGAACTTTCGGCATGCAGGCTGGCGCTGACCGAAAGCATCGCCATCGCGCCCTCGATCCCGGCCATTAAGGGCCCGGGTGGATGCGGCGGCGAGGATCTCGTCCGGCTGGAGGCGATCGTGTTGTCGCCGACCCAGCGGGTGGCGGTGAAGCCTGCCGCGATCCTGCGCTGTACGATGGCTGCCGCGGTCGCCGACTGGGTCCGCGCCGACATGGCGCCACTGGCAGCGACGCTGGGCACCACGATCAGCGAGCTCGATAACTTCGATTCATTCGAATGCCGTGGCCGCAATCGGGTCAAGAATGCCAAACTCTCCGAACACGGACTTGCCAATGCGCTCGACGTGCGCGGTCTGAGGTTCGCCAATGGCAATACGCTGTCGCTGACCGACCGTACTGTGTCGCGTGAGATCCGTGAGAAGGTGCTGGCGTCGGTCTGTACCCGATTTACCACCGTGCTTGGGCCGGGTTCGGATTGGTACCATGAGGACCATATCCATCTCGATCTCGCCCAGCGGCGCAACGGCTACAAGCTCTGCCAGTGGGGCGTCTACGATCCGCTGCCGGCCGTTGCGCCCCTGATGCCGGCGGAGAGGCCGCAGGAGGCTCCGCCGCGCGCCAGCGAGCAGGAGGGTGCGTCCGAGCAGCCTTCCGATGATGCGCCGCAGGCGGCTTCAGGCGGCGCGGGCGACAAGCCTGCATCATCCGCCAAGCCGCGCCGTGCGCTCTCGCGTCAGACCAGCCCTCAATGAAAAAGCGCCGGACCGGCCGGCGCTTTTGATCAGATCAAGGAAAGCGAAGCGTTCAGAACGGACCCGTGCCGCCGCTTGCGCCCTGCAATGCCATCTTCGAATTGAAGGGGGAGTCGCCCTGCTTGGGTTCGAGCACAACCACCACGCTGCCTTGTTTCGCGCGGCTGTAGAGATCGATCACGTCCTCGTTGGTCATGCGGATGCAGCCCGAGGAAATCGATGCGCCGATATATTCCGGCTGGTTGGTGCCGTGAATGCGGAACAGCGTGTCCTTGTTGCCTTGATAGAGATAGAGCGCGCGCGCGCCGAGCGGATTGTCAGGACCGCCGGGCACGGACTGCGGCAGGCCTTCGATGCGCTTGTGAATGTCTGCGGTCGGGGTCCACTTCGGCCATTCCTGCATGTTGCCGACGCGGGCGATGCCGGAGAACGCAAGCGCTTCCTCGCCAACGGTGATGCCGTAGCGGATCGCCTTGCCACCCTCGAGGACGTAGTAAAGATAGTGATTGTCGGAATCCACGACGATGGAGCCCGGCGTTTCCTTGCGATGATAGTTCACGATCGCGCGCCGGAACGGCTGCGGAACCTCAACCTTCTCGTACTTCGCCTTCGCGAGAAGCTCTTTGTCGCGCGGCTTGAGATTGGCATCCGATGATTTCTCGAAAGTGGCCGAGGTCGCCTGCATGCAGCCGGCGAGCGCAAGACCTGCGAGGAGAACGATAATTTTTGAGCCGAACGAGGACATTCCGAAGTTCCAATGGGCGCTGGCGTGTCTTCACACCTAGATTTAGCCGGAAGATGCTTCCGATTTCGTTACCCCTTATTTGCGCTGAAACCGGCCGTTTTTCCAGCGATTCCGCATCGGTTTTGCTATGCAGCACGTCACCTGTGGCATTTGAGCCTCAGGACCGGGGGCGAATAAGCCAGAGCGTGCTCAAATGCGTGGCAAGAACGCGCATTTAGGCCAGCAGGACGCCCCCAGTAGCCGCGCTGGAGCGCGATTTTCAAACCGTACGCGAATCGCCATAGCCTCACGAAGCGGCGGGCTGCTGAGCTTCATTCTCTCGATTGCCAGCCGGCCAATATCCGGTCTCGTAGATTTTATTCCTAGTTTTCGCCTGCGAACTTTGTCGGACGATGCAATGCCGTTCGCCTCCACGGAAGGTAGATAACTATCCACACATGCCGGCCTATCTGACGGTGCCGGACGTGCTGACCTTCATGACACCTGTATGTCTCGCCGCCGCCCTTGCGGAAAATCGGAGAGATTGCGCTTTGAGAGAAGATAGACGACACGTTGTTCGCGAAAGATATTCCGGGAGTCGCCTATGTTGTCGGTCTTCGTTCCCACTGCATCAGCGTTGCAGAAGCTTGATAACGTTGAGGCGGACGCCCTGCCGCCGAACGCGATCTGGATCGACATGAAGTCGCCATCCCCCGGCGAGGACAAGGCGGTCGAGAAACTGGTCGGCATCGAAATCCCGACTCGCGAGGACATGCAGGAAATCGAAATTTCCAGCCGTCTCTACGTCGAGAACGGTGCGCGCTACATGACCGCCACGCTGATGTGCGCGGCCGATTCCCAGGCGCCGCGCACCACGCCGGTAACCTTTATTTTGACCGACCATCGCCTGGTGACCGTACGCTATGACGAACCGAGGCCGTTCGCGCTGGTCGCCGCGAAGCTGGCGCGATCATGCTCGCCTAACATGACAGGTGACGAACTGCTGCTCGAACTGCTCGACGCCGTGATCGACCGCTGCGCCGATATTTTGGAGCGTGCCGGCGCGGACGTGGATAGCGTGTCATCGCAGATTTTTGAACCGTCCGCGGAGCGCGGGCATGCTCGCACCTATTCACAAATTTTGCTGACGATCGGCAAGAAGGGTGACCTGACCTCGAAGGTGCGGGAGAGTCTTGTGTCGATCGGGCGGCTGATTTCCTTCGTCACGGTCGAAACCGACAACGTGCGCTGGAGCAAGGAACAGAAGGCGCAGTTCAAGACGCTGCAGCGCGACGTCTCCTCGCTGACCGATCACGCCTCGTATCTGTCGAACAAGATCACCTTCGTGCTCGACGCCATGCTCGGTGTCGTCAATCTCGAGCAGAACAACATCATCAAGCTGTTCTCGGTAATGGCGGTAGTGCTGATGCCGCCGACGCTGATCGCTTCCGCTTACGGCATGAATTTCAAGATGATGCCCGAACTGGAATGGGCGTTCGGCTATCCGATGGCGCTGGGCATGATGTTGGTCGCGGCCGTGCTGCCTTACATGTTCTTCAAGTGGAAGCGGTGGCTCTAAGTCTGGGCATTTTCCGAAAACCGGCTCCGATTTTTTGGGATCCCTAGCTACTTCGCAAGCTTCGCGATCGCCGCCTTGATTGATCGCGCGGCGCTGTCGTAATCGGCCCAAGCCTTTGTCTTCGCTAGCAGCGCCGGCACCGTGCGCAACGTATATTTCATCGGATCGAGATCGCTGCGCACCTGCGCCCATGTCATCGGCATCGACACGGGCGCGCCGTCGCGCGCGCGGGGCGACAGTGGCGCGACTGCCGTCGACATCCGGTCGTTGCGGAGATAGTCGAGGAAGATTTTTCCCTCGCGCTGCTTCTTCGACATGTTGAGCAGGTAATGCTCGGGGCTGTCCGCCGCCATCTGCTGACACACGGCCTGCGCGAACGTCTTCGCTGTCTTCCAGTCGATCTTGTCCTTCTTCGCATCCTTCAGCGGCGTGACCACGTGCAGCCCCTTGCCGCCGGTGGTCTTGCAGAAACTTTCCAACCCAAGATCCGTCAATCGCTCGCGCATTTCGCGCGCGGCATCGACCACCGCGGAAAACGCGACGTCAGGCGAGGGGTCGAGATCGAACACCAGCCGCCCCGGCACATCAGGTTCGTCCGGCGCGCAATTCCAGGGATGCAGTTCAAGTCCGCCGATCTGCGCGACTGCGACAAGTCCCTCGACGCGGTCGATCTGCACATACGGTTTGCGATCTCCCGAGACTTTCACGAGATCGAGCAACTTCGACATGCCGGCCATTGCGTGCCGTTGAAAGAACGTCTCGCCGCCGATCCCGTCCGGCGCGCGAATGATCGAACAGGGACGGCCCTTGATATGTGCGATCAGCCAGTCGCCGACCTGCTCCATGTAGTGGGCGAGATCGAGCTTGGTGACCGGCTCGCCGTCGCCGCCGTCCGGCCACATCGCCTTGTCCGGATTGGAGATCGTCACGTCCATGATGGTGTTGTCGTTGCTGCGGGAGGACACGATCCGCGTCGCCGGAGCCTTGCCGTTCGTCTTCGGGGACAACGCGGCCACATGGGTCCTAGCGGGCTTATCGGCGGTCACGTCGCTCGCCGGCTTGTCCTTGCGCAAGCCCTTGAACGCTGCCTGCCGCACCATGTTGTCACCGGTCCAGCCGGCGAACTCGATTTCAGCGACAAGTTCAGGTTTCAGCCAATGGACGTCGGCGGTTTTCTTCGGTGCGTTCTCGCCGCCGAACGGATTTTTGGCGGCGGCGGTGGCCCTCAACTCGGGCATGATCCGCTTGACTGTCGTCTGTCCGTAACCTGTGCCGACCACACCGACATAGGCGAGGTGACCGTCGCGCGGTACGCCGACCATCAGCGAGCGAAATTTGCCGCCATTGCTTTTCCATCCGCCGATCACGACCTCATGTCCGGCGCGGACCTTCGCCTTGGTCCAGCTATCCGAACGTCCCGAACGATAGGGCGCTGTAACTTTCTTCGACACGATGCCCTCAAGCGACAACGCGCGAGCGGATTCCATGATCGCGTTGCCACTGGACTCGAAATGCTCCACGTAGCGGATGGTTCCCTCATCGCGCTTTCGTTTGCCGTTGAGCAGAAGCTGGAGCCGTTTCTTCCGCTCCGATAGCGGAAGTGGTCGCAAATCCTCGCCCCCAGCGAACAGAAGGTCGAAGGCGAAGAAAATCAGGTTATCCGTCTTCTCGTCGGATAGCGCCGCCTGCAACGAGGCGAAACTCGGACGGCCTTCGTGATCGAGCGCGACCACTTCACCATCAATGACGGCATCAGGAAGTTTCGCGGCCTGCTTTGCAATCGCGGAGAATTTCTCGGTCCAGTCGAGACCCTTGCGAGTTCTCAGTGTGACATCACCGCTTTCGATCCGCATCTGCACGCGATAGCCGTCGAACTTGATCTCGTGCACCCAGTTGCCGCCCGAGGGCGGTTTCTCGACGGACGCACACAACTGCGGTTCAACGAAGTCGGGGAGCTTCGCGATGCGCTTGACCGTGGTTTTTGACGTTGCGGTTTTGGCAGCAGGCTTGCTTTTCGTGGTGATGGTCTTGGAACGTTCTTTCTTGCGTGCTTCCGCAGCGGCACCCTTGTTCGAATCCCACACCGCATCGGCTTGAGCCCGCGTTGATTTGCGCGTCATGAACGGCGTCGGGCCGCGGCCCTTGCCGGCGGCGATCTCGCTCATCCTGCGGCCGGAGGCGACAGACGTGTCGTCGTCGAGAAGATTGTTCGCCCTGCCTTCGCGGGCGTACTCGTCGCGATGTTTGATCAGCAGCCAGTTGGTGCGCTTGCCGCCGTTGCGATCATGCTTCATGCGCACCAGCACCCACTCGCCGTGGAGCTTGCCGCCTTCCAGCGCGAATTTGAGATCGCCTTTCTTGAAACCGCGCTCGGGATCGTCCGACAGCCAATAGCCGCGATCCCACAGTTGCACGGTGCCGCCGCCGTACTGGCCTTTGGGAATGGTGCCTTCGAAATCGCCATAGTCGAGCGGATGATCCTCCACTTCGACCGCGAGGCGTTTGTCCTTTGGATCGAGCGAAGGGCCGCGCGTTACGGCCCATGACTTGAACACGCCGCCAAATTCTAGCCGCAGATCGTAGTGTAGCCGCGTCGCATCATGCTTCTGAATAACAAACCGGCGCGCCTTGGCCGCTGCGACCGGGGTGCGACCGCTTGGCTCAGCCGTTTTGGTGAAATCACGTTTTGTTCGGTAAACCTTAAGTTTCTTTTGGGTCACGGCGAGGCATTCCCGACGGTGCAATAAACGCGGAACGATTGTATCATGCGCCATCAGGCGGGGGTGCAGGAACCAAAACCTGCCACTTCAGTTGAGGCTCCGTCGCAGATATGCGTTTGAGTTGGAGGTCGCCGATGTTGCCGCGTGCGTACTGGAAGGGTTCGCTGAAGCTGTCGCTGGTCACGTGCCCCGTGGCGCTCTATCCCGCCTCGACCACGGTCGAACGAACCCGCTTTCACATGATCAATACCGAGACCGGAAATCGGCTGAAGCAGCAGATGGTCGATTCCGAGACTGGCGAAGTGGTCGAGAAGGAACAGAAGGGCCGCGGTTACGAGGTCAGCAAGGGCGAGTACGTTCAGATCGAAAAGGAAGAACTGGAAGCGGTTCAGCTCGAAAGCAATCACACCATCGATATCGACAATTTCGTGCCGCGCGACGAGATCGACCGCAGATATCTGGACAGTCCCTATTACATGGTTCCGGACGGCAATGCCGGCATCGATGCCTTTGCAGTGATCCGCGATGCGATGAAGGATCAGGATCGCGTGGCGCTTGCACGCGTCGTGCTGTCAAACCGCGAACGCATCGTGGCGATCGAGCCGCTCGGCAAAGGCCTGCTCGCGACCACATTGCGATATGCCTATGAGGTGCGCAGCGAGGAAGATTTCTTCGCCGACATCAAGACACCGAAAATCTCGAAGGACATGATTGAACTTGCTGCGCACATTCTCGATAGCAAGGCGGCGAACTTCGATGCCTCCAAATTCGAGGACGAATACGAAAATGCGCTGAAGGCGCTGGTGAAGCAGAAGGCTTCGGGCAAGACCATCAAGTCCGTCGAGCGCCCGGCGAAGGCCGACAACGTCATCAGCCTGATGGATGCTTTGAAGCAGAGTCTGAAGGGCAAGGCGCCTGCGCCGCGGCCGGCGCGTGCGTCCCGTGCAGCGCCAGCTCCTGCCGCGAAGAAGGCAGGGCGTTCGACAGCGCGGCAGAGGAAGGCCGGTTAAACTTACGCGGCCTGCGCGGCGAGCAGCTTTTCACGCAGCGCCTTGATATCGGCGGTCAGCTTCATCACTTCGGGAATAGTGATGTTGGTCGAGCAGCCGATCGCTTGCGGAATCTCGACCGCCTTCTGTTTCAGTTCAGCGCCTCTGGGCGTCAACTGGATCCGCACCATCCGTTCGTCGTTCTGATCGCGTGTCCTGCGCACCATGCCAGCTGTCTCCAGCCGCTTGAGTAGCGGGGTGAGCGTGCTTGATTCCAGCAAGAGCTTCTCGCCGATCTCGCCGACCGTTCTGCCGTCTTTTTCCCAGAGCACCGCCATCACCAGATACTGAGGATAGGTCAGTCCCAGCGGGTCGAGCAGGGGTTTGTAAAGCCGCGTGAAGGCGTGCCCCGCCGAATAAAGGGCGAAGCAGACGAAATTATCGATCTTCAGCAGATCGTCCGCAGTCGGTCGGGCGGTCATGGCTGTCCTCAAGGTTCGATCGGTGGCTGGATCACACTCTATATTTAAGGCGCGCGCGATTGAATCGCGCAACGCATTTTTGCATGGCTGTTAGCCAAATTATGTATTGTACGATTATATCGTGCACGATATAAATGACCGTTCCTTCCCGGCCGAGACCGGCCGAAGGCTGCTAGATTCAGCCCTCTTAAAGAGGCCCACCAAGGAGAAAGCGCATGCCCACGAAAGTTCTCTATCGCACCCAGGCCACTGCAACCGGCGGCCGCGACGGCAAAGCCTCCACCACGGACGGAACGTTTCAGGTCAGCCTCTCGACCCCGAAGGAACTCGGTGGCGGCGGCGGGGCAGGCAACAATCCCGAGCAGCTTTTCGCAGCCGGCTATTCGGCCTGTTTCATCGGCGCCATGAAGGCGGTCTCGGGAACGGTCGGTATCAAAGTGCCGGCGGATGCGACCGTCACGGCTGATGTGGGTATCGGCCCGCGTTCGGAAGGCGGTTTCGGTCTCGATGTCGCGCTGACCGTGGCACTGCCGGGCGTCGATCGCGCCGATGCGGAGAAACTGGTCGCCACCGCGCATCAGGTCTGCCCGTACTCCAACGCGACGCGCAACAACCTCGACGTCAAGATCACCGTCGTCTGATTGCCGCGTCAATCGAACGAGAGAGCGGGGCCTCGGCTCCGCTCTTTTCGTTTGCCGCGCCCTTACACGTGCTGGCCGCCGTTGATGTGAATCTCGGCGCCGTTCACGTAGGAGCTTGTCTCCGTGCACAGCACGTAGATGATCTTTGCCACTTCATCCGGGGTGCCGAGGCGATTCATCGGAATCTGCTCGTGCACGATCTTGTCGGTGCCTGGCGACAGGATCGATGTATCGATCTCGCCCGGTGCGATCGCGTTGACGCGGACGCCGACGCGGCCGAAGTCCGCGGCCATCTCGCGCGTCAGCGATGCGAGCGCTGCTTTCGATGTCGCGTAAGCCGCGCCCGCGAACGGATGCACGCGCGAGCCTGCAATCGACGTGACATTCACCACCGATCCCTTGGCCGCTTTCAATTCCTCGATCAAACCGCGCGCCATCATGATCGGCGCGAAGAAATTCACGCGGAACACATGGCTCCAGGCATCCACGTCGGTGTCGATGGAGCCCATGCGCGCGCCGTCTTTGCCCTTCGGCGAAATCGCGGCGTTGTTGACCAGCGCATGCAGCGCGCCGCCGTCGAGCCGCTCGCGAATTTCATCGATGGCGCGTGCGGTGTCGTTGTGATCGGCGAGGTCGACCTGGATGTGGTCTTCCGGCCCGGCGCCCCACGGGCATTGTTCGGGAAACGGATGCCGCGAGCAGGTGATGACGCGCCAGCCTGCGCTGGAAAACCGGATCACGGTGGCGTGGCCGATGCCGCGGCTCGCACCGGTCAGCAGCAAGGTGCGTTTGGGCGCGTTGGAATCGGCAGGAGTTGAAGTCGGCATGGATAAGGGTCTCGCCTTCGCTAGTGATCCGGTTCTGACATTCGTATCACACCATTCGCGAGCACCTTTACGAATGTCAGAACCAAAGGATCACTAGAATTATGATTTGCCAGTGTCCTTTCGTATCCGACGTTCGCTCCGGCGACGCTGCAGAGTGAAGCGAACGTCGGATACGGGACACTGGCGTTCGCATTCAGGACATGTCGGTCATGGATAGAGCCGCGTCTTGCTCCATTCGGCATCGGGAGCGGTGCGCGTGAATGTGATGCGGTCGTGCAGGCGAAACGGGCGGTCGTGCCAGAATTCGAACGCCTGCGGCGCGATGCGCCAGCCGCTCCAGCCGGGGGGGCGGGGGACTTCGCCGAGGGCGTACTTTGCAGCATTGAGCGCGATGGCCTTCTCGAACGCCATGCGGCTTTCCAGCGGCTGCGACTGCTTGCTGGCCCAGGCGCCGATCTGCGCCTGCTTCGGCCTTGTGGCGAAATAGGCGTCGGCCTCGGCGTCGGTGACCGGGGTGACGGTGCCGCGGATCCGGACCTGCCGGCGCAGCGATTTCCAGTGGAACAGCAGTCCGGCCTTGGGGGTGGCGGCCAGCTCCCGGCCCTTGGCGCTGTCGATATGGCTGTAAAACACGAAACCGGCGGTATCGAACCCCTTCAGCAGCACCATGCGGACGTCAGGCAGCCCGTCCGGGTCCACGGTGGCCAGCGCCATGGCGTTGGGATCGTTCGGCTCGGACTTCACAGCCTCGGCAAACCACACCGCAAAAAGCCCAAAAGGCTCGTCGGCGGCGGTGAAATCACCGGAAATTAACTCGGCTGGGGTTTTGATGGTGTTTGGACCGGTCATGTCTGGAGTATCCGATTGCGTATCCTGGCGCCCCTTCGTGCCAAGCCTGTTCTCGAGCGTTCCCTATATAGGGTACGTGAGGGCCGCGGCCTATCGCCGATCGGGCGGTTGATCGCGGCGGCATCGCTGGTGGCTGTGGGTTGTTCGGCCAGCGGCTGCAGCATGGGGACCATGTTCAGCAAGGAGCCCAAGAAGGATGACGCCTCGGACGTCACCGGCTCCATCGGCCCGATCCTGCGGTCCCACGACGATACCAATCTCACCGACGCCGACCTCGCTTTGGCCCGCAACGCAGCCTCCGACGTGCTGACCCGGGGCCAGAAGGATGTCAGCCAGCCCTGGGAAAATCCCGAAACCGGGGCGCGCGGCTCGGTCACGCCGCTGGCCTCGACCTATACTTCCGAGGGCCGGACCTGCCGGGATTTCCTGGCGAGCTACGTGCGCGGCACCAATGAAGGCTGGCTGCAGGGCGAAGCCTGCCAGCAGCCCAAAGGGTCTTGGGAAATTCGCAACTTGAAGCCCTGGAAGCGAAGTTGAGCCCTGGAAGCGAAGTTGAAGTTTGGAAGCGCAGCTAATGGCGCAGCCAGTAGATCGAAACGCACGGCCAGAACCGCCGCGCCCACCGCAGTTTTGACACCGCAACGGGGGAAACCCGTTGCAGGATTGTCACGAAAACCCCACATCAGGGCAAAGGGGCCACTCGGCTCTCACCTGAATTCCACTAAGGAGACCTGACGGATGCGCGACCCCTATGAGGTCCTGGGGGTGCAGCGGGGTGCCAGTTCTGCGGCGATCAAGAGCGCGTTTCGCAAGCTCGCCAAAAAGCACCACCCCGATGCCAACAAGGGCGACCCGAAAGCGGCCGACCGCTTCGCCGAATTGAACACTGCGAATGAAATTCTCGGCGACGAGGACAAGCGCAAGCAGTTCGATCGCGGCGAGATCGACGCCGAGGGCAAACCGAAATTTCAGAGTTTTGAAAGCGGCTTCCCCGGAGGCGGCGGTGGACGCCGTGCGGGGCCGGGCGGCTTCGAATATTCCTTCCGCACCGGCGGCAATCCCGGCGGGCCGGGCGCCGGCGGTTATGCCAGCGGCGGGGCGTTCGAGGACATTCTCAAAAGCATGTTCGGCGGTCAGGCCGGCGCCGGCATGGGTGCTGGCGGTCCCGGTGGTCCGCGCGGCGGCGCGGGCACGTTCGAATACGACGCGCCGTTTGCTGCCGATCTCGACCTCAATGTCACCATGAGCGTGGCGCTCGAGGAAGCTGTGCAGGGCGCGACGCGGCGCGTGCGGCTGCCGACCGGCAAGGAACTGAACGTCAAGATTCCGGCGGGCGTCACCGCCGGCCAGCAGATCCGTCTCAAGGGACAGGGCGACACCGCGCCCGGTCATCGTCCCGGCGACGTGCTGATCACCGTGAACATTGCGCCGCATCCGTATTTCAAGGTGGACGGCAACGACCTGCGGCTCGAACTGCCGATCACGCTGTATGAAGCGGTGCTTGGTGCGAAGGTACGGGTGCCGACCCTCGACGGCGCGGTGCAACTGTCGATTCCGAAGAACACCTCGTCAGGCCGCACGTTCCGCCTCAAGGGCAAGGGCATGCCGATCAAGGGCGTTTCGGGAGCCGATGGCGCGGGCGATCTGTTCGCGACCACGCGCATCGTCCTGCCGGACGCCAATGACGCGGAGCTTGAAGCGCTCATGGAGAAATGGCGCACCGAGCATCCGACCAATCCGCGCAGCGATTTCGAGTGACGGGTAAGCGTGATCTCTCTGTTCGTCATGGCCGGGCATAGCCGTTCGAAGAACGGCGTCGCTTCCGCTCGCCTATGACCCGGCCATCCACGTTTTGGAGAGGCATTCGTTGTCATTGCGAGGAGCACTCGCGACGAAGCAATCTAGTCTTCGCTTGATGCGGTTCCCGCCTGGATTGCTTCGCTTCGCTCGCAATGACGGAAGTGAAGACGTGGATCACCGGGACAAGCCCGGTGATGACGATTGTGAGTGTTGCAGTATCGCAATTTCTCTCCGGTCGTCCCCGCGAAAGCGGGGACCCATACTCCCTGAGTTTTCGATTTGCGGGAGTTGTCGGAGCAATCTTCTCGCCATCACCACGGCGTTCAGTGGTTATGGGTCCCCGCCTGCGCGGGGACGACATTGTGGGTGTCGCGAGCACCTTACTTACAGTTCGTCATGGCCGGGCTTGACCCGGCCATCCACGACTTTGGAGTTGCCACGCGTTACAAGTAAGACATGGACAAGACATGGATCACCGGGGCAAGCCCGGTGATGACGACTGTGAGTGTGTGCAGTATCGCAATTTCTCTCCGGTCGTCCCCGCGAAAGCGGGGACCCATACTCCCTGAGTTTTCGATTTGAGGGAGTTGTCGGAGCAATCTTCTCGCCATCACCACGGCGTTCGGTGGTTATGGGTCCCCGCTTTCGCGGGGACGACATCGTGGGTGTAGCGAACACCTTACTTACAGTTCGTCATGGCCGGGCTTGACCCGGCCATCCACGACTTTGGAGTTTGCCACGCGTTACAAGTAAGACGTGGATCACCGGGACAAGCCCGGTGATGACGATTGTGGGTGTTGAAGCGCCTTGCGTCATTCCGCATTCCAGATTCGATTTTCAAACAGCCACTTCCATTTTGCGCACGCGCATTCGTTCTCGCGCATCGCGCGAGGTGGGCTTTCAATCGCGCCCCTTGAAAAGATGAGGGGCATGGAGCGCCGCGAGGCGCACCTTGGTATCGTTTCGCTTCCGGCACCGCGTGCGAGGCGGTGAACTCCGAAAGCGCATCGCCTTGCGGCGCTCCATTGCGGCGATTTTGGGCGAGGGGACCGTACTTCCGGGTGAGGACGGACGCTTTCACGCCCCGATCCGGCGGCTTTCGCCGCCTTCGTCCTCACCGACGTCCAGCCGCGAACGGCAGAGCCACGTAGTTGGCCCGGACGGTGACCCCAGCCTCCCGGACGCAACGGGTGCGAACCGTGCGCGCAGGCGCCGCATCCTGCTCCGCTTCAAAAGCGCCCTCGAGAAGCGCCCCTCACGAACAGGATAATAGGAATATAATCATAAGTTGTGAGATTGTCAAATCTGCCTGCTGGAAGCGGGAAAGTTCCGTCGTGGAACGATATTTTACAAGCGGTGGCAATCCGGGGTCGGAATACCCATATGTTGATCATGACCAGCAAATCGCAGACCAAGCCGCAAACGCCCGAACAATTGGCCCGCCTCGAAAAGCAGCGTCTGGCCAAGATCGAGGGCGCACAGGCTCTCGCCCAGGTCGACAAGGAGTATGTCGACGTCCGCAGGAACATGGAGCGCCTGAAGGCGCTGCGACTGGCGAAGGAGGCGCACGACGCCGCCAATCCGCCACCGGTGGAGCCGAAAAAGAAAAAGGCCGCACCGAAGAAACTGGCGGTCGTCAAGGCACCCGAGCCGGAAGCTGTCGGCGAGTAAAGCCGAATCACGGCGACTGGTCGTACCATCGCATGCATGGATAACTCTCATGGCCATGCGCGATGGATCGGCGTCGCTTGTCTCGGGATCACTGCATTCGGTTGGGGCCTGAACTGGCCTTTCATGAAACTCTTGCTGCGCGAACTGCCGCCGCTGTCCGCGCGCGGACTGGCGGGCGTCACTGCTTGTCTCATTCTGGCAATTGTCGCGCTCAGCCGTCATGAACGCTTGAGCGTTCCGCGCGAGGTCGTGCCGCGGCTGCTGCTGGCGACATTCACCAATGTCATTGCGTGGATGGGCTTCGGCACCGTCGCCATGAAATGGGTCAGCGTGAGCGAAGGCGCGTTGCTGGCCTACACGATGCCGATCTGGGCGACGCTGTTTGCATGGCCGCTGCTGGGCATGCGGCCGACGCTTCGCAATGTTGTCTCCCTGTGTCTCGGAATCGTCGGGATCGTGATCCTGTTCGGCGGCGAAGGTTTCACTTTCACTTATGAGAAACTGGCCGGCGCATCGCTGGCGCTCTCGGCGGCAATCCTCTTTGCACTTGGAAATGTTCTCAATCGCGCGCCGATACCGGTGCCGCCGGTTGCGCTTGTGGCGTGGCAGGTCGGCTTGGGTTGCCTTGTGATGCTGATCTTCGGTTTGCTGTTCGAGAAGCCGGATTTTCAAGCGGTGTCGTTCACCGGCTGGGCGCTGATCGGCTACATGACGATCATTCCGATGGGCGTGTGTTACCTCACCTGGTTTGAAACCTTGCGCCGTCTGCCGCCCGCGACCGCGTCCACTGGAATGCTGATGGTTCCTGTCATCGGTGTGGTGTCTGCCGCTCTCGTGGTGGGCGAACCGCTCGGCATCAGGGAAGTGCTGGCGATGGCGTTTACGCTCGGCGGTGTCACACTGGCGCTGCAGCGGTCCTGATCGCGGCTGACATGCAAATGATCTCGCGCATGCCACATGGTCCTGCGGCGATGGCGATGCTGCATGCGAGCCTCCGGCATGCTATCACTCGTACCCGGAGTACTTCACCGCAAAGGAACAAATTGTTACTCGAACTTGGAATTGTTGCCGTTCTCATCGTGATCAACG
Source organism: Afipia massiliensis (assembly GCF_001006325.2). NCBI lineage: Bacteria > Pseudomonadati > Pseudomonadota > Alphaproteobacteria > Hyphomicrobiales > Nitrobacteraceae > Afipia > Afipia massiliensis. The sequence goes on along the minus strand of NZ_LBIA02000001.1, from coordinate 493,363 downwards.
GCCTGCTCGCGATGTCGGAGCTTGCCATTGTCTCATCCCGCCCGGCGCGATTGACGGGCCTGGTTGAAAAGGGCGTGAGCGGTTCGCGCCGCGCACTCGCGTTGGCGTCCAATCCCGGAAAATTTCTCTCCACCGTCCAGATCGGCATCACGCTTGTCGGCGTGCTCTCGGGCGCATTCTCCGGCGCAACGCTCGGCCCGCGCCTGTCCGCTTGGCTTGTGAGCACCGGATTGTCACAAGGCGTCGCCGACGCAATTGGCGTCGGCGTGGTGGTCACGCTGATCACCTATGCCTCGCTCATCGTTGGCGAACTGGTGCCGAAGCAGATCGCGCTGCGCGATCCTGAGGCGGTCGCGGTGAAGGTCGCGCCGGCCATGGTCGTGCTTGCGAAAATCTCGCTGCCGCTGGTGTGGGTTCTCGATCGCTCGGGCAAGGCCTTGCTCTGGGCGCTCGGCCATCGCGGCGATGCCGAGGAAAAAGTCAGCGAGGAGGAGATCCGCACGCTCGTGGTGGAAGCGGAGAATGCCGGCGTGCTCGAGCCCGGCGAGAAGGAGATGATCGCGGGCGTGATGCGGCTCGGCGATCTTTCCGTTGGTGCGATGATGACGCCGCGCCACGAAGTCAGCACGATCAATCTGTCTGACCCGCCGGAGGTGATCCGGCTTGCGTTCAAACACAGCTCGCATTCGCGGTTGCCGGTGTTCGACGGCGAGGAAACCCTCGGCATCGTTCAGGCCAAGGACATGCTCGATGTATATTTGTCGGATGAAGAGCCGGATATCCGGGCGCTGATCCGCGACGCGCCGGTGATTCCGGAAACCGTCGACGCACGGGACGTGGTCGCGATTCTGCGCGACTCGCCGGTTCACATGGGACTGGTGCATGACGAGTACGGCACGTTTCAGGGCGTCGTCACCAGCGCGGACATTCTCGAATCCATCGTCGGCAGCTTTCACACCGAGGAAGGGCCCGCCGAACCGGCTTTCGTCAAGCGCGACGACGGATCGATTCTGATCGCGGGATGGATGCCGGCGCTCGAATTCGCGCACCTGCTCGACATTCCGTTGCCTGCATCGCGCCCGTACCAGACGTTCGCGGGCTTCCTGCTGGAGAAATTCGGCGCGATCCCGTCCGTCGGGCAAAGCATCAATGCCGATGGCTGGAAATTCGAGGTGGTCGATCTCGACGGCCGCCGCATCGACAAGGTGCTGGCGACAAGGAGTGAGTAGGTAGGCTTACAGCCCCGCCTTCTCGTTCTGGTCGTAGACCAGCCGCGCGACCTGCGTGAGGCGGTCGCGGTCGGTGCCGCCGCTCACGACATAGCCCACGCCGCGATCAGCCCAGAACAGGGCGCCGTTGCCGCCGCTTGCGGCATAGCGCATCTGCGTCGTCTCGGTTTCCGCGCGCGAGGCGAAGATCGTGAACCGCTCGCCCGATGCGGTCTCGTACATCAGGAACGACGCGGGGCCGGTGGGGCCGGGCAGCAGCCGTCCGCCGACCAGCTTCAGTCCGCTATCGCCCAGCTCCGGCGCACGCACCTGCCAGCCGCAGCGCTTGGTGAGCCACTGTTGCAGATGCGCACGTTCGCTGCCCGCCACTTCGACGGGATGGCGCACTTCGACCACGTAAAGCTTGTGTGCTTCGAGCGCGTCGCCGGTGAAATTCGCGAACACCGACGGCGTTGCGCTTGCGCCTCGGACAGCCCAGCCGACGCCGCCGCCAACGGCGAACGCCAGCAGCGACGCGGCGATGGCGCCCACCATCCAGCGGCGCGGCGGCCGCGACAGTTGATCGACCGAAAGGCGAGGCGGGACCGGTTCGTCCGCAACCGCATCGTACTTGGCATGCAGCGCGTCGCTCATCGTGCGCCATGACGTCACCCGCGCCGCGTCGTCGGGATGCGCCGCGAGCCAGGCCTCGACTGCCAAGCGCCGCTCCGCGGGAAGCTCATTGTCCACGTAGGCGTGAAGCTCGTCCTCGGTGACGGGAATGTTGTGGTCGGTCATCTTCGTTGTCTCTCGGCTTCGGTATCTTGCGGCAGCATTGGCATCATGTTCGCGAATAAGTGGGGTGGAGGTTACGCAAGGTACAGAGTCTACCTCCACCCCGCGCGCCGATCGCATGGCGTTCAGCGCGCCACCCTCTCCACACGGGAGAGGGAGAAGAAAGCGGGTCTCCCCATTCATCGCGCATCAAGTCCATCTCGCTCGTCCCCTGTCGTGTCTCACTTCACTCGCCGCAGCGCCGGGCGTTCGCCCTCGATGACGGCTCTCACATGCGCCCGCGCACGGGCAAGCCGCGACATCACCGTGCCGATCGGCACACCCTGAATGTCGGCAACGTCGCGGTAACTCAGACCTTCCAGCACCACCAGCAGCAGCACCGCGCGCTGGTCTTCCGCCAGCGTGGCGAGCGCGCGGGAAATGTCGCGGCCCTCGGCCTCGGTGCCGGAGGCGTCGGCGGTGGTGTCGTGCAATTCCATCATCGTCGGCTGCCGCGCCAGCGAGCGGCGGCGGTTGCGATTGAGGTTGGTCAAAATCGTATAAAGCCAGGCGCGCAGGTCGCCGCCCAGGAACAGCTTCTCCGAGCGCAGCGCCCGCACCAGCGTGTCCTGCACCAGATCGTCGGCGATGTCCGTGTCCCGCGCCAGCGCGCGCGCGTAGCGCCGCAGGGCCGGGATCATGGTCTCGACGCTATGGCGGAAATCGTTGCTCATCCAGGTCGTCCAGCGCGACGGCGCATGTGCCATTCTACTCTGAAAAACACCGCAAACCGGGGAGTATTCCGGCGGTTTTGCCCGTTAAGGTTAGGGCTGCGCCGTTGGTCCGGCTTGAACGGCCTTGGCGCCTATGTCATGAGGGGCGTCCCTTCACGCGACAATCTGGACCAGTGATCCGGTTTTGACATTCGTATCGTATCTTTCGCAGGCACTTTTACGAATGTCAGAACCAAAGGATCACTGGAATCATGGTTTGCTAGTGTCCTTTCGTATCCGACGTTCGCTCGGAAGGCGCTGCAGAGTAAAGCGAACGTCGGATACGGGACACTAGGTGATGGCTGAAAATATGGGCCTGATGCGCGGCAAGCGCGGCGTTATCCTCGGTGTGGCGAACAACCGCTCGATTGCTTACGGCATCGCGAAATCGTGCCGCGACCAAGGCGCGGAACTCGCGTTCACCTGGCAGGGCGATGCGCTGAAAAAGCGCGTCGAGCCGCTGGCGAAGGAACTCGGCGCGATCACGCTCGGCCATTGCGACGTCACCGATCCGGCGACCATCGACGCGGTGTTCGCCGAAGTGAAGAAGCAGTGGGGCAAGATCGATTTCGTGGTTCACGCCATCGCGTTTGCGGACAAGGATCAGCTCGACGGCCGCTACCTCGAGACCACGCAGGAGAACTTCACCAACTCCATGCTGATCTCGTGCTACTCGCTGACCGCGATCACCCAGCGCGCCGAGCATCTGATGACCGACGGCGGCTCGATCCTGACGCTGTCGTATTACGGTGCGGAAAAGTGGATGCCGCATTACAACGTCATGGGCGTCGCCAAGGCCGCGCTCGAGGCCAGCGTGCGTTACCTCGCGGCCGATCTCGGCGAGAAGAACATCCGCGTCAACGCCATCTCGGCGGGACCGATCAAGACGCTGGCCGCATCGGGCATCGGCGATTTCCGCTACATCCTGAAGTGGAACGAAGCCAACGCGCCGCTGCGCCGCAACGTCACGCAGGAAGAAGTCGGCGACAGCGCGATGTACCTGTTGTCCGATCTGTCGCGCGGCGTCACCGGCGAAGTGCATCACGTCGATTCCGGCTATCACGTCACCGGCATGAAGCGCCCCGAGGCGCCGGACATCTCGCTGGGCGGCAAGGAATAAAGCCAACAACGTCATTGCGAGCGAAGCGAAGCAATCCAGAGCAACAAGAACTGGATTGCTTCGTCGCTACGCTCCTCGCAATGACGGCTAGAACTTAGAGTTTTTCGAATGCCATCTCCCACCGTTTACTTCGTCCGTCACGGCCAGACCGAATGGAACGCCGCGGGCCGCTTTCAGGGCACGCAGGACATTCCGCTGAACGATCTCGGCAAGAGCCAAGCGATCCGTTCCGGCGAACTGCTGGTCGATATCCTCGCGGGCGATTCCCACATCCCGGCCAAGATGCCGTTCGTGTCGTCGCCGCTCGGCCGCGCCCGCAACACGATGGAGTTGCTGCGCGGCGCGCTCGGCGTGCCGCCGCACGACTACGAGTTGGACGATCGTCTGCGCGAGATCGGCTACGGCCACTGGGAAGGCTCGACCTTGCCGCAGATGGAGCTGTCGCACCCGGAGGTCTTTGCGGAACGCCAGATCGACAAGTGGGGCGTGCCGCCGCCGGGCGGCGAGAGCTACGCCTCGGTGACAATCCGCATGCGCGACTGGTACGACTCGCTGATTCAGGACACGGTGACGGTGTCGCATGGCGGCTCGATGCGGGCGCTGCTGGTGGCGCTCGATGTCGAGACCCCGGTCGGGGCGTCGGACCTGATGGTGGAGCAGGGCGTGGTCTACGTTTTCGCCGACGGGCAGGTCACAAAGCATAGTTAGTGCTTCCTTAACTTGACACTTTAAGCACCTCGCATTTGACCCTAAGGGTGCTGCGCGTTACGACTTTACGTCAATTATCGCGAATAGAGGCCCGGCGGCCTGTCAGGTATTTCCCATGTCTTTCAACACCTTCGGCCATATGTTTCGCGTTACGACCTTCGGCGAAAGCCACGGGCCGGCGCTGGGCTGCGTGGTCGACGGCTGCCCGCCGCAGATTCCGCTGACGGTGGAGGAGATCCAGCTTGATCTTGATCGCCGCCGCCCCGGCCAGTCGCGGTTCACGACCCAGCGGCAGGAAGCCGATCAGGTCAAAATCCTGTCCGGCGTGATGGACACCGACAAGGGCCAGGTCACCACCGGCACCCCGATCGCGCTGATGATCGAGAACACCGACCAGCGCTCGAAGGACTATTCCGAGATCAAGGACAAGTTTCGTCCGGGCCACGCCGACTTCACCTATGAGGCGAAGTACGGCCTGCGCGACTATCGCGGCGGCGGGCGCTCCAGCGCGCGCGAAACCGCGGCGCGGGTCGCGGCCGGCGCGGTGGCGCGCAAGATCATGCCCGATGTGAAGGTGCGCGGCGCGCTGGTGCAGATGGGCCCGCACAAGATCGACCGCGCCGCATGGGACTGGGATGAGGTCGGCCGCAATCCGTTCTTCTGCCCGGACAAGGCGAAGGCCGAATTCTTTGCCGAGTATCTCGACGACATCCGCAAGCGCGGGTCGTCCATCGGCGCGGTGGTCGAGGTCGTGGCGGAGGGCGTGCCTGCCGGATTGGGCGCACCGATCTACGGCAAGCTCGACAGCGATCTCGCACTGGCGCTGATGAGCATCAACGCGGTTAAGGGCGTCGAGATCGGCGCGGGCTTTGGTGCTGCCGAACTGCACGGCGAGGAAAACGCCGACGAGATGCGCATGGGCAACAACGGCCCGGTGTTCCTGTCCAACCACGCCGGCGGCATCCTCGGCGGCATCTCGACCGGGCAGGCGGTGGTGGCGCGCTTCGCGGTGAAGCCGACGTCGTCGATCCTGACGCCCCGCCGGACCATCGACAAATCGGGCGCCGACACCGACATCATGACCAAGGGCCGCCACGATCCCTGCGTCGGCATTCGCGCGGTGCCGGTCGGCGAGGCGATGATGGCCTGCGTGATCGCGGACCACTTGCTGCGCCATCGCGGGCAGGTCGGCGGCTAACACCTTCCACGGAAAGTATTCCGGCTGTTGTGGCCTGTGGCCGCGAACTAATTCGGCTGGACGCGGAAACAAGCCCGATCTGCAGCGTTGATTGTTCGGCCATTATTGTCGCTGCCGATGGACACGGGTCATGGATACGCGTGCCGGCTCGGGCAAGACGCCATTTTCGGTGGAGGTCGTCTCTCGCGACGATCTGAAATCGTGCGCCGTCTGGCCGTCGATGTTCGCCCCCGAGCGGAAGGATCATCGCTATTACGAGATTGTCGAGGACGCGCTCACCGACAGGTTCGAATACCGGTATTTCGCCATTGTCGATGACAGCGGAAAAACACGGGCCATCCAGCCGTTCTTCCTGATCGATCAGGACATCGTGGAAGGCGTCAGGCCTGAATACGTGCGTTGGGTGTCGTTCGTCCGCCGGATCAATCCGCGCTTTCTCAAGTTGCGAACCCTGATGGTCGGTTGCTCCGCCGGCGAGGGGCATCTTGCCTGCGCGCACGATCTGCCGGCCGCTGTTGCAGCGGAATCGCTGTCACGCGAGATCGTCAAACATGCTCGGGCGCTGGGCGCGGATCTTATCGTTTTGAAGGAATTTCCGGCGCGGTACCGTGAAGCTCTGGCGTGCTTTGTGAAAGCCGGATTTACCCGTGCTCCGAGCATGCCGATGACCATGCTCAATGTCGACTATGAGAGCTTCGACGCTTACGCCTCCAAGGCCATCAGCGGCAACTCGCGCCGGCACTTCCGCAAGAATCTCAAGGCGGCGGAGGGGGAATGCATTCGCATGAGCGTCACCGATGACGTCTCGGCCCAGCTCGACGAGATCTATCCGCTCTATCTGCAGGTGTACGAACGCTCAAAACTTCGCTTCGAAAAACTGACCAGGGATTACTTCCGCCAGCTAAGCGTACGAATGAAGGACAAGGTCCGTTTCCTGCTCTGGCACCGCGGCAACAGGCTGGCTGCCTTCGGCATGTTCATGATTCAGGAGGACCAGTTGTTCTCCGAGTATCTCGGCTTCGACTATGCCGTCGCGCTCGATCTGCACCTCTATCACTACGTGGTCAGGGACATGACGACCTGGGCGATCGAGTGCGGATTCAAAGGGGTCCGCAGCAGCGGCCTCAACTACGATCCGAAGCTGCGTTACGGACACCGGCTCGACCCGATCGACCTTTATGTGCGTCACGTCTCGCCGCTGTTGAACCCTGTCATGAAACTGGCCCTGCCGTGGCTGCAGCCGGTGCGTTATGACGCCACGCTGAAGAAGTTCCCGAACTATGGTGATTTGTGGTGAGCGCGGGGCGTCATCGATCTTGACCAGGCCCGGTCTGCCGTCGCAAAACGGACCGTATGCAGGCTGTAAACCTTCAGGGCGTCACGGACTGGCTCATCAGCGGAGCACAGTCGGCAAGGCGCGTCGATGAGTTCGTGATCGAGACGTGCCAACGCATGATCGATGGCGGACTGCCGTTGTCACGCGTCGGCGTGTTCGTCACCACGCTTCATCCCAACATGGTCGGCCGCAATTTCATCTGGCGGCGCGGCTCCGGCGTGACCATGGGCAGCATGGCCTATGGGTCCGAGGAGTCCGACGATTATCTCTCGAGCCCGCTTGCCACCGTGTTCGAGCAGGGGCTGGAAGTGCGGCGCCGGTTGCTCGACGAGAAGGTGGGAAATTCGCCGTTTCTGGCGGAGATGCGTGCCAGCGGGGCGACCGATTACATTGCGCTCCCGCTTCACATGTCGGACGGCGAAATTCATGCGTCGAGCTGGATGACGCAACACGCCGAGGGCTTCAGCGATGCCCAGATCGACGGCCTGCGGTCGCTGATGCCGTCGCTGACACGCATGATCGAGATCTGGCTGCTGCGGCGAACGGCGGCGGGCCTGCTCGACAACTACGTCGGAGCGCGCGCCGGCGCGCGCATTCTCGCCGGGCAAATCCGCCGCGGCCATACCGAATCCATGCATGCTGCGATCTGGCTGTCGGACCTGCGCGGTTTCACGCCGCTGTCGGACCGGCTGTCGTCCGAAGCCGTGGTCGATGTGCTCAATACCTATTTCGATTGTCAGGTGCCGGCGATCCTGGATAATGGCGGGGAAGTCCTGAAGTTCATGGGCGACGGCCTGCTCGCGGTGTTTCCGATCACCGACAAGGAAGGCGATACCGCAACCGTCTGCCGGCGCGTGCTGGAGGCCGCGCGCGCGTGCCGCGCCAGTGTGGCGGCGATGAGTTACGCCTATGAGCGCGAAACGCTCGACAACTTCCGTTTCGGGCTGGCGTTGCATGTCGGCAAGGTGCTGTACGGCAATATCGGCGGCGGCGACCGGCTCGACTTCACCTGCATCGGTCCGGCGGTGAATCTGGCCGCCCGCATCGAGAAGATCACCGGACGTCTTAACCGCACGGTGCTGGCGTCCACCGAATTCGCCAGCCATGTCGATGCCGGCTGGACCGACCTCGGCCTGTTCTCGGTTGCGGGATTTTCCGCCGCCGAGCGCGTCTATGGCCTAGCGGACGAGACGCCTGCCACGAACGGCGCTCGGCAGCCGCAGTCATCCGCCAGCGCCAGCTAGCGCCGACCGTTCGCAAGCCGTTGCCATTGTCGCAAAAGAAAACGGCGGCTGTGAAGCCGCCGTTTTTGTTATGTGATGAAGACGACGCCTTACGCGGCGCGCACGTTGGTGAGGAATTTCTCGACTTCGATCTTGAGGCGGTTGCTGTCGGTGGACAGCATTTGCGCTGCAGAGAGAACCTGGCCTGAGGCGGCTCCGGTTTCGCCGGCGCCGCGGCTGACGTCGGTGATGCTGGTGGCGACCTCGCCGCTCAGGGACGCTGCCTGCTGGACGTTGCGCGAGATTTCCTGCGTCGCCGCGCCCTGTTCTTCCACCGCCGCCGCGATGGTGGAGGAGATTTCCGAGATCAGCGTGATGGTCTTGCCGATCTCCTTGATGGTCGAGACCGATTCCTGCGTCGCGGTCTGCATGCCCGCGACCTGAGCACTGATTTCGTCGGTGGCCTTGGCGGTCTGAGCGGCGAGGGCCTTCACTTCGGAAGCGACGACTGCGAAGCCACGTCCGGCGTCGCCGGCGCGGGCTGCTTCAATGGTGGCGTTGAGCGCGAGCAGGTTGGTCTGCTCGGCCACCGCGGTGATCAGCTTGACCACGTCGCCGATCCGGGCGGCGGCCTGCGACAGTTCGGTGATGCTGGTGTCGGTCTTCTGGGCCTGACGCACGGCCTCGGAGGCGATGCGGCTGGACTCCTGCACCTGACGGCCGATCTCGCCGACCGACGAGGTGATTTCCTCGGTGGCGACCGCGACCGACTGGACGTTGCTGGAGACTTCCTGCGAGGCGGCGGCGGCCTCGCCCGAGGTCTTGCCGGTGGATTCCGCCGTTGTGGTCAGGGTGTTGGCGGCGGCTTCCAGTTCGGTCGAGGACGACGACAGCGAGCCGACCAGTTCGCCGATCAGCTTTTCGAAGTCGCGGGTGATGCTGTCGACGCGCTGGCCGCGTGCGATCTTGGCGTCGGCGTCGGCAGCGGCGGCCTCATCCGCGGCCTTCTTGGCGATCAGGGCTTCCTTGAAGACCTGCAGCGTGTCGGCCATGGTCCCGATTTCGGTCTTCTCGCCCTGATGCGGCACGTTGGCTGAGAGATCGCCTTCGCCCAGCGCCTTCATCGGGTTCACGATCGAGGCAATGCCCTTTGTCACGTCCCGCACCAGATAGAACCCGGCGATAATGCCGCCGGTCGCGGCCAACACCAGCAGCACTAGGACGGCGCGGAAGGAGAACGAGTAGTCGTCATTGGCTTTCTGCCCGGCGTTGTCCGATCCCGTGGTGTTGTACTCGACAAGCTTGGTCAGGGAGACTTCCATGTCCCGGCCAATCGGCACAGTTGTACGCTCGTTCAGCTCGCGCGCTTTCTCGAATTCACCCTTGCGCGACATGGCGACAACGTCATCGACGGCCTTGCGATAGCTCTGCCATTGCGATCTCACCGTGTCGTAGAGCGCCTGCTCTTGAGGCGAGGAAATCATGGTCTCGTAGCGCTTGGTAGCGTTGTCATAGTTCTTGATCCGCGCGTCCATCGCGGCTTCCGCCTCGGTGCGACCCTTGTCATTGGTGGCGAGAAGGTGATCGCGCAGGTTGGCGCGGTGCCGCGCGGCCTGAGTACGAAGCTCGCCGAGCCAGCGGATGCTTGGCAGCCAGTTGGTCTGGATATCCTGTGCGGAGTTGTTGATCGTGCGCATCTGGTACACGGCGAAACCGCCGGTGATGAGCAGGACGAGGAGCAGGAAGGAAATAACAGCGGTGATCTTGGCGCGTATCGAAAGCCTGGAGAGCATTTTGAACGAATCCTTGGGTTTTTCTAACCCTTTGGCGGACAGGACGCTGATGACGGCCGTATCCGGATGCAGCGCGATCGGCGCAACGAAGTGCGGAGGGGCAGTACCAGTCGAACGCCGCGGCCTTCAGGCCTGGATTCGCAATTGAATCATGAACAGATCAGGTGAAATCTTAGTAAAGGCATCTCTTCACCAGGCGCGTATCTGTGTTGCACACGTTGGGTGTAAGGACGGCTGTTTTCGCGGCATAAAAAAATCGGCGGCCGTGATGGCCGCCGATGTCGGAGTGTCTGTTTTGTGAGCGCTTTAAGCAGCGCGCACGTTGGTGAGGAATTTTTCGACTTCGATCTTGAGGCGGTTGCTGTCGGTGGACAGCATTTGCGCTGCGGAGAGGACTTGGCCGGAGGCAGCCCCGGTTTCGCCGGCGCCGCGGCTGACGTCGGTGATGCTGGTGGCGACCTCGCCGCTCAGCGACGCGGCCTGCTGGACGTTGCGCGAGATTTCCTGGGTCGCCGCGCCCTGTTCTTCCACCGCCGCTGCGATGGTCGAGGAGATTTCCGAAATCAGGGTAATGGTCTTGCCGATTTCCTTGATGGTCGAAACCGATTCCTGCGTCGCGGTCTGCATGCCGGCGACCTGAGCGCTGATCTCGTCGGTGGCCTTGGCGGTTTGCGCTGCCAGTGCCTTCACCTCCGACGCGACCACGGCGAAGCCGCGGCCGGCGTCGCCGGCGCGGGCTGCTTCAATGGTGGCATTGAGCGCCAGCAGGTTGGTCTGCTCGGCCACCGCGGTGATCAGCTTGACCACGTCGCCGATGCGGCTTGCGGCCTGCGACAGTTCGGTGATGCTGGTGTCGGTCTTCTGGGCCTGACGCACGGCCTCGGAGGCGATGCGGCTGGATTCCTGCACCTGACGGCCGATCTCCCCGACGGAGGAGGTGATCTCCTCGGTGGCGACCGCGACCGACTGGACGTTGCTGGAGACTTCCTGCGAGGCGGCAGCGGCTTCGCCCGAGGTCTTGCCGGTGATTTCGGCGGTGGAGGTCAGGGTGTTCGCGGCGGCCTCGAGTTCGGTGGAGGACGATGACAGTGAACCGACCAGCTCGCCGATCAGCTTTTCGAAGTCGCGGGTGATGCTGTCGACGCGCTGGCCGCGTGCGATCTTGGCATCGGCGTCGGCTGCGGCGGCCTCGTCGGCGGCCTTCTTGGCGATCAGGGCTTCCTTGAAGACCTGAAGGGTGTCGGCCATGGTCCCGATTTCGGTTTTCTCGCCCTGATGCGGCACGTCGGCGGTGAGATCACCTTCGCCGAGCGCCTTCATCGGCGTGACGATCGAGGCGATGCCTTTTGTCACGTCGCGGATCAGATAGAAGCCGGCGGCAAGACCCAGGACGATGGCAAGACCCAGCGCAATCACAACCATCTTGAAGGCGGCGTTGTAGCCGTCGCTGGCGGCCTGGCCAGCGTCGTCGGCGCCCTTGTTGTTCAGATCGACGTCCTTCTTCAGGATACCGTCGGCCTTAATTCCGAGCAGGTTGACGGTCATCGTATTCAGGTCATGCGCTTCGCGGGGGTATGAGCCAGCGGCCTTGCGCGACAGGGCCATCACTTCCTGCGAGCCCTTCCGGTAGCTGTCCCACACCTGAACCCACTCGTTGTACAGCGCGCGTTCCTCCGGCGATGTGATCATCTTCTCGTAGGCCTGCCGGAGCTTCTGGTTGTTTTCGACCACCAATTCCAGCGTCTTTTCCTGCGCCTGCTTTTCTTCGATCAGCTCCGACAGCATGTGTTCGCGGATCACGTTGCGATAGGTGATGACGCCGGCGCGCAATTCACCGAGCACGCGCACGCTGGGCAGCCAGCTGTTCTGAATCTCGGAGGCGCTGGCGTAGATTCCCTGCATCTGCCGGACGGCGAGCAGGCCCATGACCGACATGGCGACGAGCAGGAATGCGATAACGACAGTGAGCTTGGCGCGAATGGACATCCTGGAAAGCATGGTGGGATCCTGAGTCTTTCTGACCAGTTTGATCGATGGATGGATCGGCAGAGTGGGCGAATGTGCCGGAACGGCGATGGCTGATCGAACACCGGCCCGCTTTCAGCGGCTCGGATTCGCTCATTCTCAATTTCGTTGCGTGAAGTGAAATGTTCGTAAAGGTTGTCCGCATCCGGTGGCGAAAAACGCGTTTCGCTTGCGGCGTTTGCGCCGATGCCGGCTGCGCGGAATGCATGCGCCTCGTTCGCGTGCTCCCATGCAAAAAGCCGGCGGTGCTTTCGCGCCGCCGGCTTCAAAATGTTCGCCAGGCGAATCGAGTCAGGCGGCGCGGATCGTCGAGAGGAAGTTGCGCACTTCCATCTGCAGGTGATTGCTTTCCTTCGACAGCGACTGTGCGGCGGAGAGCACCTGCGCCGAAGCCGCACCGGTCTCGCCGTTGCTGCGGTCCACGTCGGTGATGTTGGTCGCGACGCGCATGCTGAGTTCGGCGGCCTGCTGCACATTGCGCGCGATTTCCTGCGTCGCGGCGCCCTGTTCTTCCACCGCAGCCGCGATGGTCGAGGAGATTTCCGACATCAGGTTGATGGTGCTGCTGATTTCCTTGATCGTGACCACGGAATCGCCGGTGGCGATCTGCATGTCCGAGATCTGCGCGGTGATCTCGTCGGTCGCCTTCGCGGTCTGCGCGGCGAGCGCCTTCACTTCGGAGGCGACCACGGCGAAGCCACGGCCGGCTTCGCCGGCGCGGGCGGCCTCGATGGTGGCATTGAGCGCGAGCAGGTTGGTCTGGTCGGCGATGGCGGTGATGAGCTTCACCACGTCGCCGATCCTGTTCGCGGCCTGCGACAGCACCGCGATGCTGGTGTCGGTCTTTTCGGCCTGCTGGACGGCGACCTGGGCAACGCGGCTGGATTCGAGCACCTGACGGCCGATTTCCTTGACCGAGGAGGTGATCTCTTCGGTGGCGGTGGCGGTGGACTGGATGCTTTCCGAGACGTCATGCGACGCGTTCGCAGCCGCGCTGGAGAGCTGCCGGGTGTTGTCGGCGGCGTTGGTCAGCGTGCTGGCAGTGGCTTCCATTTCAGTGGAAGCCGAGGAGAGCGAGCTGATCAGTTCGCCGATCATGCCCTCGAAGCTGCCGGTGGCTTTATCCAGCATTTCGGCGCGGCGCATCTTGACGGCGGCCTCGGCCGCGGCGGCCTCGTCGGCAGCCTTCTTGGCGATCATGGCGTCCTTGAACACCTGGACAGTGTCGGCGATCTGGCCGATCTCGGTGCTCTCGCCCTGATGGGGAACCTGCGTGGTGAGATCGCCGGTGGCCAGTGCGCGCATCGGGGTCAGGACCGAGCCGATCCCGCGAGCGACGTCGCGCACGATCAGGATCGCGGCGCAAAGCCCCGCCAGCACCATGGCGATCAGGGCCGCCAGCACGATGCGGAACGCCATCTCGTAATCGTTTTCAGCTTTAAGGCCGGACGCCGCAGCACCATTGTCGTTCAACTCGACAAGTTTTGTCAGCACCGCGTCCATGCTGCGGCCCGCGACGGTCGCGCGCTGGGCGTTGACGGCCCGTGCCTGCGCGGTCTCGCGCTTGCGGGCATGGGCGATGACTTCGTCGGCGGCTTCGCGGAAGGTCTTCCAGGTCGCCGACAGTTCCTTGTACAGGGCGGCTTCCTGCGGCGAGGAAATCATCGGCTCATAGGCCTTGTTCGCGGTGTCGTAATCCCTGGCGCGGGCATCGAGATTGCGCTGGATATCCGCCATGAACTTCTCGTCCGGCTCGGTCAGGTAGTCGCGCAGCACCGCCCGGTAGCGCGCCGACTGGGTGCGCAATTCGCCGACCAGGCGAACGCTCGGCAGCCAGCTATTTTTGATGACCTGCGCGGAGGCGTTGATGGCCCGCATTTCCACGATGGCGAAGACACCCATGGCGGTGAGGGCAACGAGCAGGATGGAAACGAGGGCGATAAGCTTGGTTCGAATGGAGAGCCGGGAAAGCATGAATGGTCCTCTTAGGGTCTTTCTGACCCGTTCAAGAAAATACGAATCCAAACGCTGCCGCTTGGCTGTCGAAACGAGTTCGACGCCTGGGAAGGCTTGGCGGTGTTGGCAATTTCCAGTCGGTGGCCCGTCTTCAAGGAGGGCATCCGCGATCCGAAACGTAAACAAATTCCGTGAAATGTTGGTAAATGCCTCCGGATCGGGCAACCGGCCCGAAAAAGGGCATGAATGGGGGTTGCTGTGTACAGGAAGGGGGCGGCCCGGGTTTTAGCTTTCCGGTTCGGACGGACCGTGCCACCATCCAGATCTGAACGATGGGAGGTCCGCCATGCGCTGGTGTGTCTCGATCGGAGCGGTGCTTGTTGCGGGAGCTATCGCCGGCGGGGATGTTACTGGCCTTGCTGCACCGGCTGCGCCGCCTTCGTCCACGCAGGCTGCCGACGAAGCCAGGCGGGTCGATGTCGAACTGGTCCTGGCGGTCGACGTCTCCTATTCCATGGACATGGATGAACTGGCGCTTCAGCGCGAAGGCTATGCGCTCGCGGTCACCTCGAAAGAGTTTTTGCAGGCGCTGAAGACCGGGCCGACCGGCAAGGTCGCGGTGACCTATTTCGAGTGGGCAGCGGCGAGCGACCAGAAGATCGTCGTGCAGTGGCGGGTGATCGACGGCCCGGAATCGGCCGGTGCGCTGGCCGAGGAAATCCTGAAAGCGCCACTGCGCCGCGCCTCGCGCACCTCGATCTCGGGCGCGATCAATTTTGCCATGCCGCTGTTCGAGACCAACGACTACCGGGGACTGCGCCGGGTGATCGACATTTCGGGCGACGGGCCGAACAACAACGGCGAGCCGGTGACGGTGGCGCGCGATGCTGCGCTGGCCAAGGGCGTGACCATCAACGGCCTGCCGATCATGTCCAAGGAAACAAACTACGCGACGATGGATATCGAGAACCTCGACATCTACTACGAGGATTGCGTGATCGGCGGGGCGGGATCGTTCGTGGTGCCGATCAAGACCAGGGAGAAGTTCAAGGAGGCGATCCGCACCAAACTGGTGATGGAGGTCGCGCACCGGATGCCCGAGCCGCGCATCGTGCCGGCCGCGACCCGCGAGCCGCGCATCTCATGCCTGATCGGCGAGAAGATCTGGCAGGAGCGCTGGGGAAGGTGAGTCTTCTCAAGGGCACCCTGAAGTGGTGCACAATGCTATCGCACATTCAATTGTCATCACCGGGCTTGTCCCGGTGATCTCGATTGATTGAATTCGGTGCGCCGCTGATCGGGATGGCCGGGACAAGCCCGGCCATGACAGTCTCAAATAATGGAGCGTTATCGCTTGAACCGCGCCACCAGTTCCACATGCGGCGTGTGACGAAACTGATCGACCGGCGTGACGCTGTCGATCTTGAATCCGCCGTCGATCAGAATGCGCGCGTCGCGTGCGAATGTCGCCGGATTGCAGGACACTGCAACCGCGAGCGAAATCCTGCTGGCGGCGAGTTGCTGCGCCTGCGCCTGCGCGCCCTGACGCGGCGGATCGAACACCACGCAATCATAGTCGCGCAGTTCCTGCGGCATCAGCGGACGGCGGAACAGGTCGCGCGCCTCGGCCTTGATCGGCTTGAGGCCTTGCGTCAGCTTCACGGCGTTCTGCAGCGCCGCCACCGCGACCGCATCGCTGTCGAACGCCGAGACCTTGAATTTCTCCGCAAGGCGAAACGCGAACGGACCGAACCCGCAAAACAGATCGGCGATATGCTTCGCGCCCTTGGCCCGCGCGAAGGCCAGTTCAGCCAACGTTGCTTCGCCCAAAGCGGTCGGCTGCATGAACGAACCCGGCGGCAGGGTGACCTGCGCCTTGCCGACGCGCACCACCGGCGGCTTGCGCATGATGACCAACTCGCCGTGGCGCGTCAGCCGCGCAAGATTGTGTTTCTCGGCGAGCTTCGATAGCGATGTCAGCAGCGCGGTGCCGAGCGGACCGGAGCCGCGCACATCGATGTCGAGGCCGTTGTCCGCCGCGGTAACCTGAATATCGAGCGGCTTGCTCACCGGCCTGAGCAACTCCGCGATCTCGTTCGCCGCCTCGATTGCGCCGTCCATTGCGGGATCGAGGATCGGGCAGTGATCGATGGCGATGATCTCGTGGCGTCCGGCGGCCGCGAAGCCGACGCGCAGAATGCCCTGCTGGCTCTGCCGCGCATGCAGCGTCATGCGGCGGCGGCCGGTGCCGTGCGCGTCGATCAACTCGCCGACCTCGCAGTCGATGCCGGCATGATGCAGCGTGTCGATCACAAGCTGCCGCTTCCATGTCCGGTAAGCCTCCGGCTGCCAGTGCTGGATGGCGCAGCCGCCGCAGGTGCCGAAGTGCGGGCAGAACGGATCGATCCGCTCCGGGCTTGCGGTCACGACATGCGCGAGCGCGCGCCGGTCCGGATGTCCGGGGGAGGGCAGCACGTCGACGGTCTCGCCGCCGAGTGCATAGGGCACGTAGATGTTTGCGCTTTCAGAAAGCGCGACGCCGTCGCCGAAATGGCCGACATGATCGATGGTGAGACGTTCGGTCATGATCTCTAGCCGCGCCGCGCGCCGATGAAGAACTCGGCGTTGCCGTCGCCGCCCGTAATCGAGGATTGAAACACCTTGATGTCGGTGCAGCCCAGCGATTCCGCGAAGGCGGAGATATCGTCGCAGACGGCCTTGTGAACGGTTTCGTCGCGGATGATGCCTTTCTTGGAATGCTTCCGCTCGGCCTCGAACTGCGGCTTGATCAGCGCCAGCAGATAGGTCGGCGCGGCCGCGATCGGCAACACCGCAGGCAGGACAAGCTTCAGCGAAATGAAGCTGACATCGATCACCACGACATCGGGCCGGATTTCGAGGCGTCTGCCGGCGAGCGAGCGGATATCGGTTTCTTCCATTGAGACAATTTTTGGGTTTCCGTGCAGGCTCGGATGCAACTGCCCGCGACCGACATCGATGGCGTAGACGAGGCTGGCGCCGTTGGCGAGCAGCACTTCGGTGAAGCCGCCGGTCGATGCGCCGACATCGACGCAGACGTGGTCTTCAAGGTCGATCGGGTATTGCTCCAGCGCGCCGGAGAGCTTGACGCCGCCGCGCGACACCCAGGGATGGGCGGGTTCGGCGACGATCTCGGCGTCCGCTGCGATGGTTTCCGACGGTTTCAGAACCGGCTTGCCGTTGGCGACGACGCGGCCCGCCTCGATGGCAGCCTGAGCGCGGGCACGGCTTTCGAACAGGCCGCGTTCAACCAGCAGAAGGTCCGCGCGCTTGCGTGAGGTCATCTGTTTACCTTTTCACCTCTCCCCGAGGGGGAGAGGTCGACGCGCGAAGCGCGGCGGGTGAGGGGGCTCGATAACCTTGCTCAGACATCCAGAGCCCCTCACCCCAACCCTCTCCCCACCGGGGAGAGGGAGCGCATCGCATACGGGGTGACAGCACGTATCTGCGGTGACCGCCGGGCCCGGTGGTCAGGCCAGCTTCACCGTTTCGGACTTCATATCCTTGCCCAGCGCCTCGAACACCTTGGCGACGATGCCCTTGGCATCGAGACCGGCCTGCGCATACATCGCCGCCGGCGAGTCATGATCGATGAAGGTATCCGGCAGTACGAGATTGCGCACGCGCACGTGGCCGTCGAGCGCGCCATGATCGGCCAGCGCCTGCAGCACGTGGGTGCCGAAGCCGCCGATCGAGCCTTCCTCGATGGTGATGAGCACGTCATGCTCGCGCGTCAGCTTGAGGATCATGTCGAGATCGAGCGGCTTCATGAAGCGCGCGTCGGCGACGGTGGTGGACAAGCCGAGCGTATCGAGTTCGTCGGCAGCCTTGAGGCATTCGCCGAGCCGGGCGCCGAACGACAGCAGCGCGACCTTCGAGCCCTTTTTATCTCCCTGGCGCATGATGCGGCCCTTGCCGATCGGCAGCGGCACGCCGACTTCCGGCATGTCGACGCCGCGGCCTTCGCCGCGCGGATAACGCAAGGCGCTCGGCGCGTCGTCGATCGCAACCTGCGTTGCCACCATGTGAACCAGATCAGCTTCATCGGCCGCCGCCATGATGACGAAGCCGGGGAGGCAGCCGAGATAGACGTTGTCGAACGAACCGGCGTGGGTCGGGCCGTCCTGGCCGACGAGGCCGGCGCGGTCGATGGCGAAGCGCACCGGAAGGTGCTGGATCGCCACGTCGTGCACGACCTGATCGTAGCCGCGCTGCAGGAACGTCGAATAGATCGCGCAGAACGGCTTGAAGCCTTCGGTGGCGAGGCCTGCCGCGAACGTCACCGCATGCTGCTCGGCGATGCCGACATCGAAGGTGCGCTTCGGGAAGGCCTTGGCGAATATGTCGACGCCGGTGCCGCCCGGCATCGCCGCGGTGATGGCGACGATCTTGTCATCTTTCTGCGCTTCCTTCACCAGGCTTTGCCCGAACACAGCCGTGTACGACGGCGCGTTGGATTTCGCCTTGGTCTGTGCGCCGGTCGCGACATCAAACTTGGCAACAGCATGATATTTGTCGTCAGAAGCTTCAGCGGGTGCGTAGCCCTTGCCTTTTTGCGTGACGACGTGAACCAGGATAGGCCCGGTCGGGGCATCGCGCACATTGGTGAGCACCGGTAGAAGATGGTCGAGGTTGTGGCCGTCGATCGGCCCGACGTAGAAGAAGCCGAGTTCTTCAAACAGCGTGCCGCCGGTGACCATGCCGCGGGCATATTCCTCGGCGCGCAGCGCGCGATCCTCGAAGAACTTCGGCAGTTTGTGTGCGAGATTTTTCAGCGCTTCGCGCGCCGACCCATAGGTTTTCCCGGAGAGCAGGCGTGCGAGATAGGCCGACATCGCGCCGACTGGAGGCGCGATCGACATATCGTTGTCGTTGAGAATAACGATCAGGCGCGAGTGCATCGCGCCGGCATTGTTCATCGCCTCATAGGCCATGCCGGCGGACATCGAGCCGTCGCCGATCACAGCGATCACGTTGTTCTTGCCGCCGGTGAGATCGCGCGCCACGGCCATGCCGAGGCCGGCCGAAATCGAGGTCGAGGAATGCGCGGCGCCGAACGGATCGTATTCGCTCTCGGCCCGCTTGGTGAAGCCGGACAGGCCGCCTCCGGTGCGCAGCGTGCGGATGCGATCGCGGCGGCCGGTGAGAATCTTGTGCGGATAGGCCTGATGGCCAACGTCCCAGATGATGCGGTCGGCCGGGGTATTGAACACGTAGTGAAGCGCGGTGGTCAGTTCCACGACGCCGAGGCCCGCGCCGAAATGACCGCCGGTCACCGACACCGTATCGATGGTCTCCAGCCGCAGTTCGTCGGCGAACTGGCGCAGTTGCTCGGGCTTGAGCTTGCGCAGCAGGTCAGGCGTCGGCGCAGCGTCGAGGAGGGGAGTCTTGCTCGAATTTGACACTTCAATTTATCCGCAATGATTTTGGGGCGCTCGGCCCGGCATGCAAAAATGCCCAGAAAGGCCCGAAACGGACCCGTGACTTATACCAATTCCAAAACAATGCCAATCCGTTAGGCAGGCGCGAAAAGTCTCACTTTTCGGGCATAAAGGGTCGGGTAAACCGGTTTAAATCGCCCCTGTAGCCCTAGGTATTGGCGGCAATCTCGGGCAAAGTTCCCCTGCGCGCGGTTCTACGAACGTATTCGAGTGCATATTTTGAGGAAGATGAAACCCCGTTGGGCTGTCGCAGGGTTGCTTTTGCCTGGTTTTACTATCGCAGCCATCGCGTTGGCGGTACCCGGCAACACGCGCGAACTTCTGGCTGTAACTGCCCAGAATCAATCGGTGGTCCGTATCGACGAGGTTAGTTGTCTTTCGATTGAATCGCGCGATCAGGCCTTTAATGGGAAGAAATATTCGGATCCCAAATTGGTTGAGGCGATTGGAAACATATTGTCGATCAAAAGGGTTTTATTTAACGCGGATGTCGCGATATGCCCTTGGGCGTTTCATATTGTTGGAGAAAACAAGACGATTTCTGCCGTTCGGCACGACGGCAAACTCGCAAACTATCTAATTTCAGTAGGGATTTGCGAGCGTACTTCCAATGGACGAGCAAATCCCAATAAGTGCATTTCAAAGAATATTTATGTCTTCAACCGTCGCGTTGATACGCATAGATTATTTTCGCTCGCGCTCGTGGGGCTAGCTAAAAAACAAG
Organism: Afipia massiliensis; assembly: GCF_001006325.2. NCBI lineage: Bacteria > Pseudomonadati > Pseudomonadota > Alphaproteobacteria > Hyphomicrobiales > Nitrobacteraceae > Afipia > Afipia massiliensis. The sequence continues at coordinate 473,045 of NZ_LBIA02000001.1, read as the reverse complement.
TCAGTGAATGGGAAGCGTTGCAAAGCGGCGAATTGGAATGAGTAAGCTCAGGCAGTCGAAGTTCACTGAACGTCGAGCGGCTCGGTGCCCACGGCCTGACCTGACGCGTCGGTGGTGATCTTGTCGACGCGCGCTTCGGCCTGGCGCAGCAGCTCTTCGCAGCGGCGCTTGAGGCTTTCGCCACGCTCATAGATCGCAACCGATTCCTCGAGCGGCACCTTGCCGTCCTCGAGGCGCTTCACGATCGTTTCCAATTCCTCGATTGCGCGTTCGAAGCTGAGCTTCTTGACGTCCGCATGGGGTGTGTCGGTCATGATGCGAATCCTGAATCGGTGATAGCGCTGCGGAATCTAGAAACGATTTGCGGGCGCAATGTGGCGGCAATCTAGCGCGATTTGCGGCGGTGGGGGAAGAGGTTCGCGCAGCGTCATCCTGAGGTGCGAGCCGCTCGTGCGGCGAGCCTCGAAGGATGCGCGTTGCTGGTTTTCTCCGTGAAGGCCGTCGCCCTTCGAGGCGCGCAAGAGCGCGCACCTCAGGGTGACGACTCAGTTGTTCATCAGCGCGGCGACGTGAACGGCGACCGAATCCCGCAAGCCCTGCAGGTCGTAGCCGCCTTCCAGCACGGAGACGATCCGTCCCTCGGCCGACTTGTCGGCGATCTCCATCAGCTTGCGCGTGACCCATGCGAAATCTTCTTCGCGCAATTCGAGACTGCCGAGCGGGTCGCGCCAGTGCGCATCGAAGCCCGCCGAAATCACAATCAGTTCGGGCTCGAAGGCTTCCAGTCGGGGGAGGATCGCAAGATCGAAGGCTTCGCGAAATTCGCGGCTGCCGTTGCCAGCGCGCAGCGGCGCGTTGACGATGGTATCCTGATCGCCGCGCTCCTGCATGCTGCCGGTGCCGGGAAACAGCGGCATCTGATGGGTGGAGGCGTACATCACGGTTGGATCGGCCCAGAAGATTTCCTGGCTGCCGTTGCCGTGATGGACATCGAAATCGACCACGCAGGCGCGCGTGATGCCGTACTTGCGCTGCGCATAGCGCGCGGCAATCGCAGCGCTGTCGAAGAAGCAGAAGCCCATCGGCCGCGACGTTTCGGCGTGATGCCCCGGCGGACGGGTGCCGACAAAGGCATTGGTGCGCTTGTTCTTCATCACCGCATCGACGGCGGCAACTGCACCGCCGGTGGCGCGCAGTGCGGCTTCCAATGTGCCCGGCGACATCGACGTATCGCCGTCGAGATAGACGATGCCGTCCTTCGGGGCGATGTGGCGCAACTCGTCGATGTATTCGTTGCTGTGGCAGAGTGCGACCACATCGAGATCCGCTTCCGGCGCGTCCACGCGGACCATTGTCTTGAACCGATCCGCCGACAAGCCTTCCTCGATCGCACGCAGCCGATCCGGCCGCTCGGGGTGGCCGGGGGCGGTCACATGGTTCAGGCCTGCTTTGTGGTGATAGTACAGTGTCGGCATGGACCGTTGTCTTTCTTCTGGTGCCGAAGGGATTCCTCGCAAGTGGCCTATATTAACGCGTCATGCCCGGGCTTGTCCCGGGCATCTGCGCCTTGACTTCGATATTAGCTGAGGATGCGGGCGGTCGATAAACCGCGCTCAGGCCTTCTTCTTGCGCGCGAAAAAGGCGCTGAAAGCGTTGCGCGCCTCGTCAGATTTTAGCCGCTCGCCGAAATGGTGCGATTCCTCGTCCATCCTGCGCTGCACATCTTCCCGCGCCGGCTTGAGCAGCTTGCGGGTCAGCGCCACGGCGTCCTTCGGCAGCGAGCCGATTTCACGCGCAATCTTGCGCGCCTCGGCCTCGGTATGTCCGGGTGCGACCACCGCGTTGACGAAACCGGCCTCGCGGGCTTCCTCGGCGGTGACGGTGCGGCCCATCACCAGCATGGAGAAGGCGCGCTGATGTCCCATCACGCGCGGCGCGAGCAGGCTGGAGGCGGCTTCCGGAACCAGACCGAGATGGATGAACGGCGTCGAGAATGTCGCGGTGGAGCCCGCGACAACATAGTCGCAGTGAAACAGCATGGTAGTGCCGACGCCGACGGCGATGCCGTCGACCGCGCCGATCAGCGGCTTCTCGTTGTCGGCGAGCGCCCTGAGAAACAGGGTCGCTGCCATCGGCCGCGAACTGTCGTCGTTCGATGTATTGGCTCTGGCGAAATCCTCAAGGTCGTTGCCCGCGGTGAATACGCCGGGGCCGCCGGAGATCACAATGCTGCGGATGTTCGGATCGGACTGCGCGGAATTGATCGCGTCAGCCATCGCGGTGTACATGCCCTGGGTCAGCGCGTTCTTCTTGTCGGGCCGCCGCATGGTGATGATGCGCGCGCTATCCTCGTCGGTGACAGTTACATGGTCGGTCATGGTCGTTTCCTTGGAAGAGTGAAGGGCGCTGCAGCATGGAGGTGGCTGGCGCTGCCCGATTGTTCATCCTACATCATGGCCAGAACGGCAATCTTGGCCAGCCGATTTCCGGCCCCAGTTCAAAAGGGACGCTGCCATGCAACTGACCGGCATCCATCATCTGACGGCGATTTCGGCGCACGCCAAGGGCAATGTGGCGTTTTATACCGGCGTGCTGGGCATGCGGCTGGTCAAAAAGACCGTCAATCAGGACGATGTCAGCGCCTATCACCTGTTTTATGCGGACGGGAAGGCCAACCCGGGTACCGACCTGACCTTCTTCGACTGGCCGGCGGCGCGGGAACATCGCGGCACCCGAAGCGTGTCGCGCACCGGGTTGCGGGTCAACGGCGAAAAGGCGCTGGGCTTCTGGCAGGACCGGCTGATCAAGCTCGGCGCGCATGTCGGCAAGGTCACCGAGGTCGACGGCCGCCTGACGCTGCCGTTCGAGGACCCCGAAGGCCAGCGGCTGGTGCTGGTCGATGACGGGGGCCGCGGCGAGGCGCATCCGTGGGAGAAAAGTCCGGTGCCGGCGGAACATCAGATTCGCGGTCTCGGCCCGATCGTGCTGAACGTGCCGGATCTCGCGCGCACCGCGCCGGTGCTGAGCGACGTCATGAACATGAAACGCGTGCGGGATTACGCCTCGCCCGACGGCGAACATCGCATCGAGGTGTTTTCGATGGGCGAGGGCGGGCCTGCGGCCGAACTGCATGTGCTTGAGCAGAAGGATCTGCCGGCGTCGCGTCAGGGCGCGGGCGGGGTGCATCACGTCGCGTTCCGCACGCCGGATGAAGAGCAGTATCACGCCTGGACGGCGCGGCTTTCGGAGTTCGGTGTTCATTCCAGCGGCGAGATCGACCGCTTCTATTTCCGCAGCCTGTATTTCCGCGAGCCCAACGGTATCCTGTTCGAGATCGCGACCGACGGGCCTGGCTTCGCCACGGATGAGCCGATGGAAACGCTCGGCGAGAAACTGGCGCTGCCGCCATTTCTTGAGCCGCGCCGCAAGGAAATCGAAGCCGGGCTGAAGCCGATCACATAGGCGTACCGTTGCATCGAAGGATGCGTGCAGAATTTCAGGGGGGCTGATGGACCAGCGTTTTGCCGAAGTAACCGCCGCGATGTCGACCTATTTCGACGGCCTTTATCGCAGCGATACGTCTTTGCTGGGACAAGTGTTCCATACTCAGGCACTCTATGCTTGCGCAACGGAAGGCACGCTAACGCAGCTGACCATGGCGCAGTATTTTCCGATTGTGGACAAGCGGCCTTCGCCTGCGAGCAGCAACGAGGCGCGCGCGGACAAGATCGTCTCGATCGAGTTCGCGGGACCCGTCACGGCGTTCGTTCATGCCGAATGCGCCATCGGGCCGAAGCGCTTCAAGGATTTTCTGACCTTCGTCCATCTCGACGGGCGCTGGCAGATCATCTCGAAAGTCTTTCATTTCGACCTTCGCGATTCATAAACAGCAGGCACCGAGGCGTGCCGCAGTATCAAGACCATGCGAGGGGCGAGACGTGGCTATTCAAACTGTTCTGACTGAAAAACTCGGGATTTCCGCGCCGGTGCTGCTGGCGCCGATGGCGGGTGTGAGCGGCGGAAAACTCGCTGCTGCGGTGACCAACGCTGGAGGGCTTGGCTTCATCGGCGGCGGCTACTGCGATCCGGACTGGATCGCGAAAGAGATGAAGGAGGCTGGCAATACACGGGTCGGCGTCGGGTTCATCACCTGGGCGCTGGAGCGAAATCCGGACGTTCTGAACAGGGTGATCGATCAGCAGCCGAAAGCAATCTTTCTGTCATTCGGCGAGCTCGGAAGTTTCGCCGCTCCGGTGAAGCGCGCCAATCTGCCGCTGATCGCGCAGGTGCAGTCGGTCGAGCAGGCGCGCCGCGCCGCCGGTGAGGGCGCCGATGTGATCATTGCGCAAGGAACAGAGGCCGGTGGTCATGGCAGCATGCGCGCGACCATGCCGCTGGTGCCTGCAGTGGTGGACGCCGTCGGCGACATTCCCGTCGTCGCGGCCGGCGGGATCGCCGATGGTCGAGGCCTTGCAGCGGCGTTGATGCTGGGTGCGGCGGGCGTGCTTTGCGGTACGGCCTTTGTGGTCGCCGATGAATCGCTGGCTCATCCCAACATCAAGAAGGACGCGGTCGCGGGTAACGGCGACGCCACCACAAGAGGTTCGTTGTTCGATATCGCGCGCGGGATCGATTGGCCCGAGCAATGGACGATCCGCACGCTGACCAACGATTTTACGCGGCAGTGGGTCAACGATCTCGATGGACTTGGCCGCAATCTGACGCAGGAGCAGGCGCGTTACGCCAAGGCGCGCGACGCCGGCGATACCAGTATTTCCGCAATCATCGTCGGCGAGGGTATCGATCTGGTGCGGGTGCAACAGCCTGCCGACGCAATCATGAATGCGATGATTGCGCAGGCAGAAGAGTTGTTGCGGCGCGGCCCTGCTTTCTCAACATCAGGCCGATAGCGCGGATCACGCCACCAGCACGGCATCCGCGCCGGTGATCGCACCGGCGCTGTCTATCACTGTGCGTTCCAGCGCACCGGACTGCACTGTGACATTCTCCGCGAAGAACCGAGCCAGCGTGACATAACGCTGCGCATCGTTCTGCAGCGCTTCGTCGGTGCGCGCCGCCAGCGCTTCGTTCGCCAGCATGCAGCCGCCAAGCGTGGTGGAGAACATCCGCAGATAGGGCGTCGCGCCAGCCAGCGCTTCCGCAGGCGAGCTTGCGATCTTTTCCAGCAGCCATTTGCTGGTGCGCTCCACCGAGGCAACCGCATCGCGCAACTTTTCGCCGGTGGTGCCGAAGGCCGGATCGTTGGAGGCTTCGACCTTCTTGACGATCGCGGTCAGTTCGCCAAGCAGATCCCACACCGCCTCGCCGCCGGACATGGCAAGCTTGCGCATCAGGAGGTCGTTGGCCTGAATGCCATTGGTGCCTTCATAGATGGTGAGAATGCGCGCATCGCGGACGTATTGCGCGGCGCCGGTTTCCTCCATGAAGCCCATGCCGCCGTGCACCTGCACGCCGATGGCAGCGACCTCGTTGCCGATGTCGGTGGAAAAAGCCTTCGCCATCGGCGTCAGCAATGCGCCGCGCGCCGCGGCCTTCGCCTTTACCTTCGGATCGGTGGCGCGATGCGACACATCGATGGCCACTGCAGTCGCGTAGCAGATGGTGCGCGCTGCCGCCGTCATGCCGCGCATCAGCATCAGGTTACGCTTCACGTCCGGGTACATGATGATGGGATCGGAGCCGTCGCCCTTGCTGCCCGGCGCCTTGCCCTGCCTGCGCTCCTGCGCATAGGCCAGCGCACGCTGATAGGCGCGGTCGGCGAGACCGACGCCCTGCAGGCCGACGCCGAGGCGGGCCTGATTCATCATGGTGAACATCGCGGCCATGCCGCCGTTTTCCTTGCCGACGAGCCAGGCGATGGTGCCGCCCTTGTCGCCCATGGTCATGGTGCAGGTGGGCGAGGCATGGATGCCGAGCTTGTGCTCGATGCCGCTGGCGTAAATGTCGTTGCGCGCGCCGAGCGAGCCGTCGGTATTGACGAGATATTTCGGTGCCAGGAACAGCGTGATGCCCTTCGAGCCGGGAGGCGAGCCGGGCAGGCGGGCGAGAATGAAATGAACGATGTTGTCGCTCATGTCGTGGTCGCCGTAGGTGATGAAGATCTTGGTGCCGAACAGGCGATAGCTGCCGTCGTCCTGCTTTTCCGCCCGCGTGCGCAGCGCGCCGACATCGGTGCCGGCCTGCGGCTCGGTGAGCTGCATGGAGCCCGGCCATTCGCCGGAAATCAGTTTGGCGAGGTAGATCTTTTTCAGCTCGTCGCTGCCGTGGGCATCGAGCGCGTCGATCGCGCTCAGGGTCAGCAGCGGGCACAGGCCGAACGCGAGGTTCGAGGCGCTCCAGATTTCATTGACCGCGGAATGCACGGCGAGCGGCAGGCCCTGTCCGCCGAAGTCCTCCGAACCGGACACCGCATTCCAGCCGCCTTCGCACCAGCGCTTGTAGGCATCGGGCCAGCCGGTCGCGGTGACGACGCCTTTGTCGGTGAGCTTGATGCCCTCGCGATCGCCGGTCTGATTCAGCGGATCGAGCACATCGGTGGCGAACTTGCCGGCTTCCTCGATCACTGCGGCCGAGAACTCCGGATCGTAGCCATTATAATGTCCCGCTTCCACGGCGGCCAAAAGGCCGGCGCCGTGATTGAGGGAGAGGAGCATGTCGTTGATCGGCGCGCGGTAGGTCATGGCATGATCTCGCTGTTCGGGCAGAGCCTCGGGCGGCGCTCGTTCCGCGCTACGGCCATTGGCCGGAGGCGGGAGAACGCCTGCAACTCGTTGTTTGGTGGTCAGTTTTCCTCGCGCCGGCGGGTCTTGTCCGGCCCGCCCGACGCCCCCTGTCTTCCCATGAAAACGACCGGCTCTCAACTGCGGCGCAGGCCGATTTTCGCGAGCCCGTGACGGCTTTTCTATTGGCGGACTATCGCGCAGGCGGACCAGCGGCCGGTCGTTTTGTCGTTCGGTGCTCTGTCGCGGTATCCGGCACCATGGCGGCCGATTACGATAAAAGGGTTGTGTTTGGCCGCATTTTGCCACCGAAAACCGGGTTTCCACTTTGACGGAAAATGCTCTAAGACCTGCGCTGCCACGGTGAATCGGTGCGGCGCATGACTTCCGTCAAGGACATCTGCTCGCCACCTTCCGACACGAGCGGCGCGAAACGGCTCAGGCCGGCCTCGCCGTAAACCGTTCAGCGCTATTGGGGCGTCGCCAAGTGGTAAGGCAGGGGATTTTGATTCCCCCATGCGGAGGTTCGAATCCTCCCGCCCCAGCCAGCCAGTCTAGCGAGTAGAATTTCTTCTTCCGAAATCGCAGAAAAGCCCGCCATTGGCGGGCTTTTGACGTCAACGGTGCGGTCTCTGGCCTCCCGATTAGCATTGTCTCGCAGTGGAACGAGCGAAGTCTCCGGCGGGTGCCCCCGATATTCCCGTTTTCGAGAGATTGCTGGCGGAGACGCGGTTCGATCAGTGCGGAGTGGGCGGCTGGCAGTCGTCAAAACATGCGCAGACGACCCTTTATGTCGCAGGGGCGTCCCGAACTTGTTATGTTTGCCTACCCTAAAGCATACGCGTGCAAGCTCCAAAGAACGGTGGCGAAAGTCGTGAAGCGGATGCGTACCGTCAAATCCAGCTCCTCTGACATTTTATCAATCGCAAGTTTCTCGACGAAATTGCGACGAATTCACAACGTGTGATAGCGTTAGCCCAAACGTCTTGGGGGGCGGGTGGCGAAGACGACTATTAAAGCGGCGGCTATCGGTCCCGGCGCGTTTGTCGCGATTCCCAAGCCCGCTCCTTGGCCGAACGCGAACGCTCGTCTTCTCGGTATTGGGGCAGGCCTGCCAGTCAGTAGCCTTGATCGTCTTGCAACCTTTAGCCCGAATGATTTTGAGAGATTCATTCTGGAATGGGCTGACGGCTATTTGGCAAAACTGCCAATCGGCGTTGCTGATGTTCAACAGCGGGGAGGGGCGGGCGACAAAGGCCGCGATATCGTTGTTTGGCTAGACCCTTCGAATATCCAACCCCGTCGGTGGCATCTATATCAGTGTAAGCGCTATGCAGGTCGGCTCGGCTCAGGTGTTGCAGCCGCTGAAATCGCAAAGGTTCTATACTATACGGAGCGTGGAGATTACACGCCGCCAGAAAGCTATTGGTTTGTCACGCACAAAGGCGTGACTGGGGATTTGCAAGACTTATTGGACGATCCATCTAAATTGAGATCGTTCATTCTTGCGAACTGGTCAAAGCATTGCGCGACCAAAATAACTACAGATCCCGTCGCGCTATCTCCGGAATTGACAGCGCATATCAACGCGTTCGACTTCAGCATCTTTAAAGCGAAGCAGCCTCTTCAGCTTATCAACGAACACGCACAAACATCGTATCACTTAGCTGTCTTCGGCCTTCCTTTGATTGATAGACCCGCGCCGCCAGCTCCACCGTCGACGGTCGCGCCCGAGGAAACGCGATACGTGACGCAGCTTTATGCAGTCATTGCGGAAAAATTGGGTGTCAATGTCGCGTCGATTGCCGATTTTGCGCAAAGCCCAGCGATGCAAAAACTCTTTGATCGGTCACGCATCACTTTCTACAGTGCGGAGGGATTGAAAGAATTGGCGCGTGATCAGATGGCCGATGCTACATTCTTCGATACCCTATTAGGGCATTTCCGGGACGGTCTTTTTCACGCTTACACGACCTCTGGCCAAGCTGGACTTGTTCGCCTTCAGAGCACAGTGCTTGCGTCTCAATCGCTTCAATTAGGCGGACATGTTCTCGATCTTCACGCCACGCCAAACGATCGCGAAGGCGTTTGTCATCATCTGGCGAATGATGGTTCTATCGAGTGGTGCGAGAAATGAGTTTGTCAGAAGCGACGCCGATGGAGCGATTATTCAATACTCCCTTGGAATGCGGGCTGAGGTTGCTGTATTTGCTCAACGCCAGCAAGCCAAAGAAACTGGACCTACAGCGCCTCATTACTTACGACTATTTGCTCGTGCATTCTGGTGACGTCGACGGAAGCCTAGGTAGCTTACATCCCGCTGTACCATTCAGGGGTTCCGAATGGCTGGTTAAGCGCGATATAGTCAGAGATGCACTTGATTTAATGTTTGCACGCGAACTGGTCGACAAGCGGCTAGAGGCGAAGGGCATTTTTTATGCCGCCTCACCACTTACCGCCAATTTTATCGCGCTTCTGAAATCTGGCTACGCGAAAAGCCTAGTTTCGCGTGCGAGTTGGGTGGTGGAAAGGTTTGGCGAAATCACCGATGCTGAATTGGAAGATTTTATGACCGAAAACGTAGGTCGCTGGGGTGCTGAGTTTGAGCGTTTGACGGCCTTGCGCGATTTGGAGCTGGGTTGATGCAGCTTCGCGAAATCCGCCTAACGGGTGCCGGAAAGCTCAGCGCATCGGTTAAGTTTGAGCCCGGCGCAAATGTGCTGGCCGGCCTATCGAACACGGGCAAGAGTTATATGCTGCGCTGTATGGATTACGTCTTGGGCGCGTCGGAGATGACTAAAAAGATCGACGAGGACGCCGGATATGAATTAGTTCATCTGGAGTTCGCCGGTGCGAACAATGAGCCATTGACATTGATACGTCACCTAACCGGCGGCGATATCAAAGTCCATTACTCAAGGATTGACAGTATCAGCGGTGATGGGACGACCGTGGCGTGGAAAAGACGTCCTGGAAAAAGCGCTGGTCCTGATATTTCATCGATCTTTCTTTCTTTTGCTGGAATGAAAGAAGCGCAACTTCGCTCAAATGCCAAAGGCAAAACCCAGCGCCTAACTGTTAGGACTCTATTGCCTGCATTCCTTGTCGATGAAACCTCTATCATCGCTGAGAGTTCACCGATGTTCGGCAATTCGGGATATGATCAGACGGCGAGAAAACGGTTGCTGTCTTATCTTCTGACCGGGATCGATGACGAAGGAATCATTAGCGCTGAACGATCTGAAATTGCCCAGGCGGAAGCTAGGGCGAAATTGGCGCTGATTTCGGAGTTACTTAAACCGATCGAGCAGCGTTTGGAGCCGTTTAGGTCTAAGGAGCAAGAGTCGACAATTGAACGTGTCGATGAAGCAATTGAGCGTTTATCGAATTCCCTCGCAGAAGATCGGGAAGAAAGAGCGCGGCTACATCGGGACCGTAGTGAAGCTATTGCAATTGTTCAAAACGCAGAATCGCAATTGATTGCGATTGATGAGCTTTTGAGCCGCTATAATTTACTTACTGAACGTTATGATTCTGATCTTCAGAGATTGGATTTCATTGCGGAAGGCTCGCACTTTCTCGGGGGCTTGCAAGAAGCGCGCTGTCCGGTTTGTGACCAGCCAATGAATGACGAACACCGTCACAAGTTCGAGGGCTATGCGAAGGTCGGAACAGTTTACAAATCGGCGCAGTCCGAAGCTGCTAAAATTCTCGGACTTCGGAACGAGTTAGTTGATACAATTAGCAGCCTTGGAATTCGCCGCGGCGCGAGGGAAACCGAGAGGGCGACTGGTAGTGCTGCCCTCGCAAAGATCGATGCGCGTGTCGAGCAGGAACTTGCGCCGGCATTGCGCGTAACCAAACTCCAGTTGGATGAATTGATTGCGCGTCGCCTTGAGTTAGAAAATCTCAAATCTGATTCGGAACAGGCGAACGCGCTTAATACCGTGCGAGAATCCTTGGAGAGCACTCTCGTCAAGCCAATATCTGCGCCGAAGGACTGGGCGAGTATTGATGAGATCGCTGTACACAAATTTTGTTTGGTAATCGAAAAAGTTCTTAAAGAATGGGCTTGGGACGGACCTGCGCGAGTTGAGTTCGACCACAAGCGGTTCGATATCAAAGTTGATGGCAAGCCGCGCCAATCAAACGGCAAGGGTGTCCGAGCGATTCTTCACGCAGCGTTCGCGATTGGACTTCTGCGTTTCTGTCATGAAAATAGTATGCCGCATCCGGGCTTTCTCGTTCTAGACTCGCCTCTCACGACATTCAAAGAAGGTCGAGATGAGGGTCAAGAGGATCCAAATGATAGCGTTGGTGAGGGCATCCAAACGGCGTTTTGGGCAAGCATCGCAAAGCTTCAGTCAGATTTGCAGATCATCGTTCTGGACAACAAAGAGCCGCCGAAAGGCGTTGCGGCTATTTTAGCCTACACGTTCTTCCCCGGTAAAAAAGCCAAGGACGGTGAAAGAAAAGGCTTCATCCCAAAATGATGGCTGGGTCAACTGATTGTGGGCATTATCAGCTCAGCTATCCGAACGTGTGGTCCTGACCCAAAGATGACTCAATAGATCAAGTCTCGGATTACTGCTTTGCCCCCAAATTCGGTCGTCGAAGACGACCCTCTATGTTCCTGAAAGCGGACTCTATCCAAAAAGGCGCACCGGCAACGGTTGCGTTTATATCGGACGTCGCGATCTGCATGGCATCCGCGCGTGGCCGAACAATCTATGCTCGCTTGGAATACCTATCTGGTCGAGCCAGCCAGGGTTCCGTTCCTGTATCTCGCGTCCAGTACACGCGGCCGTCCCTGATCCAGAAGTGGCTCATGCAGCCCTTATTGCGCCACACCGAGGGTGAAAGCGTCGCGCGGCCAGCTGCGCTCAATGATAGGCGCCATCGTGGGTTGTGTGGCGGCTGCATGGGCAAAGAGATCATATCGCCACAGCCACACGGGCAACGGAACATCGTCCAGCGGGGCTTGTCCTGATAGACGACGCTGATGAGTTGCCGGTCGCCGATGGACGCATTCGCAGGCGTCTTCGCAACCACCTCACAGCTTTCGAAATAGACAGGTGGCGGCGGCGGTTCCTTCTTGACTTCAGGCACACGCTCAACGGGAGCTTCCTGCCGCGAGAGGCTATCTAGAAACGCACGAAATCTATCTGCGAGCCACTTAAACATGATGTTAGGTGATCTTCCCGAGCGCCGGCATGTCGAGCCGGTATCCGCGTTCACGCTTGAGCTTGAGTCCTGTAGGACCGCAGCAGAAACAGCCGGGATCATCTGGGTACGCGTTGCTATGGATGACCATGTGGACGAAGTCGTACCAGATATTGTCCTTCAGCAGGTCGCTTGGGATTTTGCGAAACGGTCGGATGAGGTCCATCAGCGTAGCAACTGCAGTGTCCGCTGACGCGCTCGTAAACGGTCCGACTCCTGGCGCTCGCTCCCCACCGCCGACCAGATAGTATTCCTGCTTGAGCGTTTCCTTGTCGAGTTCCGCAAGCTCGGGGCGCGTTCTCAGTTCGCGCTCATAGTCGAGCTTCTGTTGGGTCACTACCTTCTGGCAGCGTAGGCATTTGCCGTCCTCCGGAAGGATGCGGCTGATGCGCCCGCGATGGTCTCGAAGATACGGCTCTCCGTCGGCGCCGGTGTCGATCTTGCCGGTGAGACCGACGTCGATGAATGCCAAGGCATAGTAGTAGGTGGCCTGATTGAGGAGATCACGCCCTGCAACATCGTCCGTGCATCCGAAGATTGCGTCAGCGCCAGAGATCGCGTCGATGGCATCCGGCGACTTGTCCAGATACTTGCCAATGGCCGACACGGTAACGCCAGGCAACTCCAGGGACTGAAGGTAGGCGGTCAACACCTCGGCCTTATTTCGCTTCACATCTTGGGTGCGATAGCCGCGCACGCGATTGAGATTGGTACCCTCAAGCACGTCGCCGTCGATCAGAACGAGCTCGCCTACGCCGGCGCGGGCCAATAGCGTCGCCACCGAGGAGCCGGTGCCGCCTACACCAACAACGGCCACACGCAGCGACTGGAGTTTGCGATTGAACGGTACGCCAAAAGCCGCCGCCTGACGCTTGAGGACCTCGGAAGGTGCGCTCTCCTCACCGTTGATATGCATGTCCAGGTTGATGCCAAGCACCGCCACGTGCCGCACAGCTTCTGTCTGCTGCGGTGCGGCGCCCCGCCGTATGCGAGCGCGCCATCGTTCCTCCGCCCAGAGGAGCGAAACAAGTGCAACAGACTTACCGTTACAGCCGGCATATCCCTTCAAGATGCGCCGCTCGTTGTCCTCATCCTTTTCCGAGAACTCAAGGAAACCGCCGGGGTGATTGTGCACGAAGCCGAGTTCGTGGCCGTCCTGCTCGCAGCGAAAGTAGATGTCCTGCATCTTGCGAAGGTTGATCCGCAGGTGCACGGGCGAGCTGTCAAGTATCCAGTCGTCTTGCATCTCAATGATGTCGACACAGACGAATCTGATTGACGGCCGAAGGCCCGCATGGTTGCGCTCGAAGCGGCGGAACAGGATGATCGCTCCGCGCTCATGACCTTCCGGATGATCGTCGAGCCATATACGCAGACGATCGTGCTGCGTGCCAAGCAGTGTGATCCGATGTCCGCTCATGGGCGCTTCGCATCCGGATAGGTGAACGCCCACATAATGCGGTCAACGATGGTTCGAATATTGTCGACCTTTGGCTTCCATGTGACGCTGGGCTGGTTCCAGTGGCGAGACCAGCGTGTGTACTCGATGCCAGCATGAGTACGCGAATCTTGGTTCGGGCCTGCCGTGCCGACGTTTGGAATTGGCTTGCTGTCGGCACGTGCGAGCTGCGGATGAACCCAGAACATGTCACCGCCCGATGTGTTGTAGTCGGGCGGAATGATGTAGAGCACATCGATGGTCGCTCGCACCTGCCCGTTCGCGGTGTAGATGCCTTCGGGCAGTGGAAAATCGCGGAATATAAAAAAGCGTGATGCCTCGTCCTCGGTAAACGTCAGACCCGCATCTTTAAGTATCTGGTAGTCTTCATCAAAGAGGAGCGCCATCGTTAGGAGTTGCCCGCCTCGGAGCTGGCATCCTGCGCATAGAACTTCTCGATGCCCGGCTCTGCGAGGTCGATCTTCTCGTTGTCAGCAACTGGACGGCCGGGGAGATTGCGGATCTTAACGTACAGGTCCATGCCCTCGGGGATGCCTGGTCCAACCTGCCGCACCTGTGCGCCAGTGATGAACTGCTCGTCCCAGTGATAGGTCTCGTCTTCGATCTTGAATTGAAATTGCCTAGCCATGATTCTTTCTCTTGTTCCCATCGAGAGCATTAGCTGCAGTATGAGGTGCGGTGATCGCCCCGAACTTGCGAATCGAGAACCAAGTATAGGCCAAAAGAACACGCTTGAACAGATCGTGAACAAATGCAGGGCCGTCATCGAGCCCAAACCGGCATCCGAATCGGCAGGAGAAGAGCATCCAAGCCGGTGGATCATCCTCATGCGGAGCTTGGATCTGGTGCATATCCATTTGGAACGACTTTCCAATGCTGCATCACAACCTTGGTCCTTCGGGGTGACGCCGCAATCCGAGTATGCATGAACTTTGCCGGCGGTTCCGGTCGCGCCACACAGCCGCATTTGACCAACCGCCACCAAGGCTCGGATCTGACGGCCGCTTTCCCCCGTCGAACTGCGAAGCAGGCCGGCAGATTCCGGCCGCCAAGTCCCACATTGCGCGATCGACGCGGTAAGGCCAGCTTTTGGCGCAGGAGCGGACTTACAGGTTTCCAACTGGACTTGTGATTTCGAGCCTTCAGAAACCAAGGGTGCGGCACTGTTTCGACCATGCCAGCGGCAAGTTCTTCGGAATCCGTGCGAGCGAAAGGGCCGATGGCTGATCGCCTGTTAAAATTGCCTCTTTTATGGCTGGCGCCAAAAACGCATAACGCAGTTCTTGCCTTACTAACTTAGGATGCAGCTTGACCGAGGCCGCTAGCGCCTCGGCTGTGTCAAATTTCATATTCTGTAGATCACGCAGCCATGCATGGGCTCTAACAATCGCTTGAACAAGTTTTGCATCAGGCTGGCGTTCGTCGTTGGCCTCAACGACCGACGCGGAACTTGGTTTGCGCACCTGCCAAGGGATCGAGAGCTTGTTCGATCGAATTTTTGCTGCCGGCGTAGTGTTGATTTTGACGGCGCGGCTGCTCAATTCTGCACGTGCGACGTAAGCGCCGATAATATCCGCATCCAACACAGCTTGATCAATCTTCAGCCGTTGGCGCAGGGCATTGATCAGCGTTTGTTCGATGTCGGTCGCCGAAACCCGTGCGACCGATCCGGCTGCGGTTTTGCGACCGCGCAGAATTGCCGAGCTAACATAGAAGCGATAGCGGGCGCCGTTCTTTGACGAAAAGCTCGGGCTCATTGCGTTGCCGCGATCGTCGAACAGTTTTCCGATGAGCAGCGCGCCGCTGTCGGATCGTTTGACTCTGCGTTTGTTGACACCTGCAGCTAGCAATTCTTGCACCTTGTCGAATGTCTTTCGGTCAACAATTGGTTTGTGTTCGCCCGGATACCATTTGCCGCCGTGGCCGGTCTCGCCAAGGTAGATTCGGTTTTTCAGGAAGTGGGCGAGGGGACCGTAGGTGAACGGAATACCGCCATTGAACTTCTTGACCTTGGTATTCCGCCGCTTGGTGACGATGCCGCGCTTGTCGAGATCGGTAACAAGGCGGCCAAAGGATTGTAGCTCGACATAGCGTCGGAAGATGATGCGGACGGTTTCTGCTTCCGCGGGATTGATGACGAGCTTCTTGTCTCGAGCCTCATAACCGAGCGGCACCGTGCCGCCGGTCCACTTCCCCTTTCGGCGCGAGGCAGCGACCTTGTCCCGGACGCGCTCGGAGGATAGCTCGCGTTCGAACTGAGCAAAGGATAGCAGGACGTTGAGGGTCAGCCGGCCCATCGAGGTGGTGGTGTTGAATTGCTGGGTCACGGCGACGAACGAGATTGATCTGGCATCAAACGCCTCGACCAGCTTGGCAAAGTCCGCCAGCGAACGGGTGAGGCGATCGATCTTGTAGACGACGACCACATCGACCTTGCCGGCGTCGATATCCTTCAGAAGTCGCTGGAGCGCAGGACGTTCGAGATTGCCGCCTGAGAACGCTGGATCGTCATAGAGCTGTGGCAGCGCCTTCCAACCCAACGACGCCTGGCTCTTGATGTAAGACTCGCAGGCCTCGCGCTGGGCATCGAGCGAATTGAATTCCAGCTCAAGGCCGTGCTCAGTCGATTTGCGGGTGTAAATGGCGCAGCGCAGGGTTTTAGGCGCGTTACTTGCCATGGTCTTCAGCCTTTTCGGGCTTCGACCGTAGCCCGAAGAACCGCGGTCCATTCCAGTTGCTACCGGCAATCAGGGACGCAATCTCCGACAAGCCCGCATAGGTTTTACCCTCATAGGCAAAGCCGTCCGGACGAACCACGACGCGGTAGGTCTTTCCCTTCCATGTCCGCACCAGCTCCGAGCCGGGCTTAATCCGGCGCGGCAGTTCCAGTCGCCCGTTGGGTTTGGCCGCCATGGCTTTCACAAGCTGGTCGAGCAGCCGCTTTGTCGGACCGGACAGTCCGCCATAAGCCTTTTCCTGAATCCGATGGGCGATGCTGCGACGGAGCAGATCCGGACCGAAAGCCTTTGGCGGATCCGTTCGAAGCACCTCCCGGTAACGTTTGCGCAGTTCGACGATGGGAGCCGTCGCCAGCCGATCCAGTTCGGCTTCTACCGCCGGATCGGCTGGCTTCATGGAGGAGGGGGCTTGGGTCATTTCGCGGGGATCGCCTTCGCGACGACGCGGTATACGCGCTGGCCATCGGTTTTGACCGAGGTCAAATTCAGCTTGAGCTTCTTGCGCACAGTACCTGCAAAGAACCCTCGCACCGAATGTTCCTGCCAGGCGGTTGCCTTCATGATGGCGGCAATGGTGGTGCCGGAGGGCGCGCGCAACATCTTAAGGACCTTGTCCTGTTTGGATGCGGCGACCTCTGGCGTCTTCAGTGGTGCTAATTTCTTCGACGCGTCGGACGGCAGAACCTTCACAGCGGATTTTGTCGGTCGCTTTGCTGCCGGTGTGGATTTACGCCCGGTCTTTCGAGGGCGCTTTCGATTGCTGGTGGCCATTTCGGTTCTCCCTGCGGGAACGACAGCATCCTGTGCTGCCACTGCCGCAAGCCCGTCGTTCCAGACGGGCAGAGAATCCATTGGGCGGAAGAGATCCTTAGTCGCTCGACAGCCGGTTGAGCAGCGAAGCCGCATCCTGCAAACGGCCGGTCTCATAGAAAATCTGTTCGAGATCCATCGAGACTCTCACGCCTTCACTGACGCTGCCGGCCAGCGCACACGCCTCGGCAGCCTTGGCAATCCGTGCTGCCTCGCCAAGGCGAGCACCAATCTCGACGAGGATCAGACCAATTGCCTGTTCCGTGATTTTGCGGTCCATCATTTTGCCTCCGATTGCGGCGACAGTGACGCTCCATGCGCTGGCGAAGTCGAGCGGAAACGCAGCAATCTTGTGGCTCTTATCGGTTGACCACGATCACGAAATGATCCGCCCAAAAAGGGCTCTGGGCTCGCGCATCAGCGGATTATTTGGTCGGACGCTTTGAGGCGGCTTTCGGCGAGCCCTTTGCCGCGACGTAGTCCTTAAACAGCTTCACGGGATCGGCGCCAAGCGCGCGAGCGATGGCCACAAACTCGATGAGGTCGAGGCGGCGCTCCCCGTTTTCATACTTGGCGACAAAGGACTGCGGTTTGCCCAGCTTCTTGGCCAGCGCCTGCTGCCGAACATCCGCAGCTTTCCGCACTGCGACTAGCAGGTGGATCAGGCGGGCATAATCCGCGGATTTGAGGGTCTTCTGCATGCGCCGCCAGGGCCGTGAATCGGCGGCAAGTAATTTGATCCCAGAAACGGATTATCCCAAAATAGGATTTTATTAACCGACGGTGATGATAGTGACACCGACAGCCGAGGTGTTGTGGACTTTGCTCTCATAGGAAGCGATGTGCTGATCCACCCACGCCGAGCGGTTCACGATGCGGCGGAAGGGCACATCGAACACTAATCGGGAGTAGTCCCATGAACATTGCGATCAAGGCGGCCTTGGGCTGCGCACTTGGAGCTGTCGTTGTCGGAACTCTTGTCGGCGGCGGCCGAAGTGCGGCTCCGCCGGCCCCGAGTGTGCCCCCTCCATCCGATCAGGCTCGCTTCATAGCGGCCATTACGCAGGCACGATCCCAATTCACGTCGGCCGGGAATGAATTGGCCGCAGGTGGAATTCGCAATGCCAGGCAGCAGGCGATCTGTAGCGCCCTTCAGGGGCATCACGCAGGTGGATGGATAGCAAAGATTTCCTATCTATCCACCAATGGCGATGGTCGAGGTGTGATTACGCTCGAACTTGCGTCAGGCTTGCACGTCTCAACCTGGAACAACGACCTATCGGATTTATTTGATAAAACTCTGATCGATCCTGATACGGACATTTTCAAATCTCTGGCCGTGATGAAAAGAGGTGACACCGTCCGGTTTTCTGGAGGGTTTTTTCCATCGGACCTCGATTGCGTGAAAGAGCAGAGCGTGACCTTGGGAGGATCGATGAAGAGCCCGGTCTTCACAATGCGCTTCTCATCGATCCGCAAGCTCTAACCGCCCACAACCACACTCCACGGTTAAGCCAAGGAGGCGATGTCGCATTGACTTGCTCACCTTGGATTTAGCCTCAGTATGGTATCACGCGCAAACTTGCATAGCGCAGCGTTTAACAGTGCATTGAAATTGGCACAAATTAAACTCCGTCACGCCCAGGAATAGGTCGTGTCGAATCCCCCCTTGTATGACAGGGCCTGGCTGAGGCTATCGACTTGATCGTCGTGCTTTCCTTGCGGGAAAGTCAAAAGCTCGGTTTCGAGCTGTGCCAGAAAGGGCGCTTTCCGCGGAAACAGCACCAAGCCCCCTTCAAACTTGGCCTGATGCACGAACAGCCGACCTAGCTTATCTCGCTCGACGGGTACAGGCTTAACCGTATAGATGCCGCTCTGGCGAAGTTCTTGCGCCAAAGCGACACCCGTCGATGTATCTTCGATTAGGACCTTAAGCGGTTGGTCTCTCTGCGCTAGCGTGATAGCCATTGCGCGGAGCTGAGGGTATTCATAGCGGCCTCGTATGACGTCTATCAGGTAGAAGAAATTGTCGACCAGAAGCCAGGTTGTGCAGACCGACCAGTCATTCTGAGTTCCCACCTTTGCCGCAGTGTCCCAGCTATGGATCAACTTGGTACGATAACCCCGCTCCGGCAGCCGATCATAGTAGCGTAACCATTCACGCTTGATCATTGCGCCGCCGTCCGGAACGGGAGATTGCTGGTACTGAGCGCTGAAGATGGCCGAACCCATTTGGGTGCGAAGTTTTTCCAGTGTTGAGATGGTCTCGTACCGGGGATGAAGAGCTTCGCCAACTCGGCGCGCGTGGTACTCACCTTCGCCAATCTCGACCCTCTCGTCGATCTCGGCAATGGCTGGCAGGCTCAGCACGGTCCAATCACTGGAATTATCGACCAGAAAGCCGGTCAGGTCGTGAAGATGAACTCGCTGCATGACCAGAATAATGACGCCCGTCGCTTTGTTATCGAGCCGCGAGAGGAGTGTGTTAGTAAACCACTGATTCAGGGAATTACGCAGGGTGTCCGACTGTGCGTCCACAGGCTTTTGCGGATCATCTAGAATGATCATATCGCCGCCAAGGCCTGTCAGCGTTGCCGAAACAGAGGTTGATCGGCGGAACCCGCGCTTCGTCGTGAAGACGTCGGAATCGGCGACGCGAGCGACCTGCATGCTCGGAAATACTTTTCGGTACCAATCCGACCGAACAATCGCCCTAAAGTCAGCAGCATGCTTGGCCGAAAGGTCGTTGCTGTAGCTCACACCAAAGATCTTCATTCGAGGATTATGTCCGAGCAAGAACGCCGGCAGGATCACCGAGACCGTTAGCGACTTTAGATATCGCGGCGGCATATTGATGATTAGGCGGTTGGTCTCTCCGTTCTGAATGCGTTCAAGTTGGCGTGCGATTGCTTTAATGTGCCAATTTGGCAAGTAGGCCGCGCCAGGATTGAGCATGCGAAAGCAGCGATGCAGAAAGCTTTCGAAGTCGGAACGGAGCAGGGCATAAACGACACCTTGATCTTGCTTTGTCATGATTTATCTCCCGAAGACTTTGATCGGAATTCTGCGAGATAGGCCTCAAGTACTGCCTTATCGTCATCGCCTAGACCTTCGCGAATGTCGTCGTTACCCATTTCGATCATCTGGTCACGATTGAAGAGGAAAGCAGCGCTTTTGATATTCCCCTTCAGGCTGTCGTCAGCGATGCGGAGGTAGATGGCCTCGCGAAGGCTGATCTTCCGCATCTTTCCGCGCATGGGGACGGGAACTGTACGTTGCATTAGTTCTTTAACGATCGTCGCGTGATTCTTGACGCCCCTTTTGCGGCCCTTCGGATTGCCGCTCTGTCCCGGCTTGAACTGGTGCGCTTTGGGAGGCTTTCCGTAGCCGACGTCGTCGTCGCTCGTCCTCCGCCGCACCTTTCGGGCGGGGCGTTTCTCTTTCGAATCCGATTCCATTATGTCCTCACGCGCTTGAGGGCGGGGGAGGCGGATTGCTTCGCGGCGACCTCGTCGAAGGTCTGGCCGGTAGCCTCTAGGATCGCGTCGCGTTTGGTGAACTCTTGCCAACGCCGGATCGCTACGTCCACGTAGAGTGGATCGATTTCGATCCCATAGGCACGGCGACCAACTTTCTCGGCTGCGAGAATTGTTGTGCCTGAGCCCATAAATGGATCGTAAATGATATCGTTACGCCGCGAGCAATCACGCATCGCATCCGCCACGAGGGCGACCGGCTTGACGGTCGGGTGGACCGTCAGTTCTGCGAGTCGGTCTTTGCGGAAGGTATTTACGCCAGCGTACTGCCAGACATTGGAGCGAGATCGGCCATGCTTTCCAAGCTCAATATTATTCTGGTGAGATCTATCGCCGTTCTTGAAGACGAAGATTAGTTCATGCTGGGACCGATAGAAGCTGCCTTGTCCAGCGTTGGATTTAGCCCAAACGATAAGGTTTTTTAGTTCGCTATAAGTCTCCTCGCTCGCTGCAAGGACCTCGGACATGTGCCGCCAGTCCATGCAGCAGAAATGAATGGAGCCGTCCTCGGAGAACTCGACGGCAAGCCTCATCCATTTGGCGAGAAAGCTCGTGAATTGCTTTGGCGACATTTCGCCCGACGCCGATGAAAATTCCCGGTGCTTAATTTTGCCGCGACCCTGTATTGAACGAACCGGCACGTTGTAAGGGGGGTCCGCAAAGACCATGTGCGCCATCTGGCGCCTCATGAGTGTTCGCACGTCAACTGGATCGCCGGAATCACCGCAATAAAGCTGATGACGGCCCAGCGTCCAAAGGTCGCCTCGTCGCGTTATCGCGATATCCGCCGGCCGAGAGATCTCGTCCACCGGGTCTTGCTCAGAATCGCTAAAGGCGCCCATGAGGTTGTCGATCTCCGGCGCTTCAAAGCCCGTGATCCGCAGGTCGAGGTTGCATTCAGGAAGAAGGGTAGCAAGCTCTCCCAACTCGGCGGCTAAGCCCAAGTGATCCCAGCCGGCATTGGCCGCGATCTTATTGTCGGCAAGCGCGAGCGCTCGTTTCTGGGTCTCGGTGAGGCCCGCTTTAATGATGATAGGAACCTCGCGCAGCCGGAGTTCTGTGGATGCGAGGTAGCGGCCGGTTCCGGCGACGATCATTCGCATCTCGTCGGTCAGAATCGGAAAGGTCCATCCAAACGTCCGAATGCTGTCGGCGATCTGCTTGATCTGGTTCTTTTTGTGAGTGCGAACGTTGCGAGGATTTTGTTTAAGCGTGCCAATAGGCACCCATTGGACATTGAGCATAACCGTCTCCATGCTGAAGCGGCGTCTGCGACAAGTCGCAGCCACGCGCCAGCCGTTGCTGGTGAAAGCGTTGAGAGGTGCGCTCACTGGGAGCACTAAACAGGATATAGCTAGGACCACTAACCAATGGAGGAGTGATCTCACCTAGCGTCTGACCGCATCAGATGATGCAGGAGCGAGCCACTACCCTGTCCAATGACTCGCTTGAGGACAATTTTTCATTATCGTGAAAAATTTCCAGAATCAAGCCTAATCAGCGACGACGTTAGTCGCGGTAAAGCGCTTTCCCCGAGATTCGCGGAATGAGCGGTTATGGAACGTCCTGCCGCGAAACTGTGGCCATTGGGCTAGAGCAGATTCGGTCAGCGACTGATAAGGAAACTGCAAAAGCTATCCAGTTGTATGGTGAAGAGGAAATTGAATGATCCTTTGAGACAAGTGCGTGGCAAGCTAGTTGTTGCCACCCTAGGTGATGCTGCGTCACGAGAGTAACCTTCTCGTCCTCTGGGTTCAGGTTGTCAGAGCGTACTTCTCAACGCTAGAGTTTCTCAGCCCTAATGACCCAAAACTATTGCGAAACGTCTCCTGAAGAAGGTTGAGATCGGCTGCTGGAGAGCTGGTGAAACGACGCATAACAAAGCCATCGGGTCGCACCAGGACAACGCCATTTTTGGTGTAAAGCTTCTCAAACTTTACATCCAACGGCTCGTAATCGCCTTCTGGGCTTACGTCGATAAGTGTAAGGGGTATGCCGGTCTCGGCGTGGAACGCGCTGACGGTTTGTCGCCAAATTTGGCTGTCGCCGGAGATGACAAGCCTAAACGAGGTTCCCCAAAGGTCAACGATTGATAGACGCTGTCCCTTTTTGTCGCGAAGCCAGACGTGCGGCGCACGCACGCCTGGCACCGTTGTTTCCTCATAGTTTTTCAGGTCGGATACCGGAGCTACAGCACCGTCGCGGATCACTGCGTGAGAATCGTATACCGTCCCCAGCTGGAACCCTGTATGCAAGACCGTATTGTCGCCATGAGGATCGAATCGTTGCTGCAAGAACTGCCGACCGACCTCGCTCAGCTCTCCTTCCGTAGCTAGTTTTGGTTCGCCCACAACGACCGACTGCACGATGCTTTGGAAATGAAGAGAGTTATAAGTCGCGGCCTTGACGACCTGCCATGCCTTTGCCTTGCGTTCAATTTCGTAAGTATCAAGCAGACTGTCTGAGGCGATCCCCTTCAACACCATTGCCAGTTTCCAGGAAAGATTGTTGGAATCCTGCACACCGGAATTGGCCCCATACCCACCCCACGGCGAGTGCCAATGCGCGGCGTCACCGGCGAAGAACACATTTCCTTCCCGCCAGCGACGGAGCAAGCCGGTGGTGTAGTCGAATCGGAAGATTTGCAGAATCTCGATCGGAATATCCATGCCGAGCGCGCCGCGAATGCGCGCAAAAATCGTTTCATGATCCGGCACGCTATCTTCATCGTGACGAAAGCTGTAGCGCCAGACGCCGGTGTCGGGATGTTTGCTGCCGAACCAGCCTGCGTAACGTGGGTCGATCACGAAAGAATGGAAGAACCCATCCCGGCCCAGCGTATCGTCGAGCGACGCATTGAATTCTACAAGCACTTGATTGAGAAAAGCCGGTCCATGGTCTTCGCCCTGACCCACACGATTCCGCACGAAACTATGCGCGCCATCGCATGCCACCAGATAGCGCCCGCGGACCTCACGCTCGGCACCCGTGTTTTCATTTCGAACGCGTACAGTGACGTGCGTGTCACTTGGCCGAACATCAACGACGCGTGTGCTAAAGTGAATCTCGGCGGACGGCCATTGGCGGGCTTGCTGACACAGCGCCGCTTCATAATCTGAAGCGGGGATCTTACGCGGATAGACAGGGGTCAGACGTTCCCACTTCTTGGCGTAATCGGCTTCCTTGCCAGTTGTCGCACGCACCTGGGCGACAGGACCGCGCGACACGTTGACGTAAACGCCCTGGCCATTTGACTTCTCGATTGGCCACCCACGCTTTTCAAGAAGACTCCATACACCCCACTGCCGGTAAAGTTCAGCAGTCTGCGCATGCACATACTGCCCTTTGGGCAAAATTGTCGTGCTCGCGCGCTTCTCGAAGAGGGTTGTACGGAGACCCCACCGCCCCAAGAGATAAGCCAACGCGAGACCGACTGGGCCGCCGCCACAAATGATGACGTCAACGTCGGTGTTCGATACGGGTCGGGCGATCACGTTCATGCAACACCTTAAAGTTTAATCATCGGGTGAGCTGTTGATTGTATTCAGCGCTTTGTGCAAGGCGATGAGAACTCTTGTTCCACTCAGACCAAGAGCCAACGTATAGCCGTTGCACTGCCCCAGTCGCGGCTGCCATCGTCAGCACCTCCAGTGCGGACAAGACGCCACCGCCACAATAGACAACAACAACGTTGTCTTTGTTCGGCCTCACATCCACGCCCGCATAAAGTTGGCGGATCTCAGGTAGAGGGCGGAGCTTTCGAGCGGGAGTCCACTGATCTGATGCGGGCAGATTTTGGGCGCGGGGAATGCATCCGGCCAAATAGGATGCTTCATCGCGTGCATCGATCAATGTCACGTCACCATTGAGGCGCTCGACTTCCTCCGCCTCGATTGTCGGCATATGACCTGCGCTAAGGGGGACGGGCTTCGATGCCGGACCACGCGCAATCTCGTCACCCTGCGCAACGGCTCCTCCAGCCGCCATCCAGGCAGTGAGTCCGCCATCGAGCAGGCGCACTTTCTGGAAGCCCGCCCACTTCAGCACCCACCAGCCACGTGCTGCGAGCGCAGGCGTCGGACCATACACAATGATCTCGGTTTCCTGGCCAACACCCCAATCATCAAGGTATCGCTGCAAGCTCGCTATCGACGGAAGTGGCAGATTGCCTGTGGTTGGGGTCGGCGGAGCCGCGAACACCTCGCGTATCTGGGCGTGGACTGCCCCGAAAATATGACAGGTACGAAAGCTCGTCAGTTCCTCTTCCGGATCACCAAGCCGCAGATCGATGAAAAGCCGGTCAGTGGACGGATGAGCAATCAGTTCTTCGGCCTGTGCGACATTTGCGGATAACTCCGCTGTTTCCACTTTAGCTTTCATCGCTTCCTCCGGCCCATCCTCGACGAAGTTGACTTGTAACCGCTTAGCGGTCATAATCGTCCGCTTACCGGTTAAAATAAAAGTCATCAGACCCTAACTGTCAAGGCTTGTTCAAATGGCAACATCGGAGAGTGAGGCTTTCGTACGCTCTCTCGCGCGAGGGCTGATGGTCATTGAAGTTTTGGGCCAAGCTCCAGGACGCCATTCGCTTGCCGATTTAGCAGACGCAACAAAGCTCCCGCGCACAGCGGTAAGACGTTTTCTGCTAACGTTGATTGATCTCGAAATCGTCCGCAGCGATGGAAAGCAGTACTGGCTTACACCCCGCGTACTTCGTCTGAGCCTTTCATATCTGTCCACGCTGCCTTACTGGCGCGAAGCGCAGGTCGCACTGGAAGAGCTTAGCGCTGTCAGCAAACAATCTTGTGCTCTTTCGGTGCTAGATGGCGAAGATATCGTCTATTTGCAGCGGCAACACGCCAAGCGCATTCTTCCGGTCAGTCCTTCTCTCGGAAGCTTGATCCCTGCTTACGCAGTATCAATGGGACGAGTCCTTCTTTCGGGACTCTCGGATGATGAACTCGATCAATTTCTCCGCAAGGTAAAGATGCGCAAGTTGACGAGTGTCACCATCACCGATCGAGCGAAGTTGAAGGCCGAGATACTCAAGGTGCGCAAGCAAGGATACGCTTGGGGCGAGCGAGAGTTCGACGATTCGATCTGCGGGCTTGCCGTGCCCGTGCGCGACATGAACGGTGCTGTGATTGCCGCTATTAATGTGAGTTTGGCCTCTGGCGAGTTCACACACAAAACTGCAGTTGAGCAATTTCTTCCAAGGTTATGGCACTCGGCATCACGATTGCGCATGTCTGCTCCGGTTCAAGATACAAAACGCGCTCGACCGAGCAAGTCGCTCACGCATTCATAGATCACTCGACGCAGGCATAGCTGACCACAGCTTGCAGAGCTTGCAGATGATATCTACGATTTCACTAAGCGGTCATTTTGTTCTTCTGGCGAACTTTAAACAAGGTAGTAAAAACGGGGCGCATCGCTTCGACAGGGAGAAAGTCATGAGAGTTACTCGCATACTTGCGACGATCGGTGTCACTTTCGGAATCGTTTACGCCACGTCCGCTCTGTCCTATCCGGTCAATCAAATACAACTTACCGTGCCATTTCCGGCCGGAGGCACCACCGATGTTCTTGCGCGAGAGTTGGGTGCTCGCCTCGGCAAAGAGCTCGACGTCACAGTTGTGATTCAAAATCGGCCCGGCGCCAGCGCAACGGTGGGTACGCAGTTCGTGGCACGCGCCGCGCCGGACGGTTCACACATTTTGCTAGGCTCGACGCACCACGTCATCAATCCAACTCTGCAAAAAAGCTTGCCGTATGACACGAAGAAAGATTTCACAGAGATAGCACTCGTCGCGCTTGTACCGAATGCATTGGTCGTCAATCCCGACTTGCCAGTTTATTCGGTCGCAGATCTTATCAAGTATGCGAAGGCGAAGCCGGGCACCTTGAATTTTGGGTCGCCGGGGGTCGGGAGCGCAAATCATCTGGCCGGCGAACTGTTCAAGTCGATGGCTGGAGTCGACATGATGCACGTGCCTTATCCGGGCGCGGCACCAGCGATGGCTAATTTGATTGGCGGACATATCCAGGTGATGTTCGATTCCCTGCCGACTGTTCTGGCGAACGCAGAAGCCGGAAAACTGAGAATCCTTGCTGTGACGAACGGCGAGCGCGTCTCGTCTCTGCCCAATACGCCCACGATTGCTGAGGCCGGCAACCTTCCGGGCTATTCCGCATCCGCCTGGTTTGGTCTTTATGCGCCGGCTGGTCTTTCAGGCGAAGCTCGGACAGAGCTCGAGCGAGCGATGAAGAAGATCATGGCATCCGAGGATATGGCTCAAGCATTTAGAAAGCTTGGCGTCGAACCCGGGCATCTAACTGGCACTCCATTCAAAGCTTATGTGAACGACGAAATTACAAAATGGGGTAAGATCGTTGAGTCTTCGAAGGCGGTTGGCAATTAGCCACCCTTTAGTGATTTAAAATCGAATGGGTCCTGCGCGTATGCGAAGCGGATCCGAACAGCGAGCGCGGCCGCTTCAATACATACCTGCTCAGAATTGGTACCTATGAGTCAGCGCCGGATGTCGCGGATACAACCGCGTAGTACTCGGGCCGGCGGTGAGAAATTATTCGGTCGAAGAAGGATTTTCCGGCTGGCCAAGTTGCAACATGGCATTCCGCGCGGCTTGCAGCACTCCATCCGAGCGACCCGGATCAGTCATAACGCGGGATAGGGTAACGGCGCCGACCATCATGCACATTAGAGAGATCGCCAAGTCGCGCGGACACTCGTCGCCGACCACACCAGTGATGTTATCGAAGTACTTCTCTAGGTGCTTACTCATGATCTCGCGATTCTGAATATTCGATCGCGCGACGTCGCCCGCCAGCGCGGATACTGCGCACCCAGCGCTCGGGTTGTCTCGGTGAATCTTGCTAAGATAGCTGTTCGCGACCGACTTTAACGTTCGCTTACCTCTGGTCGAGCCGGACTTAACGGCTGAAGCCTCACCATCGGTCAACGCCTTGTCGAGAGCTGCTGCAACCAAGTCATCCCTTGACGGGAAATGCCCATAGAAACCTCCATGCGTAAGATCGACGGCCTTCATAAGGTCGCTGATGCTCACGCCGTCGAGGCCTGCCTCGCGCAATTGCGTGGCTGCTACCTCCAAAATCCGCTCTCTGTTCCGAGCCTTGTCTGCTTGCGAATGCCCCACGGGATAACCCTTCAAATTAGTGCTTGACGATCTGCATGATAGTCATCATGTTGATTTGTGCATGATAGTCCTCATGCACATTGTTGCGAGGCACAGTACGCGTGGTTTGCAGCGATTTCCATTGAATTTCCAAATGAATGTTGGACCTGCGAGCAGCGCAAAAGCTCGTGCCGACATAGCCAAAAAGAGCCGAAAGCGGCCATTCTGGGAGGAACTGTCGTTGAATTCGCAGATCCGGCAACAGTTGTCGCGCGTGCCATTCCGGCCAGTGTCTTGGATGGCTCGGGATATCGAGATGAATCGCGACGCTGGCGGCGTGATCTATTTGAAATCGCGTGTCGCGCTCGATCGCTACGCCCGGCACCTGCCGGAATTCCTCTCAAAATGGGCAACGGAACGTCCAGATCAGATCTGGCTGGCCCAACGGGACGCGTCCGACCAGTGGCAGACCCTCACGTACGCTGCGGGGAAACGCATTGTGGATTCCGTCACTGAGGCCTTGTTTGCCCTGCCGAATGTGGCTCGGGGCCCACTCGTTATCCTCAGTGGTAACTCGATTGAGCACGCCGTCGTTGCTATGGCGGCAATGCAGGCCGGAATTCCCGTCGCACCGATCTCCACCGCTTACTCGTTGCAGAGCTCGGACCACGGAAAGCTCAAGTACATCTTCGGCCTTCTCAAGCCGGGAGCCGTGTTTGCCCAAGACGCCGATCAATATGCCAAAGCTCTATCAGCCGTGGACCTCGCCGACATAGACCTCATCGTCGTAAAGGGAAGGGCGACCGGTTCAGCTCATAGGTACGAGGATCTCGTCAAAGCCGTGCCGACGGCCAAGGTTGCAAAGGCCATCGAACAGATTGATCCGGACGCGACTGCAAAGCTATTGTTCACTTCCGGTTCGACCGGCATGCCGAAGGCGGTCGAGTTAACGCATCGCATGATGTGCGCCAACGCTGCAATGCTCATGCAGGCGCGTGAAATAGATCTACCTCCCGACCAGGCGAGCTATCTCGATTGGCTCCCCTGGAATCACGTTATGGGCGGAAACGCCGTCTTCAACCTCGTCCTTGCAAGAGGCGCGAGCCTCTACATCGACGACGGCAAACCTGTGCCCGGACAGTTTGAGAAGACACTTCGAAACCTACGTGAAATCTCACCTATTACCTATTCAAACGCTCCCGCGGGATACATCGCGCTCGCAACCGCACTCGAACATGATGAACCGCTGCGCAAGAATTTTTTCAAGAATCTCTACACATTGGCATACGGCGGGGCGCGCCTGCCTGACGACATCTTCGATAGATTTCAAAAGCTGGCAGTGGAAACAATCGGTCAGCGCATTGTATTTGTCTCGACCTACGGAGCGACGGAAGTTGCTCCAGCCGCGACTACGACACACTGGTTCACCGAACGTGTCGGGTTGATCGGCCTGCCATGCGCAGGCACCGAGATCAAGCTTCTCCCGCTAGGGGGCGGAAAGTTCGAGATCAGAATACGCAGTGTTTCCGTCACGCCCGGCTATTTCAATCAACCCGAATTGACCGCGGCCGCCTTCGATGAAGAGGGATTTTACAAAATCGGCGACATGGTCGAATTCCTCGATCCGGATGATGTCAACGAGGGATTGCTGTTCGCTGGCCGTGTGGTCGAAGACTTCAAATTGCTCTCAAGCACATTCGTACAAGTTGGTGCATTGAGGGTAGACGCGATTGCCTGCGCGAGCCCATTTATTCAGGACGCGATCGTCACGGGCCAGGATCGCGATTATGTCGGGCTTTTGGCCTGGCTCAATATCGAAGCGTGTCGCGCTTTTGTAGGCGACAACTCGGCGTCAACGAGCGCACTCATCTCAAGTCCGGCAATCAGCGAAGCTTTGAAGGCGAGCTTTAAGGCCCATAACGCTGCCGCTGGAAACGCGGGAAGTCGAACCATTCGACGGGTCGTGTTGCTTTTGGAGCCGCCGTCCATCGACGGAAATGAAATAACCGACAAAGGCTACATCAATCAGCGGGTTGGCCTCGGTCGTCGTGCACGCGACGTTCAGCGTCTCTATGCCGATCCGCCGGATTCAACCGTCATCACCATTCCTCTCTAACCCACACCGCAACAGCGGGACTAAGGAGCTCTCCATGGCTGAGAATGAAGAAAAAGTCGGTCGCGTTTATCACGAAACGCACGGCAACGTTTTAAAGATCGTCATCGATAACGCGGCAAAGAAGAACGCGTTCAGCCCCGAAATGATGCGCGAACTGTCCGACGCTATGACGCTTCTGGACCGCGATGAAAACCTATGGGTCGGATTGCTCTGCGCAAATGGCGATGACTTCACGGCCGGTTTGGATATGCCGAAGTTTTTCGGACCCAAGGCGACGGTAAAGCCCCTGCCGGATGGCAACATCGATCCCTTCGGATTGAAGAGCCGCTGCCGGAAGCCGATTGTCACTGCCGTTCAGGGCATTGTCTTCACGATCGGCATTGAGATCTCGCTGGCTGGCGACATCGTTATTGCCGCCGACAACTCCCGTTTCTGCCAGATGGAATCGAAGCGCGGCATCGCGCCGCTCGGCGGCGCCCATTTCCGCTACCTTACGCGGATGGGCTGGGGTGATGCGATGTACCATCTTTTCCTGTGCGACGAGTTCAAGGCTGATCGCGCTCTCAAGATTGGTCTGGTGCAGGAAGTCGTCCCGGCTGGAAAGCAGATCGAAAGGGCAATGGAGATCGCGCAGATAATTGCGAAGAACGCGCCGATCGGCATTCAGATCACCAAGCAGGCGGCACTCAAGTTCATTGAGTCGGGCGAGAGAGCTTCAATCGACATCATCCCGCACATTCGCGATCGCGTGATGAGCAGCGAGGACATGAAGGAGGGCATTCAATCCTTCGTCGAGCGCCGCAAGGCCGTGTTCAAGGGACGCTAAGCGCAATGCCAATCTATAAAGCGCCTGTCGAAGATTACTTGTTCGTTCTGCACGATCTCCTACGCGTGCAGGACCTCAAGGATCTGGCCGGTTTTTCCGAGCTCACGAACGATCTGACCCGTCCCGTTTTGGAAGGCATTGCCCAGTTCTGTGAAGATAAATGGCAACCCCTAAACCAAAGCGGCGACGAGGAGGGGTGTCGCCTGGAAAACGGGGCTGTGCGGACGCCGAAAGGGTTTGCCGAGGCTTACAAACAATACTGCGAAGCGGGATGGAACAAGCTCGCTTCGCCTGAACGATTTGGCGGGGCGGGGTTGCCCGGTTTGATCGGAATGGCCGCGGGCGAAATCGCTGTCGGTTCAAATGCAGCGCTTGCCTTGTATTCCGGACTCACAAATGCCGCGCTGTCGACTCTTGAAGTGACGGGCGCGCCCTGGATGCTAGAGCACATCATACCGAAGATGGTGGACGGTGTTTGGACGGGAACCATGTGCCTGACCGAGCCCCACTGCGGAACCGATCTTCGGTTGATGAAAACCAAGGCGATCGAGCAGCCCGACGGCAGTTACAAGATCACTGGCACGAAGATCTTCATATCCGGAGGGGATCACGATCTTTCCGACAACATTGTGCACTTGGTCCTTGCAAAGCTGCCGAATGCCGAGGGCAAGTTCGTCGACGATCTGTCGTCGGTAAATTTCTTCCTGGTATCAAAACAGAACATCGATCCGAATAGCGGGCGGCTCTCTCACCGTAACGGCGTTTCCGTCGGCGCGGTTGAGAAGAAAATGGGCATTAGGGGAAACGCCACCTGCGTTCTCAATTTTGAAGACGCGGTAGCACATCGGCTTGGTAGCCAGTCCGAAAGCAAGACGAGCTCAGCGGCTGGCATGAGCGGCATGTTTTTGATGATGAACCGCGCCCGCCTCGGAACCGGCATCTCGGCGCTCGGTGTTTCGGAGGCGGCCTATCAGAACTCGGCGCAATATGCGCAAGAGCGTATAGCCGGAAAGCCCGCGAAAGGCTCAAACCAGCCTCATGCGATCATATCCTATCCCGATGTTCGGCGTTTGCTCATCAAGCAGCGTGCGTTCAACGAGGGTGCGAGGGCATTTGGATCATGGGTCTCGCTTCTCATTGAGAAGCAACGCAACGCCTCAGAACCAGATCAGCGACGTCGAGCAGGCGATCTTGCGCAGCTTTTGACACCGATCATCAAGGCCTATTTTAGCGATCGGGCTTTTGACGGCACTAACGCTGCCGTGCAGATTTATGGCGGCCATGGGTACATCCGGGATAACGGCGTTGAGCAGTTTGTCCGCGACTCCCGCATTTACCAGATTTACGAAGGTGCGAACGGCGTCCAGGCGCACGACCTCGTCGCGCGCAAGCTGGGGGCAGATGGCAGCCGGGCCTACGAGGCCTTTGCGTCCGAAATCACGGTAGCTATCGAAAGCTGCGAGGAAGTAGGGCTGGACGATCTATCGGACGCGCTTCGAAAAGCAGCAAAAGACCTTGAAGCTGCAGTTGAATGGGTACGCGCGAACAGTGGTTCGACATACGACATTGCGGCCGCGTCGTACGACGTCCTGAACATATTCGGCGTCGTCTCCATTGGGTTGATGTGGGCCCGAGCCGCACGCGTTGCGCACGATCTTCTCAAGGCCAACCGTGCAGATAGGGAGTTTCTTGAGCGCAAGCTTGTGCTCGCGCGCTACTGGATGGAGCGCGAACTTCCCATGACTTCAACTTTTCTAGAACGGGCAGCTCTAGGCTCGCGAGGGCTCATGGACCTCGCCGCTGCTGCACTTTGAACAATCTGAAAATCGAAAGGAACAACCGATGAACTCAGCTATGAAAGCTTTCGACCTGACCGGAAAGACAGCGTTGGTGACCGGCGCTTCGCGTGGCCTTGGTTTGCAGATCGCTGAAGCACTGGCCGACCAAGGCGCGCGCCTCGTGATTTCGTCGCGCAAAGCCGAAGACCTTGAGACCGCTGCCAAGCATCTTAAAGACAGAGGCGCGAAGGTCGAGTGGATCGCTGCCGATAACTCAAAAGATCAAGATATTGCACGACTTACCGACGAGGCGATCGCCAAGCTTGGCAAGGTCGACATCCTTGTCAACAACGCAGGCGCATCCTGGGGCGCCCCTGCCGAAGATCATCCCGTTGATGCGTGGGATAAGGTCATGAATCTTAACATCCGCTCGCTGTTCGTGCTCTCGCAGGCCATCGCAAAGAAGTCGATGATTCCGAACAAGTACGGACGCGTGATCAATCTCGCATCCATTGCGGGTCTCCGCGGTAATCGTGGTCCTACCGGGACGATCGCCTACAACACCAGCAAGGGCGCGGTAGTAAACTTTACCCGCGGTCTCGCGGGCGAATGGGGCAAGTACGGCATCACCGTCAACGCGTTGGCTCCCGGATTTTTCCCGTCCAAGATGACGCACGGTACCATTAAGGCCCTAGGCGTTGAGAAGCTCACCGAAGGCGTGCCTTTGCGCCGTATTGGCGATGATGAAGATCTCAAGGGCGCCGCGCTTCTGTTTGCAAGCGATGCCGGAAAACACATCACCGGTCAGATCTTAGCTGTCGACGGCGGCTTAACCGCGGTTTGAGGGTGTCCTCACGCCGTCAATTTTCATCAAACATAGAATATCTCTCGGGGGAACCAATGGAACGACGAACTTACGCGTTCGGAGCAATTGTTGCTGCCATGATGACACTGACGTGTGCGAGTAATGTCAGTGCTCAGAAGGCCTATGACACTGGAGCCAGCGATACCGAAATCAAGATTGGCAATATATCGCCTTACAGCGGCCCCGCGTCGTCTTATGCGACAATCGCCAAGGCTCAAGCTGCTTACTTTCAGATGCTCAACGACAACGGCGGCATCAATGGCCGTAAGATCAACTACATCTCTTACGATGACGCTTACAGCCCTCCGAAGACCGTAGAGCAAGCTCGAAAGCTCGTCGAAAGCGATGAGGTTTTGTTTCTTCTCAGTCCGTTAGGCACGCCCGGAAACAGTGCGATCCATAAATACCTAAATGCCAGGAAAATTCCCCATCTGTTCCTCACCTCGGGTGCAAACAAGTGGGACGACCCCAAGAATTTTCCTTGGACGATGGGATTCCTCAATAACTATCAGGCTGAGGCGGATATCTACATCCAATATCTGCAGAAAAACTTTCCCAACGCGAAAATCGGAATCATCTATCAGAATGATGATTTTGGAAAAGACTACCTCGCAGGATTTCGGCAGAGCTTAGGCGCAGCGGCTGACAAGCAGATTGTTGCTGCCATTCCCTACGAGTCATCGTCCCCAACCATCGAGCCGCTCATTGTATCGTTGAAAGCGGCAAATCCTGACGTCGTGTTCTATATTGCGACTCCCAAATTTGTCGCCCAGGCCATCAAAAAGGTAGGTGAGTTGGGCTGGAAACCGATCCAGATCATTCCAAACACGGCGACATCGATCGTGAACGTACTTATTCCGGCGGGCGTCGAGAACTCGACAGGCGTGCTGGGAGCTTCGTATCTCAAGGACGTCAATGATCAGCAGTGGTCGAAGGATCCAGCGGTCGTGAAGTGGCATGCGTTCATGGACAAGTACATGCCGGGCGCGAACAAGGCTGACTCACTGAACATGTATGCCTATGTGGTTGCACAGGTAGCGGCGCAAACCATCAAACAAAGCAGTGACAACCTCACGCGCGAAAACATCATGAAGCAGGCCGCGAATCTGGAAATGGAACCGGAGGGCCTTCTTCCTGGCGTCAAGATCAAGACATCTTCCATCGACTTCGCACCGCTCGAACAGCTGCAGATGATGAAGTTCACCGGGGCCCATTGGGAGCTGTTCGGCGATTTGCTTACCGCGCGAAAGCGCTAATTCTTCCAACCAGTAGAGGTGGAATTCCAATGACTGAGCTCACATTCAAGGAATACGTCGCAAAAAAGGGAGAAGAGGTCGGTGTGTCGCGATGGTTTGACATAACCCAGGAGCGCATCGACAAATTTGCCGACGTTACCGAGGATTGGCAATTCATTCACGTCGATCCGGAGAAGGCAGCCAAAACCCCTTTTGGGGGTACGGTGGCGCACGGTTTTCTCACGCTCTCCATGTTGGCCGCGATGACGTATGACGCTCTTCCAGCCGTCAAAGGTAGGGTCATGGGCGTCAACTACGGCTTCGACAAGATCCGGTTTATCTCCCCGGTTAAATCGGGCAGTCGTGTGCGCGCTCGCTTCAAGCTGATTGAAGTGACTCTGAGAAATCCAAAGGAATACATGTCGAAATCTGAAGTCGCAGTCGAGATCGAGGGCGTCGATAAGCCCGCGGTGATCGCAGAATGGCTCGGCGTGTCTTACTTCCAGGAGCCGCTAGAGACCTAGCAGCCTCACTTTCCTAGCGACCGTTCACTTCAAAACTCAAAGAGCCGCACAAGAGCTCTCAGGGGAGGTTTCCATTATGTCGGATGTAAATCCGCTGTTGAGTTCGCTTGCCGAAATTCCGCGATTTCACGCAGCTCGCAGGCCGAAGGCTGTCGCTATTAGCCACGAGGGGAGAAATATCACCTATGGCAAGCTGCAGGATGCGTCCAGCCGGGTCGCGAACGGCTTGCGTGCCGCCGGAATAGGTCAGGGAGATCGCATCGGAGTGCTTGATAAGAACTCCGATTGCTTCTTCGAAATATGGTTGGGTGCTGCAAAAGTAAATGCAGTGATCGTTCCAATAAACGCCCGGCTCGCAGGGCCGGAGATAGAATACGTTATCAACGATGCCGAGATAAAAGTACTCTTCATCGGAGAGCTCTTTGTTGACGTTATCCAGAAGGCCGGCCCCGGACTTAAGACTGTCGAACGTGTCATAACAACCGACAATAGCTATCGGCAGTGGCGCGACAAGCAAACTGACGATGATCCGGCGGTTGAAGCCCACGCTGATGATGTCTGTCTTCAACTCTATACCAGCGGCACGACCGGCCATCCCAAAGGCGTCCAGCTGACCAATCGTAACATCTTGGGTTCGCTGCCCCAGACACTGAAGTCATGGGGCGGTTGGTCATCATCAGACATTGCCCTTGTGGCAATGCCGCTGTTTCACATTGCGGGTTGCGGTACCGGGTTAATCTGTTTGCTCGGCGGACTGCGGTTCGTTCTGATCCGTGATTTCGTGCCGGCACAGGTGATCAAGACCATTCAAACGGAGCGGATCACGGTCACTTTCCTTGTGCCCGCGATGATCCTGGCTTTGTTAAGCGAGCCTTTGATTGGCAAAGCTAATTTGTCGTGTGTAAGGCGGATCGTTTACGGCGCATCACCCATACCGCTTGATCTGCTAAAAAGAGCGGTAACGACCTTCAAAGACGCGGGCTTCATCCAGATCTACGGTCTCACAGAGACCACGGGCGGCATAACCGTTCTGTCCATCGACGATCACGATCGCGCCGACTCCCAACTGCTCCGTTCGTGCGGAAAGCCAATCGATGGTGTCGACATTCGCATTGTGGACGCAGCAGGCAACGCGCTTCCAGTGGGACGGGTCGGTGAAATTGTCTGCCGAACCGTCAAGAACATGAAGGGCTACTGGCGCCGCGACAAGGATACGGCGCAGGCTTTGCGCAACGGTTGGTTCTCGACAGGCGATGCGGGGTATCTCGATCAAAGCGGTTATTTGTTTATCCACGACCGCGTCAAAGACATGATCGTTTCAGGCGGGGAAAACATCTATCCCGCCGAAGTCGAGAGCGTGCTTTTCGGGCAACCTGATGTGGCGGATGTTGCGGTGATCGGTGTCCCCGACCCAAAGTGGGGCGAGGCCGTAAAGGCAATTGTCATACGCCGCAACGGCAGCACTGTGGACGCCGAAACCATCATCGCATACGCGCGTGAGCGACTGGCTGGATACAAACTTCCGAAATCTGTCGAATTTGTCGATGTCCTTCCACGAAATCCAACCGGAAAACTGCTGAAGCGGGAGCTGCGTGAGCAGTACTGGCGCGGCTACGAGCGGCGCGTGAATTAGCGACCACGACAATTCGCAACACAGTCTAGAGAGGACCAGTATGAGCGACATTCGACACGCTGCAGTCATAACCGGCGCATCTTCTGGCATCGGCTTGGCTTATGCCCGACAGCTATCGCAGCGAGGATACGACTTGATTTTGGTTGCACGGCGCAAGGAGCGGCTTGAGCAACTGGCTTTCACACTCGAAGAGCACTCCAGAAGCAACGTGACAACCATCGTTGCCGATTTGGCGAATGAGGCAGATCTACGCCGCGTTCAGAATGTATTTGCCGAGCGTGGCGATATTTCCGTCCTCGTAAATAATGCCGGCGTTGGCGCACTCGGGCCAACCTCTAAGGTTGACGTAAGCATCGTCGAAAATCTTGTCAAAGTGAACGTGCTCGCATTGACCACGTTATCGCTTGCGGCCCTTTCGGCCTTCAAGGCCCGCGGTCACGGCTTGTTGGTCAATATCGCCTCCGTCATTGCGCTAGGTCCTTCCGTCACTGCTGCTGCCTACAGCGGCTCGAAAGCGTACGTCCTAAATTTCTCACGATCCCTTGAGCAGGAGTATGCGGAAAGCGGCATCACGGTTCAGACCATCCTGCCAGGACCGGTCAAGAGCGAGTTCTTTGCAGCATCTGGCGTGTCATCACCGGGTTTTCCGGAAGAGCTTTTCATGACGGCAGACACCTTGGTCGAAACAGCCATGCGTGCAGTCGACATGAAGGAGAATGTGACGTTTCCGACGCTCGCGGATTCGGCGTTATGGACAGAATTTGAGAGCGCGCGCAAGAAATTCTACAAGTCGGTCTTGGTGACCGGAAAGCCAGCGGCGCGCTACGCGTCGGGCAAATAAGGAGTTTAACGATGGTTTACGTGATCGCTACTTTAACGGTGAAGCCGGAAATGCGGGCAGAGCTCATAGCAGCGGCGCGCGAGGCGATTTCGGCCACGCGCAAGGAAGAGGGGTGCGTCGCGTATGATCTTCACGAGAGCGTAGACGATTCTAACAAGCTGGTTTTCGTAGAAGAGTGGGATTCCGCCGACTGTCTTCCGGTCCATTCAAAATCAGATCACATGCGCGCATTTGGGCGGATAGCTGTGAAGTGCTTCTCTGCCCCAGTGAAGGTCGAGATAATAACGCCTGAGAAAGTCGAAAAGCGCTAGTTCAACGGTTTCGTTCAATTCTAAGCATCAAGGTCAGCAATGAAGACTCGTATCACTGAGCTTTTCGGCATCGAACGCCCCATCATTCAAGGTGGCATGCACTATGTAGGTTTCGCGGAAATGGCTTCCGCCGTAGCAAATGCGGGTGGTCTCGGCTTGATCACGTCGTTGACCCAGCCGACCGCAGCCGACCTAGCCGCGGAAATCCGCCGTTGCCGCGAGATGACCAACAAGCCATTCGGCGTCAATCTGACGTTTCTTCCTGCGGTGAAGCCGCCTGATTACCCAGGTTACATTCGCGCCATTATTGATGGCGGCATTGAGATCGTCGAGACAGCTGGCAATAATCCTCAAAAATGGCTTCCGATTTTGAAAGAAGCAGAGGTGAAGGTCATACATAAATGCACCTCCGTGCGGCACGCGCTGAAGGCGCAGGCAATCGGAGTGGATGCACTGAGCATCGACGGATTTGAATGCGGTGGGCACCCCGGTGAGGATGACGTGCCGAACTTTATCCTACTGCCACGCGCGGCCGATGAACTGACGATCCCATTTGTCGCTTCGGGCGGCATGGCAGACGGACGAAGTCTGGTAGCCGCACTGGCTATGGGCGCCAACGGTATGAATATGGGGACGCGGTTTATTGCAACGAAAGAGGCGCCCGTTCATCCGCGGGTCAAGGAAGCAATCCTCAATGCAACCGAGCTCGATACGCGCCTTATCATGCGCCCGTTGCGCAATACCGAACGCGTCCTCACCAATGCTGGCGTTCAGCGCCTCCTAGACAAGGAGAAACAACTTGGCGAAGCAATTACATTCGCCGATGTAGCGCCAGAGGTAGCGGGGGTCTATCCAAAAGTCATGAAGGACGGCGATATGGACGCCGGGGGCTGGAGTTGCGGAATGGTCGTGGGCCTCATCAAGGACATTCCGACAGTCCAGGAGCTTCTTGATCGTATCATGCGTGAGGCCGATGACATCATTACCGCGCGCCTAAAGAACATTGCTGCGTAGCTTAGTGTTTATCCAGAATCCGAAAAACAAGGAGACAGCACGTGACCGATATTCTTCATGTGAAAGACAGCGGGCATGTAAGAACCATCACCCTCAATCGCCCCGATAAGAAAAACGCCATAAATCAAAGGCTAGCGTGGGGAATAGTCGAAGCTGTCGATGCTGCAGCAGTGGACGACAACGTGTGGATCTTGGCTATCACCGGTTCGGGAGACTCATTCTGCTCAGGTCTCGATCTGTCCGACAGTGAGAAGTATTCATCGCTCTCTCCCCAATCTGCTCAGCTTGACGATTTAGGCTGGGTCGGCCATTTTTTGCTCTCTATCCGTAAGCGCTGCGAGAAGCCGGTCGTGGGCGGTATAAATGGCGTTGCCGTTGGCGCTGGACTGGGCCTTGCAATGGCGACTGACATACGGCTCGTGAGTAAAAGTGCTCGCCTGATGGCCGGATACACTCGCATCGGCGGTTCTCCGGATGCTGGTCTTACTATTACTCTTCCACAAGCGATCGGTTACGAGCGCGCTATGCGGTTTATGGCCGAAAACCGCAGTCTGAAAGGTGAAGAGGCGGTAGCTTGGGGATTGGCCGGTGAGGTTGTGGCTGACGACACGTTTGCGGAGCGATTAGAGGCCTATTGCCAAGAGCTCTGCGCGTGGTCGCCGATTACTCTGCGTTTACTGAAACGGGGGTTAGTCCGCGCCATGGAAAGTATCGATATGGAACAGCAACTGCGTCTTGAGGTGTCCAATATTCAACGGGCATTTGCCAGCGATGACGCGAAAGAAGCTCGTCAGGCGTTTCTCGAAAAGCGGGCGCCGAGATTCGCTGGTAGGTAAATACTGTCGGGACGGGATCGCAATTCAAGAAGGGACAATCTGCGAATCCCAAGGGAAGGCCAACAAAGGCCGCGGACGTAGTTCAGCGGCGTGTATCAGATTCGCAGAATGAGCGGTTATGGAACGTGTCCGGTTCGGGAGTGTATTGAATAAGGGACGACCGATAGTGAGTCACGCGTTGTCGCCTAACTCCATTCCTTAAGCAGCGCCTTCGCGCGTTTAAGATCGGGAGTGCCAAATCCTTCCGTGAACGCCTCAAAGGCAGGGTTCAGAAAATTGCGTCCTTCGACGGCATGGCCTTGAGAGTAATACAGCCGACCGAGACTCATCGCGCTGCTCAATTCCCGCGACAAGGCTGTTGTCGTCGCGCAAGCTCTATGGATCGGCGGAATTGATCCTCAGCTGGCGACGTGTTTGATTTGTCGGAAAGCAGCAATACTTCAACCTTGATGCGCATCGCCTCTGGCATCCACCAAAATTCGTGATTGCTCGTCGTGCCGACCGCTTATGATCTCTCGCTGACGAACGGCGTGTAGAACGGACGCGGCGAGTGATGAAGTTTTTCAGCGACTCTCGTATCGGCGAAATAGCGCGGCTTTGCCCTAATCTCCCGCGCTCACTATGGAAATATTTCAGGAGTATTTCGCTTTTGCAGCTTGAAGATTGAACATCCCAGTCCCATCCTCAATGGAGGACGGTGCGTTGGCGGCGAGCCAAACAGAGCGATCAGGAAATCGCGATTTGGCAACCAACCCGAAGTCCGTGCACCCGCCGGCCAGATCGTTCTGGGGCGCAATAGAGTATCTGGGAACGCAGGAACCAGACACCGCGAGTGCGTTTCGTAAAATGACACACTGATAGAAATCCGCCTCCGGAGCGGATGCGGATGAGTTGTCTCGACAAGAGGAGCAAATCTCATGTGTGATTACAGCTTGCATGCCGTAGCGTCTCGTCCAGCCAAGGTTGGAGAAACGCTTGTCTCGACAAGTTTCCATGGAACGTCGACCCGTGGTTTCGCCGCTGAAGGCGACCCGGGTGTTGCCGTGTGCCTTCTCCCTGGCACCGAACTCGCCTTCGACCAGGACATCAAATACGATCGCAACTGGATCTCGACCAGGAGCGCCGACGTCCAAGTCGCACGTTTCTGTGCTGTTGGACCAAATACTCAGCATCAGCATCACGATGCGCTGATGTTTCCCGATGGAAACACGGTTCTGGTGACGCTGTTATTGGAGGGGCAGCGTGCCCTGGTCCTGCAGTTGCCGGTTACTGCCCAGGAGCGTGACTCCCATCAGGCAGAAGATGCGGCACTGCCCGAACCACGCCCGGAGATGGCCTTCTAGATTTCTGCCGTTGAGCCGGAAGGCACCTGTTCGTGGCACCGAAAAGAATAAAGCTCGTCGGCCTGAACCGGCGGGTGTTTGCCGTGGCTTTAAATCAATAAGCCTCTTTTCAGCGCGCAGGAAGTCGAACAAGTCGTTTTCCTTGATCGTTCTGGGAGACAATACGTGCTCGACACTTGCCACTCTTAGGCGCACGATGCCCTTCGGTCCATGCCCTCAGAGGAGGTAGCTATGGAGCATCAATTTTTCATTCGCCAGCAAAACCTTAAGCTCTATCGCAGTCTCGTGGAGAAATTTTTAAAGCTATTGGCAGAGGAAGTAGCGAACGAACCGCCGCCCAGAAAGAACTAATGCGTTTGCTGCTGGCATAAGAGGCTCACCCCGTCCACAGATTGTATTCGTGACGAAGCTTGTGCTTGGCATAAATCGCAGCGCGGTTTGTGGCTTGGGGGTCAACGCCTTCGCTGCTTACGATTTGGACAGACCAATTGTTCCGGCTACCTCGTCTGTGATGGGATAAATACCGACGGCGGATACGTCCTTGCATCCGGGGTAAGTGTGGATTTCTCTGAGAGCGATTTGCTTCAGTTCTTCTATCGATATCAGCGTCTTGTTCATACGGGTTCTTCGTTTTCACGTCATCGCCGCTCAACAGCTAGTGGCCACGTTGTTCTTGCGTAAGCAAGGGCGTCGAACAGCCAGCTACATCAAGGGTTCAGATCCTCAGTGGTCACTACAACACTGCGGTCAGAGTGACCCTCCCTCTGCAACTTCGCGAGTGCGAGACATTCGATCTCGGCTCGGTGTCTTACAAAGATAGCGATGAGCTGTGCGTGGCCTGCATACTTCTTGCTCAAGCGTTCTCTGTTCAGAAGGGCAGTCTCCGTTACCCGGCACTTTTCAATTTTGCCGCCGTACTCCACAACGAAATGGACGTAATCGCCGCCAGCGACAACCATGAGAATGGCCCTCAGACGGGGGTGAGCCTTACAGATGGTGGTTTATCCGGCCCCCTACAAGCGAGGGCTGCATGAGCGCATCAATCTGCCTGCGCCCATCTTTTATAGACCGACGCGATAAGCGTTTGGGCAATGGCCACGCCCGCTCGCGTCGGCATCGGATCAAGCCTGCCGTAGGTTCAATTCGGCCCCGTTCCTTTAGCGAACAGGCGAATTATCTAATGCCTCGCGGGGGGGCGCGCCTTTTTCTTTGCAGTAATGGGTTGCTCTGGACTTGCCCTGACCAGAACCGCGGCCAATCTATCTAATAGACATCGCTTATATGGAGTAGCAGCGATGGCAGGGCCCAAGACCCCGCGTGAGCAGGCGGACCGGATGCGCGATCATCGCGCGCAGCACCGCGCCCACGATGGTTTCGTGCGAGAGACCTTCACCCAACCCCGTGACGACGCCCGCCAAACGGTGAGGGAATTCCTCGATCGCTACCCGAAGCCCGCCTTCATGAGCGAGGTCGAGCATTGGCGCGAGCTGCCAGGCGGGGAGATCGAGTTCACGATGAGGCGGCTGCGAACGGCAGTCTGAACGGGACGACCCCGAAACCAGATAGTCGAAGGGATCTTGCAAGAAGAGACCTGTGGAAATTGCCGCAGCTCTATCGCGCATCGCCTGGAGCTCGATGATGCCAGCATTTGCTCGTCCCCAACCGAGACAATTTCGCCCGGATATGACCGACGGCTCAACGAATCCAGGGACGCGCAGTCGCGCCCCGATTACCAAGCCGGCTACGTTGGCGCCACATCGAAGCCGGCGCTGGCACCGACATTGGCGTGCGGCTCAATCGCAGAGGCCTGGGTCAACGTCACAACAAACCCCACCCCAGAATGGATCGCGCGCCAGTAGCGCGATCATAGCGCCAGCTTAGGTGAATCTTTCACTCGATAAACTCGGATGGAGTTTTCGGTACACCTTGCACTTCCGCATGACCGGCTTATGTACAAGGATCGCTTTAGCACTCGCGTGCTGTGACTGCCAATTCAAAAATTATAACATCTTCAGAGGCATAGGAGGATCGCATGAAATTCCGTCCGCTTCACGACCGCGGCAGTCAAGCGCATCGACGTAGAAGACAAGACCGCTGGCGGCATCATCATTCCGGACAATGCCAAGGAAAAGCCGTCGCAGGGCGAAATCCTTTCGGTTGGTCCGGGCGGCCGTGACGAAGCCGGCAAGCTGATCCCGATCGACCTCAAGGTCGGCGATATCGTCCTGTTCGGCAAGTGGTCCGGCACCGAGGTCAAGATCGACGGCCAGGACGTGCTGATCATGAAGGAAAGCGACATCATGGGCGTTATCACCGACGTTCCCGCTTCCAAGAAGAAGGCCGCTTAAGCTGTCAGCCAGTTTCCTCATCCTGAGCAGCCGGCGGGCGCAGCTGGCGTCTCGAAGGATGATGCCCTCAGCACTCACATCTCATCCTTCGAGACGTCCGCAAAGGGTCGGCTTCCTGAGGTGAGCAACAAAGATCAACTCAGGGAGACAAGTTATGTCAGCCAAGGAAGTCAAATTCTCGGTCGATGCGCGCGACAAGATGCTGCGCGGTGTCGAAATCCTCAACAACGCCGTGAAGGTCACGCTTGGCCCCAAGGGCCGGAATGTCGTCCTCGACAAGTCGTTCGGCGCTCCGCGCATCACCAAGGACGGCGTTACCGTCGCCAAGGAAATCGAACTTGAAGACAAGTTCGAGAACATGGGCGCGCAGATGGTGCGCGAAGTGGCCTCGAAGTCGGCGGATGCTGCCGGCGACGGCACCACCACCGCGACCGTTCTGGCGGCTGCGATCGTGAAGGAAGGCTGCAAGGCGGTTGCCGCCGGCATGAACCCGATGGATCTCAAGCGCGGCATCGACCTCGCGGTCGAAGCGGTCGTTGCGGACCTCGTCAAGAACTCCAAGAAGGTCACGTCGAACGACGAGATCGCCCAGGTCGGCACCATCTCGGCCAACGGCGACGCGGAAATCGGCAAGTTCCTCGCCGACGCGATGAAGAAGGTCGGCAACGAGGGCGTCATCACGGTTGAAGAAGCCAAGTCGCTCGAGACCGAACTGGACGTCGTCGAAGGCATGCAGTTCGACCGCGGCTACATCTCCCCCTACTTCGTCACCAACGCCGACAAGATGCGCGTTGAATTCGACGACGCCTACATCCTGATCTACGAAAGGAAGCTCTCCTCGCTGAACGAACTGCTTCCGCTGCTGGAAGCCGTCGTGCAGACCGGCAAGCCGCTCGTCATCGTTGCTGAAGACGTCGAAGGCGAGGCCTTGGCCACGCTCGTTGTGAACCGCCTGCGCGGTGGTCTGAAGGTCGCCGCTGTGAAGGCGCCAGGATTTGGCGATCGCCGCAAGGCCATGCTGCAGGACATCGCAGTTCTGACCGGCGGTCAGGCGATCTCGGAAGACCTCGGCATCAAGCTTGAGAACGTGACCCTGAACATGCTAGGCCGCGCCAAGAAGGTGATGATCGACAAGGAAAACACCACCATCGTCAACGGCGCCG
Organism: Afipia massiliensis; assembly: GCF_001006325.2. Lineage (NCBI taxonomy): Bacteria > Pseudomonadati > Pseudomonadota > Alphaproteobacteria > Hyphomicrobiales > Nitrobacteraceae > Afipia > Afipia massiliensis. The sequence goes on along the minus strand of NZ_LBIA02000001.1, from coordinate 428,549 downwards.
GCAAGAAGGCCGACATCGAGGCGCGCATTACACAGATCAAGGCGCAGATCGAAGAGACCACTTCGGACTACGACCGCGAGAAGCTGCAGGAGCGTCTGGCCAAGCTCGCAGGCGGCGTCGCGGTGATCCGCGTCGGCGGCGCGACCGAAGTCGAAGTGAGGGAACGCAAGGATCGCGTTGATGACGCGATGCATGCGACCCGTGCGGCTGTTGAAGAAGGCATCGTGCCGGGCGGCGGCGTCGCTCTGCTCCGTGCATCGGAAGCCTTGAAGAAGGTCAAGACCCATAACGAGGACCAGAAGACCGGCGTCGAGATCGTCCGCAAGGCGCTTTCGGCTCCGGCCCGCCAGATCGCCATCAATGCGGGCGAAGACGGTTCCATCATCGTCGGCAAGATCCTCGAGAAGGAGCAGTATGCTTACGGCTTCGACTCACAGTCCAGCGAATACGGCAACCTCGTCTCCAAGGGCATCATCGACCCGACCAAGGTGGTTCGTGCAGCGATCCAGAACGCAGCTTCGGTTGCGGGTCTTCTGATCACTACGGAAGCAATGGTGGCTGAACTGCCGAAGAAGAATGCCCCAGCAATGCTAGGTGGCGGCGGTGGCATGGGTGGCATGGACTTCTAATTCTGTACGTTCAGAACCAATTAATAAGAAAGGCTCGGCAGGGATGCTGAGCCTTTTTGCTATATGAAGCAAATCTTATCGCCAGAACGTGAATGGAGCGATTCGATTCGCTTCCAATCCGCCAACTCGGTCGCCATGTACAAGGCTCGTTACTGGATATTTCGAGCGAATGCATAGGGCTTACACTTGCAATTCAGAAAGCCCTAAAATTACTGCGTCAGCAATTGGTCGACATGGTTGTTAAAGACTTGGATCAATCGGCGGGAAAGTTGAAGCCAGCGCGTGGAGTGGATCGTTTCCGCATCGTCATCCAAACTATCGAACCTCGCGGATTCGATACGTCATCGGAGCATTGTCTTGACAATCGTCATTGATCCAAAAAGTCCTGGCGGTATCAACTCGCCGCATGGCCTGATCTTGTTCGACGGCGTATGCGTCCTGTGCTCGCGCGGCGGCCGCTTCGTGAGCAAACGTGATCGCCGCGGCTATTTTCGCTTCGTTCCGATCCAGTTGGCCGAGGGACGTCCGCTCGCTGAGCAGCTCGGGATCGATCCTGATCGCCCGGATTCCTTTGCCTTCTTGGCGAACGGCCAGGCCTATGTAAAATCCGAAGCTGTGCTGCGCATTGCGCGCGAGCTTCCGTGCTGGCAGTGGACATGGATCTTTCAATTCATCCCACGGGTGATCCGCGACGCGATCTATGACTTGGTCGCGCGCAACCGCTATCGCTGGTTCGGCCGTCGTGACGCTTGCATGCCGCCGAATTCGGATCGTTCGTGGCCATCGTGAACCGCCCCCGAGACTGCGGGACGGTGGCGCTTGGCGCTGGTTGGCTGCGGTCGGCATGACGAAGGAAGCAGCGTTGCTGCTTTTCAACTCAGTCCATGTCACCGTAAGCGCAATCTGCCGGATCAGCTTCGTGTGCGCCCAAGCTCGGATCGAAGCGGAATAGCGTAGAGCAATAGGGGCAGACGATCTCAGTGGCATCGCCCATATTGAGGTAGATGTGTGGGTGATCTTGCGGCGGTTTAGCCCCAATGCACTTGAATTCGCGGCAGCCAATGCGCACGATCGGCACCCCGACTTCATTATGAAACGTCGGATAACTTTCCATCTGCAGTGCGCGGCTTAGGCGCCCGATCGATGATGCAAAGTGCCGTGCATGGATCGTCGAGCGAGGGCTCGATCAGCACCCGGTGGGCGGTGCCCCGCTCGTGTCGTTCGGTTGCCGTAAAACGTACCCATAGCAACACGTCCATCGCTAGTTTCTCCCACCACGGGAGAGGGTTGGAAGCTAATGCACCTGCAGAGGCGCCGGGGTCCCCATCGCCGCGACGCGGTGCTTCACTGCGTTTTGCACCTTCTCGAAGGCGCTCACCTCGATCTGGCGCACGCGCTCGCGCGAGACGCCGAATTCCTCGGCCAGTTCTACGAGCGTGATCTGTTCCTCGGCGAGCCGGCGTGTCTCGAAGATGCGCCGCTCGCGCTTGTTGAGCACGGTGAGCGCATCGAACAGCGTCTTGCGGCGGTTATCGAACTCTTCGTTCGCGGCGAGCGTCGTCTCCTGGTCCGGGGATTCGTCCACCAGCCAGTCCTGCCACTCGCTGGAATCGCCGTCCTCGCGGATCGCGGCGTTGAGCGAGGCGTCGCCGCCGAGCCGCCGGTTCATGTAAATCACGTCCGTTTCGGTGACGCCGATCCGCCGGGCGATGATCTTCACCTGGTCCAGCCGCATATCGCCATCGTCGAGGATGGAGATTTTGCTCTGGGCCTTGCGCAGGTTGAAGAACACCTTCTTCTGGTTGGCCGTGGTGCCCATCTTCACTAGCGACCACGAGCGCTGGATGTATTGCTGGATCGCCGCCTTGATCCACCACACCGCGTAGGTGGCGAGCCGGAAGCCCTTCTCCGGCTCGAAGCGCTCGACCGCCTGCATCAGGCCGACATTGCCGTCGGAGATCGCCTCGGAAATCGGCAGGCCGTAGCCGCGATAGTGCCTGGCGATCTTGGTCACGAGCCGCAGATGGCTGGTGACAAGCTTGTGCGCCGCGTCGCGATCGCCGTGCTCGCGCCAGCGCTTGGCTAGCATGTATTCTTCCTGGCGCTCCAACATCGGGAACCGCCGGATTTCCTCAAGATAATGGGTGAGGCCGGATTCGGCCGTAAGGATCGGCAGGGCCGCGTTGCGGGCCATGATCAAGCCCTCGAACTAGTTTCGAAACAAAATTATCCATATCAGATCAGTTGTCAAGTTGATTTCGAAACGTTATTATATTTTCAAAGAGGCAATCATGTCAGCGCGCGAAACGGCAGAGCTCCTGCTGCAGGTGGGACGGCTCGTACAAGCTGAGGGCTATGACGGCGAACTCAGTCCAGCCCAATGGATGGCGCTCCGCTTCTTCGCCCGTGCCAATCCGTTTTCGCGGACCCCGTCGGCATTCGCGGAATTTCAAGCGACAACCCGCGGCACCGCAACACAAGCCATTAAGGCGCTTGAAGCGGGTGGGTACTTGGTCCGACAACCAGTCAAGACGGACGGGCGAAGCGTAAGTCTGCGATTGACGAGCAAGGGCAAAAAAGCGCTTGCACGCGATCCGTTCGAAGTTCTGGTGCGCGCCGTGGATTCGCTCGACGCGACAGAGCGAACTGCGATGCACCGCGCCCTGCACCAAGTGCTGTCCACTCTAGCTGCGAGTGGGGCGCATCGGCGCTTCGGTGTTTGCCAGGACTGCACGCACCTCGGTGGAGAGATGTGCGGCAACCTGCCGAGCACGGGCTCCTCGGCCACTGAATGCCTGCTGTTCGGCGTTCCGATCGAGCCGACGGACGCGGGTCTCCTCTGCGTCCATTTTCAACCAATGAACGAGCACCGCGAGGACGGACGGACACCATGAATGAGTTCACCACAGCGATCTGCTGAAAGGACGCTTAATTGACCTTCGTCGTCAACGAGAGCTGTATTCGCTGCAAAATCATGGATTGCGTCAACGTGTGCCCCGTGGACTGCTTCTACGAGGGCGAGAACATGCTCGTCATCCACCCGGACGAATGCATCGATTGCGGGGTCTGCGTGCCGGAATGCCCAGTCGATGCGATCAAGCCTGACAGCGAGCCGGGGCTTGAGAAATGGCTGTCGCTGAATGCGGAATACGCGAAAATCTGGCCAAATATTACGGTCAATAAAGCGCCCCCGCCCGACTCTAAGGAATGGGAGGGGAAGCCGGACAAACTCCAATACTTCTCACCAAATCCCGGCGCGGGTGATTGAGGCCGACCGTGCCCGCGCCGCAACATCAGGGCGAAGGTTGACACGAGGGGCAAGCAACATGACCGAAGCTCTTGCTAGCAAAACCTGCACTCCCTGTCGCGGGGGAATACCTCCACTCACGCGCGAGCAAGTTGAGCTCTTTCACGCACAGGCCCCAGACTGGCAACTGGCGGAGGAATCTCACCGCATCGAGCGGAGCTTCCGGTTTCGCAATTTTCGCGAGGCTCTTACCTTTGTTCAGGAGATTGGTGAACTCGCGGAAGCCGAAGACCATCATCCGAATATCAGCTTCGGTTGGGGCAATGCGACGGTCTCTCTGCAGACCAAGAAGATCAAGGGACTGCATGAGAACGACTTCATCATGGCCACCAAGATTGACCGCATATTCGCTCGGATGACCAAGGCGTGAACGAGTTCGGGTTGTCCTGCAACTTGCGCCCTTTTTTCGGTGCCGAGCGCGTTCTTCTCCAGAGGCGGACTCCAGCAAGCTGTCCAACGACGCGTTTATGAGTTCACGCCCTGCTACTTCGGATTGGACCGGAAAAACCGGCGAATTGATTACCTTCCTTCCAGCTTGAAGCCCGCCCTAAGGGTGACTTGGCAATGGGGTCACGTGACCATCCTTATGGATCCGCGCGTTTCAACGACTTCAAACTAAGCCAAACATCGGATTGTCTTGCTGGCATGTTCAATGGCGCTTTGGATAGCGTCCTCAATGCCCTTGTCCGATGATCCCGCGAGATCGATAATCTTGAAGATTGCGTTCTGTACGGTGTTGCTCCCGACTTCTTATAACCAAACGGCTGAAGGATTAGCCTCGCGCAGATCAAGGTCAACGTCCACCCGGTTTGCGACGAGAAATTGGTAGCGAGCCAAAAACAACCATTGAGAAGCAAACCCGGCGAAAGACATGAGTTTCTTTGAGCGTCTAAAGACAGAAGCATCCGCCGAGTGGCGGGCGTACACCGAGCATCCCTTCACGAACGGGTTGGCAGACGGTTCGCTCGCCGAAGCTGCGTTTCGTCACTACCTCGTTCAGGACTACCTGTTCCTCATCGAGTTTGCTCGCGCGTACGCGCTCTCCGTCTACAAGTCGCCCAAGCTCGCTGACATGCGCGAAGCGGCGGCCGGCCTCTCGACCATCCTCGACATCGAGATGAATCTGCATGTGAAGCTCTGCGCCGGCTGGGGCCTGTCGCCCAGCGATCTTGAACAAACCCCTCCGGCGGTCGAGATGCTGGCCTATACACGCTACGTGCTCGACGCGGGAATGCGCGGCGATCTGCTGGCACTCAAGGTGGCGCTTGCCCCCTGCGTGATCGGCTACGCGGAGATCGCGACGCGGCTCGCCTCGCGACCCGAGGCGCGCGCTGCAACGAACCCATATCGCGTTTGGATCGCCGAGTATGCCGGTGCGCCGTACCAGGAGGTCGCGGTGAAAGCGCGGGCGCACCTGGAGAGCCTCGCCGATCTCTACGCTACGCCGGCCCGCGAGGCAGAGCTGATCGCGATCTTCAAGGAAGCCACCCGGCTCGAGGCCGACTTCTGGGAAATGGGCTGGCGGGCGGGCCAGCATGTTGAATAGTCACTGACTGTGTACCGAGTCGGAAAGCTTGCGAAACGTGGTTGCCAGCATCCTGCACGAGGTGCGCGGACGACCGGTCATGATACGAATCTGCGGTGGGCACTCTGGCGGGTGCCGTGCTGTCGAGGCGTTCGATGGCCCCCGCCGGTGCGCCTGCGGGTCCTTTATTCAGGGATCGACGTAGGTGATGCCCTGCGGCCCCGTTCCATGCACCTGGACGATGGTGTCCTCAGTGAACCACGCATAACGATCGCGATTTTTAGATTCGCGGAATGAGCCGTTAGGAATGTCCGCTTTTGACACCCAGCCGGACCTTATGATTGCCAACAGCGATGCCCGCTTTTTTTGACCCAAAGCTGACAGTGCTCGCGCTCTTCCTGATGCCGGAAACGCTTAAAATCAGTATATGGGAGCTGATAGGACCTCAAATCGCATCCTAACAAGGTTGCCCCTGTGCGAGGCCGCTAGGCCCTGCACTTTTTCACGGCACAGAGGGCGGACTACACGGACGAGGCAATTTCTCTCCGTCAGCCGTTGAAGCGGGTTGACCGAGAAACCTCTTTCATCTGCTGTTCGATAACATTCTCTGGAGAATTGCCTCGACTGAATGCGGCGAAATCCCAAGTTCAATAAATCCAGGCATCTCCGGTGATGACACGGTATCGATCTGCATCAGTTCCACTTGATTGCGAGTGAGGAGTGGACTCGGAAACGTTTCGGAGGCCCATGTGAGTGCGTACCAAATGGCAAACGGGATCGGAATCAATAGGGGCGCAAGGCCGGCTTGGCGCGCAATAGCTCTGAGAAGTTCTTCGTAGGAGTAGACACGCGGGCCGCCGAGTTCGAAGATCATCGAAGGCGTCTCGGCGTTCTGCATGACCCGGCCAATCGCCTCCGCAACATCCCCCACATAGGCCGGCTGCAGCCTGGTCAGACCGCGGCCAAACATCGGATAGATTGGAAGCTGGCGGAGGAGCTTGAGGATGGTGGTGAGAAACGCGTCGTCTGGTCCGAACATCACCGCCGGACGGATTAAAAGTGCATCGGCGAACGCGGCCTGGACCGCCAATTCGCCTTCGCCGCGCTTTCGGATGTATTGTGATTGTGAGGCGGTATCGGCACCGATTCCTGAAACGTGGACGAGCCGTTCGACTCCGGCGCGGTGCGCTTGCGCTGCTACCCGTTGGGCCGACTCGACGTGAACGGAATGAAAAGTCTCTCGTCCGTTCTCGATGTAAAGACTGACTGCATTTACAACGCCGTAAGCGCCCGCAGTCGCGTCCGCGACTGATTGCTCGTCGTGGATGTTGGCCTGAACGGATTGAAGTTGCGGATCATCAGAACCAAAAAGTCCGTGCCCCCGATCCGGATGCCTTGACGCGACCCGAACAGGAAATCCACGATAGCGCAGACGCCGAACGATGCGGTGGCCGAGAAATCCGGTTCCGCCAAACACGGTCACGATACGACCGTTCGTTGTCACCATGACTCAAATTCGCCAGATTGCGGCGACCACTGTTCATCGGAGTACCATACGCGCTCCCAGCACCTGTTGGAATGGCAGGCTGCTTCGAGTTGCTATTAAACCGGGAGCAAAGGCCGAGCGAAACTGAGTTCATGGCCGTCAGGGTCTGTTAGGTGGAAGAAGCGCTCACCCCATTCGGCATCGCGGGGCGTGGTCGTTGGCTGGCACCCTGCTGCGAGCGCACGGTTGTAAAGTGCATCAACATCGGTGACATAAAAGATTACGCGCCCCCACCAGGACCAGCGCCGCTCAGCAGGCTGGGCGATGAGGTTAAGATAGCTCGTCCCTGCTCGAAAGCTGGTGAATGACGACTCTTCGCCGCCATGCAGGATCTCGAACCCCAGCGCGCGGTAGAATCTGACAGCTCGCGACATTTCGTGCGTGGCCAGTGTGATTGCGCTGATCCCCTCGATCATGGATAGAACTCTCCTGTTTCACTTCCCCGCGCCGTTTGTAGTCGATACTGCTCCACCGGTCAGAATTTGTTCCTGACTCTAAGTAACGTGATAAAGCCTTGCTCCGCTGGAATCCTAATGGCCGGTAGATTGTCGGTTCATCTCCTTCAACGGCTCGCGCATTGCATCGAATTGCGTGCCAAAACCTTTCCAATCACCGGATTTCAACCGCTCCATTGCTTGGTTGTAGCGATCGAGCGCCTCCTGCGTTCGGAGTGGCATGTGGCGCCAGCGCGTGTGATGACGGTGCAAAGCTGGGCCCGCCGAATTTCAACAAAACAGCGAGTTCGCGTTAGCTTCAAGGGGGTATCGTACTCAGCTGGCAGCAAATGCCGGACGACCTATGTACGATTGATATCTCGCCGATTGTGACCGTTGCGCGGACGGCTCGCTGGACGGTCGGCATGACTCGTCGGTTAGCCGCCGACGGCGATCAGTTCGTCGTGATCGGTGGTGATCATTCCTGCGCAATCAGCACGTGGAACGGGATGTCTGACGCACTGCGAAATACCTGGCCCGAGTATTCATTCGCGGCCGCCGACATATTCATGTGTGGTGGCGCCCGTCCCTATCAGGCGGCTCAAGTGTTGAGGGACGCGCTGCGGCCCGAGTTCATTTCGATCAGCGAGCACCGGCGGGGGATTCAGCAATGAAGTGGTTTCAGGAAGAGCTTTATCCGGGATTCTCCCAGCGTATCGCCGTCACGGATTGCCTGCTTGAAAGGCAGACGCAATTTCAGAAAATCCAGATTTTCGAAACGCCCGTGTTCGGAAAGGTGCTGGCGCTCGACAACGCAATCCAGATCACCGAGCGTGATAATCACATCTATCATGAGATGCTTGTGCATGTTCCGATGTTCGCTCACGGCGATGTCAAAGACGTTCTCATCGTGGGAGGCGGCGATGGCGGCTGCCTGCGTGAGGCGCTCAAGCATCCGGTGGTTTCAGTCACAATGGTTGAGATCGACAGTGAGGTCGTCGAGCTGTCGCGGCGGTTTTTCCCCGAGGTATCCGGCGATGCATTCCTAGACGACCGCGCGGATATCTTGATTGACGATGCTTACAGATATCTGGCCGAGGAGAAGCGGCGCTTTGATCTCATCCTGATTGACTCGACCGATCCTGTTGGGGACGCGGCCAGACTATTCACCGAGGAATTCTATCAGAGATGTTTCCTGCGGCTTCGCGGCTCGGGAATGATCGTGATCCAGGGCGGTTCACCTCCGTTTCGGACTGAATCGACGGAGGCTGGCGCGCGGTCGTTCATGTCGGTGTTCGGGCAGTTGCAGGACTACATTGCTCCGGTGCCCAGCTATCCGATGGGGATGATTGCCCTCAGGGGCGCGTCGATGGCGGGCGATTCGCTATCGCCATGTATTGCGACGATCCGTGCGCGTGTCGAAAAGCAGGCAATCACGACCAGGTATTATGAGCCGGGGACGCACCGGGCGGCGTTTGAATTGCTGCGGGGAGGCCGTGCTATGGTTACCGCCGGCCAGCAAGCGTTATCGTTCTGATGCTCAGGTGCTTCGGGGAGTGATAGCAACGACGGTCGTTTGCGATTCAAGCCCGCGTCGGGGTGACCAGGACATGGGCGAGTAGAGCAGGTGTCCCTGTCGCAAACCTTATCCGGCTGGCAGTTGATCGAGAATCGGGCAATGCTGCCGCGTGATGAGGGACCTTTGCAGGCTCAAACTCGGCATCGAGGTCGGCCAGACGAGTGTGGCCAAGTATATGGCCAGGCGAAGACGCCCGCCATCCCAAGGGTGGAAGACGTTCCTTCATAATCATGCCGATGGCATCGCGGCGATGGATCTGTTCGTCGTGCCGACAATCTCGTTTCGTCTGCTTTATGGCTTGTTGATTGTGGGGCATGGTCGACGACAGATCCTATGGTTTGGCGTTACAGCGCATCCGACCGCAGAATGGATCGCAAATCAACTCACGGAAGCTTGCGGCTGGGAGCAAGCTCCCCGCTATCTGATCCGTGATCGAGACCGGGCCTATGGCGAGGTCTTCATTCGAAGACTGCGATCAATGGGCATTCGCGATCGACCGACGTCGCCGCGTTCCCCATGGCAAAACGGATATGCTGAACGACTTATCGGTTCGATCCGACGGGAGTGCCTTGACTACGTTGTTGTGTTCGGCGAGCAGCATCTTCGTCATGTGCTGCAGTCGTATATGAATTATTATAATGAGACGCGCACGCACCTGTCCTTGGATAAGGATGCGCCCCTATCGCGGACCGTTGAGAGAGCAGGGCGTATTCTTTGCCGTCCAATCCTCGGCGGACTGCATCACAAATATGTCCGGATTTGATTTGCGACAGGCACAATCGTTGCGATCTCAGATGTAGATACTGCATGTCGGATGCGATGATCTTTCTTCCCATTCTATCGTTTCAAGAACTCGATCGTGTCGCCCGTTCTTTCATTCAATGTGGTGTCGAGAAAATATGAAACGCCGGCGGCGAGCCCTTGGTACGGAAGGATATCACCGAGTTCTTTCGTGACCTTGCCGTGTACGCTCCGACCTCAATAATGACGAGCGGCGATTGGGACTTAAGGTTATCGCCGCTCCCTTCAGTTCATTTCGCCGAATGCTCGCTTTCGCCGGCTTTCGAAACGACGGGCGGATCGTAGGCCTGGATCGGCGGCAGGTTGCCGTCGAAACGCTCGACCTCGACGGTCGTCAGTTGTCCGGTGCAGCCCTGCGCCAATGCGGAGGTGCCGACGTCTCGCGTCAGGACGTTCGGATTGCCATGCACGCAAAGCGGGGCTTCCTCTTCTGGATCGACGGGATCGTACCAGGCGCCTGTTGGAAGCTGAATAACACCGCGCCGGATGTTGTCAGTGATGCGGACGCCCGCAAGGCATGCGCCGCGTGCGTTGAACAGGCGGATGATGTCGCCGTCGGCGATGCCGCGCGCCACTGCATCGTCGGGATGCATGCGAGCGACCTCCCGTCCGCGATGTTTCGCGCCCGTACTGTGCCCGCCGAAGTCGAGTTGACTGTGCAAGCGCGTCGTCGGTTGGTTGGCGACGAGGATCAGCGGTGTCGATGGGCCTGGCGCAGTCACCGGCGTAAGCCACGTCGGATGACCGGGGCAATCCGGCTCCTGAAAACTCGCGATGGTCTCCGAGAAGATCTCGATCTTACCGCTGGGAGTCGGCAGCGGTTGCCCCTCCGGATTGTCGCGGAAGTGACGAAGCTGTCCGCCATCGTCGGGCTGTTGCGGCAAGATCAGGCCGTCGCCCGCCCAGAATGCGTCGAAACTCGGAGCTGGCAGATCCATCTCCGCGAGAGCCTTCCGGGTGCGCTCATAAAGATGTTCCAGCCATTGGCGGACCGTGCGGCCTTCGGTGAACGCTTCACGGGCGCCGAGGCGTTCGGCCAGATCGGCGAAGATGGCGTAGTCGTCCCGTGCTTCGCCATAAGGAGTCGCGACCGGATGCATCGGCACCAATAGCGGATCGTTGGAACTGCCGCCAATATCCTCTCGCTCCAACGTCATGGTCGCAGGAAGTACGAAATCGGCGTGCCGCGCCGTCGCCGTCCAGCCCAGTTCATGCACCACCACCGTATCGACCTGCGCGAAAGCCCGCCGCAGGCGATTGATATCCTGATGATGATGGAACGGGTTGCCGCCGGCCCAGTAGACCATGCGGATGTCGGGATAGGTCTTGGTCTTGCCATTGTAGCGATACGAACCGCCGGGATTCAGCAGCATGTCCGCGATGCGGGCGACCGGGATGAATTCAGGGATCGGATTGCGACCTTGCGACAGCGTCGGCATCGGCACCGCATTGTTCCGGCGTCCGTAATAGGCGATCGCACCGAGCGCGTAGCCGTAGCCGCCGCCCGGTAGGCCGATCTGCCCCAGCGCAGCGGCGAGCACTGCACCCATCCAGACCGGTTGCTCGCCATGTTCAGCGCGTTGCAGCGAGTGTGAGACCACAATCAGGGCGCGGCGTCCGTGAAGACGGCGGGCGAGCGCGGTGATGGTGTCGGCTGTGACGCCGGTGATGGCGGCGGCCCATGCTGCGTTCTTGGGCTGGCCGTCCGTCTCGCCCAAAACGTAGCGCTCGAAAATCGACCAGCCAACGGTATAGCGATCGAGGAAATTGCGGTCGTGCAACCCTTCAGAGACCAGCGTGTGCACAAGGGCGAGCATCAGCGCGGTATCGGTGCCGGGGATGCTGCTGATCCATTGAGCGCCGGCCTCCTCGGGCAGATCGGCACGCAACGGACTGACATGCACGAATTGGCAGCCGCGCGCATGCGCGCGCGCCATGGCGCCGCGTTCGATATGCTTGCTGATGCTGCCGCCGGCCACCATGCTGTTCTTCAGCGCCATGCCGCCGAAGGCCACCACGATCTCGCTATGCTCCGCGATCTGCTCCCAAGTCACGTTGCGCTTCACCAACTCCTCGTAGTCGCCGAGGATGTGAGGCACCAAAACCGAGGATGCGCCCGAGCTATAGGTGTTGACGGACCGGACGTAGCCGCCCATGGCGATGTTGAGAAAGCGGTGGACTTGGCTTTGTGCATGGTGAAAGCGGCCTGCGCTCGACCAGCCGTAGGATCCACCGAACACTGAGCCGGCGCCGTGGCGGTCACGCACGCGGGTTAGCTCGGCGCCCAGCAGGTCGAGGGCAGCGTTCCAGGACAGCGGAACGAACTCATCGCGTCCCCGCCGAACGTCGGGTCCCGGTCCGCGTTCGAGCCAGCCGCGACGCACCATCGGTTGTGCGATGCGCGCGCGATGGCGCAATGCCCCGGGGAAGTTCTCGATGATGCGGTTGGGATCGGGATCGTCCGAGTGCGGACGAACTTCGAGTTCGCCGTCCTGCCAGCGCGCCGAAAAAAACCCCCAATGGGACGTGTGCGGCAGGAAACGCGTGTTGGTTGCTGGAGCTGAATCCGAGGCGGGCTTCGCGGCTACTTCGGTCATTCAGAATCTCCAATCGCTTATCGAGCGCAATCGCACTCGTAAAGTCGTTCCCGATATTTTCAACCTATTGTGCGCCGATGCGACCTTACCAGTTAGGGGCGTTGGCCGCGCAACGATCACATCGTTGCGACCTACTGTGTCACTTCGAGTCGTCGGCCCTTCTTTTGCAGAAATTCATCCAATCCGGCTGCCACCTCGGGACCGCTTTGGACCATGCCGGCCATCAGGCTCTCGGTGAATAGGCCATCGGTGGTTGACATGTCGTTGATCCGGCTGATCGCGGTCACCATCGCATAGTTCGACAGCGGTGCGTGCTTGGCTGCCGCCTGGGCGATCTCCATGGCTCGGGCGAAGCTCTGCCCGCTCGCTACGATTTCATGGCAAAGGCCGAGTTGTAATCCGCGCTCGGCATCATAAGTGCGAGCGGCCAACATCATATCGACCATGCGTCCTGGCCCGATGATCCGGCCGACGCGGACCGTCGCGCCGCCGCCGGTGAAAATCGCCCGCTGACCTTCAGGCAGGGCGAAGAAGGTCGAGGTATCCGCGACGCGGGTATGGCATGCCGCTGCCAATTCCAATCCGCCGCCGACCACGGCTCCTTGCAGCGCGCCGATGATCGGCAGTCCGCCGAATTGCATCTGGTCAAAGGCCCAATGCCATCGCTGGCACATGCGCATGAATTGCACCGGGGTACGTCGCAGTCGCGCATGCTCTTCCAGATCCAGTCCAGCGCAGAAATGTTGGCCGTCGCCCTTCAGCACGGCGACCCTCGCTTCTTGCGGGGGAGATTCGAAAAATCGTCCGATTTCCTCGACGGTGGATTCATCGATCGCGTTGCGACGCTCCGGCCGTGACAGGGTCACGATAGCAACAGGTCCGGCCATCTCGATTTGAAGCGATTTGAAGTTCATCATCTCAACCTTGTTGTTGCAGTTGGTGCGGTGTGAAGAGCCGTGCTGCGGTTTGGCTATGCATTGTTCAAAGCTTGCGTGATGTCCGCGATCAGGTCGGACGGGTGCTCGATGCCGATCGACAGCCGGATCGTGGAGTCCAGAACGCCTATTCTTTGGCGGATTTCAGCCGGAACACCGGAATGGGTCATGCTTGCGGGCAGACTGGCGAGCGACTCCGTGCCGCCGAGACTCACCGCTAGTTTGAAGATCTGCAGTGCATTCAAGAACCGGAATGCGACGGCCTGGCCGCCGACAATGTCGAACGAGAAAGTGGATCCCGCGCCGGTGCATTGCCTCGTGAACAGGCGGCCGGCGGGGGAGGCCTTATCGTGGTGATGAAGGTAATGAACCTTCGTCACTTTGGCGTGGTCGCGCAAGAAATCCGCCACAAGCCGTGCGTTGCTGTCGGCTTTCTCCATGCGGATGCTCAGGGTTTCGAGCGACCGACTGATCATCCAGCAGGTATGGGGGTCCAGTTGGGTGCCGATGGCGCCTCGCAATGCTTTGATGTCTTTCATCACGGCCTTTGAACCGAGCGCGGCACCCGCGATCAGATCGGAATGTCCGCCGACGTATTTGGTCAATGAATACAATGAGAGATCCGCGCCGTGTTCGATCGGTCGCTGAAACACCGGGCCGAGCAGCGTATTGTCGCATGCGACGATCGGGGTGTGGCCCTGGGCTTGGCCGATCATCTCGGCGACGCGGCGGATCATCGCGATGTCGACCAGTCCATTGGTGGGATTTGCCGGAGTCTCGATGAAGATCATCGCGACCCGACCTTTGCGCATCGCGCCCTCGGCCGCCAGTCTGACCGGTGTTTCGTCGATGCCGTCGGCGAAGCCCACTGCGCCAATGGAGAGACTTGCTAGCGTCTTCGCAAACAGAGATTCCGTGCCGCCATAGAGCGGTTGCGAGTGCAAGATGATGTCACCCGGGCGGACGAATGCGAGTACTGTGGTCGCAATCGCCGACATGCCGGATGAGAACAACGCGCAACTTTCGGTGCGCTCGTAGACGGCAAGCCGGTCCTCAACGATTTCGCTGTTGGGGTGGTTGAAGCGCGAGTAAACGAGGCCCGCGCTCACACCCGCGGGAGGTTCGCGTCGCCCCGAGACGAAATCGAAGAAGTCCCGTCCGTCTTCGGCGGTCTTAAAAACGAAGGTCGAGGTCAGGAAAACCGGGGGTTTGACGGCTCCTTCCGATAGCTGCGGATCGTAACCGTAGTTCATCATCTGCGTTTCCGGATGCAGCACGTGGTTGCCGATGTGGGTCTTCGACGGAAACGGGTTCGCCATGATCTAGCTCTCTGTCGCTCTGCGGAAGCCGATGTCAGGCCGGAGATATGGAGCGCTGCGCGTGCCGGCTTTGCCAATAATGCAGTGGTTAGGAGCGGGGACGCGAGGGGCATCCATGTCTCCGGATCGTTTCCTTGCTGATCGGAGGCGCCGCCTCAAAATGAAGCCATTTGCTGTTCGCGCCACAGGCCGGGCGAGGACGGCCGTAGACATTCACATTTGAAGCAAAAATATTCGATTATGGTGCAATGTCTATTGCGTTTCCCGCCCAATTATTTGCATATTCCGCCAAACTTCACTTCGCTTGTGACAGCGGTCGGCATGCCGAACCTCAGCCCGACGGTTCCGATATCGTTCGTTCAGAACATGTTGATGGGCGCCAAGCGTACGCTCACGCCAGCGAGCGTTGACGACTTGGTGCTCAAGGCCGGTATCGCGCCATCCTTCCTCGATCGACGCGGTGCCAGGGTAACGCGTGAGCAGTTTGTTCGCCTCTATGAGGTCGTTGCGCTGGCAACCGGCGATGAAATGCTGGGGCTTTGGTCGCGGCCGATCAGAGGCGGCACGCTCAAGTATCTAGGCCTAAGCCTCCTCGACGCGTCGTCAGTCTTGACCGCGATGTATCGTTTCACGCGATTTTGGAATCTGTTGCTGGACGACTACGCTCTCCGCCTGTCGCGCCAGGACGACGTCGTGACTTTGGCGCTCACGCCGTTGATTGAGGGGGCCGTGCCAACTGTCTTTGGGCATGAACTAATGATCAAGCTCAGCCATGGCGTCGCATCATGGCTGGTCGGACGCGAACTGCCGATCGTGAGTGTCGGATTCGGCTTCGCGCGTCCCGATCATTTTGCCGAGTATGCGCAACTGTTTCCGGGCCCCGTGGCCTTCGATCAAGAATTTACGTCGGTGCGTTTTGAGGAGCGCTTCCTGCGTCAGCGTTTTCATCGGACAAGGGCCGAGCTACTCCAGTTTGTCAAACGGGCGCCGGACGATTGGATCTTCGTCACCTTTGATCATGGATCAACCGCATCGCGTGTTCGCGAGTATTTGGCGGACAAGGTGGGCAGTGATCAGCCGTTGGACGTCGTGTCCGCCGCGCTTGTCATGTCCAGTCGAACATTGTCGAGACGGCTTACCAATGAGCGCACTAGCTTTCAGAAGATCAAGGATGAGATGCGCCGCGACCTGGCTGTTCAGCAGTTGGTTAAGACGCAGAACTCCGTCGATGAAATTGCGTTGCTGGTCGGTTTCGACAATACACCCGCGTTCCACCGGGCTTTTCGAACTTGGACGGGAAGTACGCCGGGGACCTACCGTCGGCAAACAGCCTTTCGGTCGGCGTGACTTTTTCTTCTGATCCGCCGCCTCACGGCTGATCGGTTGAGGTAACAGTTTGCCGTCCTGTTTCTCGTCCCTCATTCGTTTCTATTCGGGGTTGTGTACCGAAAACCTAAACCCGGACGTAATGATGATGAAGTCCGCCAAGGATGACGTATGATTTGATGCTTCCGGACAGGCACAGGTGGGATAGGACGCCTCCCTAGCTCGAAGTTACTCATCTCAGACGCCGATTTTGCAGTGCGAGCAAAGGCGACGTCCGTGATGCCGATAAAGCCGAGCAGGCTACGTATACACTAACCCGGCTACGCGCGGATCATTGCCAGTATCATCTTTAGCATACGCATTGGTTGCCATTATTTCGGTAGCGCGCTTCGAAAGGGCTTCATGATTTTGGTCAACGTCGGGCTGATCGCACTGATTTCCGCGAAATGAATCTTTGACAGTTTTCGTAATCGCTTTTCACCTTCCCTGGTCAATTTAACCAGGGCCCGTCGACCGTCCTCATTGTCGATCACCCGACGCAGAAGGCCCAGTTTCGTCATCCTGTCCATCAGTTCAACAGCCGTATGGTGTCGAATCAGCAGAAATTTTGCCAACTCACCGACCGAGACGGGCTCGTGGCTTGAGAAGCCCTTGATGATGAGAAGTGCTTGATGTTGTTGCGGGGTGAGGCCTTCCTTTCGAGCCGCCGCTTCGCTGAAAGCCTGGAATTTCCGAAGCTCGAATCGAAACTGGGCAAGCGCCTTGTAGTCTACGGCCTGAATTTTGCTCTTTGTTGCTGGCTTCGCGCCGGCGCGGCTCGCTGCTGATCGCGGCTGCTTCCGCTTGGAAGAAATCATTCTGTTGCCCAGCGCCTGCGCGCCCTCATTGATAAAGCAATAACCTGCTGCTGATGGCTCGAATATCCGCCACCAAGCCGCAGAGTCGCAAGCACTTTTCTGTATCGATAGTTCTGCGCGAGTGCTCGCCCGAACGTCCGATGAGACGAGTCCCAATCGATGCACTGGCGGGGCCAGGAACGCCTGTGGCCTAATCGCAGGAAGAACTCAGCAGGCTCAGAAGGATGATCTGCAACGCCAGGGGTACTTTTGTGCTTCTTCGGCGAACAGACCTTTCGAGCGCCTCGGTCAACTCAATCTTGGTCAATTTTCCCGCCGTGAACTTGGCCTCGATCTCGCGCCACATCGCCGAGAGCGACCGGCCGGCATGAAAAATCGGTTGGATGATCACACCGCGCGATGCTGCCCATCTGACGATTTCATCGGCGGTCTGTGGGCCGCAATTCCGGGCGACCAACAGACGCTTCAGCGTGATCTTGCGAAGGAGTGCGGCCGGTGGGATCCATGGTCCGCGTGGTGGAATTTCTCCTGTCAGTTCTGGCGCCAGCAGTTTGAGGGCATTCAGGGCGCGGCCGCTGAGTTCGATGGAGCGCACCTGTGGTGCGGACGTCGCGATGACGTTGTTGCTGACAAGATGTGGGCCAGCTTCTCTCATTGCGCCGATGCGGGTGTCGGTTGCGAACGGCGCGCTGGTCTTCCGTCGTGTTGATGCGCTCCGGCGCGTGAGTGATGGGGTCACCTTGCTTTTCAGGCTCATTGCGATCTCCGTTCACAGCACCGCGCCTTGCGCGTTATCGACCATCCCCGGAATTCGGATCGCTCATCGATGCCGGGCGGGCAATCCGGCACGTCTGCGGGTACCGATCGCAGTGCAGCGCGATCCTGAAATATATCGTAACGCGACATATCAACGTATCCTAGTACGGGAAGTCATGCGACGAAAGTGACATTGACAGTCAAGTATATCGTAAGGCGATATGAAGGCGCACGCAGACCGGTAAGTCAGCCGCACCCTGAAGGCGGCGATGCTGGTAAATGAGAGGAGAGTACGAAAAGTCGCAGATCGTAATGTCGTTTCTGCGAAATGCCGCCGTTCAGGCCGGGCGCCTTTGGTGCCCGATTGGAAGTCGCGCATCTCAACAACAGAATGCTTTTGGGAGGATTACTGGCGATGAAGAAAATCTTTGACGAACAGGCATTTGACTTTTCCGTGTCGCGCCGCTCGCTGTTGCGGGCCGGCGCGGGACTTGCCGGTGGCGCGCTGTTGCCGGGCGGCTTCATCATGCCGGGCTTCGCCGCCGAATCGCCGCCGATCGGCACCTGGCCGGCCGGTTCAGTCGGCAATTCGGTTTTCATCGGTATCGCCGTGCCGCGCACCGGCGCCTATGCGGTGCAGGGCGAAGACGAGCTCAAGGGCTGGCAGCTCGCTGTCGAGCACATCAATGAAGGCCACGAGCTGATCAAGAAGCTCTCGCCGAAGACCAAGAAGGGCGTGCTCGGCAAGGAAGTGAAGATCGGCGTCGCTGATTCCGGCGCCAAGCCGAACATCGCGGTGCAGGCGCAGCAGCGCTTCATCACCGAGGACAAGGCAGTGCTGATGACCGGCTCGACCTCGAGCGCGGTCGCGGTTGCGCTCAACAAGCTCGCGCAGCGCGAGAAGGTGCTCTACGTGGCCGGCATCTCCGGCTCCAACGACACCACCGGCAAGGACTGCGTGCGCTACGGCTTCCGCCAGAACTTCTTTGGCCAGACCGCCGCGGCCGCGATCGGCCCGGTTCTCGTCAAGACCTTCGGCAAGAGCAAAAAGGCGGCTTACATGACGCCAGACTACACCTACGGTCACACTGTCACCAAATCGATGGAGGACTATCTCAAGACCGCGGGCTGGACCACTGTGACCAACCAGGTCTCGCCGCTCGGCGCGCCTGACTTCAGCTCCTATCTGCTGAATATCGCCAACTCCGGCGCCGACGTTCTCATCAACGTCAACTGGGGCCGTGACGCGGTTCTGTCGATCCAGCAGGCGCAGAAGTTCGGCATCTTCGACAAGATGAAGCTGGCGGTGCCCTACCAGATTCCGTTCCTCGCGCCCGAAGTGGGCGGCGGCTTGCTGGCCGGCGTTTACGCCGCGACCGACTATTGGTGGACGCTCGAGGACAGGTTCCCGCTCGCCAAGATGTTCAACGAAGCGTTCGTGAAGAAGTTCGGTCATCATCCGGAGTGGGGCGCAGAAAACGCTTACACCAGTTTCGCGCACTGGGCCCGCATGGTCGAAACCGCTGGCACCTTCTATCCGCCCGCAGTCATCAAGGCCTACGAGAAGGGCGAAACGATCCCGTCCCTCGTCGGCGACGTTCGCTACCGGCCGGAAGATCACCAGTGCGTTCGCCCGGTCATCATCGTCAAGGGCAAGGCGCCCAAGGACATGAAGAACAAAGAAGACTTCTGGGAGGTCGTGGAAGTCGTTCCGGGTGAAGGGCTGATGCAGAAGCTGGACGCTTTCGGCTGCAATCTCGGCGAATACACCTGATCGCCTTGTGATCCGGCGCCGGTTCTCGGTATCCGATTTGTACTGAGTGCCGGCGCCGTCTTTTCGTAAACGCAACTCCTTGTGAGCCGGTGCCGGTTCGTCGCGCGAGCGGCGCGTCGGCGGCGCGCGACGGATTGCCGGCAAATTTTAGATAGGGCTGGTTGTGATAAACTGGGCTAATTTTGTATCGCAGATGTTCAACGGACTGGTACTCGGCGCATTGCTTGCGCTGATTTCATCGGGCCTGACGATCATCTATGGGACGCTCGGCGTCCTGAACCTCGCGCACGGCGCCATGTTCATGCTCGGTGGCTATGCCGGGTATGTCGCCTACACCTACACCGAATCCTTCATCGTCGCCGTGATTGCCGGCTCGCTTTTCGTGATGGTGCTCGGCGTGGTGATGGAGCGCGTCATCATCCGTCATTTCTATGATCGTCCGCATGAAGACCAGTTGCTCGTGACGTTCGGATTGAGCATCGTTTTCGTCGAGGTCGTGCGCTTCTTCTTCGGCAGCCTGTCGCTGAGTGTGCCGGCACCGAAGCTGTTTACCGGCATCACCTCGCTCGGGTTCATGTATTATCCGACCTACCGGCTGGCGCTGGTCGGCATCGTCGCTGTCGCCTTGCTGGTCCTGTTTGTCGTGCTGTATCGCACGCGGATCGGCATGATCGTGCGGGCCGGCATCGAAGATTCCATGATGGTCGATTCGCTCGGCATCAACGTCTATCGCGTGTTCATGGTCGTGTTCGGCATCGGCGCGATGGCGGCTGGCTTCGCCGGGATCGTCAATGCGCCGGTGGTCTCGCTGACGCCCGACATGGGCGAGGCGATCCTGGTGCAGACATTCGTGGTCGTCGTGATCGGCGGCGTCGGCTCGTTTCCTGGCGCCATTCTCGGCGGCCTCATCGCCGGTGAGATCATCAGTATCACGTCGATGGTAAATCCCGGTTACGCCTACGTCATGCTGTTCGCAGCAATGGTGCTAGTGCTGATGCTGCGGCCGCAAGGTCTGCTCGGCACGCGTGGCCGCGAATGAGTGTGGTCAGGTAAAATGCAGAACCAACGTCCATATCTGATCGAAACACTGACGGCCATTGGCCTGATCGCCGCGCCGTTTCTGTTGCCTCATCTTGGGTTCGCGCCCAATACCGTCAACCGCATCCTTGTCTGGGGGCTGTTCGGCGTCGGCTTCGACATCCTGTTCGGCTATACGGGCCTGCTCTCGTTCGGGCAGTCAGCTTTTTACGGCACCGGCGGATTTGTCGCCGCCTATCTGCTCACCCGCACCGGCTTCCCGCACGTTGTGACGGCGCTGTTCATCGGCATGGTCGCGGCGGCCATCACCGGCTATCTGGTCGGATTGATTGCGCTGCGGCGTACCGGCATCTACTTTGCCATGATCACGGTGGCGATCGCGGAGGTCTTCTATTTCGTCGAATTCAATCCGCTTGCGGAATGGACCGGCGGCGAGAACGGACTGCCCGGCGTTCCGACGCCAAGCTTCGACCTCGGCTTCACCACCATCAGCTTCACCACCGGGTGGTCGCTCTATCAGTTCCTCGCGTTCTGCTACTTCATCGGCATCGTGATCGCGCTGCGCATCGTACGATCGCCGATCGGCGCGGTGCTGAGCGCGATCCGGGACAATCCGCTGCGGGCTGCCGCCCTCGGCCACAACATCCAGAGCTACAAACTCACCGCCTTCGTGATCGCGGCGGCGTATGCCGGCTTTGCCGGAGGCCTGCTGGGCGTGATGCAGGCCTTCATGCCGCCTGATGCATTTATGTTCGATACATCCGGACAACTCATCATGCAGACGGCGATCGGCGGCACCGGCACACTGTTCGGTCCGCTGCTCGGCGCCGCGGTCTGGCTGTTTTTGCAGGACTTCCTGCAATCCGCGCTTGGGCTCGGTGCTGCGTGGAAACTTGTGCTCGGTCTGGTGTTCGTGCTGTTGGTATGTTTCCTGCGTCACGGTCTGATTGGAGGCTTCAAGGATCTCTATCTCTTTGTGGCCGGGAAGATTTCGGCCAAGCCGAAAGATGACGCTCCGGTCGCCGTCGTCGCCAAACCTGAAGCCGTGCGCGAGCCGAACCTGGTGCCGATGCCGCCGCATCGTCGCGCGCCCGACTCCTATACCGGGCCGATCCTGCAAGCGACCGGCCTGACCAAGCGCTATGGCGGTCTGGTCGCCAACAGCGACATCAGCCTCACCGTCAACCATGGCGAACTGCGCGGCATCATCGGCCCGAACGGCGCCGGCAAGTCGACCTTCTTCAAGATGCTCACCTGCGAAGTGCCGCCCACATCCGGCACCATCATGTTTGAGGGGCAGGACATCACGGGCAAGAACGTCACCGACGTTTGCCAGCTCGGTCTCACCAAGAGCTATCAGGTCAACCAGCTGTTCAATCGTCTGACGGTACGCGAGAACGTCACCATCGCGGTGCTGGCGGAGTTGCGCGGCAAGTTCAAGCTCGACCTCTTCGCGAACAGGTCGAAGATCGAGGGGCTGAACGAACAGGTCGAGCACACGCTGGAACTGGTGAACCTTGCAGGGCGTCCGGATGTGCCGGTTTCCGAACTCGCTTACGGCGAGAAACGGCGGCTGGAAATCGGTCTGGCGCTGGCCAATTCTCCGAGCCTGCTGTTGCTCGACGAACCGCTCGCCGGTATGAGTCCGCAGGAGCGCATCGAAACAGTAAAGCTGCTCAAATCCATCAGCCGGGGCCGCACCATGATCATTATCGATCATGATATGGATTCGCTGTTCGAACTCGTGGAGCGGATCACCGTGCTGCAGGAAGGTCGCGTGCTGGTCGAGGGTACGCCGGACGAAATCAAGAACAACGCGAAGGTGCAGGAAGCCTATCTCGGCGGCGTTCATGGAGTCCTCGAATGAGCCTGCTCGAGGTCACAGGATTGAACAGCTATTACGGGGATTCCCACATCCTCTTCGACGTTTCGCTGCGCGTGGAACGCAACGAGGTGGTGGCGCTGCTCGGCCGCAACGGTGCGGGCAAGAGCACCACGCTCAAGAGCCTGATGGGCGTCGTGACGCCGCAGTCCGGCTCGGTCGTGCTCGACGGCGTTGAGATCGCAGGAAAGAAGAGCCACGTCATCGCGCAGGCCGGTATGCAGCTTGTGCATGAGGACCGGCGCGTCTTCGGCAGCCTCAATGTCGAAGAAAACATCATTCTCGCCGGGTTGACGGCGCCGAACAAATGGCCGCTCGATCGCATTTACGAAATGTTTCCCCGACTGAAGGAGCGGCGCGACAGCCGCGGCACCGATCTGTCCGGCGGCGAGCAGCAGATGCTGGCGATTGCCCGGGCGCTGGTGCGCGATCCGAAAATCATCCTGCTGGACGAGCCATTCGAGGGGCTGGCTCCCGTGATCGTGCGCGATCTGCTGAAGGCCTGCCGCGATCTTGCCGCCGCCGGACAGACCATCGTTCTGGTCGAGCAGAATCTCGCAGCGACGCTGGCGCTCGCTCAGCGCGTCTACATCATCAATAACGGCCATATCGTCCACGACGGCCCCGCGCTGGAAATCAAGAAACAGCCGGAGGTGCTGCAGCGCTATCTCGGCGTTTAATGAGCCCGCCAGTATCTTTTGGGAGCGGGCAAATCACCAACGAAGATGAATTGCGAGAGAAGATCGCGACATGCCGCCGGTTAATCTCGCAAATGAAGGTGTTGACACGCCCGCAGCGGAATTATGGCGGGCTCGCCAGCGGCGAGGGATGTAATGGCAATCTACGACGACCAGAATATTTTTGCGAAAGTTCTTCGCGGTGAGATACCTTCCTACAAGGTGTACGAGAACGAGCAAACGTTTGCGTTTCTCGACATCATGCCGCGCTCGCCAGGGCACACCCTGGTGATCCCGAAGGCCGCCGTGAGGGGTATCCTCGACATTTCAGCCGATGAATTCGTGGAGGTTGCGCGAACAACGCGGAGGATTGCGCTCGCGGCAGTCAGTGCGTTCAACGCAGGCGGCGTTATCGTTCAGCAGTTCAGCGAACCAGCCAGCGGTCAGGTCGTGCTGCATATGCATATGCATGTCATGCCTATGACCGCGGGAATAGACCTGCTGCCAGCTCAAACGCGCAAGGAAGATCCGAAAGTCCTCGAACAGCACACTACTAGGCTAATTGCCGCCATCAAGGAGCAGATGCAGAGGGCTTAGACCGGCGTTGGCACACTGAAGCGGTGCATTCATTATTAGCCATCCATTCAAAAGTTGGAGACTCAGATCGCACGTCCGCTCGATGTGTCTGTCACGATTGCGCCGGTGAGACCGCTGCCGGCGGGGCTTCTATGTACTTTGCAGCGCGGCCGATGACGATGAGCGCCTCGGGATGACGCGCCTCGGAGGGATGGCTCAATTCCAAACATGGCGTTGTTGTTTCGCGCTGCCTAACGAGGCGCGTCATCGATTGTCACCGACGCGAGATCGCGCGCAGTTAAAAATACCCGACGACCAGACGAACGGTCTTCGCCAATCCCTCCCCACATCCATATGAATTTCCCTGTTCAACAGAAAATCCCCGTTCGCAGAAATATTTTCCCTGCTTGTTGAAGTAGGGAATTGTCCGAAAGCCCCTGCGCCACGGCGGCTTCTTGCCTTTAGATCATTTCAACTGGACCAGGCTGGGGTTGTCGAGCAATGTCCTCGACGATTATCGGAAGGCGCGGTCTGGTAGTTTAGAAATATCTCGCGACAAGCTTACAAAATGACGTCGTACCGCCTGTTCAGCCTTTTCGGGATCGCCAGACAGGACGGCATCGGAGACCTTCTTGAAGCTCGCGAGGCGAAGATTCTCCGCGGCAGATGGATATGATCGGAACTGAGCGCGGACCAAATGAATCTGAAGCGTAGGGAGCAGACGATGCAGTTCCTTGTTTGCTCCAAGCTTGGTGATCGTACGGAAGAAATGGCTGCATGCGCGACCGAACTCGAAGAAGTCATGATTGTTCTCGAAAGCAATGAGCGCTTCGGTGCTGGCCAACATCAGTTCTCGGTTGTTTTCGAGATCAATCCTTGCAGCGGCGGTCTTTGCGCCCAGGGCAAACAGCCATTCCATGACGATCAGCGTGTCGTGAGCTTCAGAGCGGCTTAACCGGGGAATCTGCGCTCCGCGGTTGAACCCGATCGATACGACGCCTTCGGTCATCAGCATCTTGAGGGCTTCACGCACAACAAAGCGGCCCACCTTGAAGTCTCGCGTGAGGTCAGCTTCGATCAGCCTCTGGCCCGGAACATACCGTCCGTCATAGAGACCGCGGACGATCTCGCGGAACAGTTCGTAAGCCGCGCTTCTCTTTCCAGAGATGCTGTCCCCATCTTCCAGCGCTGGCGAAGCGGCTTTAGCGGACACCACGTTCTCCGACATCTGCAATCCATCAAAAATGCCAAAGCGGCTCGATCACAACGATCAGGCAGTTGCCCGATATCCCGGGCGACGCGCGAAACCCTCATTATTGGGTGGCTTCCTCCGTCGTATCAGCCGCCCCGGGAGAAATCCATTGACACCAATTGGCCATTGATCGTCAAGATTGTATGTGCATTATTGACGAGCAATCTCCCGTCACAAGGGACGAGGCGATGAAAAATGACGGTTCTTGGGAGGAAGTTTTGGGTTCAAAAGTCAAAGGGATGGTTCGTGGAGTTGTTGCCGGAGCATCGGCTCTGGTCATTGGTTCGATGGGTGCCTGGGCTCAGGAGCCATTGCGGATCGGGGTGCTCACCGATCTGAGCGGGATGAATGTCGATATTTCGGGAAAAGGCTCAATTGTTGCCGCCCAGATGGCGGTAAAGGATTTCGGCGGCAAGGTTCTTGGACGTCCCGTTGAAGTGCTTTCGGCCGATCATCAGAACAAGGCCGACATTGGCGGCCCGATCGCGCGTGAGTGGGTTGATCGGCAGAACGTCAAGGTGATCGTCGATCTGCCGACGACGCCGGTCGCGCTAGCTGCCCTCGAAATCGCCAAGGCGAAGAATGTTGCCGTTCTGGCTTCCGGAGCTGCCTCATCGGATCTGACCGGAAAATATTGCTCCAAGGTGCTCGCCCATTGGAGCTACGACACCTACGCCCTCGCAAAAGGCACCGCGCGCTCACTGACGTTGCAGGGCGCAAAGGATTGGTTCTTCGTAACTGCTGACTACACCTTCGGCTACAATCTCGAGCGCGACGCCAGGGCGGCGATCGAGGCGGCCGGCGGCAAGGTGAGAGGTTCGGTGAAGCACCCTCGCGAGGTCAGCGACCTGTCGTCTTCGCTGCTGCACGCTCAAGGGTCAGGGGCAAAGACGATCGGCTTTGCCAATTCGGCCGGCGACATGACGACTGCGGTAAAGCAGGCATCCGAGTTCGGCATTGTGCAGGGCGGCCAGCAGATCGCGGCGCTTCTTGCGTTCATCAACGATATCGACAGTCTTGGACTCAAGGTGGCCCAGGGCATGGTGTTCACGGATGGATTCTACTGGGACATGGATGACGAGACACGCAAGTGGTCTGAGCGCTTTTCGGCGCAAATGAACGGCGCAAAGCCGTCGATGATCCAGGCCGGCGTCTACTCCGCGGTGCTGAACTATCTCAAGGCTGTCGAGGCGGCGAAAACCGACGGCGGCGAGCAGGTCATCGCAAAAATGCGTGAGATGCCGATCAGCGACATGTTCGCGCGTAATGCCAAGCTGCGCAAGGACGGGCGGCTGATCCACGACATGTATCTGGTCGAGGTCAAGAAGCCGAGCGAATCCAAGGGGCGCTGGGACTACTACAAGATTCTCCGCACCATTCCCGCAGAAGAAGCGTTTCGCCCTCTCTCGGAATCCGAGTGCCCAGACGTCGCGAAAAAGTAAGGTTGGATAGTGAGCCTGTCGCACGCAGAAGGATAGCCATTCTGCGTGCGACAGTGAGTAACAAGAAGCCAGCAAGACCGTCATGCAGGTTGCTCCGTGAGGGAGCGAAGCTCTTGCGTCGGTTGTTGCGACGTGGCCAACACATACGTGGGGAGTACGCGATGAAAGCTGAAAGTGCCTCCGGAATTCCAACACCTGACGGCGGCGACGAGGCGGCCTATCTCGCTGCACTTGCCAAGGCGCAGCAGCGGAACTGGCCGAACCATCTGACACGAGCGCCGATTTACCCGCTGGGCGAGCAATCGCTGGGCGATTACTTGCGACAGCGCGCGAAGCTGCATCCCGAAAAGCCTGCGGTCCTGTTTTACGGCGCAACGCTTTCATTCAAAGAACTCGACACGTTGAGCGAGAATTTCGCGGCGTTGCTGAAATCGCACGGGGTGTCTCAAGGCGATCGCGTTGCGATCTTTCTGCAGAATTGTCCCCAGTTTCTGATTGCGTTCTATGGAATATTGAAGGCCGGCGCGGTTTATGTTCCGGTCAATCCAATGTTTAAGGAGGCCGAGCTTGAGCATGAGCTGGCGGTTTCCAAAGCCAAGGTGATCTTGGCGCTCGATACCTTCCACGACATGGTGGAAAATGTTCGCGGCCGCTCAAGCCTCACCACGGTTCTCACTACCAGTCTGCGTGACATGCTGCCGACCGCGCCGGTCGGCCTTGTTCCTGATGTCGTCCTGGCCCCGAAGCGCGACTGTGCCGGCAGCATCGATCTCCTCTCAGCCCTTCAGCAGTCGGCGGCAAGAGCGGCCCATCCTGCCATAGATATGGATGCCACGGCGGCGTTGAATTTCACCGGCGGCACCACCGGCTTGCCGAAGGCCTGCGTTCATACCCAGCGACACATGCTCTATACGGCCGCGACCGGTGGTCCGCTGTGCTTTGAGCTGTCCGACGATGACGTGATCATCTGTTTCGTTCCGCTGTTCTGGATCGCGGGCGAGGGCATCGGCATGATCATGCCGATCGTATTTGGTTCGACGCTGGTGCTGCAAACGCGCTGGGATCCACAGGCTTTCATTGAGGCGGTCGAACGCCATCGTGCAACGCATGTCTTCTTCATGGTCGATAGCGCGTTTGAGATCCTCGCGCATCCTGCCGCGCAGCGGGCTGACATGACTTCTCTGAAGCACGCGAAGACTGCGTCGTTTGTTAAGAAGATCGACGCATCGGTTCGCGAACGATGGCGCGCTCTGACGGGCGGCTCGCTCCACGAAGTGTCGTGGGGAATGACTGAAACCCATACCTACGACGCCTTCGTGTCGGGATTTCAGGACGACGATTTCGATTTAAACCAGCAGGCGATCTTCGTGGGCCTCCCGGTGCCCGGAACCGAATTCAAGATCTGCGATTTCGAGACCGGTGCTTTGATCCCGTTCGGGAATCCCGGCGAGTTGTGCGTTCGCTCGCCCTCACTGACGCAGGAATATGTCGATGAGACCGGCACGCCCCATAACGCGTTGCGGAATGGATGGTTTCACACTGGCGACGTGGGCCAAATCAGTGAGGAAGGCTACGTCCACTTTCTCGGGCGCCGAAAGGAAATGATCAAGGTGAGGGGCATGAGCGTGTTTCCCGCCGAGATCGAAGCCCTGCTGGGGCGACATCCGCAGATCGCAGCCTCGGCGGTGGTGCCGCGCCCTGATGCGGAGAAGGGCGAGGTCCCTGTTGCCTTCATACAGCTTGCGAGCGGCGTTGAAGCGACGGAGCGCGATTTTGTCGTGTGGTGTCAGTCCCGCATGGCGTCCTACAAAATCCCCGAATTCAGGTTCGTGCCCGCGCTTCCGATGACGGCCACGGGAAAAGTCAGGAAAGTCGAGATCATTGAAAAATACATCGACTCTTGACGAGGCGCATCGCGCACCGTTGTCCTTATCTGCGATTTCATCGAGCCTCTGACATGAAAAAACTACTGATCGCCAATCGCGGCGAGATAGCCATTCGTATTGCGCGGGCGGCGGCGAGCCTCGGTATCGCGACTGTCGCGGTGTTCACGCGGGAAGATGCTTCGTCTCTGCATGTGATGCGGGTCGATGAGGCTCAGCCACTCCCGGGGCATGGCGTTCGTGGCTATCTTGATGCGGGGGCGATGATCCATATCGCGAAAAGTAGCGGATGCGACGCCGTTCATCCAGGCTACGGCTTTCTGAGCGAGAACGCGCAATTCGCGCAGCTGTGTCGCGAGGGCGGTATTATGTTTGTTGGCCCTGAGATCGACCAGCTGTCGCTGTTCGGCGACAAGGCGCAGGCGAGGGCGTTGGCCCAACGCTGCGGTGTTGCGCTTGCGGCTGGAACACCCGGTGTGGCGAGCCTCGACGAGGCGCGGGCCTTCTTTGCCTCGCTCCCGCAAGGCGAAACTGCGATCATCAAAGCCGTTGCCGGCGGCGGCGGCCGCGGCATGCGCGTTGTGCAAAACATCGACGAAATTGAAGAAGCCTACCGGCGCTGCCAATCCGAGGCCATGTCTGCTTTCGGCAATGGCGATGTCTATGTTGAGCGCCTCATTCGCCGCGCCCGTCACATCGAAGTTCAGATCGTTGGCGACGGACAGGGCAACATCAGTCATCTCTACGAACGCGACTGCACGCTGCAACGTCGCCATCAGAAGCTGATCGAGATTGCGCCGAGCCTGACGCTGCCTGCCGCCGTGCGCGAACGTATCCTCGCTGCCGCCGTGTCGATGGCGCGTGAGGTCAAATACAAGAGTCTCGGAACCTTCGAGTTCCTGTACGAGCCAGCTCCGCCGAAGGGGCAGCCGGATTTCATTTTCATGGAGGCCAATCCGCGTCTTCAGGTCGAGCATACCGTGACCGAAGAAGTGACCGGCATCGACCTCGTCTGCACGCAACTGCAGATCGCGGACGGTGCGAGCCTGCCGGATCTCGGGCTGACGCAGGACAACATTCCGGCGCCGCGTGGTTTCGCGATGCAGTTGCGGCTCAATATGGAGCAACTTACTGCCAATGGCGACGTGGTGCCATCAGCCGGCCGGCTCCAGGTATTCGATCCGCCGTCCGGCCCGGGAATTCGCGTCGATACGTTCGGCTATGCCGGCTACGAGACGAGCGCCAGTTTCGATTCCCTGCTGGCAAAGCTCATTGTGCGCACTCCGCGAAAGGAGCAGCTGCTGGATACCGGCTATCGAACGCTCCGCGAATTCCGCATTGGCGGCGTCGCCACCAATACATCTTTGCTGCTTAATCTTTTGAAACATCCGCTTGTGATCGCGGACGAAATCCACACGCGTTTTGTCGAGGAGAACCTCGATCAGCTTGTTGCATCCGTCGATCACAAGGCGCGGTTCTTCGAAGCCGTGCCCGCTGCGGTTGCCGCCCCGACGCTGGATAGTGACGATCTGACGCCGCCTCCGGGGTCGGTTGCAGTCAGGTCCCCGATCCAGGGCTGTGTCGTGGACATTGAGGTGTCCGAGGGCGACATCGTCCACGCTGGTGATTCAATCGCGATCCTGGAGGCGATGAAAGCCGAAATGGTTGTTCACGCGCCCGCAAGCGGCCGTGTTGGACGTATCGTCGTTACGTCGGGGCAAACAATATCGTCCGACGCGGCGTTGCTGTTCATCGAAACAATGGAGCTGGAGAAGCCTGAAGGTGTGGCGGATGAGGTGATCGATCTCGATCATCTTCGCCCCGATCTTCAGGAACTTCTTGCACGACGAGCGGGATTGATGGACGCGGCCAGGCCGAAGGCTGTCGCGAGACGGCGCAAGCTCGATCAGCGCACCGCCCGCGAAAATATCGACGATCTGTGCGACGACGGAAGTTTCGTGGAGTATGGCGGCCTGTTGCTCGCCGCTCAACGAAGGCGGCGTTCGCTTGACGAGTTGATCGAGGCCAGTCCGGCCGATGGCACGGTCACCGGAACGGCAACAGTCAACGCAGGGCTGTTTCCCGGCGCGGACACGCGGTGCGTGGTGATGTCCTACGACTATACTGTCTTCGCCGGCACTCAGGGATTCATGGCCCATCGCAAGATGGATCGCATGATGGAGCTGGCGCGGAGCATTCGGGCACCGTTCGTGCTGTTCAGCGAAGGCGGGGGTGGCCGCCCGGGCGACACCGATTACATGGGGCCATCGGGTCTTGACCTGCGCACCTTCCGCCACTTCGGATTGATGAGCGGCGTTGCGCCGCTGGTGGGGATCGCGGCAGGGCGCTGCTTCGCGGGCAACGCCGCTTTGCTCGGCGCGTGTCATGTCATTATCGCCACCGAAGACTCGACCATCGGCATGGCCGGGCCGGCGATGATCGAAGCGGGAGGACTGGGCTCCTTCACGCCCGACCAGGTCGGACCAGCCAGCATACAAACGCTCAACGGCGTGATCGATGTTCTTGTGAAGGACGAAGCGGCGGCGGTCGCTGCGGCGAAGAAGTATCTTGGATATTTCCAGGGCAAGCTTGCAAGTTGGACATGTGCCGATCAGCGCCTCTTGCGGCGCGTGATTCCGGAGAACCGGCTTCGGATCTACGACATAAGGGACGTGATCGATCTGCTCGCCGACGAGGGCTCGGTGATGGAGCTGCGGCGAGCGTTCGCCAAGGGAATGGTCACCGCCTTTGTGCGTATTGAGGGGGCACCGATCGGTGTGATCGCGAACAATCCCGTACATCTCGGCGGGGCGATCGATGCCGACGGGGCCGACAAGGCCGCCCGCTTTATGCAGCTTTGCGATGCGTTCGACATTCCAATCCTGTCGCTCTGCGATACGCCAGGTTTCATGGTCGGCCCAGATGCTGAGAAGACAGCCACTGTCCGTCACTTCGCGCGCATGTTCCTGGCCGGCGCGAGCGTGGATACGCCGTTCATGTCGGTGATCGTTCGCAAGGCCTATGGGCTTGGCGCTCAAGCGATGGCCGGTGGTGCTGCGGCGACCGGCTTGTGCTCGCTGTCGTGGCCGTCCGGCGAACTCGGCTCCATGGGTATCGAGGGTGCTGTCCGTCTCGCCTACCGCAAGGAGCTTGAGGCGATTGAGGATCCCGCCGAGCGGCAGCGAGAGTTCGAGCGCTACGTCGCCCAGCTTTACGCCGACGGACGGGCACTCAACGCCGCGACCTACATGGAGATCGATGACGTGATCGATCCGGCCGAAACCCGCAGCCGCATCGCGAGTGCACTTCGGGCTGCGCCGAAGAAACCGACGCGGAACTCGCCGAAGCGCCCATTCGTGGACAGCTGGTGAGCGCGCTGGAATTCCCGGTGCGCGTTTCCCGCCGTTAGACGATCTCTCGAATACCCACTCATCGCTGCTCTCAGGAGAAATCAATGCCCGCGTTACGTCGTCAGTCCATTGTCCAGTTCGCGGCCCCGCTCTGTGAAACCATCGTTGACGCGCCGAAGCCGCAAGGCCGGGAAGTTTTGGTGCGGATTGAGCGGTGCGGTCTGTGCCATTCTGACCTGCATATTCAGGACGGCTACGTGCACTTGGGAGATGGCAAGAAGCTCGACACCACGCGCGGACAGACCTTGCCCTTCACCATGGGCCACGAGATCGTCGGCGTTGTCGAGGAGGTCGGTCCGGATGTCGAGCCGGGTCTGGTCGGACAGAAGCGCGCCGTGTTTCCGTGGATCGGCTGCGGCAAATGCCGCGACTGCCTCAATGAAGACGAGAACCTGTGCGGACGAAACCGCTTTCTCGGCGTCGCCATCGACGGCGGATTCGCGAGCCACGTGCTGGTTCCCGACGCCAGGTACCTGCTGGAATTCGATCCGCTTCCGCTCAATATGGCGGCAACGCTGATGTGCTCCGGCGTGACCGCATATGGCGCCCTCAAGCGTCTCGTGGATCGCCCGCGTCAGCGCAATCTTTTGCTGATCGGTCTGGGTGGCGTCGGCATGATGGGCCTCTCCATTGCGGGAGCTATGTTCAAGCAAGAAATTTCGGTGGCGGACATCAGTGCATCCGCGCGCGAGGCTGCCCTCAAGAGCGGCGCATCAAAAGCCTACGACCCCAGCGAAGCCGATGTCGTCAAGCGGATCATCAAGGAGACCGATGGCGGCTTCGACGAGATCGTCGACTTCGCAGGCAGCGAAAAGTCGATGGCTTTTGCCGTGTCGGTGCTGGCGCGTGGCGGAAAGATTGTTGTTTCCGGCCAGATGGGCGGAAGTTTCAATCTGCCGATGGTACAGTGGATCTACAAGCGGATGACGATTGAAGGGTTCATCACCGGAACTCTGGCGGAAGGCCGCGAACTGATGGAATTGGCGCGATCCGGCAAGGTCAAGCCGACGCCTATGCGGGAAGAGCCGATGGCGGATGTCCAGAAATGGATCGACCAACTGCGCGCCGGCAAGGTCGTCGGCCGTATTATGCTGACCAACACATAGCCGCGAATTTCAGTATCACACGCGCCGAAGATAGTTCGCGGCGCCGTGCACGCACACGACCAGATGGAGATAAGATGATGGAACCGATGAAAGCACCGGGTTCAGTTCGCACGGAAGTTCATGATCGCGTTCTCAAGATCATTATCAACAATATGGCCAAGAAGAACGCCTTCACGCCTCCGATGACGTACCAGCTCTCGGACGCCCTGACGCTTCTGGACGGCACGGATGATCTCTGGGCAGGTGTAATTTGCGCCGAGGGCGACGATTTTACCTCGGGTCTTGATATGGCCCGGTTCTTCGGGCCGAACGCCGAGAACTGGGATCATCGAGAAGGCACGATCGATATTTTCGCGCTCAAGAACCGCTGTCGCAAGCCTGTCGTGACTGCGGTGCAGGGCATCGTCTACACCATTGGAATTGAGCTGATGCTTGCCGGCGACATCGTGATCGCTGCGGATACTAGCAGGTTTTGCCAGATGGAATCCAAGCGGGGCATCGCGCCACTTGGCGGGGCTCATTTTCGGTTCCTGACACGAGCCGGATGGGGCGATGCAATGTATCATCTGTTCCTGTGCGATGAATTCAACGCGGAGCGAGCCTGCAAGATCGGTCTTGTCCAGGAGGTCGTTCCGGTAGGGCAGCAGATCGAACGTGCCATGGAAGTTGCCAGGTTGATCACCAAGAACGCGCCTATTGGAATTCAGGTGACCAAGGAAGCGGCGCTGAAGTTCACTGAAAGCGGGGAGAAGCTGACGGCGGACTATATCTCAGTGATGCGCGAGCGGATTCTTGGCACCGAGGATGCGGCAGAGGGAGTCCAATCCTTCATCGAGCGGCGCGCCGCGAATTTCCAGGGGCGATAACCGCATCGAAAGGTGACCTATCAAATATCCAACTAACGAAAGCAGGAGAATCGATCATCTTGAACACGTGATCGTCTTTGGCGCCCGCTAATTTTGCTATCGGAATCGTGTAAAAACAGAGTGCTGCCGCGACCGTGAGATGAGGGTTGATTGCACGTTTCGTATCGGCGACATTTATTCCTCGCGTATGAAGATCCCTGTTAGTCAGCAAAAGTTCCCTGTTCGTGGTGATGCTGTCCCTGTTAGTTAAAGTAGGGAATTGTCCGAAAAATCTCTGCGGCACGGCAGTTTCTTCCTTCAAAATGTCTCCGGACGCCTCGAAATCGTAGATTTCCCTGTAAAATTCCCTGTTTGCAGGGAATTTGCGTGGAGACCGGCGCTATCACCACTGCGTGGCCAGCCAGATGATCAGAAACCTCTCTCTTAGGAATGACTGCCCTTCTGTCCGTTACCCGCTGACGTCAAACAGTTTCATGGGCGTTACTTTATGGCGCCCATAGTAAAGCCGGCCACGAAACGAGCGACGAAGAAATTATAGATAATGGCAATTGGCACGCTGGCGATCAGGCAGGCGCCCATCATCGAACCCCAGAAATAGACGTCCCCGCGCACTAGGAAGGTCGGCACGCCGACGCTGACGGTGTAGCTCGACGCCGAGGTGATGAAGGTGACACCATAGACGAATTCCTGCGTCACCAGCGTGAAGGCGAAGATCACCGCGGTCAGCATCCCCGCGATCGAAATCGGCATCACTACCTTGATGAACGCGCCGAAGCGGCTCAACCCATCGATCATAGCTGCCTCCTCAAGGTCGCGCGGGATAGCCTTGAAGAACCCCATCAGGAGCCAGGTGCAGAACGGCACCGTGAAGCTCGGATAGACCAGCACCAAAGACCACAGCGAATCCTGCAGGCCGAGAACCGCGATGATGCGTGCGAAGGGAATGAACAGGATGGTCGGCGGCACGAGATAAGTGAGAAAAATGGCGATGCCGAGCGTCTGCGCCCAAGGGCCGGTCATGCGCGCGAGCGCGTACCCCGCCGGCACCGCGAGCAAAAGCGTGATGAGGACGACGGCAATCCCCACCGCGCCGGTATTGATCAGCCATTGCAGATACTGGGTGTCCTCGAACAGCACTTTGAGGTGCTCGAGCGTCGGCGGCTCGTTGAACAGAAACGGGTTCTTGTTCACGTCGTGCAGGTCAATCGTGGTCCTGAACGTCGTCATCAGCATCCAATAGAAGGGAAATGCAAGGAATGTGACGAAGAAGACCAGCACGCCGGCATGTCCGCCGGCCATCGCAATGCGCCTGAGAACTCGCCGGCGTGCCATCACGTCACCTCCGCCCGCCGCGCGAGCAGCAGGAACACGACCGCGACCGCGACCAGCACGGGGAACAGGAACAGCGACACTGCCGCCCCGCCAGCAAGATCGCCGCCCTGGATGCCGGTGAAAAAGGCCCATGTCGCAAGCACCTGGGTCTGGTCATAGGGGCCGCCGCGCGTTAGCACGAACACCACGATCATGTCGGTGAAGGTGAAGATGATCCCGAACAGCACGGCGACGAGCGTGATCGGCATGAGCAGGGGGAAGGTGATCTGGAACGTACGCCGCCAGAATCCGGCGCCGTCGACGGCGGCGGCGTCGTAGATATCCTGCGGGATCGAGGTCAGCCCGGCGAGCAGGATCACGGTGGCGAGCGGCACGATGCGCCAGATCTGCACGATGATGATCGAGGCCATGGCGAGATTGGGCTGGCCAAGCCAGATCGGCCATTCGTTCGGTCCAAGAATACGAAAGGCCTGCCCGGTCCAGTTGATCACCGAATAGATCGAATCGTAGATCCACAGCCAACCGATCGATCCGAGCGAGATCGGAGCGACCCAGGGCAAAAGGATCAGGAGCCGCACCAGCCACTTGCCGCGGAAATCGGTGGAGAGCGCCATCGCCAGCATATTGGCGAACAGGAGAACGAAAAACTGCGAGACGATGGTGAAGATGAGCGTATTCCAGACCGCCGTCCAGAACGTGCTGGTCGCCACCACGCGCCGGAAATTCTCAAACCCGACAAAGCTCATGCCGCGGCTGCCGACGGTGACGTCCGACACGCTGTAAAACAGCGCGAGAAAGAACGGAAAGCCGACCAGCAGTGCGATATAGAGGATGGCAGGCGCAAGCATCAGCCGCCAGAGCCAGCGTTCGTTGTCGGCAAGCCGCATCCGCCAGCCTGCCGACGCGGTGAACGCCCCTGCCGTCACCGTCGTCATAACGCGCCTCCGTCGATGCGCCGGCCGCTCGCGCGGTCGAAGCGCGCAATCTCGCTCCTGCGTACGACAAAGTCGTGGCGCTCCCCGGCGGCGGCTTCCGCGCGGATATTGTTGGGCAATTTCGAGATCACATGCGTCTCCGGCGTGCGCCCTTCGAGCACGCCATAGACCAGCCGATCGGCGCCGAGATATTCAACGCGCGTGACACGGAAGGGCAGACCGATGCTGTCTTCTGCGCTGCCAACCTCGCGCGGCAGGAACGCCTC
The DNA here is from genome assembly GCF_001006325.2 of Afipia massiliensis. Classification (NCBI taxonomy): domain Bacteria; kingdom Pseudomonadati; phylum Pseudomonadota; class Alphaproteobacteria; order Hyphomicrobiales; family Nitrobacteraceae; genus Afipia; species Afipia massiliensis. The sequence goes on along the minus strand of NZ_LBIA02000001.1, from coordinate 392,499 downwards.
CGGTCGGAAACCGAAATACGAGGAGTCTTCCTCCACCAGGTTCATCGGCGGCGAACCTATGAAGGTGGCCACGAAGATGTCCATCGGGCGCCCGTAAATTTCGTGTGGCGTACCGATCTGGATAACCTTACCTTGGTTGAGCACGGCGATGCGGTCGCCAAGCCCCATGGCTTCGGCCTGGTCGTGGGTGACATAGATCGTGGTGGTGGCAAGGCTGCGCTGGAACTGCTTGAGCTCGTCGCGGGCGGAGTTGCGTAGCTTGGCGTCGAGATTCGACAGCGGTTCGTCGAGCAGGAACACGACCGGCTGGCGCACGACCGCGCGGGCGAGCGCGACGCGCTGGCGCTCGCCGCCGGAGAGCTGGCGCGGCTTGCGGTCGAGAAAGCGCTCGATGCCGAACATGCGTGCCGCCCATTCGACCTTCTTGCGAATCTCCTGCTTCGGCATGCCGATCGCGCGCAGCGGAAAGGAGATGTTCTTCTCGACCGTGAGATGTGGATAGAGCGCGTAGCTCTGGAACACCATGGCAATGTTGCGGGCGCGCGGCGGCAGGTCGGTGACGACACGGCCGTCAATGACGATGTCGCCCGAGGTCGGTTGTTCGAGCCCCGCGATCAGCCGCATCAGCGTGGTCTTGCCGCAGCCAGAGGGGCCGAGCAGCACGAGGAATTCACCTTCCTTGGCGAGGAGATCGATGCCGTCGACCGCGCGCACCTCGTCGAATTGCTTGAAAATTTGCCGTGCCTCGACCGTCGCCATGAGTGTCCCTCGGCCTATCACATCGGCGCCAAACGGGGCCCGGCCCGAGGCCGGACCCCGCCGATGACATCAGGGGAGGACGATCAGATCATCCCCGCTCTTTCCACTTGCTCCAGATCGCCTTCATTTTCACGTCGGCTTTCTGCAAGGCCGCTTCCGGCGTTTCCGCGCCGGTCGCGGCTTCGGCGAACATCGTGTTGAGCAGCCATGTTTGGTACGTGTCGGAAATGGGCGCGGTGGAGTAGCCGGGATAGCCGATGTTGGTCGCCCAATCGAGCACGTCCTCGAGCACGGTGTACTTGTCCGGCGGCACCGCCTTCTTGTCGCTGGAGATGAGCTGTTTGAGGTCTGGCACGGTCTTGGGGAAGCACGGGAAGTTGTAGAACTCGCTGGCCAGGAAGGCCTCTTTGAAGTTGCCAATGTAGTCGATCAGGAACTTCTGCGCGCCCGCGATGTTCTCCGAGAACTTCCAGGTCACGTAGCAGTCCATCACGTGCTCGAGGCCCATGCGGCGCACCGGACCCTTGGCGGCCTTGGCGATGGCAATCTTTTCGTGAATCGCCATTTTCTGGTTCTCGCCAGTGCGCGTCACCGAGATGGCGTTGAGCACCAGCGAGGAGCGGCCGGCCAGCATCTGCCGGTTATTGGACGAGGCGTCCCAGGCCAGAACTTCTGGCGTCATGCACTCCTCGAACAGCGCCTTCACGAACCGCAGCGCCTCGAGCGTGTTCTTGGAGTTGATGGTCAGATTACCGGCTTCATCCTGCTCATGCGCGCCGAATGAATACATGATCGCCCGCATGGCCACGCCGGTGTCGATCTCAGCCGACAGCCCGATGCCGACCGGAATACGAGTCTTGTCCTTGATCTTCTTGCCGCCGACACGGACGTCGTCCCAGGTGTCCGGCTTCATGCCAATGTCGGCCCAGAGATCGGTGCGGTAGTTCACCGGATCGGGCACGTAGCTGTCGGAGAAGGCGAAGTATTTCTTGGTCTTCGGATTGTAGGTGCTCTTGACCCCGAGATCGATCGCCTTGCCGTTTACCTTTTCGCATTCGGCATAGACATCGTTCATGGGCACGACCTGATCCTCGAACACCGAAGGTGGCATGAGGAACATGAAGAGGTCGTGGCCCTTCTGAGCAGACACCTCAGCTGCGGCGCGCGACTCGAGCAGCGCGAGATTGATGTTGTCGACGATCACCTCGGTGTCGTTCTTCTTGCCCCATTCCTTGGTGTAAGTGTTGTTGAACCAGCGGTCGTAAGCGGGGACGAAGTGACTCCATTGCAGGATCTTCAGTGTCTTGGCGGCGTGGGCCGGAGTGACGTGGAAAAATGGACCGACGGCCGCGGCTGCGCCGACTGCGGTTTTAATTACGTCGCGGCGTGACAGGCCGTAACGACGAGATGCATGGGATGCCATGTTTTCCTCCCATTGCTTGATCGTTCAGCAGGAGGTTGTGCGCCGGTCAAGACGGTCGAGGCGTGCTCCCGCTGACATTAGCTGATGACAATTATCCCACGGATGGGGAATGCTGACAACGCCGCAATGATACAGCGGCGGCGCAAGGCTATGATCCAGTAAGAAAATCTTCGGCCGGATAGCACCCTGGATTTGCCGCTGCCTGCGATCCGGCCCGGCTAACAAACCGGTCGCTCTTGATCCATGCGCCGTGCTGGCCGCACGTGGTTTTCGCGCTGGCTCTGTAGGGTTAGCGCCGCGTCGCAATCTTGCCAGAGGATACATGCCGTCGTCATTGGTGGAGGAATCCGACACGCGGGAGCTGGAGAAATTATATAGATATTTCAATAATATAAGTATTCTTAGTTTTGTATTTCATTTTGGCTATTTTGGCCTCGCCGTTCAAGTCGAAGAGCCGGCTTGAGGATGAGAATGCGGTGCTCCGACATCAGTTGATCGTTTTACGGCGCAAGATGCGCGGCCGGCTCCCCCGCGCGGGGCTTCTGACCTTGTCTGCGCATGCGCCCGTGCTCTGCGATCAATTCAGGAACGGGTTTTTGAAGCCCCCCTGTTGGGCAGGCGACGTAACGGGAAACGCGGTAGCGAGATAGTCGAGGATGTTCTTGCGGTCGTCGCCATCGAGCTTGGGCATGTTATGCTTGGTCGTCATCCAGTCGAGCGTTTCGTCCCACTGCTCCCGATTCATGCTCTGAGCCGCCGTCAGTTTGAAATTGTGGCAGGCGGTGCAGAAATAGAACGTGTCGTCGCGATGGGGGCCCGCCGGAAACATCTCCGGCGTTTCCTCGGCTGGTTGCGGCACGGAGGTTTGAGCGATCGAATGCTGCTGCGCGAACGCCATGCTCACGACGAGCGTCAACACGGCGACAATCAGGGATCTGCGATCCGCTGGAATACTGCTCATCCGACCAGCACGGCGACGCGATGCATCGGATTGGCGCCATAGCCTTGGGGATTCCAGCCACCGGCCACGTGCGGCTGCGCGCGTCCTTTGGTATCCGACGCGCGCACCCAGATCTCGTAGTAACCGTCGGAAGGCAGGACGACCTCCGTCGTCCAGCGTCGCCAGTCGTATTTATTGCGCGGGGCGGCTGCCTTGGCTGGCCGCCAGGTCGCCCCGAAATCGATTGAAACGTCAACACGAGCGATACCGTCATGCCCATCCCACGCCGCGCCGCGCAGCGCGAGCTTGCGGGTACCGGCGGGCAGCTTGGCGCCGTTGGCAGGGTTGGTGATGATCCCGCGCACCGGCATCGACGTCATCGTTCGCATGTTGGATTCGTCGGTCTTTCCGCCCGGAATCATCGGCTTGATTGCGGTGGAATAGGAGGTGCCTCCCATGCCCTGGCCATCGTGAACCTTGTCGCGAATCCAGATGCGCTTGAGCCATTTGTGCGAAACCGATCCCGGATAACCGGGAATGACAAGCCTGAGTGGGCCTCCGTGAATGTTGTTCAGAGGCTGGCCATTCATCGCCCACACCAACAAGGCGTGTGGCTCAATCGCATCCGCGATTGGGACACCGCGCGACAAGGCATCCTTGGCGGCATCGCCGGAGAGGTGCTGGTCGGCGCCGTAATTGCCAGTGTAGACTGCGCTCGACTTCAGGCCGGCGGTCTTCAGGACATCGGCGAGGGATACGCCGGTCCATTCGGCAGTGCCAGCGCCGCCATTGGTCCACTGGTTGCCGCGTGTCGGCGGCTGGAAGAAGGAGCGTCCATTGCCGCCGCATTCCAGAACCATGCGGTAAGTCTTGGGCTTATATTTTGCCTTTAGTTCGCCAAGCGTCAGCGTCAGCGGCCTGTTGACCTCACCGTCGATCTTGAAACTCCAGGCGTCGCCCTCGGTAAATCCCGCAGGGGTCTGGCCGTTGTTGCGGATGTAGAACTTTTCGGTCGGCGTGGTGTCGTCATCGAGCATGGCCTCGGGCGTCTCGGCCACCAGCGGCCTGTCGCCAAGCACGATCAGCCCCTTCGCCTTGCCCGGGAAATCGAGAATTTGCGGCCCTTTGGCTGCCGCAGGCGCAGCGCCGGATGGAGGTGTTGCCTGTGCCAGAGCCGCCGGAAACATGCCGGCCGGCATATTCTGGGAGAACGGAATGAATCCGCCGACGGCTGCACCCATAGCCGTCAGCCCGGCTCCTCCCAGAAACCCGCGACGTGAAGCGTCTGTGCGACGGCCAAAAACGACTGCATCGCCTCGCTCGGCGTCGTCATACAACTCATGAACGGAGCGCTCTGTTTGGGTGACCATGGTTTCCTCCAATGGCGGGGCTGATCGGATTCAGTCCACTTCCCAATTCCAATTAAAGCATAAGACGCCGGTCCACCCATATCTAGCCGCGTCCGGGTCCTGCCAAACTGGGCTTGTAGGGCTGTTGATCCCTTGTATTGTGAAGCGAAGCATGCGGAACTCGCATGGCAGCCCCCTGAAGGGCGCGGGTCACAAAAAATAGGTAGGCGCGAACCAACGTGCCGGTTTCTGGGATGGAGACCGACATGGCCATTGGCGGACCGTTTGACACGTTCCCCAAGTTGCTTCTGCGGAATGCTGCGCGGTTTGGCAGCCGTCCGGCCTTTCGGCACAAGGATCTGGGCATCTGGCAGACATGGACCTGGGCCCAGGTCGCCGAGATCGTGCGTGCTTATGCCGCGGGCTTGCAGCGGCTTGGATTGCAGCCAGGAGACACGATCGCCATCGTCGGCGCCAACCGGCCCAAGCTCTACTGGACCGTGATGGCAGCGCAGGCGCTGCGCGCGATTCCGGTTCCGGTCTATTCGGATGCCGTGGCTGACGAACTTGCCTATGTGCTCGCTCACGCCGATGTGAAGTTTGTCGCAGCGCAAGATCAGGAGCAGGTCGATAAGGTTTTGTCTGTATCCGACCGCGTGCAGCATCTCCACAAGATTGTTTATGACGAGCCGCGCGGACTCCGTGACTACGATCACAGCCGATTGATCGCAATCAACGATGTCATCGAAGACGGCCGCGCCGCGCTTGCGGCCAACGCTGCGCTTGGCGGGCAGATCGATGAAATAATCTGGCAGAGTGAAGGTTCTGACATCTCGATTATCCTCTACACCTCGGGAACAACCGGCGCGTCGAAGGGCGTCATGCTGTCGGCGCGAGGCTGCATCGACGCCGTGACGGATACTGTCAGGTTCGATCGATTGACCGACAGCGACGTGGCGCTTGCCTACCTGCCGCTCGCCTGGGTCGGCGATCATTACCTCAACTATGCACAGGGCCTTGCCGCGGGTTTCTGCATGGCGTGCCCCGAGAGCGCTGAGACGGTCGAGCAGGATTTGCGCGAGATCGGACCAACCTTCTATTTCGCTCCGCCTCGCGTTTTCGAAAACATGCTGACGCGGGTGATGATCCGCATGGAGGACGCTGCGCCAATCAAGCGGCGAATGTTCGACTACTTCCTTGGCATTGCGCGACGGCATGGCGAGTCGATCTTGACCGGAAAGCCGGTGCCGCTGTCAGGCCGGCTGCTCTATGCGCTCGGGCGCCTGATACTCTACGAGCCCCTTAAAAACACTCTTGGCCTGTCTCGCGTGCGCGTTGCCTATACTGCAGGTGAGGCCATCGGTCCGGATCTTTTCGCGTTCTACCGCTCGATCGGGTTGAACCTGAAGCAACTCTACGGTCAGACTGAAGCGTTTCTCTACGTTACCTGTCAGCCTGATGGGGAGATCTACTCCGATACTGTTGGGCCGGCGGCGCCGAATGTCGATATCCGCATCGCGGAATCAGGTGAAGTGCAGTTCCGCTCACCTGGCATGTTTGTCCGATATTTCAAGGATCAGGCGAAGACTGCGGAGACCCTGACGCCTGACGGTTACGTCAAGACTGGTGATGCCGGTTTCTTCGACGAGAAGACGGGACATCTGAAGATCATCGATCGCGCAAAGGATGTGGGTCGGCTGGCCGACGGAACGATATTTGCGCCGAAGTATCTTGAGAACAAATTGAAGTTCTTTCCCAGCATCAAGGAAGCGGTCGCTTTCGGCGATTCCAGGGAGTTCGTTTGCGCCATTCTCAATATCGATCTGACTGCGGTGGCGAATTGGGCCGAACGTAACAACATCGCCTACGGCTCCTATCAGGAACTGGCGGGGCATCCACTGGTCTACGACCTGGTGGCCAAGAGCGTTGCCGAAGTGAACCGCTCCCTCGCGGAGGAAAAGGCAATGGCGGGCGCGCAGATTCGCCGTTTCCTCATTCTGCATAAGGAATTAGACGCAGACGATGGCGAATTGACCCGCACGCAGAAAGTTCGCCGCGGGTTCGTCGCCGAGCGCTATGCACCACTGGTCACCGCGCTCTACAACGGTTCGCACGAAGCCAACATTTCTACCGAAGTCACGTTTGAGGATGGCCGCAAGGGCGTGATCGCGGCGCGGGTCAAGATCCGTGACTTGCAAGCGGCTGGTTCGACGGAAACTCTGGGGAAGGCGGCATGAGGGCGCCCGACACGAACGAAATCTTACTTCAGGTCGCGGGCGTATCGCTGGCATTTGGCGGCGTGAAAGCGCTGACGGACGTTTCGTTTGACATCCGGAAGGGCGAAATTCGCGCCATCATCGGACCGAACGGCGCCGGCAAAACCTCGATGCTCAATGTGATCAACGGTTTCTATCATCCCGATCATGGCGCTATCACCTTCAAGGGGCGGACCCGCGCCAGGATGCAGCCTTTCGAGGCGGCCCGTGGCGGCATCGCGCGCACCTTTCAGAACGTCGCACTGTTCAAAGGAATGAGCGCGCTCGACAATATTATGGCTGGCCGCACATTGAAGATGAGCCGGGGTCTTCTGTGGCAGATGCTGCGTTACGGCCCTGCGCTGGCAGAGGAGATCGAACATCGGCGCCGGGTCGAGGAGATCATCGATTTTCTGGAAATTCAGCCGATCCGCAAGGTGCCGGTCGCGCGCTTGCCATACGGCCTGCAGAAGCGCGTCGAACTTGGCCGCGCCCTTGCGATGGAGCCCGACCTTCTTCTCCTCGACGAGCCGATGGCAGGCATGAACCTCGAGGAGAAGAAGGACATGTCGCGGTTCATCATCGATGTGAACGATCATTACGGCACCACTATCGCGTTGATCGAGCACGACATGGCTGTGGTGATGGATCTCTCCCATCGCGTGGTGGTGCTCGATCATGGCGTGAAGATTGCCGACGGCGCGCCGGACGAGGTCAAGAAAAACCAGGCCGTCATCGACGCCTATCTCGGCGTCGCACACTGAGGAGCATTGCGTGATCGCGTTGGGACAATTTCTCGAAGTGCTGATCGGCGGGTTGCTGTCCGGCGTGCTATATTCGCTGGTCGCGCTCGGCTTCGTGCTCATCTTCAAGGCATCTGGTGTCTTTAATTTTGCCCAAGGCGCAATGGTATTGCTCGCAGGGTTGGCGCTGGTCCGTTCGCTTGACTTCCTGGTGACCAAGGGGTTCCCGCTTTGGGCTGCGATCACCATCGGCATCGGCTTCGCCGCCGTGATCATGGCGATAACAGCCTGGCTCATCGAGCGATTCGTGATCGGACCTCTTGTCAACCAGGACGGCCTCACGCTGTTCATGTCCACTATCGGCGCGACATTCATCCTCGAAGGTGCGGCGCAAATGATCTTCGGTTCCGATGCTTACCCTTTGCGGCTATTTCCGACAGACGCATGGTTCCTGTTTGAGAACCTCTTTCCGGGTGGAATTCTGGTCAACAAGCTGGATGTCTGGGGCGGCCTTATCGCCGGCATTCTGGTCGCCGGCCTCGCGATCTTCTTCCAACGTACCAAGACCGGTCGCGCACTCAGGGCGGTTGCCGATGACCACCTGGCCGCGCAGTCGGTCGGGATTCCAATCAGCTGGATCTGGTTCGTGGTTTGGTTTGTTGCCGGTCTCGTTGCGCTGGTTGCAGCGACCGTGTGGGGCACCAAGCTGGGCGTACAGTTCTCCATCACTTTTCTCGCGCTGAAGGCCCTGCCGGTTCTGATCATCGGGGGCTTTACCTCCGTTCCAGGAGCCATCGTCGGCGGGCTCATTGTGGGGGCGGGCGAGAAGATCGCCGAGGTGTTCCTGGGGCCGCATATAGGTGGCGGTATTGAATATTGGTTCGCCTATGTGCTGGCGTTGGCGGTGCTGTTGGTGCGGCCGCAGGGTCTGTTCGGCGAGCGGATCATCGAACGTATCTGAGACGAGGAGTTAGTTGTGCTTTATCGCGAGGCTGGCCAATTCAAGACAACTTACGCGGAGGATATGGCGATCTTCCCGATCCGCCAGGATCGTATGGCGCTCGCCATCCTGCTCGGTATCGCCTTCATTGGCGTACCGCTGCTGGCCAACTTCCACATTTGGCCGTTCGGCAGCGACTATCTGCTGCGCGCCATTCTGCTGCCCTTCCTGATCCTTGCACTTGCCGCTATCGGCGTAAACATACTCGTCGGCTATTGCGGCCAGATCTCGCTCGGCAGCGGCGCGTTCATGGCCATCGGCGCCTACTCTGCCTACAAGTTGGGGACCGGCGTTCATGTTCCGCTCGCCTGGCTTGGCTTCGCGATTTCGATCCCGCCGTTACCCGTGCTGCTATCCATTCTGCTCGGCGGGCTCGCGGCCGCGGTTGTCGGAATCCTCTTCGGTGTTCCCAGTCTGCGGATCAAGGGCCTCTATCTGGCGGTTGCAACGCTCGCAGCGCAGTTTTTCTTCGACTGGGTATTCCTACGGGTGTCGTGGTTCACCAATTACGCACCGTCAGGGTCGGTCAATGCGCCGACACTGGACTTCTTCGGTCTGGTCTTAAGCACGCCGATCGAGCGCTATTTGCTGTGCCTGATCTTCGTAACTGTGTTCGCGGTTCTGGCGAAGAACCTCGTGCGCGGCAATCTCGGCAGACAATGGATGGCGATCCGCGACATGGACATCGCCGCCGAGCTGATTGGTATCCGGCCGCTCTACGCAAAGCTCACGGCTTTCGCGGTCTCTTCATTTATCATCGGCGTGGCGGGCGCACTCTGGGCGTTCGTCTATCTGGGCTCGTGGGAGCCGCTCGCGTTCTCGATCGACCGTTCGCTGCAGCTTCTGTTTATGGTGATCATCGGCGGGCTGGGATCGATCATGGGTCCGTTCGTAGGTGCGGCCTTTATCCTCATTCTGCCGATCATGTTGAACCTGATTCCAACCCAGCTCGGCGTGCCGCTGTCGACAGAGACGATCACTCACCTGGAATTCATCATCTTTGGATCGTTGATCTGCTATCTTCTCATCAAGGAGCCCCATGGGTTCGCCCGGCTTATTTCGCTTGGCAAGGAGAAGCTCAGGCTTTGGCCGTTTCCCTACTGAAGGGGCGGTCAGCGCGAAGGAAACCGGAGATCGCAACGCGGAGCGGCGGTCGTTGGCAGAAGGAGCAATGAAGCCCGCGAAACCGGACCCGGTATTGCAAAACCGGGCTGAAGGAGGAGGACGTCGATATGGTACGCAACAAACTGATACTGGCGGCAGCCGTACTATCGGGCGTGGCGCTTGCCACTCCGGCTGCGGCGCAGAACGAGCAGTTCATTCCGATGCTGTCCTACCGGACGGGCGCGTACGCAGTGAATGGCGTGCCGTTTGCAAACGGCATGGCCGACTACTACAACATGGTCAATGAGCGCGACGGTGGCATCAACGGCGTCAAGCTTCTGGTCGAGGAATGCGAGACCGGCTACGCCACTGACAAAGGCGTTGAGTGTTACGAGCGTCTCAAGGGCAAGGGCCCAACCGGTGCGGCCTTCTTCAATCCGCTGTCGACCGGTATTACATTCGCCCTCACCGAAAAGACCGCGACTGACAAGATCCCGATCATCACGATGGGTTACGGCCGTGCCGATTCCAAGAACGGCGCGGTGTTCGCGTATAACTTCCCGCTGCTCGGCACATACTGGTCCGCGGCCGATATCGCGATTCAGCACGTCGCCAAGGAGCTCGGCGGTTTCGACAAGCTGAAAGGCAAGAAGATTTCGCTGGTCTTTCACGACAGCCCGTACGGCAAGGAGCCAATCCCGACGCTGCAGGTGCTGGCGCAGAAGCACGGTTTTGAGTTTACGCCGATCCCGGTCACACACCCCGGTGTCGAACAGAAGTCGCAATGGCTGGCGATCCGCCAGAACCGGCCGGACTATGTTTTGCTCTGGGGCTGGGGCGTCATGAACGGCACGGCGGTCAAGGAAGCGGCGGCTGTTGCCTATCCGCGTGACAAGATGCTCGGTGTTTGGTGGTCAGGTGCCGAGCCGGATGTGACGCCCGCAGGCGATCAAGCCGCTGGCTATAAGGCGCTGATGCTTCAGCATGGCGCAGGCAAATTCTCCGTGCATGCCGACGTGGAGAAGCACGTCTATGCAAAGGGAAAAGGATTGTCGGAGCCTGGCAAGGTCGGCGAAGTCCTCTATAACCGCGGGTTGGTGAATGCCATGCTCGGCGTGGAAGCGATCCGCAAGGCGCAGGAAAAGTTCGGCAAAAAGCCGCTGACGGGCGAGCAGGTCCGTTGGGGTCTTGAGAACCTCAACATCTCCGATGCACGCCTCAAGGAACTCGGCTTCGAGGGTATGTTGAAGCCGATCAAGATTTCCTGCTCCGATCATGAGGGTGCGCGCGAGGCGCGCGTACAGCAGTGGGATGGCAAGGGCTGGAAAATCATCTCCGACTGGTACACGGCCAACCAGTCCATCACCGAACCGCTCGTCAACGATGTTTCCGCGAAGTATGCCGCGGAGAAGAAGATCCAGCCGCGCGATTGCTCGAAAGAAACCTGAACGCAGCTTGGCGATCCGGGAGGAGCGTTCGCCTCCTCCCGGATACCCCGAAAGCTGCAACCGTTTGGAGAGGGCTGCGTGTCATTCACTAAGGCCGCCACGGCGACAGAAGCGGCAGGGCTGTTTTTGTCGGTCAACAATATCGAGGTTGTCTACAGTCACGTCATCCTCGTGTTGAAGGGTGTCTCGCTGGATGTGCCGCGGGGCGGAATTGTCGCGCTTCTCGGCGCCAACGGCGCGGGCAAGACAACAACGCTGAAGGCGGTCTCTAATCTACTGCATGCGGAGCGCGGCGAGGTCACCAAGGGCTCGATCCTGTTCGACGGCGTCGAAGTGCAGTCCCTGTCGCCAAACGAACTGGTGCGGCGCGGCTGCATTCAGGTGATGGAGGGGCGGCGCTGCTTCGCCCACCTCACTGTCGAAGAGAATCTCCTGACCGGCGCCTTCACGCGCAGGGACAGCAAGTCCGCGATCGCGCAGGATCTGGAGCGAGTCTATGCCTATTTCCCTCGTCTCAGGGAGCGGCGCGATTCCACCGCCGGCTATACGTCGGGCGGCGAACAGCAGATGTGCGCGATCGGCCGTGCGCTGATGTCGCGCCCGAAGATGATCCTGCTCGACGAGCCATCGATGGGTCTCGCGCCGCAGATTGTCGAGGAGATCTTCGAGATTGTTAAGGATCTGAACGTCAAGGAAAATGTCTCGTTTCTTCTCGCCGAGCAGAACACCAGTATGGCGCTCAAATACGCCAGCCACGGTTACATTCTCGAAAATGGTCGCGTGGTGATGGACGGCGAGGCGCGGGCGCTCGCCGCAAATGAGGACGTCAAGGAATTTTATCTTGGCATCGCCGGGGACAAGCGCAAATCATTCCGCGATGTGAAGCACTACAAGCGGCGCAAACGCTGGCTCGCTTAGGCGACGACGCCGAGCATGTGCCATACCGGTCAACGGAGACAAATGCGATAATCCGGAAATGCGCGAACCGGCCGCGCGTCAGCGCGATCAGTTTGCCCGCCCGCCGCAAATTGTCGCTTGCGCGATGATCGCTGTGTGTACCGAAAACCTCATTCCCATCGTGCGGTCTCCGGACTCCCGATTAGCGTTGTCTCGCGGCAGAATGAGCGAAAGTCTCCGGCCGATACCCCCAATATTCCCGTTTTCGAGCGACTGCTGGCAGAGACGCGGTTCGATCGCTGCTGAGTCGAGGAGGTCGCAGTGCTAATTATCCTGTGCTCCGCGGCTGATCTGCCCCCTTTGAAGTGGTCCTCCCTGAAGTATGTTTTTCGGATGGATGGAACTGCCCCGTTTTGTGGTCCAGGTTCTAGGCAATTTCCCGGGCTGTTTGAGTTTGTCGTGCGAACTCGTTCGACGTCAAGTTGCCGAGCGAGGTATGGGTCTGTCGTTGTTATAAATGGCGCCTCCATTCTTCGAGCCGATCGGCGGCGTCGCGCGTTATCACCGTACCGAACCGTGCCGCGGTGTCCACCATCAAGACCCGCCGCAAGACGGGGCAACGACAACCACGTTGCCGCGCCGATGCCGGGCCTAGCGTCCACCGTCAGCATCCAGCCGGGCCAAAGCGTTAAGGTCGGCGATGTGCTGATGATACTTGAGGCGATGAAGATGGAGACCGTGCTGTACGCCGTCGCGCGACGGCACTGTCGCCAGCATCCTCGTCGGCGCAGGCGCCCAAGTCGATTCCAAAGATCTGCTCATTGAGATGAAGTAACGGCAATCAACTAGTGCTGACGCATTTTACTTTACGCCGTGCGCTGTGTGTACCGAAAACCTTAACCGCGTTGATGACGTGATGGAATCGCCTAAGCTGGCGGAATGATCGGGCTGCTCTGTTTCGTTTTGGCCTTCGCCATTCAAGTCGAAGTCGGCTTGAGACTGAGAATGCGGCACTCCGACACCAATTGATCATTTTGCGGCGCAAGATGCGCGGCCGGTCCCGGCTTACGAACAATGATCGCTGGTTCTTTATCCAATTGTATCGATGGTTCCCGTCGATCCTGCAGGTCCTCACGATCATCCGCCCCGAGATGCTGGTGCGTTGGCATCGGGCCGGCTTTCGCTGCTATTGGCGTTGGAAGTCGCGCTCGGGGAGGGCGGCCGCAGATCGAGACGGACATCCGTGTGTTGATCCGGCGGATGAGCATCGAAAACCCGCTTTGGGGCGCGCCACGTATTCACGGCGAACTGCTCAAGCTCGGGTTTGAGGTCGCGCAGTCAAGCGTCGCCAAGTACATGGTCAAGCGGCGAGGGCCGCCAAGCCAGGGCTGGCGCACCTTCCTGCGCAATCATGCTCCGGATATTGCTGCGATGGACCTGTTCGTTGTCCCGGCCATTGGCTTCGACTTACTCTATGCTTTCGTCATCGTCCGGCTCAACCGCAGAGACCTCGTCTGGATCAGCGTTACAACAAACCCGACCGCAGAATGGATCGCACGCCGGTTAGCCGAGGCATTCCCTTGGGATGAGGCCCCGCGCTACCTCATCCGCGATCGTGACCACATCTATGGTGCCGTCGTCATACGGCGACTGCGCGCCATGGGTATCCGGGACAGGCCTACCGCACCAGCCTCGCTCTGGCAGAATGGTTTTGCCGAACGGCTGATTGGATCAATCCGGCGCGAGTGCGTCGATCATATGATTGTCCTGGGCGAAGCGCATCTACGCCGGACCTTGCGGTCCTATGCTCACTACTACAACGACATCAGAACGCATCGGTCATTGGATAAAGATGCACTGGTCTCTCGTCCAGTTCAGTGCACAGGGAGCATCAAATCGTACCCCGTCATCGGCGGACTTCCACCACTACGTCCGAGCTTAAGTTTTCGGTACACACAGGAATCTCCACTGGAGATTCGGAAATGCCAGATATCTGGAATGCGAATCTCGACAGAAGTTATTGAAGGCAAAAGAGGCCGGTGCGTCCTTCGCTGAGATAGGGCAATGGTTTGGTGTTTCGCGTAGCGCGGCGATTGGTCGTGACCGAAGGTTCAAGACTGATGTGAGTGACGATGGCCACAGAAAGGCGCTTGGCGGACCAGATCCCCGATGATGCGCTCACCGCAATCGAACGAGCGGTCCGCCGTTATCCCAATGGTGCCTCGGCACAAGAGATTCTGGATATCTTGCCTGCCGCCGGTCCATCTGCGCACCCTCCAAACCGCTTGTCGTGAGCGTGCCCTCTCAACCCTTCACCAAATCACCCAGCAAGTTCGCCGCCACCGTCAGCTTGGCGAGCGTCAGGCCACCGGCAGCGATCTCCTCGACCGAACGGCGGATGCGCGTCGCTTCAGGATGGGCCGCGAGCCATGTCTCGGCGGCCTGCTGGCCGGACTGGCCGGTTGCCAGCATATCGGCAACTAGTCTTCTTTCGGCGCCCGCGATCTGATCAACGGCGCGATCGATGGCGAGACGTTCGAAAAAATCGTTCGCCTGCATGCCGCGTGCGCGTGCGGCGGCGATGATGCGGTCGAGACGGAAATTGGCTTCGGCGGCGAAGAAGGTCGTGGCCGTATCGCCGATGGCGCGGTTGGTGCGCCCTGCGACCGTCACGATATCGGGTGCGGAGACCAAGGTGTCGAGATCGGCGAGTTTGCCGGCAAGTTCCGCCGAGACGCCGCCATCGGTCAGGTCCTGCAGGCGCTTGCTGCGCCCGGCCTGCATGTCCTGGGGCAGGGTATTGTCGAGCCCGGCGGCGATCTCACGGATGCCGGAGCCGAAGCGCGAGATCACCGCTTCCAGACCGGCGCTGAAATCGACATTGCGCACAGACCAGACCACGCGGGAGAGCAGGAGATCCTGAACCGAGGCGTAGAGGCCGAGTTGCAATTGACCCTCGATCTTGGTGTCGAGCCCGTCAATCGCGTCGTTCAGCCGCTTGAGGCCGTAGGATTCATCCACCGCCACGAAGGCCATGGCGATGGTGGGCACGTCGGCACCCGTCTCGTCGATCAGGCGCACCACGCAAGCCGGGCCGCCGCGATTGATCAGGGCATTGGCGAGATTGGTCGAGATGATCTCGCGCCGAAGGCGATGGGATTCCACCGAATCGGGGAATTTGTCCTGAACCTCGGGCGGGAAGTATTGGGACAATTCGCGGGCGAGATAAGGATCGTCCGGCACACTGGTGACGAGCAGATCATCGTAAAGCGTCAGCTTGGCGTAAGCGAGCAGCACGGCAAGTTCCGGCCGGGTAAAAGGCTGGCCGCGCCGGGTGCGCTCGGTGATCACCACATCGTCCGGCAGGAACTCCACGCTGCGGTCAAGGAGGCCGCGCTGCTCGAGTGATTGCATTAGTCTGGTGAGGAAGCCGGTCTCGGCCACGCCCTTGCGTTCGGTCAGCGAAAGCGCCAGCGTCTGCAGATAATTGTTGCGCAGCACCAGCATGCCGACCTCGGCGGTCATCGCGGCAAGCAGGCTGTTGCGGTCGTTCTGGCTAAGGCGCCCATCGCGTTCGGGGCGCGCCAGCGCGATCTTGATATTGACCTCGACGTCAGAGGTATTGACCCCGGCCGAATTGTCGATTGCGTCGGTGTTGAGCTTGATGCCTTTCTGAGCCGCTTCGACGCGGCCGCGCTGGGTCACGCCGAGATTGGCGCCTTCGCCGATTACCCGGGCGCGGATATCAGCGCCCGTGACACGGATCGGATCATTGGCGCGATCGCCAACCTGATCGTCGCTTTCCCCCGAAGCACGGATATAGGTGCCGATGCCGCCAAACCAGAGGAGGTCAACGCGTGCCTTTAGGATCGCCGTGATCACCTCGAAGGGCGTGGCTTGCGGCTTGTCGAGATCAAGCAAGGCCCGCACTTCCGGCGCCAGCGGGATTGCCTTGAGCGAACGCGAGAACACGCCGCCGCCTTGCGAGATCAGCGACTTGTTGTAGTCCTGCCAGTTCGACCGCGGCAGGTTGAACATGCGCAGGCGCTCGGCGTGGCTGATGGCCGGGTCGGGCGAGGGATCTATGAAGATGTCGCGGTGATCGAAAGCAGCGACGAGCCTGGTCGCCGGCGAGAGGAGCATGCCATTGCCGAAGACGTCACCGGACATGTCGCCCACACCGGCAGCGGTGAAGGGCATGGTCTGGATATCGGTGCCGAGCTCGCGGAAATGGCGTTTGACCGCTTCCCACGCACCGCGCGCGGTGATGCCCATCTTCTTGTGGTCATAGCCCCGGCTGCCGCCGGAGGCGAAAGCATCGCCAAGCCAATGGCCCTTCTCGGTCGAGATCGTGTTGGCGATGTCGGAAAAGGTGGCGGTGCCCTTGTCGGCGGCGACGACGAGATAGGGGTCATCGCCATCGTGCCGCACGGTATTGTCGGGCGGCACAATCGTGTCGCCATCGAGATTATCGGTGAGTTCGAGCAGCGAGCGAATGAAGATGCGGTAGGTTTCGGTGCCTTCCGCCATCCAGGCATCGCGATTGGACGGCGGCGGCAGGCGTTTGGGCACGAAGCCGCCTTTGGCGCCGACCGGCACGATGACGGCGTTCTTGACCTGCTGTGCCTTGACCAGGCCGAGGATCTCGGTGCGGAAATCCTGCGGCCGGTCGGACCAGCGCAGGCCGCCGCGCGCTACCTTGCCGAAGCGCAGATGAATGCCCTCGACACGCGGTGAATAGACGAAAATTTCGTAAAGTGGTCGCGGCGCCGGCAGGTCTTCGATCTTGCGCGCTTCGAATTTGAAGGAGATCACCGGACGCGGATGCCCGTCCTGGCCGATCTGCCACAGATTGGTGCGGATGGTTGCCAGCACCAGATTGGTGAAACGGCGCAGGATGCGGTCTTCGTCGAGCGAGGCTACGGATTTGAGCTGCTCCTCGATCTCGGCGAGGAGGGTCGTCTCGCGTGTCGAGCGTTCGGCGTCGGTGGCGACGAGGTGCGGATCGAAGCGTGTTCGGAACAGAGCGGCAATGCTGGCGGTGATCGCGGTGTTGTTGCGCAAAGTCTCCCACATGTAGTCCTGGCTGAATGGCGCGCGGATCTGGCGCAGGTAGCGGGAGAGGGCCCGGATGGTCGAAATTTCGCGCCAGCCTAAGGTTGTACGCAGGATGAGGGCGTTATAGCCGTCCGATTCGGCGCGATCGCCCAGCACAGCCATTATCGAGGCTTCCAGGCGATGTTTGAATTCCACGCCGATAACGATCGGCTTGCCGTCATTGGCCTCGATCGTCATATCGTGCAGCCAGACCGACGCGGGTGCCGGCGTGGCGCCGGGCACGATCTTATAGGTGCGTTCGTTGACGACGCGTAGGCCGTGATTTTCGATCACCGGCACTCGGTAGGAGAGCGACAGGGGCGCGCCATGCGAGAAGACCTTGAGGCCGAAGCGCGTTGGATCGTCTTCGCCCTCGATGCGGTAGACCGAAATCGCCACAGGACGAGCCGAGGTGAGCTTTTCGATGGTGACGATATCGGCAATGGCCTGTGATGTGCCGAAGGCTTCAGTATAGCCGCCGGTGAAGGCTTGGGCATAACGGTTGGCGAGCATGCGGGCCCGCATGCCGTCGGTGGTGGTGGCGAGCGCGGCTTTTAGCTTGTCGCCCCAGGTCGCGGCGATGGCGCTGATCTCGGCTTCCAGGGTGGCACGCTCGATGACAGGCGTTTCGCCGTCATAGCGCCCGATGATGTAGTGGACGCGGGCAAGCGACCCTTCGGGGAAGGAGGTGTAGGAAGCTGCCAGGCGCCCCTTATAGACCTGCGCGAGAAAGGCCGCGACACGCGTGCGCACATCGATGTCATATTTATCACGCGGAATGAAGACCAGGATGGAGACGAAACGGTCGAATTTATCGGCCCGTGCCAACGCCCGCACACGGGGACGCTCATAAAGCGTCAGGATTTCCATGAGGAAATTATAGAGCGTCTCGGCATCGACCTGGACGAGTTCGTCACGCGGATATTCTTCGAGGATATGCAGGATCGCCTTGCCCGAATGGCTTTCCGGGTCAAAGCCGGCGCGCTGAAGCACCTGCGCCACTTTGAGGCGGATATAGGGGATCTGCCGCACCGAGCGGGTGTAGGCGCTCGAGGTGAACAGGCCGACGAGGCGAAGTTCGCCCTCGAGCCGGCCGTCGGGCGTATAGAGTTTGATGCCGACATAATCCATGCGGACGCGGCGATGAACGTGGCTGTTCACATTGGCCTTGATGACGATGAGGATGGTCGGCTCGCGCATGAATTCGCGGATTTCTTGCGTCATCACCACCATTTCGTTGCCGCGGCGCAGGATCTTCACATCGGGATCGCGCAGGATGCCGAGGCCTTGGTCCGTGCTGATTTCGTCCGACGCATCGGTGTCGGGCGAAAAGCGATATTCGCGCAGGCCCAGGAAGGTGAAATTGTCGGCGCACAGCCATTGCAGGAACTGGTTGGCTTCGGCGATCTCGTCGATCGGCAGCGGCGGCGGATTGGAGTTGAAGGTCTTGATCGCCTGTTCGACACGGGCGCGCATGGCTCCCCAGTCGGTGACGCAGGCGCGCACGTCGTTGAGCGTCCTGGCAAGGCCCTCGATCAGCTTCTGGCGGTCGGCATCGGCGTCCAGGCGGGCGATGTGGAAATGGATCAGGCTTTCGCGCTCGCCCTTTGCCCCCTCTGTCAGCGTTTCGCCGTGGAAACGCAGGAGCTTGCCTTGCTCATCGCGCTCCACGGCGATGATCGGGTGGGCGACCAGCGTGACTTCAATGCCC
Organism: Afipia massiliensis; assembly: GCF_001006325.2. Classification (NCBI taxonomy): domain Bacteria; kingdom Pseudomonadati; phylum Pseudomonadota; class Alphaproteobacteria; order Hyphomicrobiales; family Nitrobacteraceae; genus Afipia; species Afipia massiliensis. Next base: position 373,773 of record NZ_LBIA02000001.1, on the reverse strand, counting down.
TGCTCGGCGAGCTCCGCCATAGTGGAATCGAACAGGAAGGGCATGTTGTCGTTTAGAACTTCGAGCACGGAAATCTCGCGCCCGTCCGGCATCATCGGATTGATAACGCGGATATCGGCACTGCCTGCCGTGCGTCGCTGCACATGTTCCCAGGCCTGTTCTGCCAGGAAGGCCAGGGAGGCGGCATCGTAGTTGGCGAGATCCTCGATCATGGTGTGGCCGAACAGAAGCTCGGCAAAGGCTCGGGGCGTCTTGCCCGGCTGCATGCTTCCCGCTGCCTCGCGGATCAGGGTTGCCCTAGCCTTGTCGTCACGCCACGCCATAACGTCCTCCGTTTGTGGCCGCGCCGTCTGACCGCAGATGCTATTGTCTGCTTGATTTCGGAGTGCAACTCTTGGGGCACCAATTTGTAACCGAGATTGATGGCGTCTGCGAAAACCTCAGCGTCGGAACCTCCGTGGCTCTTGATGACAATGCCATTCAATCCCAGAAATACGCCTCCATTGGAAGGTTTCAACTGTTCTTGCGCGGGCTGGACGTAAAGACAGCCATGGAACGCTGTTCGTGGCAGGTGCGGGTGCCTTTCAAAATATCTCTTTCGCTTCGTCCTTTTGCCGGTACCTTTTGCATAACGCTCTGATTTCACGGATTTTTTCAACATTCTCTGAGCTCATGACCTCATAACAACACCATTGATACTATTCGGATTTTGGCGCTGAAGTTCGCACCTCCCTAACCGTGCTATGCTGAGATTTATGGAGCCGCTCATGCCAGGTTACACAGGGTCCTAACCAATGAGGACGACCATGGTTAACGTATGTCGCGCTTGCTAAGTTCACCGATCAAGGAATCCGCAACGCTAAGGAGTCCCCAAAGCGGGCAGATGCCTTCAAGCAATTGGCGAAGACGTTTGGAGTGGCCGTGAAGGACATCTTCTGGACGGAGGGATGGTATGACGTCGTGACAATCGTCGAAGCGCCAGATGAGTCTTCCGCCATGTCGCTCAGCTTGAGTCTTGGCGCGCTCGGCAACGTCCTCACCGAATCGTTGCGAGCCTTCTCGGCTGCGGACATGACGACGATTGTCGGCAAGATGGTTGCCTTGGAGCAACGACGGTCGACCTTTCTGGAACAGGAGACGCTCCGTATTGTCAGTCGGGCCCAGAGGTCTCGATTAAGCCCGCAGCCAAGTGGACGTGGCAGGGCGAGAGTTTCGAAACTGAGGCGCCCGAGGAAGGGCATCGAAGTCCTCAAAAATGAACTCGGATGACTTGCTGGCCTGGCCGAGAGAGCCAAGGGAATCGCCGATCAAAGCGATCGCCGGACTTCACGACAGCAACACGCCGGCCTCCGTCGTCGCCTCCTTCACGACCTCGACGACGTCCGTCAGGAACAGATCGCGTTTCGGAGACGGCGTGACGTCTGGGATCGGAGCCACCGGATCGAAGATCCGGTTTCCGAGCGGGCGCGTCGGAATGTGGATCCCTCGCTCCTCTCGTCATAGGCCTCACGCGATGCGGTCGTTCTAGACACGCTTGGTGGATAGTTGCAGCAGGCGCTTCGCGATGGCGTCCGCGAAAGAATCGAGGATCGCGAGCGAAGTTTCCTCGGGTTCGCCTTTAGTCCGCCCGAGCGGTTTTTGAACGAAGACGTAGAGCTGCGGAGATCGGCCGTCGCTTGTAAATCGTATCACAGCACTGTATCACAGGCGTCGGTGAGGCGTGCATATCGCGCGTGATTACAAAAGGTTAAGATGCTTGTCGGCTGAGGTTCGAATCCTCCCGCCCCAGCCAATAAAACGCAACACGCTGAAAACATTGAATAATCGACCTAGGTGGGGCGCTGAGCCACAGCGTGCAACACATGACTGCTTCACACGGAGCGATCGTGTCAGCCGCAACTCATCTCTATCGAAGAAAAGCTATGTACTACTGGCGACGGCGTCTTCCGAACGCGCTCGCGAGCTGGTTTCATAAACGTCATCTGTTCCTGAGCCCGCAAACACCAGAGCCCAATTTCGCGCGGCGTCTGGTGGTCCTGCTCGATGCAAAATTGGAGGAGGTCTTGACGGCCCGCGCCTGTGGTTCACCGAAGGTGAAACGCTCAGCGCGCAATGTTCGTTGCGTTCAATTGCTCGCCAATTGAAACGATCTGCATCGACCATCAGCCGTGAAGTCCATCGCAATGGTGGACCGGACCGCTATCGGGCTGCTCGGTCGGATCAAGCCGCCTGGGATCGGGCACGACGTCCCAAGCTTTGCAAGCTGGCTTGCCGTCGGTTCTTGAGGCGGACAGTATCGGTCGGGCTGCGGCGGCAATGGTCACCGGAGCAAATTGCCGGCTGGCTCAAGCGCAGATATCCGGGGGAGCCTCAGAAGCAGGTGTCACACGAGACGATCTATCGCAGCCTGTTCATTCAGGCGCGCGGCGTGCTGAAAAAAGAACTGCTTGAGCACCTGAGAGCGAAACGCACTATCCGCCGCTCCAAACATGCCAGCCTGAAACGAAACGGGCTCGGGCAGATAAAGAATGCTGTGTCCATCAGCGAAAGGCCGGCTTCTGTTGAAGATCGTGCGGTCCGAGGCCATTGGGAGGGCGACTTGATCGGTGGATCCAGGAACAGCTATGTCGCGACGCTTGTCGAGCGCCATTCGCGCTACGTGATGACAAGCTGACTTTGTCTCCAACATCATATTTGTGAAGGATTGCCTGCAGGAACGCAGCCGTATCGCCCTTCTTGCTGAAGTGATGGGGATGGTAACAGGCTTTTTAGCCATCAAAGTCTCCCAATTTCATCAGGACGTTGATGTGGTGGCGCCGGAACTACCTTCAGGCAGTAGTTTGGCGCCGAAGGATGATGACCGGAATGCCCATGCCCTCAAACTGAGTGTCGCGTTCTTTCACCCAAGCGATGCAATCCTCTTTGTTGAGGTCATCTCGCGCAATCTTTTCGTACAACGCGACCGCGCTGACGCGCGATAGCCCAAGCTCGATCAGCGAGAGTAAGGGTCCGCGAAGAAACGCCGGACTCTAGCTGCGTACCGATATCGACATCGCTATCGAGTAGGTCTTCTCTTCCTATTGCAGCGAGGTGCATATTGAGAATGTCGACATAGGCGGACAAATATTTCGGTGCCCGAAAAACCTCGCGATTTGTTCGACCAGCTCCATCGTGTCGCGGATTATGGATGGCGACCTTTCCTTATTTCCTATGCGAAGCGCTACTGCTCGTATGCAATCAGGTGTTGTGAGATATCGTCGGCAGCGGCCTTTAGTGCGGGCATGAATTTCTTGAATAGCGCCTTTGGAGAATGACGCGCCAGATTTGTGGACAGGTTGATGGCGGCGATCGTGCTGCCGTTAGCGCCATAGATCGGGACAGCCATGCCGTACGCGCCAAGTTCGAGTTCTTCGACCACCATGCTCCAGCCCACTGAGCGGACCTTTTCGATTTCGTGTTCAAGCTTGCGAACGTCGGTCACTGTGGTTCGTGTCCATTGACGCCGTTCCGAATTGGCGAGCACCGCCGAGCATTCGTCTTTTGGCAGCCCTGCGAGTAACACGCGCCCCATCGACGTGCAGAACGCCGGAATGCGACTTCCGGTGGTCAACCCCCGTCGCAATACGCTCGTGACTTCGGCGCGTGCGATGTAGAGGACGTCTGCGCCGTCCAGCACCGAGATGGCGACGACCTCATCGGCCTTGCGGGATAGCGTCTCGATCACGGGCTGCGCCACCTCTCGCAGCGACAGTGATGACAGATACGAAAAGCCCAGCTGAAGAATGCGCGGGGTCAGCATGAAGTCGTCACCCTCCTGGCGCGCCATTCCGAGCGTGACCAGCGTATACAGCAAGCGTCGCGCGCCTGCCCTCGGCAGATTCGCGCGTCGTGCGACCTCGGTGAGGGTTAGTTTGCGGTGATCACCGAACGCCGAAATGACGGCGAGGCCTTTCGCGAAGGCTTCGACAAAGGTGTCGCTACCGCCCGGCCACTTCGAGAGGTCTGTCCACGGATCGCTGACGCGTACAGTCATTGCCAAACCCCTCGTCTGCAGTTAGCTTTGTTCGATAGTCGACAATAAGTTCGACAGTCGAACATTGAAAGAGGGGAAAACGATGCGGCGATCAATTAATTTGTTGAAGGTTTTGGCTCTCGGCGCGGCCTGTATGGCGGCTTCAACCGTGTTGGCCGATGATTTTCCGAGCCGGACGATCAAGATCATCGTACCTGCCGCTGCTGGTGGCCCCACACATATTACCGCGCAAATGCTAGCGGAAAAGATGCAGGCATCGCTCGGCCATCCTGTGATCGTCGAGCCAAAGCCCGGTGCTGGGAACAATCTTGGCGCGGAGTTTGTCGCGAGAAGCGCGCCGGATGGCTACACGCTCTTGTTCGCCACAACAGGTACGCACGCGATCAACCAGACATTGTTCAAGAAGCTGCCGTTCGATCCGATCAAGGATTTCGAGCCGGTTTCGCTCGTGGTGCAATATCCCTTGATGCTTGTCGTCGCATTGGACCTGCCGGTGAAATCGGTAAAGGAGCTGATCGATTACGCCAAGAAAAATCCCGGCAAGCTCAATCGCGCATCCGGTGGAATGGGTACGTCGATGCATCTGTCGGGCGAGCTGTTTGTCAAGCAGGCCAACATCGAAGCGCCTCACATTCCATACAAGGGCAGTGCGCCCGCGCTCAACGATCTCATGGGCGGACATGTCCAGTTGATGTTTGACTCCATGATTACGACCATGCCGCTTGTCGAGGGCGACAAGCTGCGCGCGCTGGCCGTCACAGGCAAAAAGCGTTCTCCGCTGCTTCCTAACGTGCCGACCATTGCCGAAAGCGGGTTGCCGGATTACGAGGCGACGGGCTGGACCGGCATCGTGGTGCCGGCCGGGACTCCGCGGGATGTTGTCATGAAGCTGAATCGCTCGATCGTAGAAGCGATCAAGTCGCCGGCGGTGCAGGAGGCGTTCAGGAAGCAGGCCGCAGACCCCGTCGGGTCGTCACCTGAAGAGTTCACTGCGTTTATTCGCAAGGAAACCGATAAGTGGGGAGCAACCATCCGCGCTGCGGGCATCAGCGCTGACTGACCGTTGTCACCTGCAATCTTGAATCGGAAGAACGCTCATGCTTCAGTCCCTGGTCTCCGAGAAGAAAATCGATTGTGACGTTCACGTCACCTTGCCGACAACGGCAAAGCTGATGCCGTATCTCGACGACTACTGGCGCGAGCAGGTCACGACGCGTGGAATCGATCGTCTGGAGTTGACCAGTGACATCTCGAACATCGGTCCGGCCTTGCGGCCGGACTGGAAGGCGAGCAGCGATGTCCAGACAGTCCGGAGACTGGCGCTAGAACCCTTCGGCACTGATATCGCCATCTGCAACTGCCTTTATGGCGCTCAGGCTGTCTACAATGCAGACCTAGCGGTGGCTTTGTGTCGTGCGATGAATGACTGGCTTGCCGAGGAATTCCTGAGCAAGGACGAACGGCTGCGTGGATCGATTATCCTGCCCTGGCAGCATCCGGAGAAGGCCGCGCTGGAAATCGAGCGGCTCGCATCCGACCGGCGATTTGTTCAGGTTTCGATGATAGCCATGGGCGACATGCCGCTCGGTCGTCGCGCCATGTGGCCGATCTATGCGGCTGCGGAGGCCCACGGTTTTCCGGTCGGAATTCATTCCGGCACCACCTATCGGTTCGCGCCATGGACCAATGGATGGCCTTCCTATCACATCGAAGATCAGGTCGCACAAAGCGTCGGTGTGCAAACGCAACTGCTCAGCCTGATTACCGAAGGTGTGTTTGAAGAATATCCGAAGCTGAAGGTCGTGCTGATAGATTCCGGCGTGACATGGCTTCCGTCCTTCCTGTGGCGCATCGACAAGCTCTGGCGCGGCCTGCGGATGGAAGTCCCGTGGCTCAAGAGGTCGCCAACAGAAATTGTGTCGGAGCATGTACGGCTGACGCTGCAGCCCTTCGACGGTCCCAAGGATGCGCAAGTGATTCGGGAGTTGGTCGAGCAGGTCGGCGAGCACATGTTGCTTTTCTCAACCGATTATCCCCGCTGGAATTTCGACGGCACTGACGCCGTGCCGCTGCAAGGGCAGCCGGATCTGATGCGGAAGCTTCGCACGGAAAATCCATTTGAAACCTACGCTCGGCTGCGGGAGGTCTAACATGACAGTTATCGAGAGTCCTCAAGCGGGAGTCGCCAAGAAAGCCGATGCCGGAATCATCGACTGCGATATTCATCCGCTTCCGAAGAACGGCAAGAGCCTGTACCCGTTTTTGCCCAAGCGATGGCAGGAGCATTCCGAGCAGTTCGGCGGGCATCTGCGGCAACCCTTCATCAACACGACGCAGTATCCACGTTCGGCGCCGTTGATTTGCCGCCGCGATGCTTGGCCGCCATCCGGCGGTCCGCCGGGCTCCGATCTCGACTTCATGCGCGAGCAGCATCTCGATCCATTTAATGTGATCAACGGCATTCTCATCCCGCTCTTCGGTAACGTCGGGAGCGAGCGCAACTTGGGATACGCGCAAGCGCTCGCGATGGCGCACAACGATTGGCAGGTGGCGGAATGGCTGGACAAAGATGCGCGCCTGCGTGGCACACTCGTTGTTTCGCAGGACGATCCCGTTGCCGCGGTGAAGGAAATCGAGCGTTGTGCGCGCGATCGGCGTTTCGTTCAGATCATGTTGGCGCCGCGTAGCAGTGAACCGCTTGGGCGGCAACGTTACTGGCCGATCTATGAGGCGGCCGAAGCTCATAACCTGCCGCTTGGTATTCACTCCTATGGCGTCGGTGGGCATGCATCGACAGGAGGCGGCTGGCCGTCATTTTACATGGAGGAACATTACGCCACCACAATGGGCGGACCGGCGACCATGAGCAGCCTCGTTCTCGAGGGCGTGTTCGAGCGTTTCTCCAAGCTCAGGGTTGTGCTGGTGGAAATCGGCTTCGCATGGGTGCCCAGCTTTGTCTGGCGTATGGATCGGTTGTGGGAGCGGATGCGCAGCGAAGTACCCCATCTGGATCATCCGCCGTCATATTATGTGAAGCGCAATTTCTGGTACACGACCCAGCCGATGGAGGAACCGGGCGGGTCGGATGACTTGCGCCGCACCTTCGATTGGGTCGGCTGGGACCGGCTGCTGTTCTCCACCGACTATCCGCATTGGGATCAGGATGATCCCGCATACGCCTTCAGCATCAAGCTGACGCCCGCAGAGCGCCGGCAAATTTGCCGCGACAACGCCGAACAGTTCTACCGGTTCTGACATGCCCAAACATCGTATCGCTTACGTGAAAGAAATCCCGCCGGGGAGCAACAAGGTCGTGAACATCCGCGGCCGTGAAATCTGTGTTTTCAACGTGGGTGGTGACTTCTTCGCGCTGCTCAATCGTTGCCCGCATGAGGGTGCAAAGCTCAGCCGTGGGGTTGTCGTTGGATTGCCGGAATCGAAAGCACCCGGCTGTTACAAGCTCTCGCGGCCCGGCGAAATGCTCCGTTGTCCCTGGCACGGATGGGAGTTCGATCTGAAGACAGGCAAGTCGCATTGCGATCCGGAGCGCATGTTCACGAAACAGTACAAGACGTGCGTCGAGAACGAAACTGCGGTCGCCGAACGCGAGCTTCAGGCGGAGACATTTCCGGTCGTTGTCGAAGAGGCAACGGTCTTCGTCGAAATGTAACCGACCGCAGCAGCATTCCTTTCCAAGATACAGAAGAAGAGCAGACGATGAGCGACGATAGTTGGCATGCGATTTGTCAGAGCGCGGATATCGACGAAGGGGGAATGCTTCCCTTTGAGGTCGGCAATTTTCAGGTCGCGCTCTACAAAGTAAATGGCGAGATTTTCGCCACCGACAATTTGTGCACGCATGGCATGGCGTTACTGACGGATGGCTTTTTGGATGACGACGTCGTCGAATGTCCGCTGCACGGCGGCATGTTTAACGTCAAGACGGGAAAGGCGTTGTGTGAGCCGGTCGATTGCGACGTGAAGGTTTATCAGGTCCGGCAAATCGACAATCGGGTCGAGGTTCTGCTCGCCGAGTAGCCCGACGGGCTCGCGCTGCTGTGGGCGATAGGATAAATAAAAGCAGAATTTGTAATAGCGTCTGTGACGCGGACATCATGCCGCGGAGCTGTGTTTCGCGTGCGTTTGGCGATATGAGAGAGAAGTCAACCATTCGTCATGCATAAGCATCATTGTTCATGAGCGCATGCTTTAAGCCCGCCATCGGCTAGTAAGGGAGCGAACGGCGGCCCTAGCTCATCGGGCGGCACAAGAGAGGCTGTCGTCTTGCCAGTTCCTCCTCTCACCCAAACAGAGGGCGGACAGGCAGCCGCGAATGTCTTTTCTAGCGTGGTTGGTGGAGTGCGATACGGATCTGGATAAACCCTTCAGCCAGCAGACGATTCAGGTCCAGGTGGCGGCCGTCGCAGTCCAAGGACTCGGTTTAAGCGGGCGCAAAGATCACGATGCCGACATTGGTCGTCAATGGGATCACGACGTGATGGTACAAGCTCCTAAATCGCTCGAGCTTTGCAAGTATTCCGAATTCGATGCTCAGCATCTATCCGAATGCCGGGCATGGCGGCATTTCCAGCACAATGTCCTGTTCGTCGAGCAGGCTCTCGGATTTGAGGGGTATGCGTCTTTTGGTTGCTCAATAACTTGCAAAATGAAAGTTGCTGTGATGTTGTTCCATGGGCTGCTTTAGAAACAACGATCAGGGAGAGTTCCGTGAAGTTCGCTACATATCGCTCCAAGGGAAAAGAGTATGTTGGACTTGTTCATGGTGGCGACAAGTTAGTCCTAGAGCTTACGAAGGTTTCGAAGCGGGCGGGTTCGCGAGATTCTGCTTTCAACTCAATGTTGTCGTTCATCGACGCAGGAGAGGCGGCGCTGGATCAGGCACGTGCTATCTTTCAAAAATATGAAACAGACAGCGATTTGTCGGTCCAAGTCTCGGATGTAGAGATTTTGGCGCCGTTGCCGGAACCGCGTCAGATGCGGGACGGGATGTCGTTTCCGCTGCACATCCGTCAGTCGCCGCGTGGCTCACTCAAGCTCAAGGCGCGCGCGGAAGGCAATGCGGCTGAACTGGCGCGTTTGGAGGCCGAGCCTTTGCCCGAGCTTCCAGAAATATATCGCAAGCAGCCCATCTACTACATCACCAATCGCTTTAGCGTGAAGGGCACCAATACGACCGTCAAATGGCCGCGTTACAGCAAGATTATGGATTACGAACTTGAGTTCGGAATCATCACGAAAGGCAAGGGCGCCAATATTTCTGCGGCGAAGGCGCGCGATCATATCTTCGGTTACACGATTTTCAACGATTTCTCCGCGCGCGACGCTCAGCGTATCGAGATGGAGGGCCGGCTCGGCCCTACGAAAGGCAAGAGTTTCGACGGAGGGAATGTACTCGGACCCTGGATCGTGACGCCGGACGAGATCGGCGACCCTTACAAGCTGAACATGGAAGTCCGTGTGAATGGCAAGATTCGCTCGAAGGGCGTGAGCGACGGCATGTTGTTTTCGTTCGAGGAAATCATTGCGCATGTCACACAGGATGAAACCTTGATGCCAGGGGAGTTCATTGGATCAGGCACCGTCGGCAATGGATGTGGCCTCGAGCTCGGCTGGTACCTTGAGCATGGTGACAGCATTGAGCTGGAAGTCGAGAAGATCGGCATTTTGAAAAATCGGGTTGAGCGGCAAGATACCTGATCTGCGCGAAAACATGACTTGCAAAATGAAAGTCATTAGATAATCTGCTCCTGTAACAAGGCCGGAGCGAATGAACGCGCCGGCAAACAGGAGGCGAGCCTTGTCCGAGGAAGCACTGGTCACGCGCGAGCAGCGCGGGAATATCGCTGTCATCACATTGATTTACAGGCCCTACAATCTGTTGGGCCCGAAGCTCATCAATGCAATCGTTGAGCAGATCGAAGACGCGCAGAAGGCTGGGAGCCGGGCGATCGTGCTCCGCAGCGGTTTGCGACATTTCTCGGCTGGCGCCGATCTGGACATTTTCGACAAGCGGGTCGCTCAAGTAAGCGGTAGCACAGACGCCGAGAGCCGTCGTTTGACTGGCGTTGAGTTTCTCCGTTTCATGGAATTGCTGCCGATCCCGATCATCGCAAGCGTTCATGGCGTCTGTCTCGGCGGTGGGCTCGAACTCGCGCTGTGCTGCGACTACATCATCGCGGCTTCGTCGGCGAAGATCGGCTCCGTGGAGGCCACTCTTGGGCTTCATCCTTTGCTGGGTGGAATTCAGCGCCAGGTGCAGCGCATCGGCGCCTTGCGGGCCAAGGAAATGTCCATGCTCGCGCGGCGCTACGACGCGCCGACGCTGGAGAAATGGGGACTGATCAATCTCTCGGTGCCCGAGGAGTCGCTAGAGAAGGCGACGATGGCGATCGCGGAGGAGTTTGCACAGGGGCCTACATTGGCTCACGCCGCGACCAAGGAACTGGCTCACATCGCAGCTAGCGAGGGTGTCGTCGCGGCCGACGAGGCGATGGCGCGGGTACAGGCGCCGATCTGGGCATCGGAGGATCTGAAGGCCGGTCTTGCATCGTTCCGCAAGAATGGTCCGGGCCTCGCCAAGTTCGCGGGGCACTGACATGACCGGTCCTCTCAGCGGAATCCGTGTCGTCGATTTTTCCCGTGTTCTTGCAGGCCCGCTGTGTGCGCGCACGCTGCAGGATCTCGGTGCCGAGGTCATCAAGGTCGAGCCGCCAAGCCCGGATGTGTCCCGCTTCGCGTTTCCATCGACCGACGGCATGTCGGGTTACTACGCCCAGCAGAATGCTGGAAAACGCAACGTCAGCATCAATCTCAACGTGCCCGGCGCTTACGATCTGGCGCTGAAGCTTTGCGATACGGCGGACATTGTCGTCGAGAATTTTCGCGCGGGAACGCTCGGGTTCTTCGGCCTCGATTATGAGACGTTGTCGAAGCGCAATCCGCGTCTGATCTACGCTTCGATCACAGGTTACGGGCAGGGTGGTCCCTGGCGCAGCCGGATGGCATACGCGCCGACGGTACAGGCCGAGGCAGGATTCACGGAGAACAGCGTGCGTCACTACGGTGAAGCGCTCACCGAACCACGCACGGACAGCCTGTCGCATGCCGACGTTTATGCCGGTCTGCAAGCTGTGATTGCGATCCTGGCTGCACTTAACAGCCGTCAGACCAGCAGCAAGGGCCAGTACATCGATGTGGCGATGGCTGCGACCTTGCTGGCAGTCAATGAGCGCGCTCATGTCGACCTTTCTGATGACGACATTGGCGCGGAGCCAGCTGTCCTTGGCGCGACGGATTGCTCGTTCTTTACTGGTCCGCAAGGCGAGCATTTCACTGTTGCGACAAGCATCATTGGAAGCCGCACGTTCCCCTCGTGGCTGCGCGCGATGCGGCGGGTCGATCTGATGGAAGATCCGCGGTTTTCGTCGGCAGCCGCACGTCGGCTGAATTTCGGTGTGCTGCATCAGATTATCCAATCCTGGATGCTGACGTTTCCGGATATGGCGACGCTCGATGCTCAGTTCGATGAAGCCAAGATCGCGATGGGCGAAATCCGCTCTATCAAGGATCTGACGAAGTCAGAATGGAGCGACTATTGGGGCGCTGTTCAGCATGTGCCAGATCGGAGTGGCGGCGAATATCGCCTGCCGGGACGACCATGGCATTTCTCGGGAGAAGAGCTGACGCCAATCGGCACACCCGCATTCCAGGGTGAGCATAACCGCGCGGTGTTCAGCGAGCTTGGTATCGGCCAATCAGAACTGGACCGATTGACGGAAGCTGGCGTGCTTGTGGCGCATCGGCGGGCACTTGAGCCCGATGTAGTAACAAAGCCGCCCGAAGAATCCGGCCAGGCCGCCTGATTCAATCTGAATTGTTCGACAGCATAAGCGGCCGCGATTTCTCGCGGCCGCAACGAGAAACTGTATCCAGAGGAGCTCGAAATGCGTGTGATATTCAATTTCTCATTTATGGCATGCGCCGCCATTATTTCTTTTGTTTCCAGTATCGCTTTGGCGGGAGAGAAAAAATATGATACCGGCGCCACCGATACCGAAATCAAGATCGGCAACACCATGCCGTATAGCGGTCCAGGATCCGCATGGGGTCTGATCGGAAAGGCCGAGGCCGCTTACTTCGACAAGGTGAATGCGGAAGGCGGCGTCAACGGCCGCAAGATCAACTTCATCAGTTACGACGATGCCTACAGCCCGCCGAAGACGGTCGAGCAAGTGCGCCGGCTAGTTGAGAATGACGAAGTGTTGTTGCTGTTCAGCACGTTTGGTGTTCCCACCAACACCGCGATCCATAAATACATGAACGCCAAGAAGGTGCCTCAGTTGTTTGTTGGCGGTGGCGGATCGAAATGGAATGATCCGAAGAATTTTCCCTGGACCATGGGCTTCCAGCCGTCGTTTCTCAACGAAGGCAGGGTTTACGGCCAGTATCTTGCGGCCAACCATCCTGGCGGAAAGATCGCGGTGCTGTATCAGCATGATGATTACGGCAAGGATATTTTGACCGGCCTTAAGCAGGGGCTTGGCACGAAGGCCTCGATGATCATTGCGGAGGCAAGCTATGAAGTGTCGGTACCGACGGTCGATTCTCAGGTCGTTGGACTGAAGGCCAGCGGCGCTGATATCTTCATGAACTTTGCCGGGCCAAAGTTCGCAGCTCAGGCGATACGGAAGATGGCCGAACTGGGTTGGAAGCCGGTCCATATCCTCAATATTCCGGCGGCCTCGATTGGCAGCGTCATCAAGCCTGCGGGTTTCGATATTTCCCAAGGCATCATCAGCGGCGGCTTTCTTAAGGACGCAACCGATCCAGCCATGGCCAATGATGCCGGCGTCAAGGCTTACCTCGCGTTTCTGGAAAAGCACTATCCCGGTGCCGACATCACTGCCACAGGCAACACCCAAGGCTACGTGATGGCGCAAACCATGGTGCAGGTTCTGAAGCAGGCCGGCGATAATCTGACCCGGGAAAATGTGATGCGGCAGGCCGCCAGCATGAAGGGCCTGGAACTCGACATGCTGATGCCGGGCATCAAGATCAGCACGGGTCGGGATGACTTCGCACCGATCAAATCCATGCAACTGCGCCGCCTGGTGGGTGAGCGGTGGCAGCCGTTCGGGCAGGTCATTGAGGCCAATTCCGGCCCCTAAAGAGGGGGCGCTGGACAGACGAGCATCCGGCTCTGATATATAGCGTGTATGACAGAGCCGGATTCGAGGAATGCAGGGTTGTGATGGCGGATGTGAAGCGGAGCCGTATAGCCAACAGGGAATGTTCGGTAGCGCGCGCCATGGAGGCAGTGGGAGACCGGTGGTCGATCCTGCTGCTGCGAGAAGCTTACTACGGCGTCAAGCGGTTCGATGAATTCCAGTACTACGTCGGAATTGCGCCGAACATCCTCAGCACCCGTCTGAAGAAACTCGTCGATGCTGGCATTATGGCCCGTGTTCCGCTGCCTGAGCACGCGGGCCGATATGAGTATGTATTGACCGAAAAAGGCCGGGATTTCTTTCCGACCTACCTGGCGTTGAAGAAATGGGGCGATGACTGGCTGGCCGAACCCGCGGGGCCGCAGGTCGTTTTCAACGACCGCTCTAGCGGGCAGGAGATCAAGTATCCCGAACTCCTGACCGCCCGAGGCAAGCCGCTCCGTCTCGAGGACATCGAAATCGTTCCCGGCGCCGGCGCGGTGCCTTTCAACCGGAAAAGATTTGGCGGGGACGACTTGCGCTCAGATGTCGACCGGGCAGAGGCAGGCCCAAAGTCGCGTACGCCGTCGAAGCGAAAGAGCAGATAGCCAAATATGGGATTGGGGGCAGTGATGTCGCTGCCCGAAGTCATGTCCCTTCGCTCAGTGACGTCAAAGCTCTTGCGACCTCGGTCCTGACGAGGTGCTTGCGGTAGTCCGCCGAAGCGTAATGGTCTGACAGGCATTCAGCCTGTTCGCTTGCCAGCCGTGCTGACTCTTCAATGATCTTGCGTGTGAGGCGTTTGCCGGTCAGAAACTCCATTGCCGGCTCGGCCGCGAAGGCGTGTCCGGCGGCGCCGGTGATGCCGATGGAGGCATGCGAGACAACGTCATCCTTCAGGCATACGGCCACCGCTACACCGACCACCGCGTAACCGCTCGCCGGATGTCGGATCTTCCGGTATCTGAATTGCGTTCCCGCAACAGGGTGGGCGATGTGGATAGCTGCGAGGACTTCACCGGGTTCCAGCGCGGTCGTGAATATATCGACGAAGAAATCCTTCGCTGCGATGCGCCTGCGGCCATTCGGGCCTGCGACCTCCAGTTCGGCATTCAACGCAACGACAACGGCAGGCCAGTCAGCGGCCGGATCCGCGTTGGCCAGCGAGCCGCCGATGGTGCCGCGGTTACGCACCTGCGGGTCGGCGATCATGTCGGCAGCCTGATGGAAAATGGGCAGAACGCCACCAAGGGATTCAAGGAGTTCGGCGTGGGTGGTCAGCGCGCCGATCTTGATCTGGTCTCCGATTTCGATTCCCTTCAGTTCCTGAATGTTGCCGATGTCGATCAGGAGCGCTGGCGATGCCAGCCGCAGCTTCAATGTCGGGATCAGCGTATGGCCGCCGGCAACAAGCTTCGTGCCGTCGGGGTCGTTCTGCAGCAGGCCAATGGCCTGGGAGAGCGAGGTTGCTCGAACGTAGTCGAACGATGCCGGGATCATTGGCTTGCTCCTGCGCGTGCTTGCTGAACCGCGGACCAGATGCGCGGCGGTGTCATCGGCATATCGAGATGCGAAATTCCGAACGACGACAATGCGTCAAGGACGGCATGAACCATACACGGCGGAGCGGCGATCGACCCGCTCTCGCCGATGCCCTTGACGCCGATCGGATTGGTGGGGGACGGCGTCTCCTGAAACGAGGATCGTATATTGGGGACATGCTCCGCGCGCGGGACAGCGTAATCCAGCAGTGAGCCGGTCATCAGCTGCCCGGTATCGGGGTCGTAGCTGACTTCCTCGTAAAGTGCCTGCGCGATACCCTGCACGACGCCGCCGTGAATTTGCCCGGCTGCGAGCAGGGGGTTGATGATCTTGCCGACATCGTCCACGGCCACATAGTCGAGAATGTCGACCATTCCGGTTTCAGGATCGACGTCGATATAAGCCATATGGATTCCCGAAGGCGAACCCATACCGGCTGGGTCATAGAACATCGTTTCGTCGAGACCTGGCTCCATTCCGTCAGGCAGCTTGTGGCCGACATAGGCCATGCGTGCGACCTTGCCGAAACTTATGGGAGCGATGTCCGTCCCCGGGACGCTGAATTGTCCGGCGCGATATGAAATGTCCTTCTCGTCCACCTCCAGCATGCCTGCCGCGATTTTCTTTGCCTTGGCGACGATGCGCTGCGACGAGACATGAACGCTCGAACCGCCGACAGACATGGAGCGGGAGTTGAAGGTGCCATGCCCGGCCTGAACCTGCCGTGTGTCACCTTGCACGATGTCGATATGCTCGATTGGAATCTGGAGCACGTCGGCTGCGATCTGGGCCAGTGACGTGTTGTGGCCGTGTCCCTGACTCATGGAGCCGGAAAAGATCGTGGCTCGGCCGCTCGAGTCGATACTGACCCGCGCGCTCTCCCAGCCCCCGCGACTGAAACCCATCAGCGACAGGCGGCGTGACGGCGCCATGCCGCACATGTGGGTATAGGCCGCGACACCGATGCCGCGATAACGGCCCTGACTGCGCAACTGATCGCGTTCGGCGATTCTCTCATCGTATTTGAAGGCTTCGAGAGCCTTTTCCAGCAAACCTTCGTAGTTGCCGCTGTCGTAGATCACGGCATGGCCATTGTAGGGGCGATGCGGGAAGTCGGCACGCTGAATGAAGTTTCGCCGGCGCACCTCGACCTGATCGAGCTTGAGATGACGCGCGACCGCGTCGATAGCGCGCTCCGCGATGTATCCGGCTTCAGGACGCCCGTAGCCTCGATAGGCATCGACCGGAACGGTATTCGTCACCACAACCCTGGAGAACGCTTCGTAGTTGTCGATCTTGTAGGTGCCGGTTCCGAAATTGATCGTATTCACCGTCGGGCCGCCCGAGGCCATGTTCGACAGGTAGGCTCCGACGTTGCCGAGCGTCTCGACTCTCAGCCCGAGAATTTTGCCATCGTTGCGAAACGCGACTTCGATGGTCTCCGTATGAGCCCGTCCGTGGCTTGTGGACTGGTGACTTTCCGAACGGGATTCCCACCACTTGACCGGCACGCCGAGCTGGCGCGCCAGATAAGGACAGAGCAGTTCCTCCGGATAAAGATGCATCTTCGCGCCGAAGCCACCGCCAATGTCGGGGGCGACGATGCGAAGCTGATGCTCGGGAATTCCCACGGCATCGGCAATCCATCGCCGATGCATGTGAGGTACCTGGCTCTGGATGTTGACGGTCAGCGTGCCATCGACATTCGGTTCGGCGAGAATGGAGCGCGTTTCCATGCAAGTCGGAATGAGGCGGTTGTTGATCACACGAAGCTTGATCACATGATCCGCTTCGCTGGCGGCTTTCCTGTAGTCACCGCCACCAGCCTTGTAGAGCGTCGTGATGTTCTTCGGTACGTTGTCGTGGAGCTGCGGCGCACCCTCGCGAATAGCGGCTTCCTCATCGACAATGGCGGGCAGCGCTTCGTAATCGACCTCGATCAGTCCGACAGCATCGTGTGCCAGTGCCTGTGTCTCGGCCACGACGATAGCAACGCATTCACCGACGAAGCGGACGCGATCAATGGCGACCACCGGCCGGTCCGGGATCTTGGTCCCCGGGATGACCCAGTTGGGCTCAATCGATCCGATCTTGCCGGAGAGGTCCGCGCCGGACAATGCGAGGCGAACACCCGGGGCGGCTTGGGCCGCGGACAAATCGACGTGTCTGATGTTGGCGTGGGCATGCGGCGACCGCAACACCGCCATGTGAAGCATGCCCGGCGACTTCATGTCGTCGGTGAAGCGTCCCTTGCCGGTGATGAATTTGAAGTCTTCGCGGCGCCGCAGTGGCTGGCCCATGTATTTGATGGCGGATGTTTCAGTCATGGCGTTGTGCCCCCGCTGCGAGCGACTCAACCGCGCGCACGATGTTGTGGTAGCCGGTGCAACGGCAGATGTTGCCGGTGAGGTTGTGGCGGATGTCGTGTTCGGTTGGATTCGGATGCTGCTTAAGCAGCTGTCGCACGTTCATGATCATTCCCGGTGTACAGAATCCGCATTGCAAGGCGTGATGTTCGTGAAAGGCTGCCTGGATCGGATCAAGCGCGCCAACCGCTGGCGCGAGGCCCTCGACCGTTGTTATCGATGCGCCGTCGGCCATCACAGCAAGAACCGTGCAGGACTTGATCGCTTGTCCATCGATATCGACGGTGCAGGCGCCGCATTGCGATGTATCGCAACCGACATGGGTTCCCGTCAGGTTCAGGTCGTCGCGGAGCAGGTGGACCAGCAATTTACGCGCTTCCACAGATGCGATCTGGCTAACGCCGTTGACGGTCATTGTCACCACATGACGTTTTTCATCCGTATGGATCACTTCTTCCTCCGATAGATTTTTTCGCCTTGCGGCTGCTTCATGACAGGCTGATATTGGCAATCTCAATGGCGACGACGACGGGTGCGGGTGCCGCGGTGCCATCGGGGTTGCGTCGAAGTGCGCGCCGTTTCGTCCAGATCTTGATTCCGTCATAGGATTTGTAGTCTGAGACGTAGTGAGCGGTTGGTGTGTTGCCGGCGACGACAGCGCCGTAATCCAGGCGGCTGATCAGGCCATCGCTGTTGATGTGAAAGATTTGTTCAGGGCAATGAGTGGCGATCGAGTCGGGGAAGGTCACCTTGAGCCGGCGGCGTTTTTCGCCATTCTCATTCCAGGGTTCTACTTCTTCGCAACTCACATCCGGCCACGCGAAGACGAAAGGCGTCATCAGGTAATTCCAGATCGCGTAACCGCTGAAATAAGCGAGATGGAGGTCGTCCCATTGCGTTTCAGGGGCGTGTCCCTGAAATGCCGACCGAGGATCACCGCGCTCCTGGAGAACCTGTCCGGTCAGCGCTTCAATACGGGTATGGTCGGGCTGATAGATGCTGCGCTTGTTCGGGTTCGTGAAGGGACGATACCGGGCAGATTGAACCTTGGTGTCGATGGCGACATGGACATCCTTCAAGGCATCTGGCCAGCCTTTTCTTGCCCAAAGCAAGCCTGTGATGGACATATCTCCGTCGATCGTCTTCACTTTGTTCCAGCGCTCGATGCCGCCATGTGCATCGATCACAAGGTCACGAAGCTCGCTCATGTTCACTGTCCCTAACCTGCAGAATTCCGCGATGTCGTTATGATGCGCGTTTCCGTTCTCGCCTTGAGAAGGCTGGACGGCTAGTCACTCTAATGATAAGAGTAACAAGGAGGCAAGTCCTTTATGCGATCAAAAGGTTTTGATGGAATGGCGTGCTCGATCGCCGGCGTGTTGGCCGCGATTGGAGACCGCTGGGCTGTGCTGATTTTGCGCGACCTATCATTGGGTCTGAGCAAGTATGAAGATCTACGCCGGTCAACCGGCGTGACTAATGCGACGTTGTCCGACCGCTTGCGTCATCTTGAAGACAATGAGTTGATCGAGCGGCGACGATATCAAACCAACCCAGAACGCTATGAATATGTTCTCAGTCGAAAGGGGTGGGATACCATTCTCGTAACGCAGGCTCTTGCGCAAGTCGGCGACAAATGGGCAGTTTCGGGAGACGGCGGGCCGCCACTTAAGTTTGTGAATCGAAAGACGGGGCGACCACTAAAGCTTGCCCTCATCGACTCGGAGACGGGGGAGCGTGTCAGAGTCAGAGACGTGCTGCCGCAAGCGGGGCCCGGCGCGGACGACTTGGTTCGGTGGCGCTTAACGCATCTAAAGAACGAACGTCCGTGAGATATTGTGTGCCGTTGATTCGACGAAATCAGATCTCACGATCTTACCCCGCCGATTACCGCGATCTGGAAGTCTACTGACCGCGGGGAAATTCATGAGGGCACGGTTGCGGTGGGGGAACAGGGTTTCACCGCTGCCACCCGCGCCGTCCGTCTGACATCATCGGCAGCCGTAGGGATTGACGCATGCCAGTGATTCTTACGATGACCATCCATATCTATTTCCCGACCCGCCAGACAACATTGCCGACATCATCCGCAACGACGACGGCTCCCTTTGTATCCATGACGACACCGACGGGGCGGCCGTGCGCCTTTTCGTCGGCCGATAAAAATCTCGTCAGAATATCAACCGGTTTGCCCTGTGGTCGCCCGTCCCGAAATGGCACGAAGATCACCTTGCAGTCGCTACGCGACTTGCGATTCCATGAGCCGTGCAACCCGATAAATGTGCCGCTGCGGTATTGCCCCGGAAGGTTATCGCCTCCTGAGAATGCAAAACCGAGCGGTGCAACGTGGTCGCCCAGCGCACTCGTCGCGGCTTCCGTGACATTGATTCTGTTAGCCACCAGATCGTGCAAGACGCTCATCCGGTCGATCTCCGTCCGGCTCATCGCAATCACCATCATCGGACCAATGCTCCCCAGCTGAAACCGTGGAGAGTGACATCTCGATCTGGGCCAACAGTGACTTCTCTATCTGGCGTCTACATACTGCATTCGCATAATGAGCAGTTTTGGAACGCGATGTCGTTTCGAAGCGGACTTCAAAGGTCAGCGGACTGCAAGCACCAGCTGCTCGGCGAATTTCACCCGGCTCGGTTTCCATCCCGGCTTCGGGTTGACAGTCACTCTGCCGGAGCTTGTCGGAGCAACGCGGGCGTCGATGTTGATGCTCACGGGGAGCCGGATCAAAGGCGACGAAGCTTATCGAATTGGTCTCTGCGATGTTTTGGCCACCCAGGAGAGCCTGCGTGACGAGGCCATGAAGCTGGCGCAGGAAATCGCCGAGAGTTCGCCACTTGGCGTGAAATCAACTCGAAAGACACTTCGTCGCGGGTTGATAGAGCGCCTTGAAGAGCAATTGAAGCGCTAATTCCACGAGCAGTCGTGGCTGCGCGAGACCAATGATTTCGCAGAAGGTGTCAGCGCCAACGCCGAACGCCGCCGCGCGAATTTCCAAGCTCATAGAATCCGAGGAGAAGCGATATGGTTAAGATGCGATCTTTACCTTTCTTCCTGCGGGTCCTCCAGCATACGGTTTCTTTAAGCCGACATCGACAATGGGCTAAAGGCCGCCCATGGTTAGGCCGAACTATTCGAGCAATGCGGGTCGCATGCGATGAGTTTTAACTTGGCGTTTTCGAGGGCAGCCTTCGCGTGATCCCGTTCTGCCTTTAGAATTTGCTGTTGTCTCTGCTGGCATTGATCTGCAGCGACGCTTGGTAGTGAATTTGTTTGCCCCCAATTGAGAAGTGAGTTCGCCTGGCGAAGCTCACCGATCAGGGCGGCCTTGACGACCGTGATGGCGGGCGATACGTACGAACATTCGTTCGTAAAGCCGCCTGTCCGAAACAGGCAGCGCGTCGCGGCAGGGAGGCTCTTGAATGCACGTTATTATTGTTGGGGCGGGTATCGCCGGCATGACTGCCGCTATCGCGTTACGTCAGAAGGGTGTTGACGTGACGGTTCTTGAGCAGGCGTCGGCCCTTAAGGAAATTGGTGCCGGTATCCAGCTCGCCGCCAACGGCTCGCTTGTGTTGCGGGAGCTGGGCCTTGAGGACGCAGTTGCGCAAAAGGGTGTCATTCCACAATCGTACGAAATGCGGGATATCAGCACCGGAAAGTTTATCTATGGATCGCCGCTTGGCGCTGCGGGCACGAAGCACTGGGGTGCGCCGCTCTACAACATCCATCGTGCGGACCTGATCGATATCCTAGCGGGCGCAATGCCGGATGGGATGCTGCGTCTGGGCGTTCAATGTACCGGCTTTGAACAAGACGATGAAGGTGTGACGGTCACTCTGGCCTCGGGAGAGAAGCTTCGCGGCGATGCGTTGATCGGCGCGGACGGCATTCACTCGGCGATCCGAAAGCAGATGCGGGGCGAAGAGCCGACGCATTTCTCCAACATTCTGATGTGGCGCGCCCTGATTCCGGCAGACAAGCTGGGCTCCATAAATCTCGAGGAAAAGGGCAACTATTGGTTCGGCCCCGGCCGTACGCTGATCACCTACTGGGTGCGTCCGAACAATCTCTACAGCATCCTCGCCTCTGTGCCGGCAACTGAAGTCCAGCGCGAGTCGTGGACCGAAAGCGGCGATATTGACGAGCTGCATCGCTCATTCAGCGACATCGAGCCGCGCGCGCGGAAGATGATGGAGCAGATCGATGCCTCGTTCATCACAGGGATGTACTATCGCGACCCGATCGATCGCTGGACCTATGGCCGAGTAACTTTGATGGGCGACGCGGCGCACCCCATGGTGCCCTTCCTCGCGCAAGGCGCATGTCAGGGTATTGAAGACGCCTGGACGCTCGCGACCGTCCTTTCGCAGCGAGCGGACAAGGATGTTCCGGCGGCTCTGTTGGAATACGAGCAGCGGCGGCGTCCCCGCACGACGCGAGTTCAATCTGGCGCCCGGGCGATGGTCAAGTTGACCCATGAATCCGAAGCGGATCGCATCCGCGCACG
The DNA here is from genome assembly GCF_001006325.2 of Afipia massiliensis. Lineage (NCBI taxonomy): Bacteria > Pseudomonadati > Pseudomonadota > Alphaproteobacteria > Hyphomicrobiales > Nitrobacteraceae > Afipia > Afipia massiliensis. The sequence goes on along the minus strand of NZ_LBIA02000001.1, from coordinate 352,080 downwards.
AAACGGCCGTTGGAAGGGCATGCAGCACATCGATCCTATGACCGAGACCACATGGGGTTTCGTCTGGGGTTACGACGTCCTCAAGGCTGTGAAGCAATCGCCAGGTGAAGTGCTGGGGCTGTCGGCGACCCGCGAGGGCAAGAGCCTGAAGCGGCCTGAGAGCCAGCGCGCATTCACGATGTGGAAGAACACATTTTCGCCCGAGAACGTGGCGCGGGGGCATGATGGCTTGCGCGAGGGCTATGACCGATTCCTGACGACAAATTTCCCGCTGCCCAAGCAGGTTCAGGTTGAGAAGCTTGAGCTTCGTGGTGTGCCTGCGCTGCAGGTTCGTTCAAGCAAGGCGGGCTCGCCCGGCGGTCCGACCGTTCTGCATTTCCATGGCGGCGGTTACGTACTTGGCTCGGCGAGCGGATCGCTCGAGTATGCTGGTCGGCTTGCGGAAGCGGTTGGCGGTGACTGTGTCACTGTTGATTACCGCCTTGCGCCGGAACATCCTTACCCCGCAGCCGTCGATGACGCTGTCGATGCCTATCGCGGCCTGCTCGACAGCGGCGTCCCTGCGTCGTCCATCATATTGAGTGGCGAATCGTCGGGGGGCGGACTGACGCTGGCCTTGGCGCTTGTGTTGAAGACGGCGGGCGATCCACTGCCGGCCGGAATCATCGGCGTTTGTCCGTTTGTCGATCTCACCCTGCGCGGACCGTCCGTTGCCGAGTTCACCGGCGACGATCCTGCTGCCAATCGCGATGTGCTGGCTTATCTCGGCGCGTCATACTTCCAGGGGCACGAGCCTACCGATCCGCTGGTCTCGCCGCTGTATGGCAATCTGTCCGGATTGCCTCCGATGTTCCTGACCGCCAGTGAAGGCGAGGTGCTGTTGAGCGACACCACCCGCTTTGCGGAACTGGCCAAGCAAGCGGGCGTGGATGTGACAACGCGGATCGTTGAAGACTCCGTGCACGTCTACACGATCTTTCCGTTTCTGCCTGAAACCATCTCGACCCTCCAGGCGATTGGGGCGTGGGTCGGAGAACGCGTGAAACGTTAGATCCCTGGCGAGCAAGTCGGTGATCGGCGGCCTGGTCAGTGATGGCCATTCGCCGGTGACCTCCACACGAATTCAAAAACAACAAACTGCGAGGATATCCGATGAAGGTGGTTCGAAAATTCGCGATTGCTGCTGCGATAGGTCTTCTGTCTTCCGGCAGCGCGCTGGCGCAGGGAGCAGGCATCTCGAATGGCACGGTGAAGGTCGGCGTTCTGGGTGACATGTCCGGTGTGTTCCAGGATTTGAGCGGGGCGAGCTCGGTCGCCGCGGTACGGATGGCCGTCGACGATTTTGTCAAGAACGAGAAGCCGTCGTTCAAGGTCGAACTGGTGGTTTCCGACCATCAGAACAAGCCGGATATCGCGGTAAGCCGCGCCCGGGAATGGTACGATCTTGAAGGCGTCGATATGATCACCGATACGATCAATTCGGCTGTTGCGCTTGCGGTGTCCGGCATTACCCGAGACAAGAATCGCGTGCTCATGGTCACGGGCGCGGGCACGACCAGTCTGATCAATGAGCAGTGTTCGCCGAATACGGTACTTTATGCCTGGGACACCTATGGCATATCCAATGCGCTGGCTGGATCGATCACGAAGTCGGGCAAGAAGAACTGGTACTTCCTGACGGTCGACTACGCTCTCGGACAGGCCATCGAAAAGGATGCGATAAAGGCAATCGGCGCTGCTGGCGGCACCGTTGTCGGATCTCGCAAGCACCCGATCGGGACTTCCGACTTTTCGTCGTTTGTGCTGGCCGCTCAAAGCTCTCGTTCCGATGTCATCGCGCTTGCCAACGCGGGCGGAGACTTGATCAACGCGGTCAAGGCAGCCCGCGAATTTGGCGTCAGTCAGAAGCAGACACTCGCACCCATGGCGGGAACGATGATGGACGTCCATGCACTCGGACTCGAAGCGGCGCAAGGCATGGTCCTGGTCGAGGGTTTTTATTGGGACCGGAACGATGAGTCGCGGGCGTGGAGCCAGCGATTCTACAAGGAGCGGAACAGAATGCCGATCATGCTGCAGGCCGGCATCTATTCCGCAGTCACAACCTATCTCAAGGCGGTGAAAGAGACCGGAACCGATGATGCCAAGGTCGTTCTCGATCATATGCGGAAGATGGAGATCAACGACGTCTTCGCGAAGGGCGGTCGGATTCGGGCCGATGGCCGCATGGTGTCCGATCTTTATCTCCTGGAGGTGAAGAGGCCGTCAGACTCAAAGGCGCCTTGGGACTATATGACCGTTCGCGACACGATCCCCGGCGCCAAGGCATACCAGCCGCTTTCAGAGTCACGGTGCCCGCTGGTCAAGAATTAGACCACCGCCGGGTTTGGAAAGGATGTGCTTGCAGCCTCGCGCGCCGAAGGTGTGAATTCCTGAGCCGCGCGAGGAGCGGTCGTCCCTCCCAGTCAGTATTGGAAGAGTCGCAGTTGACGTTCTTCCCTTTGCCTGAAGTTGAATAGAAGATGACGCGACAAGAGAAACGATCGTGGAAGGTCTGGCCGGCTCGGTTGCCTGCGGCGATGGAGCCGCCGACTGTCTCGCTGTGGGATAGCCTGTCTGTCAGTGCAAAGCGCTATCCGAACAAGACGGCCTTGGCATTTTTTGACAGCCGTATCACTTACGCGGAATTGGAGAACGCGGTCGCGCGTCTTGCCGCGCGTCTTGCAGCACTTGGAGTTCAGTCTGGTGATCGCGTGTTGGTGGTCATGCAGAACTGCCCCCAACTTGTTATCGCCCACTATGCGATTGCCCGCGCCAACGCGGTCGTCGTGCCGGTGAACCCGATGAACCGCGCGGCGGAGTTGCGTCACTACATCAGTGATGCGCAAGCCACGGTGGCTATTACAACCGGGGACCTTGCAGGAGAGGTCGCTGCCGCCAGCGATGGGATAGAGACGGCGGATCATCTGCATCATTTGATTGTTTCGCAGTTCGCCGATGTCATCGGTTCATCGAATGGTTCATTTTCTGCGATACCAGCGCAATGGCGGGATTGGCTAACGGCGCATCATCCGTTGCCCAGCCTGGGGCGGGGTGCCGTTCATCATTGGCAGGATGCTCTTCAGGCGCAGGATGTATTGCCGGATCTGGTCGCGTGCCGGGATGATCTGGCGCTTCTCCCCTATACCAGTGGCACAACGGGACTTCCAAAAGGGTGCATGCTGACGCACGCGAGCGTCATGCACAATGCAATGGCCACGTCATTCTGGCTTGATGGCACGCCCGAAATGGTGAGCCTGGCCGTTCTGCCCCTGTTTCATATCACCGGTCTCGTTTGCGTGATGCACGCGTCGATTTTCGCCGGTGGGACTTTGGTGATCATGCCCCGATGGGACCGCGACGTGGCGGGACAACTCATCTCGCAACATGGGGTGAGCCACTGGACTTGCATTCCGACGATGATCATTGACCTGCTGGCAAGTCCGCAGCTCGCGCAATATGACTTTTCTAGTCTTGTCTATATTGGGGGCGGCGGTTCAGCCATGCCTCAGGCTATCGCCGAGCGGCTGTTTGATCAATTCGGGCTGCGGTTTGTCGAAGGCTACGGCCTCACCGAATCCGCTGCTGTCACGCTGTTCAATCCGTGTGACGCGCCGAAACTTCAGTGCCTGGGCATCCCTTTCATCAGCGTCGATGCGCGGGTGATCGATATCGACACGAACGCCGAGATGGCGGTGGGAGAGCAGGGCGAGATTGTCGTTCACGGCCCGCAAGTCTTTCGCGGCTATTGGCGTCGCGCCGATGCCACGGAGCAGGCGTTCATCACGATCGACGGCAAGCGCTTCCTGCGTACCGGCGATCTGGGGTATCAGGGCGAAGCTGGCTACTTCTTCATCACGGATCGGCTCAAGCGAATGATCAACGCATCCGGCTACAAGGTGTGGCCGGCCGAACTCGAGGCGGTGATGTTCCGGCATCCCGGAATCCAGGAAGTATGCGTTATCAGCGCGAATGATGCTTATCGTGGCGAGACGGTCAAGGCGGTGGTCGTCCGTAAGCCATCGCATACTGGGCTCACGGAGCAGGACATCATCGATTGGTGCCGGGCCCAGATCAGTGCCTACAAGGCCCCTCGCATCGTCCAATTCGTTGATGCCTTGCCGAAAAATGCGTCCGGCAAGGTGATGTGGCGGAGGCTCCAGGAAGCGGAGTCGGCCCGGTCTCAATAGCTGGCGTCACGGGCTTGGTCCGGCAGCTGGCCTGTTTCCGGACCGCTCTTCAACCTCATCTGAGTCCAATTTGTCGGGTGGGCGCGGTTGTCAGGCGGTGGTGGGTCAGCTACCTGATCCGTAGATGAGCACGAATCCGCGGAGCGGGCAGTCCATGAGCCGGGCAGGGATGAAGCGTACTCGAACGGGAGCCCGAGTCCCTCAGGACGGGGCCGGTGTCAGCTATCTGGGCCAGGCTATCGACGAAGGAAAGATCGTCGAGCGGCAGGAGGCGTCCGTCGGGCGAATGCGGGGGCACATACTCCTGACGGCCATCGCGTTATTTGCGGAGCGAGGCTATGAAACCTGCAGCATGCGCACGATTGCCAGCGCAGTCGGCCTGAAGGCGCCTACTCTCTATAATTATTATTCCTCGAAGGAGGCGTTGCTCGTTGAAGCGATTGAATTTGGGATGAATGATTTTTTCTCGTATGTCCTGCGAGAAATCGATTCAACACCCCGCAGCGAACGTCTGATTGAGATCGCCCGGCGTCATGTAGATTACAAGATACGACACAGGGTTATTGCCCGAGCAAACGATCGCCTGATCGATCCGCAGTTCGGCAGGATGTTTCTTCCTGAAAAGGAGCGAAAGCATTTTGACAAGCGGCTCGATGATTATCGCTACAGGATTCATGACCTTGTGAATGAGATAGTCGGTTCGGATGAGTTCGTCGATCCTATGTTCGTCACTCTGTCCGTCATGAACCAGTGGGATCGGGCCGCGTACTGGTACAATCCAGAAGGAAAACGAACTCCGGAAGAAGCAGTCGATCAAATGCTGGTGTTGACGTCCCGTCTGCTCGGGCTTCCCGAGATGCCGCGCGACGCGGGAAAGAAAGCGAAAGAGAAGTTGGCGGGGAGACGTCGAACGAATTCTTGACGCAGCTACTACTTGATCATCGAAAATGTTGGCCTTTTTTGCAGGCTCCGAGGATTTTCGGAAATCTGATTAACGAAGTGAAGATGCGCGGCCGCGCAACGTGAAGGAATGTATATGGTGATGCAATTGCCCGCGATTCATCCGTTCGGCGAGACGATAGGGCTTCGCATCGACGAGCAAGGTCCCGGCCGCAGCATTTGTTCGCTTGAGGTTGCTCCAGGCGTTCATCACAATCCGCATCAGGTTGCTCATGGCGCCGTGCTTTACGCACTGGCGGACACCGGTATGGGGATTGCGCTCTACCCAACCCTTGACAAGGGTGAGTCATGTACCACCATCGAGATCAAGATCACCTATTTCCGTCCGGCTCCTGCAGGGATCATCCGTTGTGAAACGGCTCTGCTCAATCGCGGGCGGACGATCGCAAATCTCGATTCCCGGCTTTATCTCGGCGACAAGCTGATTGCGCAAGCCAATGGTAACTTCGCAATCCTGAAGCCGAGGGGACAGGTTGTCGCTGCTCCGTGAGATGCGGACCACGGCGGCTCGGCGCGTTCAGGTTCGGCGCTATTGATAGAAGCGATCCTGTCGCGAAGTGAAGCAGCTATAGGAGATGCCCCGGTGACACCAACACGGCCTTGCATATAGGGATCAAGAAAACGCCTGAATGCCGGTGATGGCGCGGCCGAGAATGAGGGCGTGGACGTCGTGGGTGCCCTCGTAGGTGTTCACGGTCTCCAGGTTCTGCGCGTGACGCATCACGTGATACTCGCTCGAGATGCCGTTGCCGCCGTGCATGTCGCGGGCCATGCGCGCAATGTCCAGCGCCTTGCCGCAGTTGTTGCGCTTCATGATCGAAATCATCTCAGGGGCCATCCTGCCGTCGTCCATCAGGCGGCCGAGCCGCAGCGAGCCCTGCAGGCCGAGTGCGATCTCGGTCTCCATGTCGGCAAGCTTCTTCTGCACGAGCTGGGTCGCGGCCAGCGGACGGTTGAACTGCTTGCGGTCGAGCGTGTACTGCCGCGCGCGGGCGAAGCAGTCTTCCGCCGCGCCCATCGCGCCCCATGAAATGCCGTAGCGAGCCCGGTTGAGGCAGCAGAAAGGCCCCGCGAGACCCGAGACGTTCGGGAGCAGCGCGCTTTCCGGCACCACGACGCCGTCCATCACGATTTCGCCGGTGATCGAGGCGCGCAACGAGAGCTTGCCGCCAATTTTGGGCGCGGACAGGCCCTTCATGCCCTTCTCGAGGATGAAGCCGCGGACCTTGTTGTCGTGCGCGGCGGACTTCGCCCACACCACGAACACGTCGGCGATCGGCGCGTTGGAAATCCACATCTTCGAGCCGGTCAGGCGATAGCCGTCGGCAACCTTCTCGGCGCGCGTCTTCATGCCATCGGGATCAGAGCCGGCATCGGGCTCGGTCAGGCCGAAGCAGCCGACCCACTCGCCGGTGGCGAGCTTCGGCAGATACTTCTTGCGCTGGCTCTCGTCGCCGTAGGCATAGATCGGATACATCACCAGCGACGACTGCACGCTGTTCATCGAGCGATAGCCGGAATCGACCCGCTCGATCTCGCGCGCGACCAGGCCATAGGCGACGTAGCTTGCGTTGGCGCAACCGTACTCTTCTGGCAGCGTGACGCCGATCAGGCCGAGCTCGCCCATCTCGTTGAAGATGTCGCGATCGGTCTTCTCTTCGAGATAGGCCTGCGTTACCCGCGGCAGCAGCTTGTCCTGAGCGTAAGCCCGCGCCGTGTCGCGGATCATCCGCTCGTCTTCGGTCAACTGATCGTCGAGCAGGAACGGATCGTCCCACTGGAATGCAGCGCGCCTGGTCTGTGTCATCATGATCTCAACGATTGAACTTGCGGAAGTCGGGTTTGCGCTTCTCCCGAAACGCCCGGCCGCCCTCTTTCGACTCCTCGGTGTCGTAATAGAGGCTGAGCGCTGCCATGCCCATGCTGGCGATGCCGCGGATCGATTCCGTATCTGCATTGAAGGACCGCTTGGCAAGCGCCAGGGCTGTGGGGCTACGCTCGAGCAGCTCTTCACACCAGCGATCAACCTCCGCATCGAGTTCATCATGCGGCACGGCGATGTTGGCGAGCCCCATCTCGACCGCCTGCGCAGCCGTGTAGCGCCGGTTGAGATACCAGATTTCGCGCGCCTTCTTCTCGCCAACGACACGGGCCAGATAAGCAGTTCCGAAACCCGGATCGACGGATCCGACCTTCGGACCAACCTGTCCGAACTGCGCCCTGTCGGATGCAATCGTCAGATCGCAGATCGTCGCGAGCACGTTGCCACCGCCGATCGCAAAGCCGTTGACCCGTGCGATGACGGGCTTCGGCATGTCGCGAATGACGCTCTGGAATTCGTCGATGGGCAGGCCGATCGTGCCCCGGCCGTCGTATTGTCCCTCATGTGCGCTCTGGTCGCCGCCGGTGCAGAAGGCCTTGTCCCCCGCGCCGGTCAAAACGATCACGCCAATCGACTTGTCCCACCCCGCGCGCTGAAAGGCGTGGATGAGCTCTTCGACCGTCTTCCCACGAAAGGCATTGTAGCTTGCTGGCCGATTGATCGTGATGCGAGCAATGCCCTTCGGGCGTTCCTCGTAGATGATGTCTTCGTAAGTCATGTTCTTTCCTCCCTGCGGTCCATTGGCTAGTGGCTATCCGCCGGCGTGGACCAGTTCGCGGCCGATCAGCATTTTGCGGATTTCCGTCGTGCCCGCGCCAATCTCATATAGCTTGGCGTCGCGCAGTAACCGGCCCGTCGCGTATTCGTTGATGTAACCGTTGCCGCCGAGCAACTGAATGGCGTCGAGCGCTACACGCGTCGCGGCTTCCGATGCGAACATGATGGCGCTGGCGGCCTCCTTGCGAAGCGGCAGCCCGCGATCCGCCGCAGCGGCCACGGTATAGAGGTAGGCGCGCGAGACATTGAGCGCGGTCATCATTTCAGCAAGCTTACCCTGGACTAGCTGAAATTCTCCGATCGGTTGGCCGAACTGCTTGCGTTCCCGCACGTAGGGCAGTGCAATATCAAGCGCCGCCTGCATCAATCCAACAGACGCGGACGCGGCGACGATGCGCTCATAGTCGAGGCCTTTCATCAGTACTCGGACGCCGGCGTCGATTGTTCCCAGAACATTCTCCGCCGGAATTTCGCAATCCTCGAACACCAGTTCGCAAGTGCCTGAGCCACGCATGCCGAGTTTGTCGAGCTTTTGCGCGCGGCCGAAACCGGGCGTGTCACGCTCGACCACAAAAGCGGTGATGCCGCGCTTACCAGCATCAGGGCTCGTTTTTGCGTAGATCACATAAACGTCGGCGTGATCGCCGTTGGTGATCCACATCTTGCTACCGTTGAGAACGAAGCGATCGCCGCGTTGCTCCGCCCGCAGCGCCATGCTGACGACGTCCGATCCGGAACCGGATTCGCTCATGGCCAGCGCACCGACATGCTCGCCGGAGATCAGCTTGGGCAGATAACGCCTCCGCAGCTCAGGATTGGCATTTAGCCGGATCTGGTTCACGCACAGGTTGGAATGGGCGATGTAGGAAATTCCGATCGAGCCGGAAGCGCGGGAAATTTCCTCGGAAGCGACCACGTGCGCGAGATAGCCTAAACCCGCGCCACCGTCGTCTTCGTCTGCCGTAATTCCCAACACGCCGAGCGCGCCGAGGTCCGGCCACAGATGTCGCGGAAACGTATCCTTGCGGTCGACCTCGTCAGCCAACGGCGCGATTCGTTCGCTGGCGAACGCGGCGACACTGTCCCGGATTTGGCGCGTGGTCTCGTCCGATGCGTAAATGTCGAGCATGTCAGTGTCCTGTAAATGCAGGGACGCGCTTTTCGGAGAAGGCGGCGATGCCTTCCTTCGCGTCCGCGCTGGCCAGAAGATATTGAAGGCTGGCACGCTCCATATCGAGGCTGTCCGCAAGACTGAGCGAGCGGGATTTCCGGATCAGTTCAAGCGTCCGGACAATTGCCAGCGGCGCGTTCGCGGCGATGCGGGTTGCGATCCTGAAGGCCGTCTCCATCAGTTGCTCCGGGGGAACAACGCGGCTGACGAGACCGGCGCGGAGCGCCGTGTCCGCGTCGATCGCTTCGCCGGTCAGCAGCATTTCGGCTGCAATGGCGGGCGCGATGAACCGGGGGAGGCGGGTTACGCCGCCTGCGCCGGCAAGCACGCCGACCTGGACTTCCGGCAGGCCGAATTTTGCCTTGGCGCTGGCGATCCGGATGTCCGAAGCCAGCGCCAGTTCAAGGCCGCCGCCGAACGCCATACCATTGACGGCGGCGATGATCGGTTTGCGTGTCGGATATACACGTGTCAGCCCGCAGAACGTGCCGTCATCGGCATTGATCTCGTTGCGGCGGCGCAGATCCGGCAAAAGCTGCGCGATATCGCCGCCTGCGCAAAATGACTTCTCTGTTCCGGTAAGGATAATGCACCGTACGTCGTACGCCTGTTCCGCCCAGGCCCATGCCTCACGCAACAGCAAATCCGTCGCCGGATCGATGGAATTCAGCTTGTCGGGACGATTGATGGTGATGAGGGCTACGCCGGGGCGTGGAATTTCACGCAAGACAGTCATGAATCAACCTTTGTACGAAGTTCGCGCTTGAGGATTTTTCCGAGATAGTTCTTCGGCAGTTCGTCGTAGCTCATGAACAGGATGCGCTTGGGCGTCTGGTAGCCGCCAAGATCCTTCCGCGCAAACGAGATCAGGTCGTTTTCGTCGGCGGACATGCCGTCATGCAGCGTGATCACGGCGGTGACCATCTCGCCCCAGTGATCGTCCTGCGTGCCGATCACGGCGACTTCGCGTACTGCGGGGTGTTTCGCCAGCACGTGCTCGACTTCCTGCGAGTAGACGTTGAGGCCGCCCGTCTTGATCATGTCCTTGGAGCGATCATGAAATGTGATGAAACCATTTGCATCCATGACGCCAAGATCGCCGGTTAAAAGCCAGCCATCGTGGAACACTCTCGCGGTTTCTTCCGGGCGGTTGAAATATCCGCTCATCACAGCTGGGCCGCGGACTGCGATCTCTCCGACTGTATCCGGTGGCGCGTCGGTGCGGTCTTCGCGCAGCATGCGGATTTCGCAGTTGCGCACGGCGCGGCCGATGCTGCCGGGAGCGAGGTCGTAATCTTCCGGTTGCAGTACGGTTACGATGGGGCCGGCTTCGGTCAGTCCATACTGATAATAGATACCGAGTCCCGGATTGAGCGCCTCCATTTCCTCGCGCTCGTGCCGGGGAAGGATGCCTGCGCCTGAGTACCAGCGACGGAAATGCCGCCAGTCCGCCTTGCCCGCATTTGGGTGCTTGACCACCTGGCGCGCCATGGTGGGCGGTGTGAATCCGTTCGTGACGCGCTCACGCTGCACCATGTCGATCCAGGCGTCCGCCGTGAACTCCCGCAGGATTACGGCCGTGCCGCCGAGATAGAGATGCGGCAGCAACCACGTGTTTAGCGCGGCCGAGTGATGCAGGGCGGTTCCGAGCAGGGTGGTGTCCCATTCGGTGATCCGTGTGGCCAGCGCTTCGTTGATCACGTTCCAGAACAGGTTGGCGTGAGACAGCAGTACGCCCTTGGAGACGCCGGTTGTACCGCCAGTAAACAGAATGACGTTTCCGTCTGTCGGCTTCACCAAGTCAAAGGCATGCTGCTCGGTATGCCGACTCGTGAGATCGTCGAGCGATGCCCGGGATAATTCGATGATCTCGGGAAGCCCGGAGAAACCGGACAGTGCAGCGCGAGAGCCAGTATCGGTGAACAGGAGGCTCACCCCGACGCTTTGCATCATCGCGACGAGACGGTCAGGTGTTTCCCGGTAGTTCAGTGCCGTTGCGATCGCGCCGAGTTTCACGATGGAGAGATAGACCATCACCCATTCCACCGACGCGCCGGAAAGGATACCGATACGGTCACCGGCGCGAACGCCGCGGGCGGCAAATGCTGCTGCAAGGGCATCCGTTTCCCGATCAAGTTCCGCATAGGTCAAGCGCCGCCGGTCATCGACGATGGCGGTCTTGGCCGGGCGTTGGCGCGCATGAAGATTGATCCACTGTCCGACAGGCTGCATGCGGTGATCCTTTGGTTAATCGATCAGAATGTCAGCGGCGAGTTCGACGCACGGATCGATTGCATAGTGCGAGAAATCCGAGAAGCCCTCGTCTCGCAGGAAGTCTTCGTCGATCAAACTATTGCCGGAGAACGTGCGGCTGTCCTTTGTCACGATCAGATAAGCGGCATCGGCCATGATCGCAGGATGCCGGCTGCGGCGGTATTCGTCCTCATAGTGCACGCGAACTGCGTCGGTCGCGATCATCGTTCGCGGCCAGAGCGAGTTCGCTGCGATGCTGTCTGGTCGGAACTCTTCAGCGACTCCCAGCGTGCACATGGTCATGCCGTACTTGGAGATCGCATAAGCCGCATATGTGCCGTACCACTTCGTGCCCGTGCTTATGGGCGGCGACAGCGTGAGTACGTGCGGATTTTTCGACGCCCGCAGATGAGGAATCGCATAATGTGAACAGAGATAGGTCCCGCGGGTGTTGATCGATTGCAGCAAGTCGTAACGCTGCGGCGATGTATCGAGAAGTCCGGTCGGACTGATGGCACTGGCATTGTTGACGAGAATATCGAGGCCGCCGAACGTTTTGACCGCCGTCTCGATCGCGTCCTTGACGGCGTCCGTGTTTCGAACGTCTACCTGTAACGGCAGGGCTTCTCCGCCGGCGCGGCGGATTTCGTCGGCGACCGTGTGGATGGTGCCAGGAAGCGAGGTGTGAGGATCGCTGGTCTTTGCGGCGATGACAATCCTTGCACCATCGGCCGCGAATTTAAGGGCGATCTCTCGGCCGATCCCGCGGCTGCCGCCGGTGATGAATATAACCTTGTCTTGCAACAGGCGCATCTATTACGCTCCCTTGAAAACAGGTTGCCGGCGCGCCGCGAAGGCGCTGACGCCCTCGCGGAAATCGGCCGTGCCTGCGCACTGCGCGAATGCCGCGAGTTCGGAGGACAGTTGCTGATCAAAAGAGGTCGTCGGAGCCTGATAGGTAAGACCCTTCAAGGCGCGCACGGAGGCCGGTGCATTTCCGCGCAGGATGCCGGCCATGCGGACGACTTCCGACTCAAGGTTGTCGGACGACGCTAACCGATTGACCAGGCCCATCTGCAGTGCGTCTGAGGCGGTAAACGTGTCGCTCAACAGCAGGAGTTCGAGGGCGCGGCGCTGCCCGAGCGCGCGCGTCAGGGCATGAGTCATCCCGCCATCGGCGCTGGCCCCGAGCTTGCGGTAGGCTGCGGCGAACTTCGCCTTGTCTTCCGCGACCACGAAGTCGCAGGCGAGTGCCAGCGACAGAGCGCCCCCGGCGCAGGCGCCATGCACGACCGCGATGGATGCTGCTGTCGAGCGCCGCAAGGAGAGCAACGCATCGTGGAAATTCGTTATAACGTCTGCAATCACGCGCGGTAATGCATCACCCGCTTCCGTGAACATTGCCATGTCGCCACCGACCGAGAAATGCCGGCCGCGTCCGCGCAGGATGACCACGCGGATATCCGGATTGGCTTCAAGATCGAAGGCGGCAGTTTTGAACTCCGTCATCATCTGAAGGTTGATGCCATTGCCGCTTTCCGGCCGGTTCAGCCAGATCGTCGCGACCTGCTCGTCAATGGTCAGTTCAATGGTGGAAAACTCGCGAGGCATCATGTTCTCCGTTGAATAATGGTCAGGAGTGTTCAGCTTCTGGCGCCCCGCGCATCGAAAGAACGGCACGGCGGGTTGTGGATTCGTTCGTAGAGTGCGGTGGCGCCTTTCCGGTTGTCCGATGTCTGTCTGGACGCGGTAGCAAATCCCATCTAATAAAGCAACGGTCAACCGTTTGTTTAATGAGGTGTGCTGTGACCATCGAATCTTCTTCCGATGCTGAAGCGGATGTTGTGATCCGCGATATCGACGAACGCGGCGTGGCGCGCATTACGATCAACCGCCCCCATGTCCATAATGCATGGAATCCGCAAGTTGTGGTGGCGTTAACCGATGCGGTTGAATCCGTTTCAGCGATGCCTCAAGTGCGTGCGGTGGTGCTGACCGGTGAGGGCAAGAGTTTCAGCGCCGGCGGCGACCTGCGCTGGATGCGCGGAATTCTCGATCAGTCTTCGGAGCAGCGCCGCGAAGATGCCAGCCGAATCGGCAAGCTTCTGGTTGCGATCGACTCATCTCCCAAGCCTGTGATTGCGCGCGTCAATGGCGCGGCGATCGGCGGTGGCTTTGGCCTCGTTTGTGCCTGCGACATCGCGGTGGCCTGCAATGAAGCGGTTTTCGGCTTGTCCGAGGTGCGGCTGGGGATCATTCCCGCCATGATTTCGCCGTTTGTCGTTCGCCGTCTGGGTGAGGCGCAGGCGCGCGCGCACTTCTTGACGGGGCACGATCCGATGCCGGCGCAGAAGGCGCTTGACGCCGGCCTGGTGCATCATGTTGTCGGGCGCGGCGATCTTGATGCTGCCGTGGAGGCCGAGCTGCGAGCGGTACTGAGGTCTTCGCCAACCGCGATCGCTGAGACCAAGCGGTTGTTTCGGCGCACCGGCGCGCGCGGCCTTGATGCCGCAATCGAAGACGCGACCAGCGCGCTTGTCGGCACGTGGGAAAGCGGCGACGCGCGCGAAGGCCTGACTGCATTCCTTGAAAAGCGAAGTCCGTCCTGGCATTGAAACGGGCGGGCAACCGTTTTTTTCTTGCGCGTTGTTCGGAGCGCTGATAGCTGTCGTGACTGAAGGCCCTTGAGGCCCACATGGGGAAACAAATGCTTGAGGTTGAAAACCTTCAGGTGGTTTACAACAACGCCATCGAGGCCGTTCGCAACGCGTCGTTGAATGTGACCGCGGGCGGTATTACGGCGTTGCTCGGCGCCAACGGCGCGGGCAAGACCACGCTGTTGAAAGCTATTTCCGGCGTGCTCTATCCCGAGGACGGCAAGATCCGCGATGGCGTAATCCGGTTCGAAGGCTGTGATCTTACGAAACTCGCCCCGGACGACATCGTGCGGCTCGGCATCGCGCATGTTCCGGAAGGCCGGAAGCTTTTCATTGAGCTGACCGTGGAAGAAAATCTGGTGGTCGGGGGCCATACCACCAACCGGGCCGACATCGCTCGCCGCCTCGAAGAAATCTACCAGCTTTTCCCGCAGCTCAAGAATCGCCGCACGGTTCTCTCCGGTTATCTCTCTGGTGGTGAACAACAGATGGTCGCAATCGGGCGGGCGTTGATGGCCAATCCGCGATTGCTGATGCTCGATGAGCCGTCGCTGGGGATTGCGCCGCTGATGGCTGAAGCGATCTACGCTGCAGTGAGGCGGCTAAGTGGCGAAGGCGGTCTCACTGTGCTGCTGGTGGAGCAGAACGCGAGCCTCGCGCTCGATGCTTCGCGCAACGCATTTGTTCTGGAGAATGGCCGGGTCGTGCTCGACGGCACCTCGGAAGAGCTGAAGCGCAATGAAGACGTTTGCGAGTTCTATCTTGGTCTTGGTGCCAAGGGAGTCCGCCGCAGTATGCGCGATGTGAAACATTACAAGCGTCGCAAGCGGTGGTTGTCGTGAACGCAATTCTTGAAGTCAGTCAGCTTGGCAAGTCCTTCGGCGGCGTGCACGCGGTTCAGGACGTCTCGTTCTCCGTGAAGCGCGGCACGATTTGCAGCCTGATCGGGCCGAATGGCGCGGGCAAGACCACGGTCTTCAATATGATCAGTGGTCTCGTGCCGCCGACGCGCGGAACAGTGCGCTTCGAAGGCGAGGCGATCACCGGTCTGCCGGCCCATCGCATGGCGCATAGGGGGCTCGGGCGCACATTCCAGAACCTCGCGGTTTTTGCCCATGCTTCCGTGGTCGACAACATTCTGGTCGGGATGCATTCGCAATTGTCGGCCAACCCTCTGACGGCAGCGTTGTATTGGGGTTGCGTGCGCAAGCAGGAGATCGAGGCGCGGCGCCGCGTCGAGGAGATCGTCGACTTTCTCGAAATCCAGAGCGTTCGCGATCTGCCCGTCGGAACCTTGTCTTATGGTTTGCAGAAGCGCGTTGAGCTTGGACGTGCGCTCGCGATGAACCCGCGGCTGCTGCTGCTGGACGAGATGGTTTCCGGAATGAACCAGGAAGAGACCGAAGATATCGCCCGTTTCATTCTCGATATCAAAGAGCAACTCGACGTCACGGTGCTGATGGTCGAGCACGACATGGGGATCGTGATGGATATTTCCGATCAGGTCGTGGTTCTCGAATTCGGCAAGAAAATCGGTGAGGGCACGCCGTCGGAGGTGTCGCAAGATCCGCGGGTGATGGCAGCGTATTTGGGTAATGCGAGGAGCGACGCAGCATGACGGCTTCGATTCGCGATCAGGCGCGCGCGGGCTCACTGCCAATTCCGCAACTGGTGAAGCTGTGGAGCGAAATCCAGCCGGACGCCCTCGCGTTCCGCGAGAAGGATTTTGGGATCTGGAAGCGGATTACGTGGGGCGAGTATTCGCGCAACGTCGAGCTTCTGGCGCTCGGTCTCGCTGACCTCGGCTTTCGCGAGGGTGAGCGTCTTGCTATCGCGGGCGAGGGAATTCCAGAGTGGATGTACGCCGACATGGCGGCGCAGTCGCTCGGCGGCATCTGTGTGGGATTGTATCCGACGAGCCCGTGGGCGGAGCTTGCCTACATTCTTGAGCATTCCGGATCGCGCGTCGTGGTGTGCGGAGATCAGGAGCAGGTCGACAAAATTCTGGAAGCGCGCAAACAGCATGGTCTATCTAACCTGAAGTGGGTCATCTACGTCGATGACAAGGGCATGCGTGGCTATGAGGAAGATGGCCTCGTCAGTATCGCCGAAGTCATCGAACGCGGCCAGCGCAGGGCCGAGAGCGACCCAGCAGTGCTCGTCAACTACCGGACGCAGTCGGCAGCCTGTTCGCCGGACGATCCCGCGATCATTGTCTACACGTCCGGCACGACCGGCGCGCCGAAGGGCGCGATGCTCTCCCATCGCAACATGCTGGTTGCCGGATGCAGTGTGGTCGACACGTTCGGCTACGACGGGAAGAATCTCGAGGTACTTTGCTATCTCCCGCTGTGTCACGTTGCAGAGCGCTCGTTCTCGACTGTGATGCAGTTGTGCTGCGGTTCGGTGGTGAATTTCGCGGAGTCGGTGGATACCGTCTCGATGGATCTGCGCGAAATCGGGCCGACGCTGTTTCTCGGCGTGCCGCGTATCTGGGAAAAGCTTCAGCAAACCATCACGATCAAGATCAAGGAATCCTATCCGTTCCATCGCTGGGCATATCAGGCAGCACTCGCTCTGGCGATGCCGATTGCGCGTCGCGAAATCGCTTCCGGCGGATACCGAAGGGGACTCCGCGACAAGCTGGTTGGCAAACTGCTGCACCTGCTGATGTTCCGCAACATTCAGAGATTCTCCGGCTTGCACCGGGTTGCTGTGTGCTTCTGCGGGGCGGCGTCTGTTTCTCCGGAAACCTTGCTGTTCTTCCGCGCGATCGGGCTTCCGATCTATCAGGTCTATGGAATGACCGAGACGGCCGCCGTTGCTCTGGTGCAGCAGCCCGAGCACACCGCGTTTGGATGCGTCGGCGTGCCAATCCCCTCGCTGCAGTATCGCCTCGGAGACGACGGCGAATTGCTGATGAAGGGACCGACGGTGTTCCTTGGATACCTCGACGCGCCAGAGGCAACTGCGGCGGTGCTGAACGACGGATGGCTCGCATCCGGCGACATCGCGCGGATTGTCGATGGCGAGGTGCAGATCATCGATCGCAAGAAGGACCTGATCATTACGTCAGGCGGCAAGAACATTTCGCCATCCGAAGTCGAGCATGCGCTGAAGGAGAGCATCTATATCCGCGAAGCGATCGTGGTCGGCGACGGCCGCAACTTCGTCGCTGCGTTGATTCAGGTCGATTACGACTCCGTCGGCAAGTGGGCGCAGGAGAAAGCGCTGTCTTTCACAACCTATCGCAGCCTCACTCTCCTGCCGGAGGTACGCGAGCTGATCGATGACGAGGTTAACGCCGCCAACTCCCGCTTCGCGCGTGTCTCCCAGGTGCGCAAGTTCTCGTTGCTGACCAAGGAGCTCGACCACGACGACGGCGAGCTGACGGCCACCATGAAGGTCCGGCGCAAGGCGATCGAGCAGAAGTTCGTGAATGAGATCGTCGAGATTTACGGAGCAAGGGCGTGAACTATTTCTTCGCACTTTTCGGATCCGGGCTCGCTGTTGGCGCGGTCTATGGTCTTGTGGCCATCGGCTTTGCCGTCATTTACAAGGCAACGCGCGTCATCAACTTCGCCCACGGCGAGATGATGATGCTGAATGCCTATCTCGCCCACACCATTGCGGTTCATACCGGAGTCGGCTTCTGGACGCTGGTACCGATCGTCATCATCATCTCTATCGTCATCGGGCTGCTGGTCGAGGTGCTCTTGATCCGGCCAATGATCGGCGAGCCGACCATCGCCATCGTGATGATGACGGTGGGCTTGGCGATTGTTATCCGCTCGATCGTGGTGCTGATCTGGGGCGCCGCTCCGCTCGAGTTTCCGGCGCAGCCGGGTGATAGCGTCCTCGTTTTCGGGCCGATCCGTCTTTATCTGGCACAAGTCATCGCCATCGGTTTCCTTGTCGTCATCATGGCCGGCTTTGCGATGTTCTATCGCTATACCCGCTCGGGCATCGCCATGCGTGCCGCGGCGAACAACGAGACGGTCGCGCTGTTGATGGGCATCGACGTGCGCCGGATCTACGCGTTGGCCTGGGCGCTCGCCGCGGCGACTGCAGGACTGGCTGGCCTGCTGGTGTCGACGATCTATGAGATCGGTCCCGATATGTCTGCATTTGGCTTGCGCGCATTCCCCGCAACAATTCTGGGCGGGTTGGACGCTGTAGGCGGTTCGGCTATCGGCGGATTCATCATCGGGATTCTGGAAAATATCGGCGAGGGATACATCGGCCGTGGCCTGAAAGAGATCATCGGCTTTGTGATCATTCTGGTGGTTCTGATGATCCGTCCGTTCGGACTGTTCGGAACCCGTGATGTGGAGCGAGTCTGATGCGCGCAGGTCATTTTAAGCAGAGTTACACGGAGCTTGTCG
Source organism: Afipia massiliensis (assembly GCF_001006325.2). Lineage (NCBI taxonomy): Bacteria > Pseudomonadati > Pseudomonadota > Alphaproteobacteria > Hyphomicrobiales > Nitrobacteraceae > Afipia > Afipia massiliensis. The sequence goes on along the minus strand of NZ_LBIA02000001.1, from coordinate 333,766 downwards.
CTTTCACCGACTCGGCGACCGTCAAAGCCTGGACCGGTGTTCTGCTGTTGGCGTGCCTCGCGCTGCCTGCGGTCGTTGGCCCATACTTTCTGACGCTGGCGACAACGATCCTGATTACAGCCATTGGCGTTGTTGGCCTCAATCTGCTCACCGGCGTGTGCGGGCTGATTTCGCTGGGGCAGGCCGGTTTCCTGGCGATCGGCGCATATACCGCGGGCATTCTCGCGGTCGACTACTCGCTGTCGATCATCCCTGGAATGATAAGCGGTGGGCTATTCGCGGCACTGCTATCCCTGCTGGTCGGCGTTCCGTCGTTACGTCTTAAGGGACTCTATCTCGCGATCACGACACTCGCCTTCACTGTCATCGCTACGCACACCATCCTTAATCTGGATTGGCTCACGCGCGGCTCGGCCGGGCTGTTTCTGCCGGCGCCGACGTTGTTCGGGTTTCCGCTCGCAACCAAGACCGCATTTTACTACTTCAGTCTTGCGATGACCGTGTTGTTTGTGGTCGCCGCGATGAACATCATGCGTAGCCGGGTGGGGCGCGCGTTCGCAGCGATCCGCGATCACGATACTGCCGCGGAGATGATGGGCATCAATCAGGTTTCCTACAAGCTGATGGCCTTTGCGATCTCGGCGTTCTTTACGGGCGCAGCTGGCGCACTCAGCGCGTATCAGGTGCGTTACATCAACGTCGACAGCTTCGCGCTGCTCGTCAGCATCGAGGCGCTGGCCATGATTATCGTCGGTGGGCTCGGTTCGATCGCTGGAGCGATCCTCGGCACCATCTTCATGTCGTTGCTGCCGGAGGTGACGCGCTGGCTTTTCGACACGCTGGGCAGTGGCCTCACCGAGGTGTTCTCGACCCGTGCGCTCGAGGTCCGTGGACTGCTGTACGGCATCGTCATCGTGGTGGTGTTGCGCGTTCAGCCAGACGGCTTGATGGGGCTGTGGCGGGACGCGAAGCGTCTCTGGAGCAACTGGCCATTTCGATACTGAGACAAACAAATCAACAAGGGAGGCAGGAATGCGTTTGATGAGAAGAATCGCGGGTGTTGTCGTATTCGGAGCGCTCGCGGGAGTTGCGCATGCGGCAGAGCCGGGACTTACCGCGACGGAAATCCGTATCGGTGAAATTCTCCCGCTGACGGGCCCTGTAAGCTTCGCAGGTGAAGCCCATTATCTCGGCACCAAAATCGCGCTCGCCGAAGCCAATGCTTCGGGCGGTGCGGCCGGCCGCAAGATCGTCGCGCTCACGGAGGACGACGGTTATGTCCCGGCCCGGTCGTTCCAGGCAGCTCAAAAGCTGCTTGCAGACGGCGTGTTTGCAATCACCGGCACATCGGGCACCAGCCACTTGAACGCCATGCTTCCGATGTTCATCGAGCAGAAGGTGCTGACCCTGGTTACGATCAATCCGGCCGAGCAGGCTTACAATCCGGTGAAGAAGAACGTCTTCGTCATCGGCACCGACTACGGCAATGCGATCCATGCTGGTGTGAAGTATGCGGTGGAAAAGCTCAACAAGAAGGATGCCCGATTCGGTCTGATCTATCAGGACGACGATTTCGGCGCGAACAACAAGCTCGGCTACGAGCGCGCAGTGAAGGAATTCGGCCTCAAGAGCGTAGTTGAGATCCCCTACAAGCGCGGCCAGAAGGATTTCTCCGCCGAGATGCTTCGCGTGCAGAAGGAGAAGGTCGACTTCCTCGTGTCCGGCGGGATCATCGCTGAGAACGTAGCAATCTTCAAGGAAGCCAAGAAACTCGGTATGACGGACCTGCGGGTGTCCACGGTGTGGACCGCGCATCTGCCGATCGTGCAACAGTTGGCCGGTGACGCAGGCGATGGCTACTATACCGCGGATTACATGGCTGACTTGTCGGACCCGGAGGCGGCGCCATTCGTTGCCGCCGCGAAGAAGTTTCTCACTGCGGACGAAATGAAGAAGGTCAACCGCTACACGATGGCCTCCTATAGCGGCGCCAGCATTCTTATTCAGTCAATCCGCTCCTGCGAGAAGGACCTCACGCGAGATTGCGTCATTGCCCAACTGGAAAGCGGCCGTAGGTTCTCGGTGAACGGCGCTACAGCCCCGTTCGGCTTCTCTCCGACCAAGCATTTTTCGGACTCTCCCGTCAGTGTCATGGTGAGCGACACCAAGAACGCGCGGTTCGTCCGGGCGCCTTGATAGCAGGATCGCGCCGGCTGCGGCCAGCCGGCGCGATTGGCCTTGCGATGAGTGCTATAATGGCAGCCGGAGAATCGACGCTGGAAGGGATCAATTGATGGCCAGAACGACAGGCTCGACGGGAGTCAAAACCAAGGAAGCGATCCGTCGAGCTGCCATCAAGCGGATCTATCAGCACGGGTTCGAGGCAATGAAGCTGCGGGACCTCGCCGACGACGTCGGAATCCAGGCTGGCTCTCTGTATAACTATATCAAGTATAAGGAGGATTTCCTTTACCTGCTGCTGAAGGAAGTTCTCGTTGAGCTGCTCGACGGGCTCGCGAAGGAGGTGGACGGTCCCGAGACGCCGCTGGCGGCGCTGGAAGCGTTCATTGCGTTTCATCTGCGTTGGCACACGGCCCGCCGGGAAGAGGTGTTTATTGGCAATATGGAGCTTCGCAGCCTGTCTCCATCACACTCCACGGAGATCGTGGGGCTTCGCGAAACCTACGAGAAGAAGCTGCGTGATATCCTCGAGTGGGGCAACAAGGACAAGGTTTGGAAAGTCCGGGACCCCAAGGTTACGACCTACGCCATTATCGCGATGCTGACCGGTGTCTGCACCTGGTACAGGCCGCGCGGCCGTCTCTCTCAAGAGCAGCTGATCGAAGTCTATCGCGAGCTTGTGCTGCGCGGCATCGGTCTCGTTAAAAAGTGAGGGTAGACGCGGGTTTGCGCGGTAGTTTACCTGTATAAAGAAACGGTCAACCGCTTGTTTAATTGCGGGTGATCGGGTAGCTATCGAGCTACGCAACGTTCGCCGCCGGCTGCGACTGCCGATGAAGGGACAATGAAAATGCGATATCGCAAACCGTTGGCATTCTCGCATGGGATCGCCACCACGTTCAGTGGTGTTGAAACGGCGCCTGCTGCGGCTATCCGTGGCCTTCAGGAGGAGCGCCTGCGCAGGCAGCTCGACTACCTCGATGCGCGCTCGACTCTCTACCGGCGGCGATTTCGCGAAGCCGGAATCGATGTCAGCAGCATCCGTAGGATCGATGACCTTGCGCGGATTCCGTTCACTACCAAGCAGGACCTGCGCGCAAGCCTTGCAGCGGCGCCGCCACTCGGCGAGCATCTGGCTGCGCCGCTCGAAGATGTTGTGCAGATTCAGGCGTCGTCGGGCACCACAGGCAGCCCGTCTTATGTTGGTCTGACGGAAAACGATGTCTTGGCCTGGCAGGAAATGACGGCGCGCGCATTGTTCGCGTGCGGCATGCGGCCGGGCGACCTTGTGCTGCACGGCTTTTCCATGAGCAAGGGTTTCGTCGGCGGCATCCCGATCTTTCAGGCGATCCAATACCTCGGCGCACGCGACATTCCGATCGGCGCGGACGGCGGCTTCGACCGGTTGCTGATCGCCTGTCGTGATCTCCGTCCGCGCTGTATCGTCGGGACCCCGAATTTCCTACTGTTTCTGGCGGACATGGCCAAGGAGCTCACCGGCTTCGAGGCGCGCGACCTCGGCGTCGAATGTCTGATCGTCGGCGGCGAGCCGGGCGGCGGCATTCCGGCCGTTCGTCAGGCCATCGAGCAGCGCTGGAATGCAACGTGCCGCGAGCTGATGGGCGGTACCGATCTCGGCTGCACCTATTGGGCGGAGAGCAATACCGAAGACGGTATGTACATGGTCGGTCCAGATCACATCCTGGTCGAGTTGATCGATCCGGAGAGCGGAGATGTGCGCCCTTTCAAGGAGGGAACGACCGGAGAACTGGTTTACACATCGCTCGGCCGTGAAGCCTCGCCGGTGTTGCGTTTCCGGAGCGGAGATCATGTTGTCGTGACCAACGACGGCAAGCGGGGTGGGCGTACCACACCGGCAGTCCGGTGTTTCGGCCGCACTGACGACATGCTCATCGTGCGCGGGGTCAATCTGTTTCCATCGGCGGTTCAGGACATCGTGGCGTCGATGCCTGAGACCAATCGCGTGATGCGCGTTGTCGCGGACTTCGCCGGCCACACCACGCAGGACAATCTCAAGGTGATTGTGGAGCGCAGTGAGGCGGCAAATCCGGCATCTGATGCTGCGCTCAAGCGCTCGGCTGAGGAGCGGATCCGCAATGCGCTGTCTGTCAAGGCGGATGTGACGGTGGTTGCTGCGAATTTCTTCGAAAAGCCAGGCGCCAAGAAAGTGTCACTGACGCTTCGCGAGATGCCGTCGCTAAAAGGAACTGGTGATCATGGCTAATCAGGCAGCGGGAATACAGCCTCCGGTCTCCGAGGCGGAGCTCAATCGCCAAGCTTATCGCAAGCTGCTCGACGATCTGTATGCTCGGCGAAAGGCCGCTCGAATCGGTGGTCCGGAAACCGCGCGGAAGAAACATCGTGAACGCGGCAAGCTGCTGGCGCGCGAGCGTATCGACGTGCTGATCGATCCTGGCTCCCCATTTCTCGAGTTGGCCGAGTTCGCGGGCGAAGGCCTGTATGAGGGTGTCCCTCCGGGCGCGGGCATGATCACGGGCGTGGGCACCATCTCGGGTCGCCCCTGCATGATTATCGCCAATGATGCTACGGTGAAGGGCGGCACCTATTTCGGCATGACGTGCCGCAAGCATGTGCGTGCGCAGCGCTTCGCGTGGGAAAACCGGTTGCCTTGCGTTACGCTCGTGGACTCCGGTGGTGCATTTCTTCCCGATCAAGCCAACATTTTTCCTGATGAAGGGCTCTTTGGTTCGATCTTCCACAATCAGGTTGGCATGTCGGCCGATGGGATTCCGCAGATCGCAGTCGTGCTCGGAGCCTGCACTGCGGGCGGCGCCTATATTCCCGCGCTGTGCGATGAGGTGGTCATCGTTCGCGGACAGGGCTTCATGTATCTCGGTGGGCCTCAGCTCGTGCAGGCAGCTACTGGCGAACAGACCGATGCGGAGGCTCTGGGAGGAGCCATGATGCACAGCCGCGTCAGCGGTGTGACCGATCATCTTGCAGAAAACGATGCGCACGCGCTCGCGCTTACCCGAAGCATCGTTGCGGAGCTCCAGCCGCTTGCGCCATCGCGATGGAAGCAGAGTGCCCCTGTGCTTGCGCAGCATCCGGCCGACCGCATTTATGAAATCGTCAGCCGGGACGCCCGTAAGCCGACTGATACGCGCGCAATTCTCAAGTGTCTTCTCGACGGCGGCGAGCTGCAGGAATTTAAAGCCGAGTACGGCAACACGCTGATCACTGGATTTGGCCGCATAAACGGCCATCAGGTCGGCGTGTTGGCGAATGCCGGTGTGCTGTTCACCGAGTCCGCGTTGAAAGCGACGCATTTCATCAATCTGTGCTGTCAGCGCGATGTGCCGCTGCTGTTTCTTGCCGATGTCTCCGGGTTCATGGTGGGGCGGGAAGCGGAAGCAGGTGGCATCGCAAAGGCGGGCGCGAAATTCATCACCGCGATGAGCTCCGCATCGGTGCCGAAGTACACCATTATCATCGGCGGCTCCTATGGCGCAGGTTATCTCGCCATGTGCGGTCGCGCGTTCAAACCGACCGCTATGTTCATGTGGCCGAACGGCCGCGCCGCCATCATGGGGCCGGAGCAGGCGGCTACCACGCTTGCGCTGGTGCGCCGCCAGATCGTTGAACGCAGTGGCAAGGAGTGGACGGCTGAGGCCGAAGAAGCTTTCAAGGCACCCATCCGCAGTGAATACGAAACTTTCGCCAATGCGTACAACTTCGCGCGCAACCTGTGGATCGATGGCGTCATCGAGCCGGGTGAAACGCGCGAAGTCATGACTCTCCTGCTTGATGTGGCCAGCCGGACGCCGCGTCGCGATACGCGCTTCGGCGTGTTCCGAATGTAAGGCGGCAATCGCATGTTTAAGAAAATTCTTGTCGCCAACCGCGGAGAGATTGCCTGCCGGGTTGCGCGAACCTGCCGCAGGCTCGGAATCCAGGTCGCCACGGTGCATTCGGCCGCTGATCGTACCGCACTGCATGTGCGCGAGATTGGTGAGTCGATCGAGATCGGTGCAGCGCCCGCCAGCGAAAGCTATCTCGTTATCGACCGCATCGTGGAAGCCGCCTCTCGTGTAGGCGCGGATGCCGTTCACCCGGGCTATGGTTTTCTTGCTGAGAATGGCGACTTCGCTGACGCGCTTGCAAAGAAGGGAATTGCCTTTATCGGGCCGTCACCGGAAGTACTGCGTCAGTTTGGCAACAAGGCCTCTGCAAAACAGATCGCCAAGCTTGCCGGTGTGCCGGTGGTGCCGGGTACCGACAGACCGAGTGCATCGATCGAGGAGATCGAGCACGCGGTCGTGGGGATGAAGCTTCCCGTGCTGCTCAAGGCAGCGGCCGGCGGCGGTGGCAAGGGCATGCGCGTGGTGAACAGCGCAGCGACCGCACTTGCCGACATTCAGGCTGCGATGCGTGAAGGCAAGAGTTCGTTCGGCGACCCGAGCCTGATCGTCGAGCAGTTCCTGCCGGACGCGCGGCATATCGAAGTTCAGATTCTTGGCGATGGCCAGGGCAACGTTGTCCATCTGTTCGATCGTGAATGCAGTCTGCAGCGCCGGCACCAGAAGGTGATCGAGGAAGCACCGGTCCTCAGCCTCGATCCAGCCTTGCGTGAAAGTATTCTTACCCATGCGGTGCGGCTCGGAGAGAGGGTCCGCTATGCCGGACTTGGCACGGTCGAGTTCATCGTCAAGGACGGCGATGCGTTCTTCCTTGAGGTCAATCCACGCATTCAGGTCGAACACCCCGTCACCGAGAGCGTCACGGGGCTGGATCTGGTTGAACTGCAAATTCGTGCGGTCGCGGACGGTGCCTTGCCGCTTGCTCAGGCCGATGTGAGGGTATCAGGTGTCGCGATCGAGGCGCGGCTTTATGCGGAAGATGCCGACAATGGATTTCTGCCCTCGACCGGCACCATCGAAAACCTGCGGCTGACCGATATGGTTCGTGTCGATGCAGGTATCAGCGCAGGCATGGCGATAACGCCTTACTACGATCCGATGATCGCGAAGCTGATCGCGACCGCCGCGACCCGGATCGAAGCCTATGCGCGGCTCGATGCAGCGCTGCTCGATTGCACGGTCGGCGGTGTGACGACAAATCTGACCTTCCTGCGCAGGATCGTCTCTGATTCCAACGTCCGGACAAACGAGGTGCACACCGGTACCATCGATGATATAGTCGCGTCGGGTGTCGAGATGCCTCGCTTTCATCTCGACGCTCACATAGCTGCAGGTTTGTGGCTTTGGTCGCGCCGCAATGATCGCATCTGGGGTGGGCCCGAGGGGCTAACTGGCTGGCGACTGGGAAGCGGAGCGCCGGAGCCAGCTGCTGCTCCTGCTATTCACCTTGGCGCACCTGGCCGGTCTCATGATGTTACGTTCGGTTACGCAGGGCGGCCAGACGCACTGCTTGTCAGCATTGAGAGCCGTACAACGACGTTCGCGTTCCACGCTCATAGCGACGGTCAGGTAACTGTTGCTTATGACGATGTCGCCATGACGGTGACACCTACGCTGTCGGACACGTTTTCCGGGTTTGCGTCGGCAGTTGCGAACGCCGGGTTCACGGTTCATCCCTATCTTTCTGGTTCGCTTCTGGCGCATGTCGGTGCCAATGACGGGCAGGTGAGAGCGCCGATGATGGGACGAGTCGTATCGGTCAATGTTGAAATGGGCCAGTCGATCGCGGCGGGCGACGTACTTGCGGTGATGGAATCGATGAAAATGGAGTTGACGATAGCGTCGTCAACGGCAGGATGTGTCACCCACATTGATTGTGTTGTGGATGCGACCGTGGAGCGCGATCAGGTCGTCTTCGTTGTCTCGCCCGATGTGGAGAATGCTGCATGAGTGATTTGCCGGCGGCCATCGAGATTCACGAGGAAGGCCCACGTGAGGGATTTCAATACGAGAAGAAAATCTTTCCGCTGGCCGACCGGGTCGCTCTGGTCAACGCGCTATCGCATACTGGACTCAAGCAAATTCAGGTTGCTTCGTTTGTGAGCCCGAAGCACGTCCCGCAGATGGCAGATTCTGCCGAGTTCTTCGCCGCCATCGAGAAGGTTCCGGGTGTGAAGCACACCGGGCTATGGCTCAACGAGACGGGCTTCAGGCGTGCATCCGCCGTGAAGAACGTGGACCTGAAGGGCGTTTTGCTGTTTTACGCTTCCGACGCGTTCGCGTTGCAAAACAATGGCTGCAACGCCGAAGAGATGCGCAAACGTCAGGATGACTGGATCCGTCTCTACGATGACGCGGGCGTTGCGATTGCTTCGGTCTACATCATGACTGCTTTCGGGTGCAATCTGCAGGGCGAAGTACCTGTTGAAGCCGTCACAGAGAATGTCCGCTGGGTGCTGGAACGTTTCGGAAAGAACGGGCGTCCAATTCCGGCTATTTATCTGGCGGACACGGTGGGATGGGCTGTACCGACCGAGGTCGAGCGTCGGGTTGGTGCTGTTCGTGAACTGGCGCCCACCGCACGCATCGGTCTACATTTGCATGACACGCGCGGCGCAGGACCAGCCAGTTTCTATGCGGCGTTGCGGATGGGCGTAGATCTGTTCGACAGCTCTGTCGCGGGGCTTGGAGGTTGTCCGTTTGCCGGCCACTCGCACGGCGCGGCTGCCGGAAACATCTGCACGGAAGACATCGTGTTTATGGCCCACGAGATGGGAATCGAGACCGACGTCAATCTCGATGCGCTGATCGAGGCTGCGCTGTTTGCGGAACGGATCATCGGCCGACCACTCGGCGGCCGGATCATGCATAGCGGGAGCCTCACGCGCTTTCACGAAACTGCGCGTTCTAGGAAGCTTGTCTGATGCATTGAAGATGAAATTCCCTGCTGCCGCTGCAAAAATAGGCAACCCGCGCGCTGTGTAGCTACTGCGAGGCCATGCGAAACTGGAAAGCACGGTGCGGTACCTCGGCATAGAGGTCGATGACGTGCTGACAATCTCTGAACAGTTGTGCTTTAACTCCTGCGGAGCGGCGGCCGTTTAGGAATCACGTCATCAAGCTCGAGAATCGATCCCGATTGTGAAACATCATAACCAGAAAACGTATCTGAAATCCTGCGAAACGCTTTTGACAACACCATGATGCTGCTCGGCGACGCCAAGAAAATGACCGAGAACATCGTCAAGGCGATGTGAACCATACAAGAGAAGGGATGATGAGGGGATTGGCGGGAGCTTCATGAACCCGCTAATGGTAGGTTCTGACATCGAACGCCGCCAGCAACGGGCGGCGATGAAGCTGATTTGCAAAGATCATCGGGACGATGGCCCTGATGATTCAGCAAAAGGGATCATTCGAGATGACCAATCTTGCGCCTGCCAGACCGAGATATTCGCCCGCGCGCCGCATTCCGCTTGGCCCCAGCGGTGATTTGCTGTTGCTGTCCGGCGTCATCTGTCACGACGATGATGCGCGCGACAACATTGAGGAGCAAACCCGCCGAATTTTCGCGCGCGTTGCCGCGGTGCTTAAGGATCACAACGCCGCAATCACCGATATCGTTAAGACGACGTCATATTTGACTGATCTTGCCGACTATGATGGCTTCAATCGCGTTCGCGTCGAAATCTTCATCGATTGCAAGGAGCCGCCAGCGAGCACCGCTGTTGGGGTTGGCTCATTGCTCGGTCAAGGAACGCGGCTCGAAGTTGATGTTATCGCTCTCGTTCCCCATATCGGCGCGGCAAAGTAGCTGGCGAGAGCATCAGGCATCCGAACCGCTTGTGCAGTTCGGAGCGTGCCTGATGTGCGCTATGATGCCACCACAATGGTTGGCTGTTCGGATTTTGTCTGGACCTCTCCTCCCAGGTAGCTGGCTTCGAGGGATGGATCCTCTGCAATAATTCCGGCCGCTCCACTTTTTACGATAGCGCCGGTCTCGAGGAGATAGGCTCTGTCGGCCAGGGCGAGAGCTTGTCCGGCCATCTGGTCCACGACAATGAGCGTCATGCCTTCGACGCGAAGTCTTTCGAATGACGCAAAAAGTTCTTCGACAACAAGCGGCGCCAGGCCAAGCGACGGTTCGTCCAGCATCAGCACTTTCGGCGAGGTCAGCAGGCCACGGGCGACTGCCAGCATTTGCTGTTCGCCGCCGGAGAGCAGACCGGCGCGATGATCGATGCGCTCGTTGAGACGCGGGAAGCGCGTCAGCATGGCTTCGACCTCGGTATCCAGATCGATACCGGTGCGCGCGAAGGCTCCAAGCTGCAGATTTTGCCGGACAGTAAGTTCCGGAAATACCTGCCGCCCCTCCGGCACCAGCACAACACCGATACGAGCCCGTCCATGCGCGGGCAAACTATCGATCCGTTTGCCAGAAAGCTGAATCTCGCCCATTGCACGCGGCGGCTCAAGGCCGGCGATCGAGCGCATCAGCGTGGTCTTGCCGGCACCGTTTGCACCAAGAACGGCGATAGCCTCGCCGTTGGCAACAACGACATCGATGCCTTCAAGCGCTTGCGACAGACCGTAGAACGCATCGAGCTTCTTGATCTCGAGCATGGTCTCTTGCCCGGTCTGACAGGCGGCGCGGTGACGTTGTTCGCTCGCAGCGGCATCGCCGAGATAGGCCTTCCGGACGAGAGGATCGTTCCGGATGGCGGCCGGTTCGCCGATGGCGATGCGCTTGCCGCCGTCGAGCACGACGATGTGGTCGCTGAGAGACATGATCATAGGCATGTCATGCTCGACAATGATGACCGCGATGCCGAGGTCCGCGATGCGGCGCAGCAGTGTCGTCAGACGTTGCTTGTCACCTTTCGATAAGCCGGCGGCCGGCTCGTCAAGAAGCAAAACCTTCGGTCGCAATGCCAATGCGCGCGCGATCTCGACCAGGCGCTTCTCGCCATGCGGCAAGGACTCCGCCGGTCGATCGAGGTCACCATCGACGCCCGCGAAGCGCAGCAGCGATCGCGCGAAACGTTCCGTATCAGGGTTGCGCAGCGGCGAGACAATGCCGCCGAGCTTGCCCGCTGTTTCTGCCAGAAGCGCATTTTCGATAATGGTGAGAGAGCCGAACAGTTGCGTGGTCTGGAATGTCCGGGCGACGCCGACGCGGGCAAGGGCGTGCGACGGCATACCGGTCAGGTCGCGATCCCCGAGCTTCACGGTGCCAGAACTAGGGCGATAAAATCCGCAGAGCAGGTTGAGGGCGCTCGTCTTGCCCGCGCCATTGGGGCCGATCACGCTCGTCACATCACCTGGCTTTGCGGTGAACGAGACGTGCTGCACCGCGCGGACGCCACCGAATGAGATCGACAGATCCGCCACGTTGAGCGGAGGAACGCTGTTGCCTTCCACACGAAGCCGGGCGTCCGGTTCACCGACTGCGCCTATACCTTCTGTCGCGGTTTGCGGTTTTGATGTCGGAACGAATTTTGCGGTGAGCTGTGCGATCAGGCCGGCAATCCCGTTGGGGGCGACGCGCAGCACGGCGAACAGCAGAAGCCCGAAGGCGAGCAAGCGATATTCCGCCAGATCTGACAGAAGTTCCGGCAGCAGCACGATAAGGAGTGCACCGATCACCGGGCCGAGGGCCGATCCGGCCCCGCCGATCATGACGCCGAAAAGCAACAAGATCGATTGCAGGAAAGGAAATGAACTCGGGCTGATATATCCCTGAAGCGGAGCGAACAAGGCTCCCGCCAGCGCCATGGCCGCGGCGGAAATGACAAAAGCCATGGTCCGAACGCGAACGAGGTCGATACCGATCGAACGTGTCGCAACCTCGGAATCGCGCGCAGCGCGCATGGCGTAACCCCAGCCGCTGCGCTTGAGCCGATCGAACAGGATGATGCCGGCGAAGACCAGAACGACGCTGGCGATCGCGAGGCCACGTTCCGACAACGGCATACCGAAAATTGTCGGTGGAGCGGTCAGGACGAGGCCGTTGCCGCCGCCGGTGAGATCGCGCCACTCGACGGTGCCATGCTCGACGATGAAGCCGAACGCGATCGTGACCATGGCGAGATACGGTCCCCTGACACGTAGCGCCGGCATGGCGAGAAGGCCGCCAATGATACTGACAAGGACGATGCCTGCTGCGGTGGCTGCCAGATAGGGCCAGCCGGCCTTTTCCATCAGAAGCACCGTTGTGTAGGCGCCGATCGCCATGAATCCGATATGACCCAGCGAGATCTGTCCAGCCAGTCCGAGCAGAACATTCAGGCCGATGCAGGCAATCGCCGTCAGAGAAATGGTGGCGATAAGAAAGACCGCGTAGCTATCGGCGATCGCCGTATAGCCAAGGGCGACCACCAGCACAGCGCCGGCGGCGAGGAGGGATGTACGGGACATCATACCTTTTTAACTCCAGCGCGGCCGAGCAGCCCGTGAGGCAGAACTACGAGGATGACAATGACGGAAGCAAAGGTGATGATCTGGGTATAGACCGAGCCGAGATAGCTGGTGGCGAACACCTCGATGAGGCCAAGACAAAGTCCGGCCAGCATAACCCCCCATGCACTGCCGAGACCCCCGATGATCGCGGCGGCGAATGCCTTGATGCCGAACAGCGTCCCCATATCCGAAGAGACGTTGAACAATGGCGCGATCAGAAGTGCCGCGATCCCGGCGAGAACGGCCGACACCGCATAGCTCGCCGCGATGGCGCGGCTGACATCGATGCCCATCAGGCGCGCTGCATTTGGATTCTGCACGACCGCCAGCATGGCGACGCCGTGGCGCGTACGGCGGGTGAACAGGTGAAGACCCGTCGCCAGCAGCAGGCCGACCACAGGTATCAGAAGCTGAAGCGGGTAGACGCCAGCTCCTTCGACGATCTGGATCGGTTTCACTGCGAGGATCGATGGAAAGCCACGAGGCTCTTTGCCGAATACAAACAGCATCAGGTTATCGACGATGATGCCGACGGCAACGGTGGCCATCAGCCAGTTGTCAGATCCGCGTTGCACGAACGGACGCACGGCGTAGCGTTCGATGATGAGGCCATAGAGGGCGCAGATCGCCAGGACAGCCGGAATCCCGAGAGCGCCCGGCCAACCCCACAGAACAAGAAAAAAGTATCCGGCCACGGCGCCCAGGGTCATTGAGCTTCCCTGGGAGAAATTTACCGTGCCGGATACTGCGTAAGTAACGTGAAAGCCAAGCGCGAGCAGCCCGTACATGCTGCCGAGAGCTAATCCTGTGATAATCGCAGGAAGAATTGACATGTGCGAGCCTGTGCTGGTTGTCGACTAACGAGCCGGTTTACTTTTTTACGAACGGCAGGATGCGGTTGTCCTCGAACCGGGTCCAGATGTAGTCGTTCTCCGTGAGGGCATCGTGCTTTGTCTGCGTAAAGGGCTTCTCGTAGGTCTTGATCAGGCCATCGACACGGTCGATTGCATAGAAGCCGTCACGGATCGCTGTCGGGTCGGTCTTGCCGGCTTTCTGGATTGCGCTCGCGATCATCAGGACGGTGTCATAGGCATTGGCAACGCCGACAGCCGGAGTGACATCTGCAGGTCCCTTGATGTCGGGATACTTCGCTTGCAATGCCGCCATGACCTTCTTGCCGGCAGGTGAGAGGTCGCCGAAGAAGCTGTAGGTCTGCACGAAGATCACGTTCTTGGCGTTGGGGCCTGCGAGTTCGGTGAAGCGGCCGCCGGCGGGGCCCCAGTGGGAGACGATCGGCGGTGCCCAGCCCATGCGGTCAAGCGATTTCACCACCTGTGAAGCCGGACCGACGTTGCCGACCAGGAAGAGCGTGTCAGCTCCGGCCTGCTTCAGCCGCGATAGCTGCGGCACGACATCTACGTCGTTACCTTCGAACTTCTCGATCCCGGCCGGTTCGGTACCAGCGGCCTTCATTGCCAACTTGAGACCATGCTCGTTCGACTCGCCCCAGGGATTGTTGACGAGAATCAGGCCGGGCTTCTTGGTGTCGTAGGTCTTGCGCGCGAACTGAACGATAGCCTTGTCGACTTCATCGTCCATGGCCGAGACGCGAAATACATAGTTCGAGCTGGCACCATTTTGGGTGATGGCGGTGCCGGCGGCCCATGGCACCACGAAAGGCATCTTGGCGTTGTTGACGAACGGTACAATCGCGAGGGCGACCGGAGTGTCGAGGCCGCCGATCAGCGCGGCAACCTTCTCGCGCTGGATCAGTTCGCGCGCTGCGATCAGCCCCTTGGCCGGATTGCTTTCGTCGTCGCGGCGGACCAGTTCGAGCGGCCGGCCAAGGACGCCGCCCTTTGCATTGATCTCTTCGATGGCGATAGTGGCTCCGCGGGTCAACGCCTCGCCAGCCCGGGCCGATTGCCCCGAAAGGGCAGTGACGAGCCCGATCTTGATCGGGTCTGCAGCCAGTGCGCCGGATGAAAACAACAACGCTGTGGAGAAGGCTGCGCCGGCCATGTTTCTGAACATGGCCGCACGGCAGAGAAAACGACTCGACAACTTCGAAACCTGCTTCATTCTGGTAACCTCCCGCTAAGGGCTATGCTCTCGGCATCGAGAACAACCTCGCCAGCTTTCCGTCGGCTCATCTGCTGCAAGCTTGACGGAAGTAAAAACTTTCTTCAACTATAGTTGGAATGTCAAGCGCACATCATCTTGTTGAAGGAGTTTTTGGATGGGCGAGAAACCCGCCACGCAGACAGGCGCGTCGAATACACTGGGCAACATCGTGAAGTCTGCGCCCAACGTTGGAGGCTTCCAGCAAGATGTTGGTCACGTATCGAGGGCGTCCGGCGAGCGATCAGGGCAAACCCTCGAAGTTCCTTCTCACGGGCGTTATGGCTATAGCGCCATCGTCAGACGACCCGACTTCAACTGGCCCGAAGGCAAGCGCCTTGCGGTCTACATCGGCCTAAATCTTGAGCACTTCGCCTTTGGCGACGGTTTAGGCGCGGAACTTTGCCCTGGCGGACCGCAGCCGGATGTTCTGAACTATGCATGGCGCGACTACGGTAACCGGGTCGGTGTCTGGCGATTGATTGACCTGTTCGACGAACTGTCACTGCCGGTCTCGGTGCTCGCGAACAGCAGCATCTATGACTACTGTCCGGAGGTGATGGATGCTTTCCGGGTGCGCGGAGCCGAGGTGGTCGGTCACGGTCGGACGAATTCGGAGCGGCAGGGCATAATGCCGCAAGCACAGGAGCGACTGCTGATCGAGGAGTGCACCGAGGTCATCACGCGCGCGGAGGGGCGTCCGCCGGCTGGTTGGCTCGGGCCCTGGATTTCGCAATCTTCGGTTACACCGGATCTGCTGGCCGAGGCTGGCTACAGCTATCTGCTGGACTGGTGCATGGACGACCAGCCGGTATGGTTTTCGACCAGAGATGGCGGGCGCATTCTTTCAGTGCCGTATCCGCAGGAGCTGAACGATATTCCCTCCATCGTCGGCAGGAAAGATTCTGGCGAACAGTTCGCGGCGATGATTGTCGATACCTTCGAGGAAATGCTGGAGCAGTCAACGAAGCAATCCCTCGTGATGGGAATCGCGCTGCATCCTTATCTTGTCGGGCAGCCGCATCGTCTGCGGCCACTGCGGCGCGCGCTGCAAACCATCGTTGCGAAGCGCAGCGACATCTGGATTACGACCGCTGGAGGCGTCGCGGACCATTGCCGCACGTTGCCGGAAGGGATCATTCCGTCTTGACGCAGCGCTAAGCCGACGACGCGTTCGCCTGGCTACATTTTTGGGGACATCAATTGACTGAGTTCGACGCCCTGTTTCGAAATGCACGACTGTCCGATGGACGCGTTGTCGATATCGCCGTCAGGAATGGCCGCATCGCCGCGATCACCTCCGATCAGTGCGGCTCCGTGTCGGCGCATGAAACCTTGGATCTCAACCGTCGTCTCGTGCTGCCGGGTCTCGTCGACGGCCACATTCATCTCGACAAGGGCTTCATCGGCGACGAGTGGAAACCCCATAGGCCCTGCACTGCGGGCTTCAACGTCCGCGAACGGGTTGAATTCGAAAAGCAGGAGCTTGCCAAGGCGAAGCCTATTCCCGTGCGCGCCGCGGGTCTGATCGAGCTCTGCGTCACGCAGGGAACGACCCATATGCGCAGCCACGTCGATATCGATCCGGGGATCGGGTTACGGAATCTTGAGCAAGTCGTGGCGGTTCGCGATGCGCATCGCGACAGGGTGTCAATCCAGATCGTTGCCTTTCCGCAGAGCGGCATCGTGACAGCGCCTGGTACGCGCGAATTGCTCGATGAGGCCGTTCGTAACGGTGCCGATCTCGTCGGAGGCCTAGATCCGGCTGGCTATGATGGCGACATCGCAGGACATCTCGATGCGATCTTCGATATCGCAGGACGTCATGGCGTTGGGATAGACATACATCTGCATGACGGCGATCTGCTCGGTGTCTTCGAAATCGAGGAGATCGCGCGGCGCACCAAGGCGCTCGGGCTTGCCGGCAAGGTAACGATCAGTCACGCCTATGCGCTCGGTCAGGTTTCCCGCGATATCGCGCAGCGGGCGGCAAATCAGCTTGCAGAGGCGGGGGTGTCTATTCTGACGAACGCGCCCGGAGCCCACGCCTTTCCGCCGGTGCTGCTGCTTCATGACGCTGGCGTCAACGTGTTCGCAGGCAACGACAATATTCGGGATTCCTGGTGGCCTTACGGCGACGGCGATCTGCTGGAACGGGCAATGATCGTGGGGTATCGTTCGGGCTTCAACACCGATGCGGAACTCGCGCTTGCTTTCGATATGGTGACGTCGAGCGCAGCGAAAGCGCTCACTATCGAGGGTTATGGTCTCGTCGAAGGTGGGGTAGCCGATTTCCTCGTGCTCGACGCGCAGCACATCCAGGAAGCGGTGATTTCCCGGCCGAAGTCGCGCGACGTCTACAAGGCGGGTCGTCTGATTGCCAGTAACGGAGCGATGACCGCCGATGGGCGTTGAAACACGTGCCCTGATCGCCGGATGGCCGACGGTGTGGCATGGACGTTCCCGTTATTTGATTGCAATCGGGCCTGTGTGGTAGCTAGCTGTCAAATGCCGCCCGTAAAACGAGGTTTCAGAGGTCGAACGACCCGCCGGAACGGCAACTCATGCTAAAGTCGCCAGATGCTCTCAAAGGCGTTGACCAGGTGCACGGATGAACGAGACGTCAGCAAAGAAGCGTTCGGTACGAAAGAAGCCAGAGGGCAAGCGCAAGCGGGATTCTGCCCTCACCAAGGAATCGATCCTGCAGGCAGCTACTTTTGAGTTCTGCCGGAATGGTCTTGGCGGAGCGCGCGTCGATGCGATTGCCGCGCGCGCAAAGGCCAATATGCGTTTGCTGTATCATTACTTCGGAGACAAGAACGGGCTTTACCTGGCTGCTCTTGAGCACGTCTATACGGAGATCCGGGCCGCTGAACAGCAGCTTAATCTGGACAGCCTCGACCCCGCGACAGCTCTACAGGAGCTCATCGATTTTACGTTCACGTTTTTTCAGAATCACCAAGACTACATCGCTATGATCAACACCGAGAATCTGCAGCGCGGGAAATACCTTCGTAAATCCCGCAAAATTGCAGCGCTCACCATGCCGCTTGTTTCCAACATCGAGAACATTCTGCGGCGCGGAGCGGCGGCAGGTATTTTCCGCAGCGGGATAGATCCTATCCAGCTCTACGTGACGATTACCGCATTCAGCTACTTCCATGTGTCGAACCGGCACACGCTGTCGTTGATGTTCGACAAGGATCTGAGCGATCCGCAATGGCTCGCTGATCGCCGCATGCACACTCACGATGTCATCGCGACATGGTTGATGGCCCCTGATGCGCTACACAAGGACGGCAAAAAAGTGTCCTCTCCGAAGCTCTCGCCTGTGCGGGGCAAGGCGTCCGACTTGGTGTAATTGCTCGCTTTTTGCGACCGCACGCGCAGCGGTCCACTCCCGAGCATACCTTTGTCATAATTCGCCGGCCGCTTTTGCGGTCGGCGTTGTCATTTGACAATGATAAGTAAGAGAATTATTACTTTAAGGATGCGGACGGTTTCTTGCCGATTTGCGGCGCGGAATCTCGGTATGATGATTGCGGATCGAATACGAACTTTGGAGCGCGCCCTACAGCCCGGGCGAGCTGAAATTCGCCAAGTTCCGGCCATTGGTGAGCTAGGCTTGCTGGCCGAAAAGGTCCTTCAGGTTGAAAGCAACGGCCGGGTTGTCGCTGTTTTCGATCGCTCTTTTTACGCTGTGCTCGGCAGCCAGTGGATTTGTGTTGGCCTCCCGCATCTTGGCTCTGGTCCGCTGCACGTTTTGTGCGAGCGTCGGCCACAGTGTTGGCCAATGGTCGGGGCTGTGGTCGCAGTGACTGGCTCAATCCTTGTTATCGACAACAAGCCGTTCGCCACGTTCGATGGCGCCTCCATCTGGAAACCAGAGCTGGCTCCCGGTTGGACGCGTGCCGGTTTGCGGATCGGGCTCGTCGCTGTTGACGAATTCTGGCGTGTTGGTTCGGCGGAGGAGGGATTGGCGGCGGCGGGTTGTGCGCAACCTCCCACGGAACTTACGCCGCTCGTCGCTGCCGCTGCCGCGGGAATCGCTGCTCTCGGTCGCGTTATCATAGATGCGCTCCATGAGCGCGCTCCGTCGTCTGCGGACTGTGCGGAGCTTGTAAATCTGATCGGCCTTGGGCCCGGTCTCACGCCGTCCGGCGATGATCTGATCGGGGGCGCGCTGATCGCGCTGGCGGCGCTCGATCTGTTGAATGTGCGGGACCTTATCTGGGACGTCTGCCGCGAGCATCTTGATCGCACCAACGACATCAGCCGGGTACATTTGCGGACAGCGGCGCTCGGCTATGGAGCCGCCGCAATGCATGCTGCAGTTCACGCGACGATGACAGGCGAGGTGGGTCGTGTTGAGCGGGCTTTGGCCGCAGTATCGGCGATCGGTCACAGCTCGGGCCGCGACGGCTTTGCAGGTGTCTTGATTGCGCTGCGAGCGGTCGAGCGGAATCTTTCCGGCGATAAAGAACGAAGCTCTGTTTCCATCCGCACCTAACAAGCGCATTTGCGCCGCGGGCGTTCCCCAACCTTGGCTGCTCCGGACCCTGTGTTCGGAGCAGTTCTTGTTTGTAGCGCTGTTCCGGTGTCCCTGGCCGCAAGATGTCCTTCATCGACGCCGCGTGACGCTTTGGGCCGCGCAGCAAACGCTCTTGACGATATATAAGTAAAAACATTATTACTTGTTTTTAGCCGGAGCGTTCCGATGTTGCAGACGAAAAGAAGCTATCGAGGCATGGTCACGGCGCCGCATCATCTCGCGGCACAGGCTGGTCTTTCGGTTCTGTCCGATGGCGGCAATGCGATTGAAGCGATGATTGCTTCTGCGGCTGCAATCGCCGTCGTATATCCGCACATGAACGGCCTCGGCGGAGATAGCTTTTGGCTGATCGGCAAGCCGGGATCGGCGCCAATCGGAATTCAGGCATGCGGGCGCTCCGCGATGGCCGCCGATCGCAACTGGTACCGCGAGCGCGGGTGCGCTGCCGTCCCCGGGCGCGGTCCGTTATCGGCGCTGACGGTTGCAGGCACCGTTGACGGCTGGGAGAAGGCGCAGAATCTCAGTCGCCGGCAGCATGGCGGTCGATTGCCGATGTCACGGCTTCTGCAGGACGCAATTCGTTACGCGTGGGAAGGGGTGCCAGTTCCGCAGACCCTTCACGAAAACACCAAGAAGAAGCGCCCCGAGTTGCAAGACGTGCCGGGCTTCGCCGATGTCTACTTGCCGAACGGCGCTCCGCTTGTTGTCGGCTCCAAACTCAGGCAGCCACGCGTTGCGGACACGCTCGCCCGCCTATCGCAAGCGGGCCTTTCTGATTTCTATCGCGGCGATCTTGCGCGATCGATGGCCGCGGATTTGGAGAAGGCGGGTAGCCCGCTTCGTCTGGCCGATCTCGAACGTCATCAGGCAACCTTGGTGACTCCCTTGTCGCTTGATGTGGCAGGTCACAAGGTTTTCAATATGCCGCCGCCGACGCAAGGTCTGGCGTCGCTGTTGATCCTCGGACTCTACGCGCGGCGTATCGCCAACGAGGCGGATGGCATCGATCATCTGCACCGGCTGGTCGAATGCACGAAAGCGGCATTCCGCGTTCGCAACCGCCATGTGACAGATCCCGACTACATGGAGCGGGCTGCGACTGATTTCCTGACGGAAGAAGCGCTCGCAGCTCTCGATGAAACTGTTGCGACAGGACGCGCTGCCCCGTGGCCAGATCCTTCCAAGCAGGGTGACACGGTATGGCTCGCCGCAACCGACCGCAGCGGTCTGAGCGTCAGCTTCATTCAAAGTATCTACTGGGAGTTCGGTTCGGGGGTCATTCTTCCTCAGACCGGTGTGACCTGGCAAAATCGCGGAACGAGCTTCAGCCTCGCCGAGAATGAACAGAATCGGCTTGAGCCGTCGCGCCTTCCGTTCCACACGATCCAGCCTGCAATGGCCGAGCTGAGCGACGGTCGGCTGATGTCCTATGGCACGATGGGCGGTGAAGGGCAGCCGCAAACGCAGGCCGCCATCTTCTCGCGCTACGCACTCCACGGTCAGGATCTCCAGTCGACAGTCACGGCCCCGCGCTGGCTGCTCGGTCGAACGTGGGGCGAGGAAAACAACAATCTGAAAATCGAGTCTCGTTTCGATCCAGGGACAATCGGCGCCATGCGCAGCCTCGGACACGATGTTCAGGTGGTGGGGGCGTTCGAGGAGTTCATGGGGCACGCGGGCGCAATCGTATGGCACCCGGATGGTTTGATGGAGGGCGCAAGCGATCCCCGCAGCGATGGCGTGGTGGCCGCGCGGTAGGTTGCGATTTGCGGCGCGAGATCCTCGGGGCTCACTGGAATCTCAGTGCCCCGGGGATCGTGCGCGTGCCGGGCTCGTGGTGTTGCATCGGCGCAGGGTGGCCTGTCGATAGCGACGCGTAGTGCCAGCGCTCTTCTTTTCGTTCCTTCGCTCGCACGTTCGGCATTCGTGCAGTGTATTCGCATCCGCAATTGACAAAGTAAAAACTTTCTTACTAATCTCGACCCATCGAAAGAGAGTAAAGGATGACGCTGGTGGCACCCGAAAAAAATACGCCGTACCAGGCCCTGCTGACGGGCGACGTGAAAGTCGTGAACGTCGGACTTGAGGGCTTCGTGAAGGATCTGCGCGACTGCGACATCGAGGTTGTCCATGTCGACTGGTCGCCGCCGGCTGGTGGTGATCCCGAGATGGCGTCGCTGCTTGCAAAGCTGGGCGTATGAGGGGGCGTCCATGAAACTGATCGAAGAAGCAAACAAGCAGGCCGTGGCGCGCATTCTGGAAGGCGAGCCAAAGCTGATCGACATCGTTCCGGCGCGGGATGTGCTCAAGGGCTTAAAGGAGCGCATGGTTCTTCATGCCGGGCCGCCGATCACATGGGACAAGATGTGCGGTCCGATGCGCGGCGCGGTCGCAGGCGCGATCGTTTTTGAGGGCTGGGCGTCCGATCTCGATGCGGCTACCGAACTGGCAGCGAGCGGCGGCATCGAATTCCACCCCAATCACCATTTTGGCGCAGTCGGTCCAATGACCGGCATGACCACCGTGTCGATGCCTCTTTTCGTCGTCGAGAACACCCGGTTCTCCAACCGGGCCTACTGCGCGATTAACGAAGGACTCGGCAAGGTGATGCGCTTCGGCGGGAATGACGCGAGCGTACTCGCCCGTCTCGCCTGGCTGCGTGATGTGTTTGGACCGGTGCTCGCCAAGGCCATTCGTGCGCGCGGTGGCATCGAGTTGAAGTCGATCATCGCGCGCGGTCTCTCGATGGGCGACGAAATGCATCAACGCAATCTCGCCTGTTCGAGCGTGTTTCTTAGAGAAGTCGGGCCGTCAATGGCGCGCACGTCGACCGATAACGCGGTTCTTGCTGACTGCATCGCCTTCATTGCACAGAACGATCAGTTCTTTCTCAACATCGCGATGGCGATGGGCAAGGCGATGACCGATCCGGCGAAAGGCATTCGCGGCTCAACGGTCGTCACTGCCATGTGCCGCAACGGCACCGACTTCGGCGTGCGCGTGAGTGGCCTCGGTGATCAGTGGTTCACCGCGCCGGTCGAAATGCCCGAGGGGCTCTATTTCGCGGGCTATTCCGAAAAGGACGCTAATCCCGACATGGGCGACTCCGCCATTGTCGAGACAATTGGTCTCGGTGGCTTCGCCATGGCGGCTTCACCTGCGGTAGCCGGGTTCATCGGCGCTGGCGCGCCGTCGTCAGCGGGAAATTTCACCCGGGCAATGGGCGAAATCACCGTGGGGCAAAATCCGGAATGGACGATAGCTGCACTTGATTTTGCGGGCGTTCCGACCGGCATCGACGTGCGGCTTGTGGTTGAAACCGGGCTGGCACCGATCATCAACACCGGTATCGCGCACCGCGAACCTGGAATCGGGCAGGTGGGTGCGGGCGTGGTGAAGGCCCCGATGGCCTGCTTCCAGCAAGCCGTTCGGGCCATTGCGAAAGACCTGGGGGTATCATGAGTGCGTTCGTACTGAATGAGATTCGGAAGGGTTTCTATCTGGATTCCGTCGCGCTGATGCGGCTGTCGCGTGAGATCGCGGCGGCGCCCGGCATTCTCGAAGCCGCGCTGATGATGGGGACGCCGTCGAATTTGGCCATTATGCGTAACGCCGGGCTTCTTGACGGCGATATCGCGGCGCAAGGCAACGATCTCATCCTTGCGGTCAGGGCCGAGAACGAACAGTCCGCGCGCTCTGCGCTTGGTGACGCGCTCAAGGCGCTCGATAAGCCAAAGACCCAGAGTTCGGGAGAAGCTGCATGGCAGCCGCGCAGCATCGGTGCGGCGGTCAAGGCCGCCCCTGACGCAAATCTGGCGTTGATATCCGTTCCCGGCGAGTTCGCCGCGGCGGAAGCACGCAAGGCGCTCAATCGCGGACTTCACGTGTTGATGTTCAGTGACAACGTCTCGATTGCGGATGAATTGTCGCTCAAGCAGCATGCGCGGGAGTTGGGTCTGCTGATGATGGGGCCGGACTGCGGTACGGCCGTCATCGGTGGCGCGCCGCTGGCATTCGCCAACAAGCTGAAGCGCGGCAAGATCGGGATCATCGGGGCGTCCGGGACCGGCACCCAGGAAGTTTCGTGTCTCATCTCCGAAGCGGGCGAGGGCATCTCGCATGCGATCGGCGTTGGCGGGCGCGACCTGAAAAAAGAAATCGGCGGGATTACGACGCTGATGGCGATGGACGCGCTGGACGCCGATCCGGCAACGGATCGCGTTGTGCTGATCTCCAAGCCGCCGCATCCCGATGTCGCGAAGGTTGTAATCGGGCGCATCGCCAAGAGTCCGAAGCCCTACACGGTCTGCTTCATTGGCGCTGCTTCAGCCGATCTGCCGCCGAATGCGAAGTTTGCCCGCACACTTAAGGATGCTGCTGAACTCGCACTCGGAGGCCGGATCATCGGCGCTAACTTCAACGTCACGAAACTGGCTACACGTCTGCCGAGGCGCAAGGGTGAGCGCCGGATCGAGGGTTTGTTTGCGGGCGGAACACTCTGCGCCGAAGCACAGGTGATCCTCGGGGCCGGCGGTCGCAAGGTGGCGTCGAACGCGGCGATCCCCAACGTTCCCGATCTCGATGCGCCAGAGAGCGTGGGCCGAGACCGGATCATCGATCTCGGAGCCGACGAATATACCCAAGGCCGTCCACATCCCATGATCGATCCGTCGGTGCGCGACGACGCCTTGCGCGCAGCGCTGATCGATCCCGAGGTCGCGGTCATTCTTGTTGATCTCGTGATTGGCTACGGCGCGCATGCCGATCCTGCAACGCATCTGGCGGAGATCGTGGCGGACCGCGCTGACAATGCGCCCATCATTGTTGCTTCGGTAACGGGCACCGAGCTTGATCGGCAGGTGCGCTCCGCGCAGGTCCGGCGTCTGGAAGAAGCAGGCGTTATGGTCGCGCCGTCGAATGCACAGGCATGCGAACTCGTGCTGGCTATCGCGACCAATGACATCAAGGTGAACCGCTATGCGAACACTTAATGAAGTTCCGCGCCGCCTCGTAATTGCCATCGGTGGCAACGCGGTTCATCCCGAAGATATCAGCGGCACGTCCGACGAGCAAAAAGCTGTCGCGCGGCAAACCGCGGAGGCATTGCTGCCGCTTGCCCAGATCGACAACGAACTGGTGATCACGCACGGCAACGGACCTGTGGTCGGCAAGATCATGATGCGTCAGATGCTGACCATGAGCCGCATCCCGCCGATGTCGATGGACATTTGCGTGGCGCATAGCCAGGGCGGCATCGGTTATCTTCTGATGCAGGCGATCGAGAACGCGCTGCGGGAAAATGGCAATCAGCGCCATGTCGCGAGTCTTCTGACCCAAGTGGAAGTCGATGCCGACGATCCGGCCTTTCGCAATCCGACCAAATTTGTCGGTCCGTTCTTCTCGGAAGAGGAAGCGAAGAATATCAGCAAAGAACTCAACTGGGCGATGCGCGAGGATTCAGGTCGCGGCTGGCGTCATGTCGTGCCCTCGCCGAAGCCGAAGCATGTCTGCGACATTTCGCTGGTCGATGCACTGGTCAAGCGCGGCACGATCGTCATTGCCGGCGGCGGTGGCGGCATGCCCGTGATCCGCGATGCGAAGGGCGTGCGCACCGGCGTGCCTGCGGTCATCGACAAGGATCTGACATCTGCACACATCGCCAACGTGCTCGATATCGACGAGCTGCTGATACTGACGGCGGTGCCGCGTGTTGCCGTCAATTTCGGCAAGTCGAACCAGAAGGAGCTCACAGAAGTGACGCTCGATGAGATCAAGGCCTATCACCGCGAGGGACATTTCCCGCCCGGAAGCATGGGGCCGAAGATCGATGCGGCGATCCGCTTTCTGGAAGGCGGCGGCAAGCGCGCAATCATCAGTCATCTCGATCACGCAATGCCTGCGCTTCGCGGCGAGACCGGAACACATATCGTACAGAACCCATAATCGTTTTCTCGCCCGCAATAAGCGCGGGCTATCAACTCCGGAGGTGACGAAGAACTCGCTCGTGCATGCAGGCTATTGATCGCGCTTTGGATTTCACCATAACACAAACGGGGGAATACTGATGTCAGATACTAGAGTCTTCGATAAGAGCCGAGGTCATTTTTCGCGGAGAGAATTGCTTGTCACGTCAGCCTTCGCCGCTGTTGCTGCTGCGATGCCGGGCCCCGTTCGAGCGTTATCCAATTCCAGCGCGCTCGCTCAGTCGACCAAGGGGATGGTCACGAGTCCCCACGATCTCGCGACCCAAGCGGGCTTGGAGGTGTTGCGCAAGGGCGGCAACGCCATCGAAGCGGCCATCGCTATCGGCGCAACGCTCTGCGTGACCTATCCGCACTTTACTGGCCTTGGCGGCGACGCCTTCATGATCATGAGTGACCGCAAGGGCAACATCCGGACTTTGTCCGGAATCGGCCAGGCCGCTGCAAATCCCCCGAACTATAGCGGCAGCGTCCCGGTTCGAGGTCCCGGGTCCGCGCTTACCGCTGCCGCCACGGTCGATACATGGGATCAGGCTTTCGATTTCAGCCGCAAGTCCTGGGGCGGCAAGCTGAGCTGGGCGTCGCTGTTCGAGCGCCCGATCGAGTATGCAAGCAAAGGATTCCCCGTCACGCCTTCGCAGCGTTTCTGGCAGGACTTTCGAGCAAAGGATCTGAAAGATTGGCCAGATGTTCAACGCATTTTCATGCCTGCAGGACGAATGCCGGAAACTGGCGAAACGCTCGTACAGCCCGAACTCGCCCGGTCACTGGAAATGCTGGCGGCTAACGGCGGGCGCGATTTCTACGAAGGAAAACTTGCCGAACGAATTGTGGTTGGGCTGAAGAAAGTAGGCTCGCCGCTCACTGCAGATGATCTGGCACGCTGCCGTGCCCGCGATGAAGCGCCGCTACGCGTCGGTTATCGTGGTGGTGAACTCATTGGTCTGCGGCCGCCCACGCAGGGTATTACGACCCTTGAGATCATGGGCATTCTCGATCGCTTCGAACTCGCAAAGTACCCTGAGGGCAGCGCGGATTACTATCATCTGCTTGTCGAGGCTGTGAAGTACGCATTCATCGACCGCAATCGCTATATCGCCGATCCCGAATTTACCGACGTTCCGGTCAATCAGTTGCTCTCGAAGGCCGGTCTCGATGCGCACGCCAAGGCCATCAGCATGGAAAAGGCACAGCCCTGGCCGCACGTCTTCAAGAAAGGCGATACGGTCTACATCGCAGCGACCGATCAGAACGGCAATTGCGTGAGTATGCTTCAGACGGTCTATTTCGACTGGGGGAGCGGCATGGTCGCGGGCGATACCGGCATCCTGTGGCACAATCGCGGTGCCTCGTTCAATCTCGATCCTGCGAGTCCTAACTGTCTCAAGCCGGCCAAACGCCCGTTCCACACACTTAATCCTGGCATGTATCTCAAGCAGGGGCGACCTCATCTTCTTTATGGAACGCAAGGTGCCGACGGCCAGCCGCAGACGCTGGCGGCAGTGCTTACAAGGCTTATCGACTACAACATGGATCCGCTTACGGCGCTTTCGCGGCCGCGTTTCCTGCTCGGGAAAACGTTCTCCGATTCACGCGATAGCTTGAAGCTGGAAAAGGATGCAGGCGAAGAGGTATTCAAGAAGCTCGCTGAGCGCGGCCATGAAATGAGCCCGATCCCAGCCCAAAGCCCTCTCGCGGGCCATCCCGGCGCGATCCGCATCAACCCCGACGGAAGCATCACAGGCGCGCATGATCCGCGCAGCGACGGGCGAGCGCTTGGCGTGTAGTCACTTGGGTTGCAGTTAGCCAGTTTCTTCGATGCTCTATTGAAAGCGCGCGGCATGACCGCGCGCTTTTGAGCTGCGATCAACTGCGTGTATGGCATCTGCGACAGAATGTTTGCGTGTTGCGCAGGCAGAAGCGAGCCGCGAAGATCGCTATAAGTAACGTTCGCGCTTCTGATAAGGTCGATCAACCTGCAAGGACTAAGCTCGATCGACGCCCGATCCCTTCATTGGCTTGCGCAGGCGTTATCTTGGTGCGATTACGGGGCTACCGTTCCCATAGTTTTCTGACCAGAATGCCGGCTCTTTTTTCGATGGCTGCGGCGGCATCCAGGCACAGGTCTTCGCGATAGCGCGACCCAACGATCTGGACGCCGACAGGCAAACCTTTGTGGAGTCCGACCGGCACGACTGCTGCCGGCAGACCGAGCACATTCATCGACGAGATGAAACGAAGATCATTCCGGAGCAGTTCCTTCACGCTCTTGTGGCCCCCGAGATCGGCATTGACCTCCGGCGTGGCCCTCACCGTTGTCGGCGTCAAGAGGAGCGGATAGTCCTCCAGCAAGGTCATCCAGTTGCGGATGTGGCGCGACCGATCGCTGATTGCCTTGATATAGCCGGCCTGGTCGAGACGTGTTGATAACGCCAAAACAGCGTCGAGCGTCTGGTTGAAATCTGCGCTGGTGACAGCCCGCATCTGTTCTTCCTGCAGGACCTGAAGCTCGGTCATGATCAGATCGCACCAGAGCTGCCAGACACCGTTGAGATCGGGTAATTCGACCTCGCTAACTCTGTACCCGGCATCGGCGAGATAGTCGGCGGCCTTTCGCAGGAGTGAGATCACGCCGGGATCGGTATTCATGTCGTCGGGGATTTTAGCCAGCGCAACGTTGATCGTTCCCTTCAGCTTAGGTCCTTTCAATGGCGCCGGCACCCACCACGGATCGCGGGGATCTCGCTGAGCCATAACTTCCAGTCCCAGGCGCACGTCGCGGACCTCGCGGGCGATAGGCCCTTGCGAAGACATAAACTGTGCCATGAGAGGCCGTTCTGCAGTGGCGCTCGGGTTGAAGGCTGGAACGCGCCCCTGGGTCGGCTTGATGGTAGCGACGCCGTTGCACTGCGCCGGCCAGCGCAGCGAGCCGCCGATATCGTTGCCATGGGCGATGGTGCCGATGCCAGCAGCGATAGAAGCGCCGGCGCCGCCTGAAGACCCGCCGCAAGTGACTGCCGGGTCCCAGGGATTCAACGTCAGCCCGTGTAGCGGATTGTCGGTGCAGACACGTAGCGAGAATTCAGGTGTATTGGTCAGGCCGATGATGACCGCGCCCGCCTTCTTCAGATTGCTGGTGACCGGCGAGTCACCCGGAGCGATATTGTCTTTGAAGGCGACGACGCCGTTCGAGTTGGCTTGGCCTTCGACATCGATATTGATCTTGATCGTGACCGGAACACCGTGCAGCGGTCCGATGTCATTGCCTTTGGCGAGCGCCCTGTCGGCGGCCTTCGCTGCTTTCATCGCGTCTTTGCTGAGATCGACGACCACCGCGTTGATCGCGGCGTTGGCTTCGTGCATCCGATCGACATGGGCGCTCACCACTTCCTCGGAGGTCACCTTTCTTGTCTTGATTGCTGCGGCCGTTTCTGTAGCCGACCACTGCCAGATTGGTGTCTTCGCCACGTTTCTTCTCCCTGCTTGACTGGTAGAAAATTTTAACAGGAGTCGAACGCAAGTCGAGCACTAGCGCGGGCAGGGGAGCGCTGGCGGCTGTGTCAGCTTTTCAGGATCGCCAGACAGACGGTAGCGGTTGCCAGCGGCCATTCTTGCTGCGCGATATGGGGGCCGTTGGCCTTCGCGATACGCGCGGCATATCGCTCGTTCAGAAACGCGTTATTGCCGGTTCAAAATCTAGAATGAAATATAAACGCAAGCATTGCGTGCGAGCGATCTCGCTGGTGCGCGATCTGAGTGGCGTCGAGCCGCCGTGAAAATCGACCGATGGAAAGAGACGCAATGCAAGAATACAGCGCAGGGAAGGTGGCGGATTACAACGATGGTGACCGCAAGGTGATCGTCTGCGGCGACATGGAAGTCGGTGTTTTCAGGATCGATGGAGAATTCTACGCCTGGCACAATCGATGCGCCCACAGAGCCGGTCCGATTTGCCAAGGGCGTATCATGAAGCGCGTGCTCGAACCTGTTGCGGAAGATCACACCGTACGCGCGATGGAATACGACGAGTCGGAAACAAACATCGTCTGTCCGTGGCATGGCTACGAGTACAGCATCAAAACCGGAAACCATCAGGGAAATCCCAAAATCCGGTTGCGCAAAGCAGAAATGACAATCAGGGATGGAGAGATCTATGTCCGAGTCTGACGCTGACCGGCGCAACGATCAGTATGGGTGGATCGATTCGCTCGCTCCCGATCTGCTGCGCGCATCGCGGGAGTTGGTGGAAAGCGGTGAGGCCTATCGTGTCTCCGACGAATCCGTTGCGCAAATTCTGACGGCAGCCATTCGCCTTTACGTCGCGAAGTCTGACGGTGAGGAAAGAACATTTCCGCCTATCGCCGGCGAGCGCGACAGCGAAATGACACCGACGGAATTGCTGTCAGCCGTTTCGGAAATGCTTCGGGCGCTTCATCTCGGTCCGGTGGAGCTTGCACTTTGGTATCGCCGGCGGCCGGACGAAGATAGTTACTATCCAGGGGCTAAGTCATGAATATTCGGGAGAAGGTCGGCCCTCAATACGCCGCGACGCAGCAGATCGATGTTTACACGGATACGCGAGACGTGCTTGCGCACGCAAAGCGGAATGCCGTCAAGCGCGGGCTGCAAGACTGGTTTGTCGTCGATATCGACGCGCATCACGTCGAGTCGGTTTCGTGGAAAGAGGTCGTCACGTACATCGAGGATCCGGTTATTCGCGATAACGCTATGCGCTATCAGGCGGAGCGGATCGGCGCACCACCATATGGCCTGAACGGCGATCTCGGCCTACGTTACCAGTCGGTGGGCGGACGCATCCCGCATCAGGACGATCAGCGCGAGGCTGTGAAGGAAACAGACGTTCACCGCGATGTCACCTTGACGCGCCGTGCGATGGATTCTCTCGGCGTGGACAATATGGTGGTCTTTCCGACCCCGATGTTGTTTCTCGGCATGCATCCGCAGACGGAAATGGAGGTCTGGCTTGGGCGTGCCTACAATCGATGGATGGCGGACAGAATACTGTCAGCCGAAGATCGAATTAAGACGCTGATCTATTTGCCGTTCAATACGCCAAAGGAGGCCGAACGTGCGGTAGAGGAATTCGGCGACAACAAAGGCGTCATCGGATTTTGTGTAACGAGCACGCGCTACAAGCCAGTTCACAGCAACGAATATATGCGTCTGTATTCAATGATCGAAGAAACCGGGAAGCCGTTGGCTTTTCATGCGGGATATCACTGGCAGGATCCCTCATTGGCGACTGTGAACCGCTTTCTCGGTATGCATGCGCTGGGTTTTGCCTGGTGCAACATGGTTCACATGACAAACTGGATCCTGAACGGGATTCCCGAGCGATTTCCTAAACTCAAGACGATGTGGGTCGAGAGTGGATTGGCTTGGGTGCCGTTCCTTATGCAGCGGCTCGATGATCAGTATCTGATGCGTCCGTCCGAGGCGCCGCAGCTCAAGCGTATGCCCAGCGAGTATATGAATACGAATTGCTTCTATACGACGCAGCCAATGGAAACGACGCATCCGAAGGCGCTTGAGAACACCTTCGAAATGATCAAGGCAGAGACGCAGCTGATGTTTTCGTCAGACTGGCCACATTTCGATTTCGATCTGCCCCAGGAAATCTGCGATCTGCCTTTCCTGACCGAGCAGGCGAAGCGAAATATTCTCGGATTGAATGCCGCGCGTCTCTTCAACCTGGACCCGACGCCGGTGAAGAAGCTCGTCTGAGACGGCAAATCTTGGACGACGAACAGTCTATAACGTAACCAAAAAGAACAAAACGCCATCTGGGGGATGATAATGCGAAGAGTACTCGTTGCGGCGATAGCCGTTCTTCTTCTTTTTGCGACGGGCGATGCGCGCAGTTCTGGGCCGGAGATTCCGGGTAATGCGATCCGAATTATCGTGCCGTTCTCTGCAGGTGGTCCGACTGACGTGCTTGCGCGTGTGGTCGGGAAAATCCTCGGCGATAAACTCGGTGTGACGACGTATATCGAGAACAAGCCGGGTGCATCCGGTATCATCGGTACCGAACCGGTGGTGAGATCTCCCGCTGACGGTACGGTGCTGCTCCTCACGGCCACGCATCACGTTATCACGCCGAGCCTTTACAAGAG
Source organism: Afipia massiliensis (assembly GCF_001006325.2). Classification (NCBI taxonomy): domain Bacteria; kingdom Pseudomonadati; phylum Pseudomonadota; class Alphaproteobacteria; order Hyphomicrobiales; family Nitrobacteraceae; genus Afipia; species Afipia massiliensis. Next base: position 302,436 of record NZ_LBIA02000001.1, on the reverse strand, counting down.
CATTCCTTACGACTCGAAGAAGGATCTTTCACCTATTGCGCTCGTCGCAGCGGCCCCCAACGCAATTCTTGCGTCCAACAATTTCCCGGCAAAGAACGTTAAGGAGCTGATTGAGATCCTCAAAAGGAATCCAGGCAAGTACTCGTTCGGTTCGGCCGGCACTGGCAGCTCCAACCATCTTTCGGGTGAACTGTTCAAGCAGATGGCAGGAGTCGATGTTGTTCATGTTCCTTACAAGGGTAACGGCCCTGCAATGAACGATCTCATTGGGGGACACATTCCGTTGCTGTTCGACTCGCTGCCGACGGTCATAAATGCATCGAAGGGCGGACTGGTGCGTGTTTTCGCATTGACGGGGCTGAAACGCTCGCCATTGCTTCCCGATGTTCCGACGCTTGATGAGTCGGGCGTGAACGGCTTCAACGTCCAAGCTTGGTTTGGGGTCTACATGCCTCAGGCGAACGGCTCTCCGATTTACAAGAAGCTTGTCGCCGCGATGAGGGAAGTCAACGAGTCTGCGGAGACTAAGAAGAAGCTAGCTGAGATGGGTGTCGAACCTGGCGACCTTTACGGAGACGAGTTCCGCACCTTTGTAGATAGCGAGATTGCGCGTTGGGCCGATGTCGTCAGGAAGGCAAACATTCCGCCGGAATAGTTGAAATGACTACAGCGGCTGATTGAGACAGTGGATGCGCATCGTCCCGGATCAATCAGCCGCAGCTCACGGCGCCATCATCTTCGTGTGCAATCTGGTTGCGGTGACGAATGCATTCAGAACTGGGGAAGAGTGAGCATAGGCGATTGCCAGTTCAAACTCGACCGGAGTTCCGGGCCCGGCCAACTCCCGGAAGGCTACGCCTCTGCGCCCGCTCGTCGCGAGTGCTCTCGACACCAGAGCAACGCCCATTCCGCCCGCCACAAGATTCGCTATCGTATCCATTTGCGGGGCTTCCTGACCGATCATGGGTGAGAACCCGGCCTTGGCACATGCCGTGTGGATGATGCGATGTAAGCCGGGGCCTTGGCGGGCCGCGAACAAGATCCACGATTCATGAGACATGTCGGCGAGGGTTATCTGGGCCGCTTTTGTTAGCGGGTGTCCCTCCGGCAAGGCCGCAACCAGCCGGTTTCTGGCAATGACCTCGATTGTTAGATTTTCGGCATCCTGGAGGGGAGGGATAACAAAGCCCAGATCACTGTCGTTATTCGCCAAAGACGCAAGCTGCTGGGTTGTCATAGCCTCTCGTAGTTCAAGCTTGACCGCGGGGTAATGCTCTCGAAATCGCAGCAAGATTGAGGGCAGGATTTCTCTAGCAGCACTTGCAACGAATGTCACTCGTAGCGTCCCTGTCAGGCCAGCGCCCGCCCGCTGTGCTGCGAGCATGGCGCGCTCTGCCTGATTGACGGTTTTTCGTGCTTCATCGAGAAACACGCGACCTGCCTCGGTCAAGCGTTCTATGCGGTTGGTCCGCTCGATAAGGACGGCGCCAACTTCATCCTCGATACGTTTTATTGTTGCTGTCAAAGGAGGCTGCGCCATGTTCAGCCGCTCGGCGGCGCGACGGAAACTCAATTCCTCCGCCACCGCGATGAACTGTCTAAATTGGCGAAGCTCGATCATTCCGATGTCCTCCCCGTCAGTTCAATACCGTCATCTCAGCGGTCACATGCTGCATGAACATCAATCAACGGTGATGCCGCCGGATTTGATCGGCACAGCCCATTTTTCAATTCCACTGGTGACGAACATTGCGAGATACTCTGGCGTAGCACTTCCCCGTAATGTTTCTTGATTAGTAGAGCGGTTGCGCGGATCGGAGCGCCTGAATGGCTGAGGCGCATCCGATCAGGAATATCGCGATCAGGAACCAGCGCTTGAAAGTGGCGGCGGAGATGCGGCTGACATAGCGTCGGCCGACGGCCATTCCCACCGCGGCCGGCAGCAGCGCGAACGCCGACATAAGCGCTGTGTCGCCGCGGAAAATATTCGCGCTCGTAAGTACCGTGCCCAGTGCGACCGCTGATATGAAGAAGGACAGCCCTAATGCCTGTAGCAAGTTTTCCTTTTCAAGATTGATTGCTTGCAGATAGGGGACCAGAGGAATGGCCATGAGTCCGGTTGCCGCCATGATGACGCCGGTCATCAGACCGACGATCGGAGACATGTACGGTTCATAACGTGCGGGCATCCGCGGCGTTACGGAGACCGCTCCGTAGACGGCGTACAGCATCAACATCAAACCCAGTAGAAGGCTGGGTAGTTTGGACGTTTGCGTTGTCAGGATGTCGCCGCACAACCAGGCGCCGATGCAGATACCGAACTGAAGCGTCCACAGGCGCTTAACGACGATGATAAGGCGTTCGCCCGACATCATTTGCCAGATGTTGGTGACGAAGGCGGGCACCAAAACCAGCGCGGCGGCTTGCGCCGGCGGCATCGCGAGCGCCATTATGCCGATGGCAACGGGCGGCAACCCCATTCCGACGACGCCCTTGACCAAGCCTGCGAGAAGAAATGTCGCCACTACCAGCGCGACAAGCGCGAACGGCTCCATTGGTTTGCGTTCCTTTTCCCTTGATCAGCGTCCAATGGATTCGCTGCTTTTCTTTTCTTGTTTCTTGAGTTTGTCGCCTTGGTAGACGCGACCCCGTAGCCTTTTGCGTTTGAATGACGCATGGCATGTCAGACAAAGGATATTTCTTCCGTCATTTCGAGAATTCGCTTGATCTCAACCATCGCTTTTTCAAGGTCGGCTTCGGCGGAAGGATGGCCAAGGCAAAGTCGGATTCCGAGCGTACCGCGGTCGACTTGCTGCAATGCTCCGGGCGGCGCAAGCGTGATGCCTGCGTGCGCAGCCTGTGTGACGAGTGCATTCAGGGTGCGGCCCGCAGGAAGTGGAAGCCAGCGATGAAATCCCGGAGGAGAGGAAATTGGCGGTAACCAGGAACTTAGAACCCTGCTTGCGATTTCATTACGCACGGCAGCTTTTTCGCGCTTGCGCTTGACCTGGCGGACCAAGTCGCCGTTATGAATAAGTCTTGCGACGACTTCTGCCATGACGGGTGTGGCCATCCAGCCTGTTGCCCGGATGGCATTGTTGCAGCGGTCTCGGAACGAAGCGGGTGCAATCATTGCCGCGATGCGTAATCCCGGCGCGAGGCACTTGGCAAAACTCACAACGTAAAAGCTACGTTCCGGAATCCGCTCAGAGATGGGTCGAGGTGGATTCTCGAACAGAAACGCATAAGCGTCGTCTTCGATCAAATAGGCGTTGTGCTTGCGGACGATTTCGGCGATGGCGTCGCGACGCTCTTCCGGCATCGTCACCCCGGTGGGCGTCTGCAAGGTTGGCATGCAGAACAATACCTTGGCCCCGGTCTCACCGAACGCGCGGTCGAGTGCTTCGGGAATGAGGCCGTCCGCATTGGCCGCCACTCCGTGCAGCCGATAGCCGTTCTGCGCGGACAGCGCGATCATTCCCGAATAGGTAAACCTTTCGGTGAGAACAATGTCACCAGGCGCGCTCGCCAGATTGAGTGCAACGGAGATGGCGTGTTGCCCCCCGTGAGTGATGAAAAGTTCATCCGGATCGGCCGTGACCCCTAACGACGCAAGCCAGATCACCATCGCTTCACGATGACGTCTAATGCCCTGATGCGGCAAATAGCCAAGCAGGTTTGCCATCTCGCCTTCCGCAGCGATCTCGGCGAGAGCCGACGCGATAACCTCGTCTTCGCCTGTATAGGGTGGGACGTTCAGAGCGAGATTGATAGGGGCATCGGACGGGACGTAGCCTTTGCGCTGTTCCGGCTTGCGACGCTGCACAAAGGTGCCACGCCCGACTTCTCCGGAGATGAGACCGCGCTGCTCCGCTTCGGAATAAGCCTTCGAAATTGTCCCGATGCTGAGCCCGAGCCTTTGGGCCATCTCCCGCTGCGGGAGCAGTCGCATGCCGGGTTTGATCTGGCCGCTAGCGATGTCCTCTTCGAGAGACTCGACAAAGGCGAGATAACGAGGACCGCCGCCTGCAGGAAGGGTCGGGACCCAATCAGTCATTTTATCCCCGTGGCGTGTGGGTGATGGTCCCATATCGTCGCAGCATTGTCGAATAGTACAATTTGAAAATCGTTTCAACTCCCTGGGAAATTGGCGTGAGGACAATGCAAAACGACTACGGGCGCGGCCATTTAGCCCAAAAACTGTGACAATCTAATAATTGTAATAGCTTCAAATGAGCAAAAATTGACTCATTGCTTCATTTTTTATTTGACAATTGCCTTCGTGAATTCTTAGTTCGGGGCCTAAAGCTGCCGACATAAATACGATGGCGCGAGTGCGGAATTGCAGGCTTCGAGGAGTGTGTCTTGGTTTACGAAATCCGGGTGTATGAGGCCGTTGAAGGCCGCGCTGAAGCGATGCGCAAACGTTTTAAGGATGCGGTCGCAGCGAAATTCTTTCCCCGTCACGGAATCGAACTTGTCGGCGCATTTGTCGCGACGGAAGAAGATGGCCGTCTCACATACATGACGCGGTTTCCGAGCGAAGAGGCGCGGAAGGCGGCATGGGCTGCGTTCGGTGCAGACAGCGAATGGGCTGCGGTGAAGAAAGCGAGCGAGGTCGACGGACCGCTTCTTAAAAATCAAACCATTTCGGTGTTGTCGCCGGCTTTCGCCGGCCCCTTGCTCGGCTGAAGAATTATGAAACCAGCGCCATTCGATTATGTCAGGCCGGGGTCGCTTGCCGAGGCGTGCGGTCTGCTTGCTGCAGATGAAGATGCGCGCGTGATCGCGGGCGGTCAAACGCTGGTGCCGATGCTTGCCATGCGCCTTGCCCGTCCAACCAAGCTGGTGGATGTGCTGCGATTGCCTGAGCTTTCCGGCATTCGCGAAGATAACGGCTCGCTCGTGATCGGAGCAACGACGCGGCAAGCGATGGCATTGAATAGTCCGCTGATTAGGACTTCAGTTCCGTTGCTGGCGCTCGCGCTGCCGTGGGTCGGACATCCTCCGACCAGGAATCGCGGGACTATCGGAGGCTCGATTGCGAATGCCGACCCCTCAGCGGAAATCCCGCTGGTTGCAGTAACACTAGGCGCCGAAATCGAAGCTGCAACTCCCGATGGCCCTGTTTCAACGCCTGCGGACGACTTCTTTATTGGCCCGATGTTGACTACGATCGGCATCGGTGAATGTCTCAGCGCGGTTCGCTTTCCGGTCTGGACTCACAAGCGGGTTGGCGTTGGTTTTCACGAAATCAGCGCTCGCAGTTCCGATTTTGCATTTGTCTCGGCTGCGGCGCAGATCGCGATTGACGAAGATGGGCGCTGCCTCGAAGCGTCGCTCGGAATCGGCGGCGTTGGAGATCGGCCGCTGAAGCTCGATGTATCTTCGCTGCTCGGAACGCGCCTCGAGAAAAAATCGCTAGCCGACGCCATTGCGGCCGCCGCGGTTGACCTCGATGCGACGGACGATCTGCATGCGAGCGCGGATTATCGCCGCCGCGTTGCCGTTACGCTCTGCACGCGGGCGCTGGAAGATGCGCGTGACCGCGCCAATGGCGGAGAAGCCCTGGGAGTAGCCAGATGAAAGTGAACCTCAATGTCAATGGGGTGATCTGCACCAGTGACGTCGAGCCGCGAACGACGCTGCTCGACACATTGCGGGACGATTTTTTGCTGACGGGTACGCATGCAGGTTGCGAGCATGGCGTCTGTGGGGCCTGCACGGTGCTGCTGGATGGCGAGCCGGTGCGCTCTTGTCTGGTATTTTCTGTCCAGGCCGATGGTTATGACATCACGACCATCGAGGGTGTCGCAACTGCACCCGGTGAGATGAGCGTCATACAGGATGCTTTTTGCGAAACGCACGGTATGCAGTGCGGATACTGCACGCCGGGCATGATTCTCACCGCGCATGCGCTTCTTGAGCGCACGCATGATGTGAGCCGTGAGGATATCGTCGAAGCTATCTCTGGAAATATCTGCCGCTGTACTGGCTACGGACAGATTATCGAAGCTGTCGAATTCGCGGCTGATCGGTTGAAGAAATCGAATGTGCTTCGAGGTAACAAGGCCGCGCAAACTGGAAGTGCGGAAGGCCACGATGCGTCTGAAAAGGGCGTTCTTGAGGCTGCGGCTGATGCGTCGGGAAAGGGCTCGAAATGAGTGCCGATCCATCAGCCTTCCGCTTCGTATCCACCAATCGCCGTGTCCGTGAGGATCGTCGTTTCGTTGTCGGCCGTGGTAATTACGTAGCCGATATTGTTCGGGAGGGTACGCTTCACGTCGCGATCCTGCCATCCCAGTATCCATCAGCTCGCATTCTCTCGATCGACAGTTCAGCCGCGTTAGCGATGCCGGGCGTACACTACGTTCTCACGGGCGAAGAGCTGGCTGCTGCGGTCGATCCGTTGATGAACGGGCTCGATACGCCGAACGTGAAGCGTTATCCGCTTGCCGTTGGTCAGACCCGATATGCAGGCGAGTGGGTCGCCGCTGTCGTGGCCGAGACGCGAGCGCAAGCCGAGGACGCCACCGAGAAACTTCGCGTGAGCTATGAGCCGCTTCCGTTTGTCACGGATGCCGAGCAGGCGCTCAATCCCGATAGCCCTCCGGTTCACCCGGCACACGGTTCGAACGTTCTGCTCGACAAGACCTTTGTCTGGGGTGAAGTCGAGAAGGATTTCGCCGAAAGCCCGCGTCACCTGTCTTTCCGTGTGGTATGGGGCAGGAATTCGACGGTGCCTATCGAGACGTTCGGGGTGATCGCGTCTTGGGACCCGTGGCGTGAAATACTGGATGTCTGGGCTTCGATTCAGATGCCGAAGTATCCAGACCAGATTGCACGGGCATTACGAATTCCCGCGAACAACGTTCGTGTCCATCAGGATGTCGATGTCGGCGGCAGTTACGGCGTCAAGCGCGGTATCAAGCACACCGTTCTTGTTTCGCATCTTTCGCGCCGGCTGGGCCGTCCCGTTCGTCTGATCGAGGATCGGCTCGAGAATATGCGTGGCGGCGATCAACACGGTCCCGAGCGCATTTTCGATGTCGATATTGCCTTCAACGACCAGGGCATCGTCAAGTCGATGAAGATGCGCGCGCTGGACAATGCGGGCGGCTATGCCGGCCGTGCGCCGTTCCAGCTCGGCAAGCCGATCGGCGCAATCGTAGGGCCTTACAAGATCAATAGCGTGCAGTATCGCGCGCAATCCGTGACGTCGAACAAGGCCGTGCAGGAAGCTGTGCGCGGCTTTGGCCAGTCGCCGACGAATTATGCAATCGAAACGGCGATCGACAAGGTCGCGGATGCGATCGGGGTTGATCCCGTCGAAGTTCGTCGCCGCAACTTTATTCGCAAGGATGAGTTTCCGTATCTCATCCCGAGCGGGACGCGGTATGATAGCGGCGACTATCACACGGTGGTTGAGAAGGTTCTCACACACGTCGACTACGTGGCGCTGCAGAAGGAGCGCGATCGGCTGCGGGCATCAGGAATGCTCGCGGGAATCGGCATTGCCGCCTGCCTCGAGCCGAGTGGTGGGAACTCGTCGTTCGAGCCTTTGCTGAACGAGAAGAACACCACGACGACGTGGATGGATTCCTGCCGCATCAATATCGACGGCGTTGGATTTGTAACCGTCACCATTCACACGACCTCTGCGGGACAGGGGCACGAGACGCTGGTGGCCACCGTCGTCGGCGAAGTTCTCGAAATCGATCCCGACAGCATCCGAGTTGTGCGCCCCGATTCGCTTGCGTCATTGCCGTCCAACACTCCCGTTGGCAGCCGGATGGCGATCATGCTGGGTGGTGCGGCATTCCACGCTGCGCAGAAACTCAAGTCGAAGTTCGTCAAGATCGCCGCGCATCAGTTTGGCTGCACAGAAGACGAAGTCGGCTATTCAAATGGCGGCGTAACGGCCACAAAGAGTTCCGACCACTTGGGGTGGGCTGACCTCGTCAGCATTGCCCACCGCAATTTTCATCTGCTGCCGGCAGGCATGGAGCCGGGACTGGAAACCACGCATGTGATGCAGGTTCCGACCGGAGACAAGCTTCCGGAGAACGGCCGCGTGCAAATGTATCCGTGTCATTCTTTCGAATTTCACGTTGTCCTGATCGCTATCGATCCCGTTCTCGGCAAGCCGGACATCCGTCGCTATGTGATCGGCCATGACTGCGGCACCGTCATCAATCCGCACATCGTCAAGGGAATGACCTTGGGTGGCATTGCACACGGCATCGGCGCCGCGTTGCTGGAGGAGTTCGTCTATGACGGCGAAGGCCAGATGTTGACCCAGAGCTTCATGGATTACCTATTGCCGTCGTCACACGAGATTCCGAAGGTCGAGATCGTGCATCACTGCACACCGTCCCCATACACCGTGTTCGGACAAAAGGGATCCGGTGAAAGCGGCTATCTCGGTGCGCCGGCTGCGATATCGAACGCAATCAACGATGCCGTCCGTAGTCTCGACATCTCGTTCTCCAAACTTCCCATTCGCATCTCCGCCATCAGCGACGCGGTTGCGGCGGCCAAGAAGAACAATCAGTAAGGACTAACTGTATGATTATCGACTGCCACGCTCATCTTGTTCCTCCAAGCTTGCTGGATGCGATCCGCTCGCAGGCCGCGAACTTTCCTTCGATTCGTCTGATCGAGGAGGGTGGAAGCCTCGGGTTTTCGTTCGCCGGCGGCAAGCCGACCCGACCGGTGTCGAAGCCGCTCAGTGATGTGCCTGCTCGCCTGCAGTGGATGGATACACAGAAGGTCGAGCGTCAGGTCGTCGGCGGCTGGCTCGATATGTTTGGTTATGAAACACCCGCGGAAGAAGGCGCGCGCTGGTCCCGATTGATCAATTCTCACCTTGCGCAGGCCGCCAAGAGCGAACCGCGGTTTATCCCCCTGGCGACGGTGCCGCTTCAGAACGGGACGCTTGCTGCGGAAGTGTTGCGCGAAGCTCATGCTTCGGGATTCAGGGGCGCCATGATCGGCACTCAGCCCAAAGGCAAAGGCGGGGTGCTCGACGACCCCACATTGGCTCCGTTCTGGGAGGCTGCAAACGAACTGGGTTCGATCATCTTCATTCATCCTGTTTTCGAGAGCGGCGATGACCGCGTTCATGATTACGGGATGGCCAACGCCGTCGGTCGGATCACCGACACGCTGATCGCCATGTCCCGGCTGATCTACTCCGGCACCGTCACACGTTATCCGAATGCCAAGATTGTTGCGGGTATCGGTGGAGCAGCGTTGCCGTACGTGATTGGTCGCTTGCGGCGCAATTATTCGCTCGACAAGGACAAGCTCGGTGACCCCGATGCGGCACTTGCCGCGCTCTATTACGACACCATCGTTCAAGACACGCGCACACTACGTTTCCTGGCGGATGTTGTAGGTGCCGACCGGATCATGATGGGGTCTGACATGCCATTTCCAATTGGCGATCTGGCGCCGCTCAAGATCGTCGCGGACACGCAGTTTTCCGACTCCGAGCGCGCCGCGATCAACGGTGGCCTCGCTCAGCGTCTTTTCGGAATCTGAGGAGGCATCATGAAGCTCGACATCGGCGGTACAGAAACAATCCAGGCCTCCGTTGACGCACTCTGGGTCGCGCTCAACGATCCCACCGTGCTGACGCGCTGTGTCCCAGGCTGCAAGAACATGACTGAAATCTCGCCCGATACGTACAAGGTCGACATGCAGTTGCGCGTCGCCGCTGTAGGAGGCTCGTTTGAAGGCGAGATCGCGCTTTCGGACAAGGAGCCACCCAAGACCTGCAGCATCAAGGTCTCCGGCGCAGGTACGCTTGGACACGGCAATGGCATGGCCCGGTTTGAGATCACGGCGGAAGGTCCGAATGTATCGAAGCTGACTTATCAAGGTGTTGGCGAAATCGGTGGACTTGTTGCAGGCGTGGGCCAGCGCATTCTGGGAAGCGTATCGAAGCATTTGGTAGCCAAATTCTTCACTTCGCTGCGCAAGGAATTCGATGTGCCGGCTCAGGGCGCGGCTGAGTAGGACGGCAGATATGATCATTGCCGTACGAGACGTACAGAATATCGAGGTCGAACCGGGCGTCCGGCTTGCGGTGAGCGTATCGGGGGCTTTGGACAAGCCGGCCATCGTCTTCAGCAATTCGCTCGCAGCATCTTCTGCAATGTGGGATGAAGTCACGGAACGTCTCGGACCTCATGCGTGCCTGGTGCGCTACGACACGCGCGGCCACGGACGTTCAGATGCGCCGATAAACGGCTATACGATCGAAACGCTGGGCAAGGATGTGCTCGCCGTTCTCGATACACTTGAAATTCCGCACGCCGTCGTATGCGGCGTTTCGCTCGGCGGCTTGACTGCGATGTGGCTCGGCATCCACGCATCGGATCGTATCAGCGGACTGGTTCTCGCTAACACGGCTGCAAATTTTCCGCCCGAATCGATGTGGCGTGATCGCGCTGCGACCGCGCGTTCGAGTGGAGTTTCTTCGTTCGTACAGCCATCTCTGGAGCGTTGGGTGACGTCTGGATACCGCGACAAACATGAGTCGCGCGTACTCGAACTCGCAGCGATGATTGCGGGCACGTCATCCGCCGGATACGCAGGCTGCTGCGAAGTATTGGCGACGACGAATGTTTTGCCGAATCTGTCACGGATTTCATGCCCGGTGCGTGTCATCGCTGGACAACGCGATCCATCGACGCCGCCTGCGCGCGCCGAGGAAATCGTTGCGGCGATTCCGCAGGCTGATCTCGTGACACTTGATGCCGCTCACATATCTTGCGTGGAGGCACCGGATGCTTTTGCGGAAACCGTCCGCGACGTTCTGAAGCTTAACAACACCAATAAATAAGACCCTAAAAAGCAACAAACCTGGAGGGATAACATGATAACCCGCAAGTTCTTCACGAGCCTCGCTTGTATCTCCATGCTGCTGGTCAGCGCCCCGGTTCGTGCTCAGGCGCCGGCAGAGCTCACTATCGTTGTTTTCGGAGCTCCATCACTGGGCGCGTTTCTGCCGCCCGTCATCAAGGCCCACAAACTGGATGAGAAGCATGGTCTTCGTATCAAGTTCGAGGAGCGGACCCCGGATGCCTACACTGCGCAGTTCAATTCAGGCGAATTTCAGCTTGGCGGCAGTGCGGCTCTGTTGACGGTTGGTCTCGCGGATACGCGCGGCGTTAAAGTGACCTATCTTTTCAATCTTTTTGACTTCTGGGGCTCGGTGGTGACATCGCGACCGGAGATCAAGACGCTGAAGGATCTGGAAGGCAAGGATCTTGCGGCGGCGAAGGGAACGACGAACTACGTCATGTTCGATTGGTTCGCGCGTCAAGCAGGTGCCGATACTGCGAAGTTCTCCGTCGTTAACACTGCAACGCCCGGTCTCGTCGGCTACGCGCTGGCTGATCGCGCAACGGCCGTTCAGCTCTGGGAACCCGCTTACACCACGTTGCATTCAAAAAAGCCGGGTATCAAAACGATTGACATCGGCATTGCGGAGAGCTGGAAGAAATTCACAGGCAGCCGCAACATTCCATATCTGGGCGTCGCCGCGCATTCGGCTTGGGCGGAGAAGAATCCAGAACTCGTGAAGAAGCTGTTCGCGGCTTACAAGGAAGCCGCCGAATGGGTTGCAACTCATCCGGATGACGCTGCAAAGCTGATAGCCGTCAAGGGCTCGCCTGACGATCAGAAGGCGATTGGCGAGCTTATTCGGGCAAACGACCGACTTGGGATGAACGTCAAGTGGGCTTCTGATGTCGAAAAGGAAATCAAGTCAGTTTATTCCGCCGGCAAGTCGATTGCATTCCTAAATGCAGATCCGGATCCATCGACGATCTACAAGAGGCAGGGTAAGTGAGCGACCAAACCTTAGATGACGTTTCTCTGTCGCCGTCAGCACGCATGCTGTCGGCGGCAAAGCGCCTGGGCATGTCTGTCCTCCCGTTTGTGGTGGTCATTGCGCTATGGCAGTTCGCCTCGTTGTTCTTTCCGCGCTTCCTGTTTCCGTCGCTGATTGATGTATTCTGGCGTTGCCTGGATATTCTCTCCAGCGGAGTATTGTTTGCAGACGTCCTCGCGACGGTCTTGCGGATTCTCGCCGGACTGGCAGGAGCGTTTATTATTGGTGGCGTGCTCGCGTTGCTAATGGCGCGGTCGCCAGCCGTTGACAAATTCCTGTCGCCAATTCTGACGCTGTTCCAGGGCATTCCCGCGCTCTCGTGGGTCGTGTTCGCTATCATCTGGTTTCACGGGGTCGAGTTTCGCATTTTCTTCATCATGGTCATGACCACGCTTCCCGCCTTTGCATTTCAGGTTCTTGGCGCGTTGCGCGCAATGTCAAAGGATCTGATGGAGATGGTGTTCAGCTTCCGCCCCACGCGAATGAAGCTGTTCCGGGTCATGATTGCTCCTGCGGTTCTCCCCGACATTCTGACGGCGTGGAAGGTGAATCTCGGTAATGCGTCGCGCGTCGTTGTGGTGGCGGAGCTTGTCGGTGCGACGGGAGGAGTGGGATATCAATTGCTCCAGCAGCAGCAACTGTTTGATATGGCAGGTGCGCTGGCCTGGACTCTGCAGTTGGTTTTCTTTGTTTTGATCGTTCAGGCGGCGCTGACTCTGATCGAGAATGTGGCCTTCCGCTATCGGGCTGTTTCGGAGCGTGCAATATGAGTGCTATCATCGAGACGACAACGCCTGCGATCCATCTGGGTAACGTCTCAAAGGTTTTTGGCAAAGAGGGCTCGAAGGGCGGCTATCGCGCCGTCGATCGGATCAACCTTGACGTCAAGTCCGGTGAGATGCTGGCCATCCTCGGCAAGACTGGCTGCGGCAAGTCGACGATCTTCAACATGATTGCGGGTTTGACCGAACCGACCAGCGGTGACGTTCGGGTCAGCGGGCGCAATCCCTTTTCAGATTTTGACTCGTTTCGCGGAAAGATTGCCATCGTCTTTCAGAACGATCGGCTCTTGCCGTGGCGAACGGCGATTCAAAACGTCGAATTAGGTCTTGAGATGCTCGATACACCAGTGGCCGAGCGTCGAGCAACAGCGCAGCTCTGGTTGACGAAACTGGGACTGGAAGGTCACGAGAACGACTATCCACACGCTCTTTCCGGTGGCATGCGTCAGCGGGTTTCGATAGCCCGCGCATTTGCCACGAATGCGAGCATTCTTCTTTGCGACGAACCGTTTTCCGCGCTCGACGAAATGACTGCCACTCGGTTGCGGGCGGAGTTTGTGAAACTCGTCAAGGAAAATGGAAAGACGGCGGTGTTCATCACGCATAACATCGGCGAGGCGCTGGAAATTGGCGATCGCATCGTCGTTCTTAAGCGGCCGGCAATGATCGCATATGACGTGAGCTTTGCGACGGCGATCGGGCCCGAGGAGCGGGAGCTCATTCGCGGGCGGATTGGGGAAGTCCTCGCTATCTAACAAGTATGAGGAACTTGATCAGGCAAAACTTCAGCTCAGCCAACCGCCGAGCCTGAAAGCCCTGCAACGTAAAGTCTAAACGTGCGGGATGCCGACCATGCGATCGGCGACACCCGCGAAGATGCCAAGTCGAGCCGTTCTTCGAACTCAATGGCCCAACCGCTTGTTTATGCGCTCGATCCACCCACCACGATCTTCTCGCTGAGTTTTTGATCAACGACTTGGACCGTGCGGTCGATTTCAGCATTGGGCATGCCCAGCTGATGCGAAATCAGCTTCACCAGCAGATCGACCCGCTCAATGAACGGCGCACCGCTGGCCACCGCGCGTGCCGCCGACGACGGCTTGAGAAGGCTTTCCGCCGCTTTGGCGTATTTCTCGAAAGGTACCTGATCTGCGGGATCCGCACCGAGCTTTCGGGCAACCGCATCGACATGGTTGTAGATCGACTTCGAGAGGTTCAAGTCACCGTGCACTGCCTCGCGGATTGGCTGAGGGTCGCCCGGCGTGATGCAGCGGTAATTCCCGGTCAGCAGCATCGACCATTTCGCCAGCGGGACGAACAGCGAATCGAACACTTTGAGCTTCACGGGGACGTCCCGGCCGTCCAGCCTCACTGCGTCGATGTCCGCTTCCAGCTCGCGCAGCAACTTGTTGTGAGCTTCATCTTCAAACGTCGCGGCCTTGAAGTTTGTCGGCAGGCCCACGTGCAGGACATTCGCCGCTTCTTCCGGCGGACGGAAGGCCTGAGGATCAGGCGAGCAAAGCGTCACCAGTCCCGGCTTGAACCGTTCCCATACCTGCGCATTGGTATAGGCCTCTTCGAGGTCCATGCCCGCCAGTCCCTGAATCCGCTTGAGATAGGGCAGGGGCGGCATGTTCATGATCGAAAGACAAGGCAGATTCGCCGCGGCGATCTTGATCATCAGAACGCGGATCGTGTGGTTGGTGTATTGCGGCTCCTGCATGGCAAGAGCAACCAGATCATAACGGGAAAGGTCGACCTTGTCGGGCGAGGTCGCGTCCAGCTTCCCGGGCAGATCGCGTGAAAAGATTGAGCGGTGCGCCGGCTCATCACGCAACTTGATGCGAACCTCGGTACCCTCGCGGTTGATGAGCTCTGCAGTCTTCGTCCGGCAAACCAGGGTCACGTTGTGACCGGCCATCAGCAGCTTTGTCGCCAGCAGTGAGCCATACGAGGCTCCAAGAATCAGAATATTGCGCGCCATGCTCTCTCGTCCAAAATTTATGCCTTAACGCCACAACCGAAGCCGGGCGGGGAAGGTCCGCTACATCAGAAATCCTGCCTGGGCAAAGGAACGGCGAGGCCAGACCCTTAAACATCACAGGGGAAAAACCCTTCGGGGAAGGGGCGCCAGTGTCTAGCGCAAGTTGGTATACATAACAATCGTATACCAGCCCTCATTTTCACCCTCTCGGCGGGCCATTGTGCACGGTGCCTTCAATGCAAATTACCGAGTAATTCCTGTACTTTCACCCGGCGGAGATCGGAGTCTGGAGGTTTGCGCCGTCCGGCGCGATTGCAGACGGCGCGCTATTTATGCGAGCTATTTGAACGCGGCGCTGATCCGTTGAAACAGCATCCCGGTGAGGAAAGGCTTCTCGACGATCGGCACATTGGCCACTGCGGCGTGGCGGCGGAGCGCGGGTGTCGGGTGCGTCGTCACGAGGATCGCCGGTAGCATGATCGCGCGTTCACGGAGGACGTCGATCAGCTTGAGACCTTGAATGTCGGGTAGACGTTGATCGATGATCACGCATCCGCTTTCCGGGAAGTCGGCCTCGGCGAGCAACGCGAACCCGCTGGCGTAAGCGCGAACGTCGTAACCCTCGATGCCAAGACTGAATTCCAGGGAATTGCGCAGTGCCGCATCGTCGTCCACGACAAGGATCGTCTTCGGCGCGGCGATGTCCATCTGTCCCATGTGGCGACCGGTCAACTGCGCCGCGTTTGGTCCGGCGATCAATTCATACGCCACATCCGCGCGGGAGCTGTCTTGATCTGTGTCAAGATTTCGATCGGGATCAGTCCGAGCCGGCCAATCCTGCGGTGATCGCCATGCGGACCAGTTCGGACAGGCTTTCCGCCTGCATCTTGGTCATGACATTCGCTCGATAGATCTCCACCGTACGCGGGCTGATTGAGAGATTCGCGGCAATGATCTTGTTGGAATGCCCCGCAATCAGACCATTGAGCACGTCTCGCTCTCGGCTCGACAGCGAGGTGATGCGCTTGTCAAGATCTGCGCGATCCGCGCTCGCCTTCTCGGCTTGTTTGGAACGGTTGAGCGCGAGCCGGACGGCGGTGACCATCGCTTCATCGTCGAATGGCTTTTCCAGGAAATCGAACGCACCCAGCTTCATCGCCTCGACGGCGAGGGGGACATCGCCGTGCCCGGTGATGACAATGACGGGCATCGGAACATTGAGGTCCTTGATGCGGCGCAGGGCCGCTTGTGCCGAATACGTTCCAGGACATGCTTCTGGTCCGCGACCCCAAGCAGTGAGAGCGACATGGCGAGATTGAAAGCTCTGCTGCTGTGGTTCTGGAGGATCGCGAGCCGGCCGAGCACCTACTTCAGTCTTGGCTTCCTGACGCTTGGCGGCTTCCTGTGCGGGGTTCAACACCGCGCTTGAAATCACCAACACGGAAAAGCTCTGTACGTCCTGTCACGAAATGCACGACAACGTCAGGAGTTTCAGCGGACCATCCATTTCACGAACAGATCCGGGGTCCGCGCGACATGTCCTGACTGTCACGTGCCTCACGACTGGACCGACAAAATCGCGCGCAAGATGCAGGCCTCAAAAGAGGTCTGGGGCAAGATCTTCGGTACGATCTCGACCCGGCAGAAGTTTCTCGACATGCGCCTCGAACTCGCCAAGCACGAATGGGCGCGGCTCAAGGCTAACGACTCACTCGAATGCCGGAATTGTCATTCCACCATTGCCATGGATTTCACCAAGCAGACGCGGCGAGCCGCGGAGATTCATGCGCGGTATCTGGTTTCTGGGGAGCGGACCTGCATTGATTGCCACAAGGGCATCGCGCATGAATTGCCGGACATGGCGGGGATAGAGCCGGGCTGGACCGCACCTTCGGAACTCCGGGACAGGCAGAGCTCCATCGAGCAGCAGCGGCAATCGTTGCAGCATTTTCTTGCGTCGACGAACTCAGGTGCATCGGTTGCAGATTGAGGGTGCCCAGCCGAGATGCGTCACAGTCTGACTGCCGAGATATCTCGTGGAAGCGCGATGACGTTCTCGGCGAGATCTATCGCCTAGCCGAGCATTTGCGTGTCGCCGCAGATCGAGATTGCCTGGCCCGAAATGGTCCGGCCCTTCGGGCTGCACATGAAAACGATCTGGTCGGCAATCTCCTGCGGCGTGACATAGTCCTTGATCGATGTGTAGGAGAAGGCGGTTTTCTCCATTTCCGCGAACGAGATGCCGCGTTGCTGCGCCTTTGCTTCCAGCACGCGCCGCTGCCTGTCGCCGGCGACAAGGCCGGGCAGGATTGCATTGACGCGGATGTTGTCCGGGCCCAGTTCGATGGACAGCGATTTCGAAAATCCGATAACGCCCCATTTGGCCGCCGCATAGGGCGTCCGCATGGCAAAGCCGAGGCGACCGGCCGCTGAAGAAATATTGACGATGGATGCATTTTTGCTTTCACGCAGAAATGGCACAGCCAGCCGGGCGCAATTGAACTGTCCGGTCAGGCAGATCTGAAGGCAGCGATCCCAGTCTTCGGGATTCATCTCGTCCACCTTCGCAGTCGGTCCGGCAACGCCGGCATTGTTGACCAGCACATCGAGGCCGCCGAGGACGGTTGTGGTTTCCGCGAACAGCGCCTTCACCGAGTCCCGATCCGCAACGTCGCACACGGTTTGCGTCAGCGCCGGATCGCTTGTTTTCAGCGCTGCGAGTGCCTCGGTATCCACGTCGCAGATGTGAACCTTTGCGCCTTCTCCTGCAAAGGCTCGCGCGATGGCGAGGCCAATCCCGTTAGCGCCCGCCGTCACCAACACGCGGAGTCCCTTGATGTCGAGGTTCATGAAATCTCCGGTTATGGTTCAGCAAGACCGCCGCGCGACAGAATGACTTCTGCCGCGTTGCTGATATCCGCAGCAACTCCTTCGCGCGCGCCGGCTTCGTCGCCTGCCTTGATGGCAGCGAGCACCCTGGCGTGGAAGCGTACCGCATCGCCCTTCGCCAGCCGCTCGGGATTGGCGCGCAGGTCGAGATTGATGACCGGCCCGGCTTTGAGCCAAAGCGCGCGGATGATGTCCACCAGGGTGGCCGAGTGCGCCGCCTCATACACCGCGAAGTGAAACGATTTATTGAGTTCGACCGCGCGGGGTAGGTTCGGCTTGGCGGCGCGGCTCTCAGAGCGCATTGCAGCCTCCGCGCGTGCAATCGCCTTGAGGTCGTCGTCGTTACGATTTCCGGCGGCGAGAGCCGCCACGTGGCCTTCGATTGCGATGCGTGCCTGTGTCAGATCGCGAAACTGTGCTGCGGTCATCAATCGCACGCGGACCGCACGGTTGGGGGTGACTTCGAGCGCGCCGTCTGCGACCAACCGGGAGACGGCTTCGCGCACCGGCATGATAGAGACACCGAGCACCTCAGCCGCCTGACGAAGCGAGATTTTCTCGCCGGGCGCCATCCGGCCGGAAATCAGCAAATCTGAAAGTTGCGCATAGGCACGTCCGCCCAACGTCTGCCGATCGAGCGGCTCAACCAGATCAAGCGCGGCGGGGCGGTTCATGACCGTTGATCCTGCGGGATATACAAAAAGCGAAACAAGGGACTCGACAACGCTGTTTTCCTTTGTCAGTCTAAATGTGATCACAGATCACGGCAAGCGATATAAGCGCCCCAACAAACGCGCAACGCCCAGCCGGAAATAAGCGCCGCGAAACGCGGCCGTCACAGGGAGGATGGCTTATGTCGACCAAGGACAAATTCACGCGACGTACGTTGCTGAAGACCGCCGGCGGCCTCGCGCTGGTGTCTGGAATTTCTGCGCCGTCGATCCTGCGGGCGCAATCCGCCGATGTCATTCGCATTGGTCACCTGACGCCGCGCACCGGGTTTCTCGGCCCGCTCGGCGAATACGCCGTGATGGCGGCCGATCTCGCGGTCGAGGAAATCAACGCGGCGGGTGGCATGATGGGCCGCAAGGTCGAGCTGCTGAAGGAAGACTCGGTCAATCCACAGACCGCCTCCACCAAGGCCGAGCGCATGATCGAGCGCGACAAGGTCGCCTGCATCATCGGCGAGATTTCGTCGGCGTCGTGCCTCACCATTGCGCAGGTAGCGTCGCGCAACAAGACGCTGTTCATCAACACTGGCGGCAATTCCGATGCGCTGCGCGGCAAGGACTGCCAGCGCTACATGTTCCACGTCGAATCGCAAAACTCGATGTACGTGAAGACGGTCGGTCGCTCGTTCCTTCAGGAGGGGCTGGTCAAGGGCAAGAAGTGGTACTCGCTGACAGCGGATTATGCGTTTGGGCACGACCTGCTGCGGGTCGCCAAGCGATTCATGGAAGGCAATGGCGGCCAGTTCGCTGGCGATGACCTCGTGCCGACTGACGCTACGGACTTCTCGGCGTACCTGCTCAAAATACGTGACTCCAAGCCCGACCTCGTCGTGATCAATCTCGCCGGAAACCAGATCACGAATTTCCTCAAGCAGTATGCCGAGTTCGGCCTGACCTATCCGGTCGGCGGCTTCGGTTTCGATACCGCGCTGGCGTGGGCGGCGGGTAAAGGCAATTTCGTCGGTACATGGCCTGTGGTCTGGCATCACCTCATCGACACGCCCGGTTCCAAGGCTTTCGTCGGAGCCTTCACCAAGAAGTACAACAAGCCGCCGGAGAACCAGGCGTGGGGCGACTACGTCGCCACCAAGATCGTGGCGCAGGCCATCAACGAGCTGAAGTCGGCGGAATCGCCGAAGATCATCGCGCATTTCGAGAAGGGCGCGAAGTTCGATCTCCTGAAGACGCGGCCGGGTTATTTCCGCGCCTCGGATCATCAGTTGATGCACGAGATGTATGCGGTGAAGGCGCTGCCGGCGGCTCAGGTCAAAAACCAGTGGGATATCTTCTCGTCGAGCGGTCCCGTGCCCGGTCCGAACGAAGATCTCGAAATCATCGCGGCTACCAAAGAAGAGAACAGTTGTACGTTCCCGTCTTGAAGCCAACTTGATGCGCTCCTCCGGGTGATCCCGGAGGACGCACTCTTCACCCTTCCTTGTTTTCCGGCACGCGCGATGCGTGGTCCATCGATTGCGGGGCGACGACAATGTCCGGCATATTGCTCGCGCAGCAGATTCTCAACGGACTGCTCGACGGCGTTTACTATCTGCTGATCGCGCTCGGTCTCTCGTTGATCTTCTCGCTCGGCGGCATCGTCAATCTTGCGCACGGCGCATTCTTCGCGATTGGCGCCTATCTGACGCTAGTGATCTCGCCTTACCTCGGATTCGGCGGCGCGCTGGTGCTGTCGCCGGTGGCGGTCGCGCTGCTTGGCGTGGTGATCGAGCGGCTGCTGTTCCGGCGATTCTATCGGTCTGATCCCATTCTCTCGCTGCTTCTGACATTTGGGCTCGCGATGGTCGCAGAGCAGGCGCTGCGCATGATCTTCGGCGCGCCGCCGCTGTCCTATTCGATTCCGCAGGAGTTGCGCGGGCAGGTCGTGGTCGGCACCTTCATCTATTCGTTCTACCGCGTCGTGTTGCTCGGCATCGCTACCGCCTGCGTCGCTGGGCTGTGGGTGCTGTTGCGGATGACCGCGTTCGGCCGCGTCGTGCGCGCAGGCGTGCAGAACCCGGACATGGTGGGCGCGCTCGGAATCTCCTTGCAGCCCTATATGTCGGCAGTCGCGGCGCTCGGTATTGGCCTTGCGGGGCTGGCTGGCGTGCTGCTCGCGCCGATCTATGCGGTTCATCCGGCGATGGGCAACGAAATCATCACGCCGGCCTTCGTCGTGGTGGTGATCGGCGGACTCGGATCTTTCTGGGGCGTCGTTGTCGCGGCATTGTTGGTTGGACTGGTGAAAGGCGTGATGGTCGGCATCGGCTACTCCGCGGCGTCCACAGCCGCGATCTACCTCCTCATGCTTCTGGTGCTTGTGTTCAGGCCGCGCGGCCTGTTCGGCGAACGCATCACCCGCTTCGAGTGAGGTGATCCGTCATGTTCCGACGCATTCCTGTTCAATTGGTCATCGCGGCCATCGGTCTTCTTGTGCTGCCGCCGGTGCTGATCGCGCTCGGCCTGACGATGACGTCGGCGACGGAAGTCGTGGTGTTCGGCATCGCGTGCATGGGGCTGAACATTCTGGTCGGCCACACTGGGCTGGTGTCGTTCGGCCACGGCGCATGGTTCGGGCTGGCGGCCTACGCGGCGGGCCTGCTTCAGCGCGATGTAATGCCTGGATCGTTCTTCGGTCCGGCGATCGGGGCCATTCTCATTATCGTCGTGGTCGCGGTGCCGTTCGGATTTCTCATCCTGCGGCGGCGTGGGGTGTATTTCTCGCTGCTGACGTTGGCGCTGGCGGCGATGCTGTATTCGGTGGCATTCCGCTGGACCGACGTGACTGGCGGCGAGAATGGCCTCGGCGGCATCGTGCGGCCCGCGATCCTCGGTCTCGATCTGGATTCATCGACCACCTATTATTGGTTCGTCGCGGCGATCGCTTTTGCGGTGCTGGTGCTGCTGTGGCGCTTTCATAATTCGACCGTCGGCACCGTGCTGGTGGCCATCCGCGAAAACGAACAGCGCGCGCGCTTTCTCGGCTATCCGACCAACCGCTACAAGCTCGCAGCGTTCACGCTGTCAGCAGCGCTGACCGGACTGGCCGGCATCCTCCTGCTTTACAAAAATCGGATGACATCAGCCGATCCGATTTCGGTTGCCTTCTCCGGCGAGTTGCTGGCGATGGTCGTGATAGGCGGCATGCGCAGCTTCCTCGGCCCCGCGCTGGGTGCACTGTTCTTTATTCTGTTTCGCGAATTTCTTGGCATCTACACCGAAAACTGGCTGCTCTGGCTTGGCTTGGTCTTCGTCGGTTTCATCGTTTTCTCACCCACGGGCCTGATTGGCGTGGGCGAGAAACTCCTTGCGCCGTTCCGCAAGAAAGTGACCGAGGATGCAGCGATGTCGGCGCGCAAGGTCGAGGCGTTGCCGTTGCCGGAGTTCCTGCGACCAAAAGGCGTCGTGGAAGGTCCAGTGCTGGCCGCTCGCGACATGGTGAAGAGCTTCGGCGGCATCAAGGCGGTGCAAGGAATCAATATCTCTGTCGCTGACCGGACGCTGCATGCCTTGATTGGCCCGAATGGCGCTGGGAAGACCACGGCGTTCAATCTCCTGTCCGGCATGTTCCCGCCGGATGAAGGCGAAGCGACCTTGATGGGTAAGCCTATCGCCGGCCATACGCCCGAAGAGATTGCCGAAGCGGGCATCGGTCGCTCGTTTCAGATCACTAATCTTTTTCCGGAATTAAGTGTCGGCGAGAACGTCCGCCTCGCGGTGCAGGCGCGGCATCCACGCCGGTTTGATCCATTCACCAATGCGTTGTCGATCGACGCCATCAATCGCGAAACCGACGAGGTCATACGCTATCTCGGCCTCGCGGGAATCGAGAAGGCCGAAGCAGGTGCGCTGTCGTACGGTGGTCAGCGATTGCTCGATATGGGCGTCGCGCTGGCCACCGCACCTCGCGTGCTTCTGCTCGATGAACCGCTCGCGGGACTTGCCGCTGCCGAGCGCGAGCGTATCGGCGCAATCATCAAGCGCATCTCGTCGGATCTGCCTGTACTGCTGGTCGAGCACGACATCGATCGGGTCTTTGCTCTTGCCGATCATGTGACCGTGATGAATGAAGGGCGCGTGCTGCTCGACGGAAGCGTCGAGGATGCGCGCAGCAGCAAGAAGGTGCAGGAAATTTATATCGGATCTGGCGCAGCAGCCGTCGCTGCAAAGCCGCGAGAAACCTCGGCGAAGGCCAGCGCTTTGCTCACTGTCGATGGAGTTGATACGTTCTACGGCAAGAGTCACATTCTCAATGGCGTGAACTTCACGCTGCATAACAATGAGATCATCGCACTGCTTGGCCGCAACGGAGCAGGAAAATCGACTTTGCTAAAGACGCTGGTCGGTATCGCGCCAGCCTCGAAGGGCTCGATCCGTCTGACCGATGCTGAACTGGTCGGACGTGCGTCCGCAGAGTGTGCGCGTCTCGGCATCGGTTATGTGCCGCAGGGGCGGGGGCTGTTCGCCGGCATGAGCGTGGAGCACAATCTCGAGCTCGGCGGACTAAAGCGGCAAACCGGCAACGGCGTGCACTGGACTCGCGAACGGGTGTACGAGTACTTCCCGCGTATTCGCGAGCGGCTGGACAGTCCGGCGGACTATCTGTCCGGCGGTGAACAGCAGATGGTTGCCGTGGCGCGTGCGCTGTCGGGTGACGTGCGAGTGTTGCTGCTTGATGAGCCATTCGAAGGTCTTGCACCCGCCGTCGTCGAGCAATTGTTCGAGGCGTTCGATCGCTTGCGCAAGGAAGTCGCGATTATCATCGTCGATCACCATCTCGATCTCGCGCTGGCTCTGTCGGATACGACCGTAGCGCTGGAGCGAGGGCGCATCATTCACGAAGGTCCATCGAAGGCGTTGCGCGACGATCTCGATCTGCGGCGCAAGGTACTGTGGCTGTAGAGACGGAAGAACAAGTATGCCTAATAGCAAAAGAAACGTCGCGATCGTCGGAGTTGGTCTGATCGGGCGAGCCTGGGCGGCGATCTTCGCTCGCGCCGGCTGGAACGTACGGCTCACCGATTCACACGCGCCGACGCTGAGCGCGGCACCCGGCTTGATCCGCAAGGAACTGAGGGCGCTAAACCGCCACGGCCTTGCCGACGATCCCGAAGGCGCGATGGCACGGATTTCGGTGGCGTCGGATCTTGCCGATGCCCTGAAGGGCGCGGAGTTCGTCCAGGAAAATGGTCCCGAGAAAATCGAGGAAAAAATCGCGCTGTTTGCAGAGCTCGATCGCCTTGCTGCCCCGGATGCTTTGCTGGCATCGTCGACTTCCGCGATTGTCGCCTCGCGCTTCACGGAAAATCTGAAGGGCCGTGCCAGATGCCTCGTCGGCCATCCGGTCAATCCGCCGCATCTTGTGCCGCTGGTCGAGCTTTGCGGTGCGCCGTGGACGTCGCCTGAGGCCGTATCGCGTGCGCGCGAGATTTACCGCGCCATTGGACAGGTGCCGGTCACCGTCAACAAGGAGATCAACGGCTTCGTCCTCAATCGGCTGCAAGGCGCGCTTCTGGCTGAAGCCTTTCGGTTGGTGGGCGAGGGTTATATGTCGGCAGAGGATCTAGACCACACCGTCAAAAATGGCCTTGGATTGCGGTGGTCGTTTCTTGGTCCGTTCGAAACCATCGAGCTGAACGCGCCCGGCGGTATCCCGGATTATTGCGCGCGCTATACAGGCTTCTATAAGGAGTTGGCAGCGGAAGCAGCCGGACCCGAGGTCTATACCAGCCCAAACGTCGACCGCGTTATTGCGGCATGGCCGCATCAACCGACGACGGATCGTGTTGCAAAGTTGACAGCCCGCCGTAATGAACGGCTCGCGGCCCTGGTCGCGCACAAGGCCAAACAGACCGACTGATTTCATCAGCGATTGCAGAAGAAAGAGACAAGAAAATGAGCCGAAAAGTCATCATCACCTGCGCCGTGACCGGCGCGATTCACACGCCTTCGATGTCAAAGGCGCTTCCGGTGACACCGCAGGAAATCGCCGACGCGGCCATCGGCGCCGCTGAGGCGGGTGCGGCCATCGTCCATCTTCATGCGCGTAATCCTAAAACCGGTCAGCCTGATCAAAGCCCGGAAGCGTTCGCGCCGTTTCTCAAGGTCATCAAGCAGCGCTCCAATGCCGTGGTCAATCTAACGACGGGCGGCTCGCCGACGATGACGGTGGATGAGCGGGTCCGGCCGGCTGAGTTCTACAAGCCGGAGGTCGCGTCGCTGAACATGGGTTCGATGAACTTCGCATTCTTCGGCATGCTCAACCGCTTCAAGACCTTTGAACATGAGTGGGAGCGCAAGCACGTCGAGAACAAGGACATCGTTTTTCGCAATACGTTCCAGGATATCGAGTATGTGCTGAGCAAGCTGTCCGGAAGCGGGACGCGCTTCGAGTTCGAGTGCTACGACACCGCGCACCTCTATAACCTGAAGTATTTCCTCGATCAGGGATTGGTGAAGGCTCCGTTGTTCGTGCAGACCGTATTCGGATTGCAGGGTGGTACAGGGGCGCATCCGGAAGACGTGCTTCACATGAAGCGGACCGCTGACCGGCTGTTCGGTGATCAGTACGTTTGGTCGGTGCTGGGTGCAGGACGTAACCAGTTGCCGATCGCGGCGATGGCCGCGGCGATGGGGGGCAACATTCGCGTCGGACTCGAGGATTCGCTGTGGGCTGCGCCGGGTCGTATGGCGGAGTCTAACGCCGAACAGGTTCGTCTCGCTCGCAAGATCATCGAAGGGCTCGGACTCGAAGTCGCCTCGCCTGACGAAGCCCGTGAAATCCTTCATCTCAAGGGTGGCGATACACTTCAGGTTTGACGAATTGAGCCATAGTTCGATGCCTGGGCGCCGCAGGCCCCAGTTAGTCCGTGGCGTCGCTCGCATTGACCAACGCGATGCTTCGCGCCCGGGTTTCCCGGGGTGTTATCCCGAACCGCTTCTTGAAGGTGCGATTGAAGTACGACAGGTCACCGAAACCCAGATCAAAGGCGATGGTGCTGATCGGCCGCGGAGCGGCAGCGGAATTGAGCAGGAGTTGGCGGGCTCGCTCAAGTCGGCGTTCAAGTACATAATCCGAGAACGTCCGGCCCTCTGCTTCAAACAGCTTCTGAAGATGCCTGACAGTAACGCTCCGCGCTGTTGCGAAGCCGGTCAGCGACAGATCTTTTTCGGCGAGTCGTACCTCGATATCCGCCTTGATGGCGATCAGACTGGGCTGCGTCCTGTTAAGCCCGGTTCGTGGAAGATCTGGCGTGAGCCTGGCGATATCGATCATCGCTGAAACAAGACTACGCATGTAATCTGTTGCGAGCGATGCGAGAGCAGCTGAATCCATCGGCAGCAGCCCTCGCATAAGCGCCGCTGCATAATGACCAAGGACGATCAATGCTCCGTTATCCTGGTTGATGCGCTCCATCCTGTTGATGTTCACGATCCTCTGCGGGTCGGCTGCTTCCGACAAAATGAAGCAGTCAAAGCGGCTCACGCCGGTTGCGATGAATGTCGTTTCCTCGGTTGCGTCGAGGATAATCGCTTCGCGCTGGAAGCATGTCATTCGCCGGTCCTGTTGCTCGGCAACGAGGATTCCGTCCGACGGCCGGATCACGACTATTTTTCGGGTCTTGCTTTGCGGCATGACTGAACGTGCCGCAGGTTCGAAGCAAGACATCAGTCCGAGGTCCGGCGTCATCCGCAGGATCGCTTTTGATTTGAACGGTGCAGATTGGAACGATCCGAGAGAGCCGCGCAGAGCGCTTTTCGAAGGAAGGTGCTGCTCCAGCCGCGTGCGTTGCGCCTCGTCGATGTCGTCAGCAACCATCCAGACAGGATGAAGTGAAGGGTCCGGTGCGAGATCTGCATCTGACTCGGACCGGAGTTGTCGCTGCTTTACCACATCGTCAGGATCAAGGTGAATTCGTTCGCTCCAGTCTGTGTATTTGAAATGCGAGTCCAAGAAAGCGGATCAAGCAATCGCGTACCGAAAGAATAGACGGGCCGTGAGAGAGTAAAAAGAAGCAAAGCGTCATTAACAAATACAATGGTTCTAAATTGGGGATCGTTGGCGCGCTGGTTCAAGCTTCTCATGACCCGCTAAACTCGATCGAACAATGCGAGCCAAAATGCGTATCCGTTACCCGATCCTGGTTGCTGCCGTGACCGCAATGTCTTCCCAGGCGCACTCCCAGCAATCTCAGAACACCTCCCGGCTGGACGAGATCACCGTCACAGCAGCGCGCGCGGAGAGGTCCATTTCCGATATTCCGCAGTCTGTTCAAATCGTGGGTCAGCAGCAGATCGAGGACCAGTTGAAGCAGAGCGGCAGCGCCTCGGCCGCACTCGCGAAACTGCTTCCTGGCTTTTCTTCCTCCACTCAAACCATCTCGGGCGCATCTGAAACCTATCGCGGCCGCGACCTTCTCGTGCTGCTTGACGGCGTGCCGCTTAATACCCCGCTGCGGGATGTGTCCCGTATCCTTGCCTTGATCGACCTGAACTCGGTCGAGCGGATCGAGATGGTTGCAGGCGCTTCTAGTCTCTATGGGGCGGGCGCCACAGGCGGCACTGTCAACTTCATCACCAAGAAGGCTCAGGCCGGCCCGCCCCGGGTCACGGTGAACACGGCCCTGCGCGCCTTCACGGCTAATGTTGGCAGCTCGCTGGCCCCGGAAATGTCGGCAACGGTGAGTGGCAAGAACACCGACGGAATCGATTATGTGTTCGTTGGCACCGGCCGGGGCGCACAGAAGACCTATGATGGTTATGGTCGCGAACTGTCGTCGGACGGAATGCTGGGCCAGGGTGGCGGCGACCGTTTCATCAGCGGCAACTTCCTCGCCAAGATAGGCAAGGATTTCGACAACGGGAAGCGGTTTGAGGTCTCGGCGACCTCCATCTATCTCGACCAGCGTCCGCAGTATCTGACCAACTACTCGGGCGCCTATGCACGGCCGGATTTCACCAAACCTTATACGGGTGAGAGCGTGCTCGAGGATACGCGCTCGTTCTCGGCGCGTTACAATGATGCCAATTTTGCGCTGGGCAATGTCAACGTCGTCGGCTTCTATAACAACATCAAGAAGCGCTTCAATTATTCGGCGTTCTCTTTCCCCTATAACAATCCCGTTTATTATTCCGGCAATCCAGCCAGCCCAACCAGCCCGTTCAACCAGACCACGCTGTTTTCGGATCGCGGCGGCGTGAACCTGTCGATAGATACGCCGCTCGACCGGATCTGGAGCGGCGCGAAGCTCACATGGGGCAGTGACGTTATATATGAGAAGACGACGCAGGAGCTGACGAACGGTCAGGACGTGTTCACGCCTCTTACGCAGACG
Source organism: Afipia massiliensis (assembly GCF_001006325.2). Lineage (NCBI taxonomy): Bacteria > Pseudomonadati > Pseudomonadota > Alphaproteobacteria > Hyphomicrobiales > Nitrobacteraceae > Afipia > Afipia massiliensis. The sequence continues at coordinate 274,816 of NZ_LBIA02000001.1, read as the reverse complement.
ACAACGGCCGGATTTGCGCTGTTGCAGGTGCCGGTTACTGACAGACTGACCGTGCGCGGCGGCGTCCGCTACGAGCATTTCGATCTGAAGGTGGATAATTTCGTCCGGCCGGCGGCTTATGCGGCGCTGTCACCGGTCTTTGCGTTCGTGCTGCCGCCACTCAATGTCATAGGCGGTCAGTATGAATACGCATCGCCGACGTACAATGCCGGTGCGACGTTCAAGCTCAACGATCGTTCCGAGATCTTCGGTGGGTTCTCGCAGGGCTTCGCATTGCCAGATGTCGGTGCATATACGCGGCGTGCTGGCCTGAGCACAGCGTATGCCTGTCCGATCGTGAACCCGAACTGTACTCCGCCAGGAGGGAAGACGATCAGCTATACGTCGATTGCGCCCGAAGCGCAGGTCGTCAACAATTATGAACTGGGTATTCGGGGCGGGGATGAGCGCTTCAAGGGCAGCCTGACCGGATTTGTCAGCACCTCTGAGCAGGGGGTCACCTTCGATCCGTTGACGAACAAGATCTCTCAGCAGAAGGAGATGATCTACGGTGTCGAGTTTATCGGCGAAATGGCTGTCACTAACCAGCTGTCGTTCGGTACAGTCCTTGGGTATCGCGAAGGTCGCTATGACAGCGACAGAAACGGCTCCCTCGAGAGCTGGCTTCCCAACAACCGCATAGCAACGCCGTTCCGGGGCACGATCTTCACCGATTACCGTTTCGACAACGGCATCAAGGTCAGGCTGGAAGGTGAGGGGTACACCGGACGCCATGTTCCCATCAACACGGCCGGAACCATCTATCCAATCGGTGGAGGGATGACGATGAACGCGGCTATCAGCGGTCCCTGGCAGGGCGGAGAGCTCTACGCTGCCGTCAACAACCTGTTCGACACCCCGCTTGTCAATCCAACGGCAACGTCGGTACGCAATCTGAATGTTTACTCGTGGGGCCGGACCGCCACGGTTGGCTACCGGAGAACTTTCTGAGGTGATGGATCGACATGGTTAGCCTCGAAGTCGGACAGCTGCTTTTGACGTTACGCTTTCTGCCTCCCTACACGGAGGCAGATGAGCGTGACTATCTCACAGCGCTCTCCGGGATAGGAAATCGCGAGGATCCGTTCATGCTTCTCACACTGTTCGGAGGCGGGGGCAGGCTCTCGGCCGCTGGAGAACGCGAGCAGGCGCTCTGGTTCAAGGCCACGCGAAGTCGCCTCTCCGAGCGGTGTCTTGCCATCGCGATCGTCAGGCCGGACGCGACCAGAAAGATGGAGGAAACGTTTCAAAAGCTTTGGTCGATGCCGACCCGGGTCTTTCAGGATGAGCGCGCCGCCCGCGATTTTCTGTCCAGCTACGCGCCGGCTGCGTGATGTCGGGAATTTCTGCCACCGCTACGCCTGCGATCCATGGCCGAAAGCGACTCTTTTCCGTCCTCGCCGGTTTGTATCTTGCGCAGGCAATTCCTTCATACCTGTTTGCGGCTGCATTGCCGCCGATCATGCGCGAGGCTGGCGTCCCCAGAACCGCGATTGCCTATCTCAGTCTTTGGTTTCTGCCGCTGTTACTGAAGTTCTTCTGGGCGCCCTACGTCGATCGCGTTCGCCCATTCGCGCGGTCGCATCGAGCGGGGTGGGTGATTGTCACTCAGGCTGGCGTGATCATCAGCATTCTGTGCCTGATCCCGTTTGGCCCTACCAATGTCTGGGCCATTATAGGCGTGGGCATGCTCGGTTCGTTGCTGATCTCGACGCAAGACATCGCGACAGACGGCTACGCCGCAAAACATCTTGCACCGGAGGATCGCGCGGTCGGCAATGCCATCCAAGGCGGATCTGTCGCGTTCGGCGTGGTCATAGGTGGGACGCTAGGGCTTGTTCTCTATTCTCGCATCGGCTGGACCGGGATGCTCCTGACAATCGCGGCATTTTGCTTTATCCCGCTCGCCGCCGCATTTGCCATGCAGGAAAAAGGTCCAGCGCCTACGGGCGGACAGGCAGTTGATCGCCCGTCTTTGAAAGCTTTCTTTCGCCGGCGAGAGGTTCGCGATGTTCTGTGGGTCGCGCTGATCTACCGGATGAGCGAAGGCTTAGTAAAGGCTATGGAGGGCTCCTACCTCGTCGATGCGGGCGTGCCGCTTACCCAGATCGGTTACCTGTCCGGGATTGCTGCGACGACGGCGGGGCTGGCCGGCGCAGCCATCGCCGCTGTCCTGTTGCAGCGATTTGGCACCGGCTGGACGCTGGGACTTCTGGGTTTTCTTAGAACGGTTTGCTTTGCGTTGTTCGCCGCGCACGCCTTGGGCTTCATCACCGGGATCGTGCCGATTTTCGGAGCCGCGGGTTTCCAGACGTTGATTCGCTACATGGAAATCGTTGCGCTCTATAGTTTGTTTATGGCAACGGCGTCGAAAGAGCAGCCGGGCACGGACTTTACAATCCTCGCATGCGCCCAGCTCATCGTCTATTTTGCCGGATCGATGATTTCAGGAAAGATTGCGGATACTCTCGGATACGGGACGTTGTTCGGTCTGGCCACACTGCTTTCTTTTGTCGCCGTCGTCGCAACGATCAGGATACTGAATCGGAAGCGGTTGGAAGTTCGTCCGGATCAATAAGTATTTCACCGCTATTTCAGTATCCGCGGATTTTCGGCTCGGAGTACTCGGCCTAGTTTGCTTTGATAAAAATGTTTTCCCGCCATGGCGGTTTCCGATGCAACGATGAAGGCCGCGAAGTTCTGACCGGCTAGTCGTGCGAGCGCGTGAGATTCCTGGCCCTTGGCGTGCGGGTCAATTGCCGGACGATGCAACGGTATCTCCCTACACTTTTGTCACCAAATGGGGATTGCCGCAGCGCCTCCCAATAATCCACGTTGCCCCCGTCGAATTCCATCAAAAGGAATGGAATTCGTGTCCTCGAAATCCACGGCGTCCATAACGGGCCGGGAGCCGGCTTGCCTTGTGAACGTCAAAGCACAGGGAACAAACATCATGCTTATCAATGGAACGCCAGGCGACGATGTATTACCTGGCACAGCAATGGACGATGAGATCAACGGTCTGGCTGGCAATGACACGATAACCGCTTTGGCTGGCAATGACCTCGTCAATGGCGGGGCGGGCGATGACTCCATCGATGGCGGCACCGGCAACGATACGTTGAACGGCAATGCCGGCATCGACACGATTTTGGGCGGCGACGGCGACGATATCGTCAACGGCGGCGCGGGTGACGATAATCTGTCCGGCAATGCCGGCAACGACACGGTGCATGGCAACGCGGGCAATGACACGATCGATGGCGGAACAGGCGATGACCAACTTTTCGGCGACGCTGGCGACGACAACATCAGCGGCGGTGACGGTGCCGATACGCTGAATGGCGGTGCCGGTATCGATACACTGCGATACGCTTCGCGGTCGGCTGCTTAGCCGCTTCGCGGTCGGATTTGAGCGCTACGTCGCACCAATTGTTCTTGAAAGCACCATTGCAAATACGGCCAGACGCGGCGACGGCAGGACGCACGATCTCGTCAAGGTCCGCGAGTTGAGAAATTTTTTGTCGAGTGGAACCGTTGCAGCGCTGATCGACGCTCCGTTCCTTCCGATGTTCATTCTCATTCTTTTCTTTCTGCACCCGTGGTACGGCGTCATCGCCCTGATCGGAACGGGGATCCTGCTGGTGATGCGCGTTCACGCGCTCAATACCCGTCGCAGACCATTGCTCGATGGAAAGATCGTGACAGTGGCGGCCGATGCTTTGGTCGATCCAAAGACCGGTGTCGCGTCATACATGACGGAAGTTGAACTGGAACACAAAACAGAGACCGCTCCCTATCTGTCATCGTTGTTGCCCGGCATGCCCGTCGAGATATTCGTCGAGACGGGAGAAAGAACCTTTGCGGAGTATTTACTGCAGCCGATGAAACTGCGGATACATCGCGCGTTCAGGGAGAGTTAACGGCCGGCATGAAGCTGGCCGCGATCATTGCCGAGGGAGACGCAGGTGTACGAGAACAGCAAAGCACTGCCCTCCCGAGGGAGCCATTTTGACCGCGCCGAACGCGCGCAATCCCTTCATAATGTGGAACGTCTCTCGATACAGCTGCCGCCATGGCCCAATCGGGAAAAGGCTGCGCGTCGCGCGGTCATGGAGCAGTTCGGACGTGCCGTCACCGAATTGCTCGAGTGCAGCAATTGCTATGTCGCCACTATGTCTCGTGCCGACGCGGAACTGGATGAGGCCCGGATCGGGCGAGCAACGATTGATCCCTCGTGCGCAATGACAGTCGCGCGAATGGCGCGGAAGGGAGCGGATACGGATTGTACCGTTATCGAACCTGTCAATGCGCGCACCACCTTCGTGAGAAAACTGATTGGATCGGAGCCGGGGGCCAAGAGTCATTCGGTCATAGGGCGGTTTGCCTCCGGCGACGGAGTGACTGTCGTGTTTGTGGCGGGATGGCGACCGGCGCCGATTCTTCCGGCCGAGATTCCTTGCTTGGCGCGGGCAGTTCGCATGATGTGGGAAACTGCCTGTGCTCTTGCCTCGCCACCGCCTCGGCGCACTGATCTTCAAACATGGCTGGAAGAGTTGATCTATCCCGCCATCGTTGTGGATGAGTATCTGCGCGTGCATGAACTGAATCGGAGCGGACGAACTCTCCTGACGGAAGGCAAGCTTCTCATTGTAGAGCGCGGCACGCTCGCAGGTTTGACGGCCTGGGTGACTGAAAATCTGAAAGAGGCACTACGGGAGACGTTGATGTCCCATGACGGTCAGGGATGGCTGAACACAACGGTGGCTCTCTCCACTGACCGTCAGCAGTTTGCCTTTGCCAGGATCGGCGCAGTGCCCGCGCATTGCGACGCGGGGAAAGTCCTGGTCATCGTGCCGCAATTCGACGAAGTGTCGGGAGCTGAGCGGATCGCATCCGCGTTCAGCCTGAACTGGGCGGAGGAGAGAATTATAGCGCGCATTCTTCAAGGGCAGTGCCCGCGCATGATCGGAGCGGATCTTCGTCTGACGGAAGCGACAGTAAGGACTTATACTAAGCGGATCATGCTGAAGTTGGGAATCAATCGGCGTTCCGAGTTTTTCCTGCTCTATCATCTCACGTTGTCACCATTCGGCGCGGGGCGGCGCGAAAAGGCGGTGGGCCGAGGCATGTCGGCTCCTCGGCTGGGTGAGAGAACTCATTAGGGCAGTAACGTACGGTCCGGCTGTCGGACGGCATCAGGCATGCGATCAATGAGCAAGCCGTTAACACAAGCACAAAGTTTCGCGATGTGGTCGGTCTTCCGCAAGCTTTGCGCTGTTGGCGGCTCGATACTTGCGTTTATCTCCAGCGCGGTTGCGGAGAACCTCCAGTTGAAAATGCCTGTGGCCTGCGATCTGGGCCGCACCTGCAGTATCCAAAACTACGTTGATGTCGATTCCTCATCGCTGGCAAAGGATTACAAATGCGGGACGCTGACGTATGACGGCCACAACGGTACGGATTTTCGTCTGCGTTCATTGGATGCGCAGCGGGCTGGTGTGAATGTGTTGGCTTCCGCAAGCGGCCGCGTTCTCCGCGCCCGCGACGGTATCCCGGATGGTTCTTTTCTCAAATCGGCGCGTGAAGCGGTCCGCCACATCGAATGCGGCAATGGTGTCGTCATAGAGCATCCAGACCATTGGGAAACGCAATACTGCCACATGGCCAACGGCAGCCTGCAGGTGAAGCCCGGCGATCTCGTGCAGGCGGGGCAGCCGCTCGGACAAGTTGGCCTTTCGGGATTGACCGAGTATCCGCATCTCCATTTCACCGTCAGGCATCGGGGCAGGATTGCCGATCCATTCGCATACGACGCGCCGTCAGGCGCTTGTGATGGCGGTGAGTTTCTCTGGGACCCTTCACTTCGCGAGCAACTGGCGTATCAGAAGCGGGCGATCTTGAATGCCGGCTTCACAAACAGTCCGGTCACGATGGATCTCATCGAGGGCGGAGCCGCGGAAAAAGAACTGCCCACGATCGAAGCTCCAGCGATAGTTGCCTTTATCCGTACGATAGGTCTCAAGGCGGGCGACACACAATGGCTCGCGGTTACAAATCCCTCTGGGCACGTCATCGCTGAAAATCACGCAATTCCGCTCGACAAGAACAAGGCGCAGGTCATGCTGTTTGCAGGCAGAAAGCGTCCTGCGAACGGCTGGGATCAAGGCACCTACAAGGCGTCGTACGTCGTTAAGCACGATGGCGAGATCGTTTTGAAGAAGGATTTTGAACTCACGCTGTAGCTGCTTAACGGTCGTGTCGGGATTTTGACGAGCGAGAGCTCGACCATGTCGAGGAACGCTTCGGCACCCATAGTGCCTAACCCCCAGGTCGCCGTGTCATGCTATTCCTCATGCAGGACGCCGACTTCGTGCGACCATCCGATCCCACCGCTGCCCGCGTTGTACGCCGAAAGCGCCGGGTGTTGGCAGGAGCGAAGGGTTTTGCCCAAGCGTCGTGCATGCGGGCCAAGCTATTGTTGTAACTAATAATTTTGTAAGGCTCTTGGCCGTTTCCGCGCGTCGAGGCAGCCAATTGCCTGCTTTTGTCGGTGAGGTTGTAGGTGTGGCTGCTCGGTTCCGAAGATGGTATCATGCAGCTTGCCGCGCTGACCATTTGATTGCTGATCCGAATTTTTCTTCGCATACGCCGCCAAAGATAATTGCGGGATGTCGTCATGGGTACGAACGTTCCTGAATCAATGGTCGAAGGTCCGCGTTGGCGGGCAACTGACAGTGGTTCGCTGACGCGATTTGTCGAACGGATTTCGCTGGCCAGGCAGATGGCCGGCTACCGCTTCAGCTCATATATTTTTTCACACCTTTGGTTGCTTAAGATCGTCTTCACGGTGCTTCGTCGTGTGCGCCCCATCTCGATCTTTGGCAAGCTCGTGATCCTCACCAAAATGAATGACATTCGGGAAGTTCTCGGACGCTTCGATGATTTCACCCTCGGTGAGGTGATCGAACCAGGAATGCCATGGGGGCCATTCCTGATGACGGTAGACTGGAACGAGCAACACCAACGCGAGCGAGAGCTTCTCCAGAGTGTCGTCAAGCGAGACCTTGATCCGCTGACAATCAAGAAGGCTGTTGCCGAAGAATGCCGCGAGCGCATAGCCGCTGCCGATGGCAGGATCGACATGGTAGCGGAGCTTGCGGAGCCGGTTGTCGTTCGCATCGCCGCCGATTATTTCGGCGTTCCTCCGTTGCAGGGTGACAAACGGCGCATGGCGCGCGCGACGCGCTATCTTGCCGGTATCATCATGGTCAATCCACCGGTCGGCTCACAACCCTGGGTCGATTCGCGCGACGATATGATCAGCCTGACGCAGCTTCTGCTGGAAGAAATTTCAGTTGCGAAATCGTCTATCACCACTTCGCATCAAATCAACCTGCCAGACAATCTCCTGACGCGATTGACTGCGTTGCTTAACGTTGGCGATAAGCCGAATTGGTTCGATGAAGACTGGATTCGTCGATACCTGACCGGTCTGGTTGCGACCGGCTTGGCAACGGTTGTTCGCGGGACCGCTCACACGGTTGATCAACTCGTAGCGCGCCCAGAAGCCTTGCGAGAAGCGCAGAAGCTGGCCGTCGCGCTCGATCGCGCAGAAGCGCACGAACAAAGCCTAGGAAGCACGGCATCCGAAGGGGACCGGAAATCGGCGGCAGAGCGTGTAAGGCAATCGCGCGATGCGCTTGCACACTATATCTACGAGGCGCTGCGGTTTCGACCGATGCTTCCCTTGTTGGTGCGCGATGCTCCGCGCGAGGCAGTTATTGCAAATGGAACGAAGCGCGCGCGCGTCGTGCCGGAAGGAGCGCGCATTCTCGCTGGTCCGCTGGCCGCGATGTTCGATCCGGACGCCTTTCCGCGTCCGTGGCGTTTCGATCCGAAACGCCCGATCGAGAGTTATATTCACTTCGGCGATGGAGAGCGTCGTTGCTTTGGGAAATACGTTGCTGAGAACGCCCTCATGGAAATGGTGCGGGCGCTATTGCGCCTTCCTGATCTTGCGCGCGCATCCGGAAGCGACGGCCAAGTCCGTTACGAGGGCCCCGCACCCTGTTCATTTGTGCTCACGTTTAACACGCAAGCCGCTGGGACGCAGGAACGGTGAACCCGAACTACACGACTATCATTACGCCGCTCGCCCCCGGACTCGTGGAGGCCTGCCGGAAATACTTGCGTGATACCGCTGAACCCCGTCCAGCTGGCGATTTTCTGCAATGCCAGCCGCTGTTTCGGTTCGATAGAATCGCAAGTCTGCATTTTTGCAGCTTCGTCGTGCTCGAGGCGGACAACGAATTTTCTCCAAGTCTCGTGTTCGAAGCGACATTCGATGGTCCAGCCGAGGATTTTCTTGGTGAACTGCTCGATGTCGCATCAGAGGGCATGCATGAAGTGTACCGGCATTGTACCGATTATCCGTCCTCTGGACTTGCGGCTCCCCAGTTGATCAAGGAATACCTCATGCGCCACGACGTCGGCGCGAACACGCTCTTCTGCGGGAGTCCGGGGCGTTCGGTTGCTCAAGTGAAGGGCGAAAGCCTCGTCCGTAACAACATCGTGTCGTTCCTCTCAAGTAAATGGTCGTCAGGCGAAGCTATTCCTGCACGATCAGTGGGTTTCCTTGAAGCGGTGCGGCGTCATGTTATCCGCGGCCAGGATGACAATTGTTGGGCAGAGCAGCAGGCACCCACACCGTGGGAGGTGCGGCAGCGCTCATGGATTGTCTCGTCAGCAATCGTTGCAGCATTCGTCGTAGTTTGCGGCACGGGTATAATTGTCGGATCGCCGTTCGGTTTGGGGCCGTTTGTCCTGCATGATCATATTGTTCGAGCCTCCGAGCAGGTGACCCAGCTGGGCGCCAGCGTCGGAAGCTTTCTCACTTCCTGGTTTCCGTGGGTTTCAAATTACATCACGATTGAGCCAGCGATCCTGCACATTCTCATCGCATTGAGTTGCATCTGGTTGGTCGTTCGGATTATTGAACTCTTCCTCACCAGTTGGACAAAAAACCCTCACGACCAGCTTTTCATCAATCGTTTTCCATTGCAACTCGCGGTTATCTTCAGATACACGCTGATCATTTTTCTTGTCGGATCTGTTGTATTGGCTGTCACTCCAGGAATGATTGCGGCTCGATCCGCAGAATCTGTAGGAACGCAGTCGGGATTTTTGGCATCGTTCGTCGCGGCAGCTTCAATCACATGGCGACTGCTTCTTCTTGGCGTCGTTCTCTTGGTTCTGAACTATTGGGCGACGTCTCTGAAGCTCGCTGTTGAACTACGGCCATACGATGCCGTTCGCGAGAATGTGCGGCGTTTGCTGCTCGATCTCGACAGGTTCGCGATGGTCATCGCAGTAGCCGTGGGTGCGTTGCTCATTGCGCGCCATATTCCGCTTGGCTTCAGTCAACAGATTGCGACGATTGTGCGGTCCATCGTCTTCGCCGTCTTTGTAATCGTGGCATACGGCCTCATCGGAATTCTGGCATTTTACGCCATCGGTCTCGTCATCTTCGGGGTAATCAGAGTTCTCGAGATGAGAGACAAACGGCGTTTTTCCGATTCTTCCGAACTGATCGGGCATACCCAAGAAAACGCAAAGAAGTACACGCGTGAGGAAGGCGGCATCAACAGATATCAAAATCACCTCGCGAGTATCACGTCTGTGAAGCCAGGCTTTGTCCGGCGCTGGCTATTGCGCCTAGCACTGTTCGTCATCAACCTGCTTTCCCGTTTCTGGTTCAATCGCGGGGAACTCGGCGGGATACCTACAATCCTTTCCGCGCGCTGGGTTGTGATTGATGGAGGACGACGGCTGTTGTTTCTCGATAATTTTGGCGGCGCCTGGGAGAGCTATCTCAACGAGTTCATCGATCTGGCGGCAGTCAAAGGCCTGAACGCCATCTGGTCAAACACGTTTGTCAGCGCAGATGGCAAACGTTATGGCTTCCCTGCATCGAAATTCTTGTTCTGGAAGGGAGCACAGGCCGAACAACCTTTCAAAGCTTACGTGCGCCAGAGCCAGGTCGAAACGATCGTCTGGTATGGCGCATATCCGACGCTTAGTGTCATCAATATCAACGCCAATACCGCCTTGAGACAATCCCTGTTCAAGCCATTAAGCTATGGTGAAATCGACGCGATCTTTCGAAACCTCTGACTGTGGGTAAATTGCCATGGAGAAGGTTGAGTGGGAGGATGTTCAAAGGCTTGTGTTGAGCGGATATCCGAAATTGCCTTTTTCCGCCTACCTCTTTTGGCACTTTGAACCCGACAAGGTCGATGCCGCAAAGCGATGGCTGGGCTCGCTGGCCAAGCGTCTGACATGCGCCGTTGCTCGTGGCGACAGGCAAGCGATCAATCTGGCGCTCTCGGCACCTGGGTTGAAGCACATTAACGTCAGCGATAACATGCTGAACAGTTTCTCTCCAGAATTTCTCGAAGGCATGGCGCCCAAGCCAACGGCAACGGGTCCTTCGCGTCGATCAAACATTCTCGGAGACCTCGGCGACAGTTCTCCTGAATTCTGGGAGTGGGGCGGCTGGAATGGGAGCCGGGACATCGACGGAATGTTGCTGCTCTACGCCAGCGACAGATCCTCTCTCATGGCACTGATCGATACCGAGATCAAAGCCATGGCGGGCGCAGCCGAGCCGGCATTGCGGCAGAACGGCGAGCGCATTGTTCTCGAAGGGCGGATTTATGAAGATCACAAGGAGCATTTTGGCTTCAAGGATGGAATTTCTCAGCCGATGATCGAAGGATCACCCAGGGCAAGCAAGAAGCGCAAGAAGAGTTCCGGCGATCCAGATGAGAACAAGGAACTGACCGCTGACGAAAAGCGCATTCATCTCGTCAAGCCGGGTGAGTTCATTCTCGGTTACAGGAACGAACGCCGTATCCGTATCTCAAGTATCTCCGGCACGAAGGATAGCAAGGGTGCAGAAGCGCGGGACATTCGGCGTAACGGTACCTACCTCGTTTTCCGGCAACTCGAGCAGGATGTGCGCGCCTTCAATGACTTTGTTGCAAACACCGCAGGGCGCGTATACGGGAGGACCGATGAACCGGCGCGGGAAGAAATCGCGGCGCGGTTGGTTGGGCGAACGCGCGAAGGGCATCCTTTGGTTCCTGTTGACCGAGGTCCCGACGCATCTCCGCGCAACGATTTTCTCTACCATTTCGAGGATCGCTTTGGTACGGCATGCCCGATAGGAGCGCACATTCGCCGCGCAAATCCCCGGGATACGATAGGACCGGACGCCGACACAGCGCTGCGCCTTTCAAAAATGCATCGCATCATCCGGCGTGGCAGGCCATATGGAGAACGGCTTGATTCAGGAATGGGCAACTCGGCTAGCCGAAAAGCGTCGCGCGGGATCTCGTTCATTGCTCTCAATGCCGACATCGCCGGACAGTTCGAAATGATCCAGCATTCATGGCTCAACAACACTCACTTCGGCGGCCTTCATGCGGGAACGGATCCGTTCGGGCATTTCAGTTGCACTGGAGATGTCGTCACTATTCAGGATCGTCCAATCAACCACTATATTGACCGGCCGCGCCCGTTTGTCAGGGTCCGCGGAGGTGCATACTTTTTCCTGCCCGGCATTGAGGCAGTACGTGCATTGGCGCGACCTGAGCTTGTTTGACGTCAACTGGATATTTGCCGGCCCCATCGCGGCTCATCTGCGTGCGATGCTGGGTTCGCCGCGTTGGTTTGCGCTAGTTTCAAGGGACTGACGACACATCGCTATCAACGTCTGCATGCCGCATTCTTCCGCAAGTTGAAGAGCGCGCTTGAAATGTGCTTCCGTCACGATGAGATCCTGCGGATCTGCGGCGCGTGCGATCTCACCGAGCAAATGCGCTGCATATGCCTGTTGTGGCGATTCTCCTCGTTGTTCGGCAAGTGCGAGAGCGCGTTTACCCGCCGCATGTGCTTCTGCGAGCCGGCCGGCCGCGAGCAAAGCCCGACCTTGAGCGAGGAAAAGATAGCGCCAGCCGAACGAATGTTCAGCCAGCGGCACGTCCAGTCGTTCAGGCACCGACAGGATATCAAGAGCGGTTTCGACGTCGCCCGCCGCGAGATGCGCCTCCCCCATTCGAGCTGCAAAGACCGGATACATCTGGACCATTTCGAGATCGAGGCAGGTCTGCCAACTTTCACGCAAGAGCGTAATCGCCTCGGCGTATCGCCCTTGCGCGGTGCGCAGACGTCCGAGCACGTGATTGATGTTCGCTCGCGAGTAAGCGTGATCCAGGATCTCGGCGCGCCGGCTGGCATCCTCGGCCACCGCCTGCGCGCGTCCGAGGTCACCGAGTTCAATCAAAGAGTCCGCCATGAAGGTACGCAAAAGGACGCTGGGGTAGGCGGCCCATCCGGCGCGTTTCTGGTCAAGTTCCGGCGTTTCAAGCGCAATACACCGTTCGTGAATATCGACCGATGCTGCGAAAGTTCCTGTCTCGTGATGAACAATGCCGACAATGAGAAGCGACGCGAACTGGAGCGATGAATCCCGGATCTGATTGGCAATGCCTCTCGCGGTTTCGGCGGCTGACATTGCTGCTGGATGTTCGCCAAGTCTCCAAAGCGCCACAGCAAGCTGGCAATTAACCGCGGCAGTGCGCTGCGGGTCTCCGAAGGGGTCGGCCAGACGGCTCGCTTCGCGCAAAATATCTGCAATCTGGCGATGTTTTCCGAGTGGTTCGAGCGCGATCACAAGCGCGAGACGGAAATCAATCTCGGCTTTGATCTTCGCGGCTGACGCTGGTAGATGCGACAGGGTCTCAAGGCCGCGTTCACAGATACTAACGGCGTCCTGATTAGCTCCGCGTTTGATGGCGCGCCGGCAACTGCGCAACTGGTAGGGAACGGCCTTTTCCCATAGCCCGGCATGGAACGCGTGATCAGCGAGCCGATCAACGTGCTCGTCAAGGCGGTCGGCGAAACGTGACTCGATGACCTCGACGGCTTTGGCGTGAAGCGAGCGCCGAAGGCCCAGCAGCATGGTGCTATAGACAACCTCCCGTGTGAGCTCGTGCTTGAAAGAATAGTCCGCGGATGTGGCGCTCCTGATCTTTCGAAGAAAGTCCGCGATTTCCAGCGTTCGAAGCTCATCTGATACTTCGGCCGGGGTTACATCCATCATTCCCGAAAGTAGATCGACGGAAATTTCCATGCCAATGACGGCTGAGGTCTGGAGTAACGACTTTGGAAAACCATCCAGCAGATCGATGCGCGCTGCGAGCACTGAATGAATGGTCGGCGGAATCTCAACTCGTCCGGTCTTCTTGGCGATCCGATAGCTGCCCGGATGCCCGTCAAGAAATCGCGTCTCTTTAAGCGTCTGGACAAGTTCTTCCATAAAGAGCGGGTTGCCTTGGGCCTGGGTTAGTATCCGCCTCTTTATCGGGGCGAGACTGCCGTCGTCGCCCATGAGCCAATCGATCAATTGGTGAGAGGTCGCATCGTCAAGCGGTGACAGATCCAGGCGCGTTGTGCCGCGATCGGGCGGAGCGCCCTCTGGGCGTTGGGTTGCGATCAGAACGATCTTCGTTCCGTTCAGCGCGCCGGCCAGACTCTGTAGAATGAGCCTTGTCTCCGCATCACTCCAGTGTAGGTCCTCGATCAGGATTACCAGGGGTTTTGATTGCGCGAGGCGAAGAGTAAGCGATCTTACGGCTTCGATAGTCCTGAGCCGCCTCTCTGACGGTTCCAGCTTTTTCCAGTCTTGATCGTCCGCGCTGAGATCCAGCAGCGAGAGAATTGGGGGCAGGAAAGCCGAGAGCGTGCGGTCCAGTCGATTGATCCCGTCCCTGACGCGATCGATCACGATTTCCGGATTGTCATCAGCGCCGACCTCAAACATGGCTCGGATCAGAATGCTGATGGGATAGTAGCTCGAACTCGTGCGTTGCGAGGGGCAAGCGGTCTCGAGTACGGTCCACTCATCAGACAGGTTCCGGATAAAATCGTGTATCAGCCGGGATTTTCCCAGTCCTGCCGCAGCGACAATGGTTAGCGATTGCCCATTTCCGGACGCGGCATCTTCGAGTGCGGTTCTCAGGCAGCGCAGTTCATTCTGACGGCCCACGAGGACGCTGAGGCCTCGCGCGGACCGGACCTGCCACCGGGTCCTTATCCGCATCGCGGTCAACTCGAAAACCTCAACGGCTTCCGAGACGCCCTTTACGTTGGCAAATCCGAGCGGTCTGACCGTCACGAAGCCTTTGGCAAGATCATGGGTTGCCGCAGAGAGCATGATCTTGCCGGGCCTTGCGATCTCCTCCAGCCGTGCAGCCAGATGAACGCTCTTTCCAACAGCGTCATAGTTCATTGCGAGATTATTGCCGATCGAATGGATGACGACCTCACCGGAATTCATGCCGATGCGAATGGCGATGTCTCTCCCGGTTGAGCGATTAAGCTCATCGACAGCGGTTCGCATCGCAAGTGCGGCGCTGCACGCTTGAACCGCATGATCTTCCCTCGCGATAGGAGCGCCGAACAGCGCCATGATCCCGTCGCCAAGTGTCTGGTTCACGAAGCCTTCGTGATGATGGACCGCATCCATCAAATTCTTGAGGACAGGACCGAGAACCTGGAGCGCTTCCTCAGGATCGAGCTGATCGATGAGGGCGGTTGAATCGCGGACATCGGCAAAAACGACCGTGACATGTTTGCGCTCACCCAACATTGCTCCGCCGGAGCGCAAGATGCGGTCTGCGAGGTCAGCGGGTATGTTGGATTGCAGAAAGGAAAGCGCGTGTGCCGCCGTGTCGCCGGAGCGGGCTTTCGGGCGTCCACAGCCGCCGCAAAACCGGGCTGTCGGTTCCATAAGGAAACCGCAGTAGTTGCACTGATGATCTGTGCTGCCAACCAAGCTACGCTGCCCCATGTTCATGGCAGCCCCGCAGTTTTGGGCCTAGGTTAGGTTTAAGGGTTCCTTTGACAATAGCAAGACGGACTCGCCCCTGGATCGGAAGCTCAGAAAATGGACGTGCGCCAAAGGGATGCGTCTAGTCTATTGCGCGTTGCTGCATCGCAGCTGTAATTGATTGAGATTCAACAAAAATTACGTTGCCCGTCCTCCCTCTGCCGTGATCATCTCCGGATAGGAAGACATTCAGTCGCTTTGCAACTGAGCCATATACTGATGCTTCAGGACGACAGACCAAAAGCAGCCCTCCCTGCAGGCGATAAGACGAATGTCTTGCGCAGCCATCCACTGTTTCGCGACCTTGAACGCGATGCGTTAGATCAATTGTGCCGTTACGCCAGAAAAAGAACCTTCAAACGTGGGGCAACAATTTTCGCAAAAGGGGATCCCGGCCAAAGCCTCTTTTTCATTATCAGCGGCACGGTGAAAATTGGCGTCTCATCCGCCGATGGCCGAGGAGCCATCTTCAACATGGTCGATGCTGGAGAAATGTTTGGCGAGATAGCGGTCCTTGATGGCCTCGCCAGAACTGCTGACGCGATCGCAAATTCTAACTGCGAGTTATTTTTCATTGATAGGCGGGACTTTCTAACCTTGCTTGCCTCCCAGCCGGTGTTGGCGACAAAATTGATAGAACTGCTCTGTGTCCGATTGCGCTGGATCAGCGATCATGTGGAGCAAGTCATATTTCCTGAGTTGTCAGGCAAGCTGGCCAAGGCGCTTATGCGTCTGATCGATCGACCGGGCGCGGCCTTGGACAAGACAATCGCCATCACGCAGCAGGAAATTGGTGAGATGCTTGGCATGTCGAGAGAAAGCGTCAACAAGCAACTGCATGAGTGGGCCGAGCGCAAGCTCGTTCGTCTTCAACGCGGCTCGATTACTGTGATCGATGTGGAGTCGTTGAAGGTCATGGCTGAGCGCTCGCAGGATTGATCGCTAAAGCTCCTGTGTTTTTCGGAGTTCAACGAGCGGACACGTTTTGCGGTTTGCACTGGGTCTGTGCTGTTGCGCCTGTTGCACCTGCACGGATTCGGATTTCACCCGCGAGTCCGGCCGGGACTCGAGAGCGAATCCAACCAAGGCGACAACAAGAACAAACTCCGCAGCCAGGATCGAAATCGACCATCGCCAACACACCGTCCAGTTCCGCCGGCTAGCTAGGTCTAGATGGGCAATTTTTCCTATTGGGGCTTGCATGAGAGCCTCCTGTGAAGGAAGCGCTTCAATAGCCTAGGTCCGAATGGGGGTATGTGAACCAGGTCACAGATCAATCGGCGAATTCGCGGCGAACAAGCGAACGCCCCAGGGGGGCCTTCATCGATACTGTTGTGGTCTGTAAGCACTCGGACGATGGCGCGGTCGTTCGCTAGTTCCGCCAGCTTGGCGGCGTGATCGCCACCGGCAAGGCCGGGAGCCAGCATTGCTGCTACCGACTACGTCCGTGACGAGGCTTCGAGAAAGAGCCATCGAGGCGTTTGAAAAGTCGTTCTCCGACAACGAGGTCTTCATCATTCCGACCGGCATGGATGTGGAACGTCCACGCCGACGGGCAGGGAAGATCCCCGCCCGTCACGTGGATTAGTTTTCAGGGTTTGAAAACGTAACCCGGACCGATCGCCACGTTCGCCGGAATCGGCGGCAGGTCAGCGAACAGCTCAGGCTTATCCTTCATCACCTTCAGGATGTGCTTCGGCTCGATGTGCTTGTTGACGTCGAACGTCGACTTCAGGATACCAAGCCGCGCAAGGCGATCCTCCGCGCTCCAAAGTGCGCGAAAGTTGTTTGCGGACAAGCGCCGGTCTGCCTGCTGGATATTGAACTGCATCGCCGCTTCGGCGATTTCCGGCTTCAGGCCTGGAATCCAGCGGGTCGCGATTCCAGCGGCCTGTTTCGGATTCTTGCGCATCCATTGGTCGGCTTCGGAGACGGCGGCGAGAAACTTCTCGATGGTCTCGCCGTTCTTCTCGACCCACGGACGCAAGGCGACATTGAATCCGAGATAGGAAATCACGTCGCCGCCCCGGATTACCTCGATGGCGCCGGGAACGTCCTTGCCCGCAACGATGGGCCATGGATCCCACGCCGAGAACGCGTCGATGCCCTTGGCGAGCAGCGCAACCGTCATATCCGGTGGCGGGGTATTCACCAGCGTCACGTCTTCCGGCTTCAGGCCGGCCTTCTCAAGGATCGCCAGAATATAGAGATGATTGATCGTGCCGAATGAGGCGGCGATCTTCTTGCCCTTCAGGCTTGCGAGGTCGCCCTTGACGATTCCGGCACCTTCGCGCGCGATCACCGCCATGGTTGCATCAGAACCGGCCTTGGTCGCATTTCCGCTGTAGTTGCCGAGCGCGACAAGATCCATTCCGCGCAGGACGGCGCCAATCATTGGCACGCCGACCTGAACGATTTCACTTTCGCCAGCCTGCAGCGCATTCAGAGCATCGACGCCGGTCGCGTAGGGCCGGGCGATCGTGACATCGAGGCCGTTTTTTTCGAAAAAGCCGCGTTCGAGCGCGATCGGAAGCCCGATCTGATCGATGCCGGTCACCATGCCGGCTTTGACTTTCACCATCGTCTGCGCTTGCGCCGGCGCGCACGCCAGCATCAGTGCAGCTCCCAACATCAATAATCGTTTCATTATTATCCTCCCTCTTTTATCGGCCCGACGCTCGTCACCCAGTAAGGCCGGGCAACCGCGTTGAGATCCGTTCGTTTGACTCCTCGTAGTGCTATCGAATGGTCGTCGGCACCGGCGACCCTTCCATATTGCTGAAACGACTGAACGTGAAAGCGTTCAGGCACAAAAGGCAATTCAATCTGGATATTGACCTTCTCGGAAGCACCTTTGAGCTCCGGCGAAATCTTCATTGGCGCGGCGAGCGTCAGCCAGAGCTGGAAGCAGAGCCACGCGGCAACCACGCCGAGCACGACGCGTCCCTTGGTCGAGCGAAGGGCTTCGGATGCGAGGCTCATGCGGAACGCACCATATGCAACACCTGTGCGGACAACTTCTTGAAGGTATCGTCTTCGATCAGGTCGTCCCAGATTCGCGGGCGTGGCAGATCCACCTTGATCTGGTCGAGAACGCGGCCCTTTGAGAGAACGACAACCCGGTTGGCAAGGAACACAGCTTCGGGCACATCGTGGGTAATGAAGATCACCGTCGGGCGACGCTCCTGCCAGATGCGGGTGAGTTCTTCCTGGAGCGTCATGCGCGTCTGCGCATCGACGCTGGCAAATGGTTCGTCCATCAGAAGCACAGCCGGATTGTTGGCGAGTGCACGCACCACGCCGACGCGTTGCTGCATGCCGCCGGACAGTTCGTTGGGATAACGGTTCGCGGCGTGGGTCAGCCCCGCGAGTGCAAGATACTCGTGCGCGATCTTGTCCCGCTCCGCCTTCGGAACGCCGCGCATTTTCGGACCAAAGCCGACATTGTCCAGAACGGTCTTCCATGGAAACAGGGCAAAGGACTGAAACACCACGCCGCGCTCAGGGCCGGGACCGTCGATGGCCTTTCCGTTCAGCAGGATTTCGCCGCCGGAGTGCGGAATGAAACCGGCGACCATATTGAGGATCGTAGTCTTCCCGCAGCCGGATGGCCCGACCACAGAGACGAACTCTCCCTGTTCGACATCGAGCGAGACATCCCGTACGGCGGTGACATGCTCGCCGGCATACGGATCAAAGTAGGTCTTTGCGAGATTGCGGATCGAAAGCGTGCTCATGATGTCACCAATCCCCAGCGTTTGCCGGTCGCGCGCTCGATCGGCGCGAGTATCCAGGCGTCAACGATGTACCAAAGCAGTCCAAGAATGATCATGCCGAGAATGATCTCGACGGTGGAGCCGGCACGGCGCGCATCGAACATCATGAATCCGATGCCGCTGGTGCCGACGATGATCTCCACGGCGATGAGCGCGCGCCAGCCGTAGCCGAGACCGTTACGAAGGCCGGTGATGATGTTGGGCAGCGCGCCGGGCAGCGTCACTTCCCAGAGCACGCGCGCGCGTGATGCGCCGAGGCTGCGGGCGGCGCGCGCGAGGTCGCGTGGCACGGATTCGACGCCGAGGACCGTGTTGAGGACCACCGGAAACAGGACCGTGTAGACGATCACGAAGGTCATGGTGGTGAGGCCGAAGCCGAACCAGATCAGCAGGATCGGCAGCCACGCGATGTCGCCGATGGCCTGGAAGAACAGCAGCACGGGCCAGCAGGCGCGATGCGCCCAGCGGCTGGTGCCGATCAGGATGCCGAGCGGAATGCCCAGCGCCATGCCGACCGCAGCGCCGGTGATCAGCCGGATCAGGCTGTCTTGAAGGTAGTCGGGCAGGATGCCTTTATATGTGAGTGTGAAGAACGACCGCACGACATCGCCGGGGCCGGGGAAGAATGCGCGGGGAAATACCCCGGCTTCGGAGATTGCGGTCCAGAGCAGCACCACCGGAATGAACGGAATCACGGCGGCAAGGCCCGGCCAGCGGGCGGTCATTCGGGTATAAGCGCTCCAGCCTTTCAGGATGATGTTCATGCGCGCCTCACCATGCCCCAGCGCTCGATAGTCGAACGCTCCAACGGAACCAGCAGCAGGCGATCGATCAGCAGCCACAGCACGCCGATGACAATCATGCCGAGTACGATGACCTCAGTGCGATAGAAATCGCGGGCGACGAATAGCATGTAGCCAAGGCCGACATTGGTTGCGATCATCTCCGCTGCGATCAGCCCGCGCCACGCGAAGCCGAGGCCGGTTCGAATTCCAGTGACAATATTTGGCAACGCGCCGGGCAGCAGCACCTGGGTCAGCAGCGCCCAGCGACCGGCGCCGAGCGACGCAGCGGCATTGCGAAGCGAATAGGGAATGGTTGAGACGCCGAGCAGCGTATTGTACGCGACTACGAAGAATACGGCATTGAAGATCACGAAGATGATCGCGCCGAAACCGTAGCCGAACCACAGCGTGGCGATCGGAATCCATGCGATGCCGGCCAGCACGGAGAAGAAGCGAAACAGTGGCGTTAGAAACGTAGAGATTGCGGGACTGACGCCCATCGCGATGCCGAGCGGAACCGCCGTAACGATGCCGATCAGGGTTCCCAGTCCGACGCGCAACAGGCTCGCGCCGATATGATTGATCAGCGTGCCGTCGCGGATTGAATCCATTGCGGCCGTGCCGACCGAACCTAAGGATGGGAAAACACGCGGATTGATCTGGAACAGCGGGACCACAATGGCCCACAGGATGACGAGGACGAGCAGGGGCGCCACGAACATCGCAGCACCCACGACGGAGCTGAAGCCTCGCGTCATCCATCTCGGCCGAATCTTCTGACTGGGTATCACCAGCACGGTACCTCCCTGCGGCCGGTGTTCCGGCCCATATCGTTGTCGTTTCTTGTAGGGCGCTTGTTGTTCAGCGCTTTTAGACTAAACGTGATCAAGCCGCGTGATGCGCGGCACGTCGCCACATCGCTGTCATGCGATGGCATATCCTCCATCAATGACGAGGACTGTTCCGGTGACGAACGATGCGGTTGGCGAACACAGATAGAGGACGCCGCCGAGCAGGTCCGATGGCTTTCCCCAGCGTCCGAGTGGCGTTCGGTCGAGTATCGGCTGGCTGCGTGCCGGATCGGCTTGCAACGCGGAGGTGAGGGGCGTTTGAATCCACCCCGGTGCAATGGCGTTGACGCGAATACCGTCACCCGCATAGGCGATAGCGAGCGACTTGGTCAGCTGCGAGATGCCGCCCTTGCTGGCTGCATATGCGGGAACAAGACCGCCGCCAAAGAATGAAAGCATCGACGCCAGATTGACGATAGCGCCATTCGAACTCGCCAATAATGGCCGCGCGGCAGCGCACATCCGCATGGCGCCGTTGAGATTGATATCAATCACCGACTGGAACACATCGGGATCAAGTTCCTCGCCGCGGCGAATGACGCCTGCGCAGTTGACCAGCACGTCGAGGCCGTCGAAGGAGCCGATCAAGGATTTGATGGCGTCGCTGTCGCGGACATCCAGTTGATGCGCGCGCGCCTTGTTCAGCACAGGATCGGTAGCCGCTGCCGCGATTTCGGCATCGCCAACGCCGGTCACGGAGACGTCTGCACCTGCTTCGATAAAACCGCGTGCAATGCCTGCGCCGATTCCCGATGTTCCGCCGGTCACGAGTACGCGCTTTCCGGCGTACCAGATCGACGCCCACGCGGCAGAGGCTGTCTCACGCGATATGGCGGGCCCGTCCATCATCGCACGAACTGATCGACGTAATCGCGGCCGAGACCGCTTGCTTCATAATGGGCGCGACACATGTCGATCTTGGTGAATACGTCCTCATACCCGACGTGCTTGTTCTGCTCGTCGAGATAAACCATCGATCCCTGGATGTTGAAGAAGGTGATCATCTCGGAAGTGTCTTCAGGCACGACGAGGGTGTGAATTTCGCCCGGCGGCTCGAACACGTAGGAGCCCTCAGTGGCGACCCATTTGTGCTCGCGGTAAAACCACTTTCCCTTCAGCACAAAGCCGTGAACGGGGTTCGGATGAAGGTGGCGCGACAGTACGCCGGACTTTCGCACCCGCAGCAGGTTACACCACTGGCCCTGCCGGGTGTTCAGCATCAGCGGCCTGAACCAGACGTCAGGAGCCTGAGGCACCCAGACGCGCTCGTCTTCCGGGATCGCGACCACCGCGATCTCCGGCGATGCAAGCACATGGGTCGAGCCCTTCATATCACGATACATACTGCTTCCTCTGGGTCTTCAGCTTGGCCGAGGGCTGGCTCGATGAAAGTCGTGCGCCGCCGGATTTTCGTTTTGAAAGTTTGGACTCCGTGAATCCGAGAACCTGCTCCATCGCGGCTCGCGCCTTGCGGGAATTGCCTTCGTCGATGGCGTGTGCCACGGAGGCGTGATTGGGCAGATTGTCGTCGAACCAGCCGGCACTGCCGACGGCCACCAGAAAAACCGTGCTCAGAATGGTGTCGATCGCGCCCCTGAAGCCTTGAAACACCCGGTTGTGGGTGGCATCCAGGACGGCCAGGTGAAATGCCTTGTCGGCCGCAATGGCGCTGGCCTGATCGTGCGACGTCTCCATCGCTGCCAATGCTGCGTTGATGCGCAGCCGATCGGTTTTGGTCGCGCGTTTGGCGGCCAATGCTGCCGCAGCCGGTTCGATGATCGAGCGCACTTCCTGGATTTCCAGCAACAGTTCGCGATCCGGATCACCTTTACCGACCAGCCAGCTCAGCACATCGCGATCGAGCAGGCTCCAGTCATGGCGAGGCAATACGCGGGTACCGTGACGCGGGCCGACGCTGACAAGCCCTTTCGCAGCCAGTGTCTTGATCGCCTCGCGAACAACGCCACGCCCGACGCCGAAACGCGCTTCAAGATCGGGCTCAGGCGGCAGCGTTGCGCCGACCGGAATAACGTCACGCGCGATTTCGCTGCCGAGCGTTGCCAGGACGGCGTGAATGCGTCCGGGCTTGGCGACTCTGCTGATTGTCCTTGGGCGGGGTTTTGCCACCGGTTTCCGTCTCCCAGCCGCCGTTCTCGATGACGGCGTTCCGGAGACGCTAGCACGGGCTGGTTTGGTGTTGCAATCATCCGATGTTTAACATCGGATGATTTAGCTCATATCGCATTGCAAAATTCCGGTGCCGCAGCCACGAAGGTCTGTTCTGCAGACGAGATCGAGGCCGCATGGCAGCATCGGTTGCCGGCGAGCCGGGCGCCGATCAACGGCCTGCCTTTGTAAATGGCGCGGAACGCTCAACAGCCCGCGCTCATTTCTGGCGCTCTGTTCGCCCATGGATGCACGATCTCGACCCAGATATGCGTTCTGCTTTGTGCTTAAGAGAGATGGTGCAAATCGCGCAGCCCAGATTCTAGATTGGGATTTCCGCAAACGACCTGTACTCTTCTCCGGCAGAGCCGGGTACATTGACCCCAATTGCATCAGGGCCTCGGGATACAATGGAGTCTGCGCTGGTTATGGATATGGACAGGCGAACTTCCGCCGTGAACCCCGATGATTTCGTTGGTCTGCCTAATTGTTATGCGCGATGACGGTGTCCCGCATCCTTCTGCTGGGTAAAAGCGGCCAGGTCGGTTCTGCCTTGCAGGTGCGTCTTGCGGATCGTGGCAAAATATTGGCTCCCGATCGGGAGGCTTGCGATCTTGCGAATATCAACCAGTTGCGCGACGTAATCCGCGGCGTGCAACCGAACATCATCATCAACGCCGCCGCTTATACGGCGGTCGACAAGGCCGAGGAGGACGCCGAGGGCTGTTTTAGCGCCAATGCGATTGCGCCCGGCGTTATCGCTGAAGTAGCTGAAGCGCTGGGCGCACGGTTGATCCATTACTCGACCGACTATGTGTTCGATGGCGCGAAAAAGACGGCCTATCTTGAGGATGATATGCCATCTCCCCTGAACGTTTACGGTCGCTCAAAACTCGCAGGCGATCAGGCGATTTTCGCTGCCACGGATAACCACACCATTGTCCGGGTGGGATGGGTTTACGGTTTGGCAGGACACAACTTCGCCAAAACGATACTGCGACTGGCCGCAGAGCTGGACGAACTCCGGATCGTTGACGATCAGGTTGGCGCCCCGACGTCTGCTGAATTCATCGCCGATGTCACCGCGCGTATCGTGGACTGTTGTGGACACGATGCGAAAAAAGGGCGCGGCGTTTTCAACCTTGCGCCTTCGGGGAGGGTGTCCTGGCACGGATATGCGGTGGAATTGATACGCGAAGCAAAGCGACGGGGCTGGCCGTTGCGTGTTGAGGAAGACATGATCATTCCGATCGCGTCAAAGCAGTATCGCACGGCTGCCGCGCGTCCCAAGAGTTCGCTGCTCGATACGCGCAAGATTCGCGAGACGTTCGATCTGGATGTTCCTGCCTGGCAGGTGCATCTGAAGCAATTCATGGCCGAACTGGGCGCGCATGCAGGGTGACAGTGCGTTCATGCGCTGAATCAGGTACTTTGGCGCGGGCCTCTGCCTCGTTGAGGATCAATAGGCGCGCGCTGCGGCAGCTCCTTCTAACCGGGTTTCGGCTTACCGCCCTTTGTTCTTTTCTGCTGCCCGACGAAGCGCGTCGGCCAGCGCGCCGCCGCCTGACGTGCTGGTGGATTGCGGCGCCTTGCGTGGCGCTGGCGAGCTTGAAGATGAGCGGACGTTACCGCGCGGTTCGCTCTTGGCAGCGCGATCGGGCCTTGCGCCGAGTTCGTCATCGAGCCGCAACGTCAACGCAATACGTTTGCGTGGTACGTCAACCTCCAGCACTTTGACGCGAACGATATCGCCGGATTTCACCACCTCGCGCGGATCTTTGATAAAGGTTCGCGACATTGCCGAGATGTGGACCAGGCCGTCCTGGTGCACGCCGATGTCGACAAAGGCACCGAATGCCGCGACGTTTGTCACTGCGCCTTCCAGAACCATGCCGGGCTTGAGGTCGCTGACCTTCTCCACACCATCTTTGAACACTGCGGCCTTGAAGGCCGGGCGGGGATCACGGCCGGGCTTTTCCAGCTCGCGCAGAATGTCGGTCACCGTCGGCAGACCAAACGTGTCATCGACAAATGTCTGCGGCTTGATCTGCCGCAGAATCTCGGCATTGCCGATCAGCGCCTTGATGTCGCTTTTGGTCGCCGCAAGAATTCGCCGCACCACCGGGTATGATTCCGGATGAACGCCGGATGCATCAAGGGGGTCCTCGCCAGCATTGATGCGCAGAAAGCCCGCACACTGTTCGAACGCTTTCGGGCCGAGCCGCGGCACTTCCTTGAGCGCCTTGCGGGACTGGAATGGACCGTTTGCATCGCGATGCTGGACGATGCTTTGCGCGAGTCCGGCACCGATACCTGACACCCGCGCCAGCAGCGGGGCTGAAGCGGTGTTGGCATCGACGCCGACTGCGTTCACGCAATCCTCGACCACCGCATCGAGCGAGCGGGACAGCTTGGTTTCGCCGAGGTCATGCTGATACTGGCCGACACCAATTGACTTCGGATCGATCTTGACCAGTTCGGCCAGCGGATCCTGCAGCCGTCGCGCGATCGAAACTGCGCCGCGCAGCGTGACATCGAGTCCCGGAAGTTCTTCGGATGCGAAAGCGGACGCCGAATAGACCGAGGCGCCCGCTTCGGACACCACGATCTTCGACATTTTCAGCTCAGGAAGAAGCTTCACCAGCTCGGTCGCCAGTTTGTCGGTTTCGCGGGAAGCCGTGCCGTTGCCAATCGCGATCAGTTCGACGCGATGCTCGCGCGCGAGTTTGCCGAGAATCGCAAGGGCTTCGTCCCAGCGGCGCTGCGGTTCGTGGGGGAAAATCGCGGTTGTGGCGACGACCTTGCCGGTTGCATCGACCACCGCAACCTTGACGCCGGTTCGATATCCCGGGTCGAGACCCATGGTGACGCGCGCCCCGGCGGGCGCGGCCAACAGCAGATCCCGCAAATTCGAGGCGAACACACGGACCGCTTCCTCCTCTGCGGCTGTCCACAGCCGCATTCTCAGATCGATGTTGAGGTGCACCTGGATTTTGGTGCGCCATGCCCAGCGCACCGTCTCAGCCAGCCATCGGTCTCCGGGGCGTCCCTGATCCGCAATGGCGAAGCGCTGCTTGATGCGCAATTCATAGGAGCTGACCGTTGTCGGCGTCGCAGGAGTGGCATCCGGGAGCATCTGAAGATCGAGAATCTCTTCCTTCTCGCCGCGAAACATCGCAAGGATTCGGTGCGACGGGAGCTTGTTCAGGGGCTCGCTAAAGTCGAAATAGTCGCTGAACTTGGCGCCGGCTTCCTTTTTGCCGTCCCGCAGCTTGGATGCGAGAAGTCCATTCGACCACATTTGCTCACGCAGGCCGCCGATCAGGTCGGCGTCTTCGGCAAATCGCTCAACCAAGATCGAACGCGCACCATCGAGCGCAGCGGCCGCGTCTGCGACCTGCTTGTCTGCATCGACGAAAGGCAATGCGGTCGCTTGCGGATCGTTCTCCGGTTGCGTGAGCAGCAATTCCGCCAGCGGCTCCAGTCCGGCTTCCTTGGCGATTTCCGCCTTGGTGCGACGCTTGGGCTTGAACGGCAGGTAAATGTCCTCGAGGCGTCCCTTGCTGTCCGCCGCGAGAATGGCAGCTTCCAGCGCCGCGTCGAGTTTGCCTTGCTCGCGAATCGAACTGAGGATGGTGACGCGGCGCTCTTCGAGCTCGCGTAGATAGTTCAGGCGCTCTTCCAGCGTGCGGAGCTGCGCGTCGTCGAGTGCGCCGGTGGCTTCCTTGCGGTATCGCGCGATAAACGGAACGGTGGCGCCGCCATCAAGCAGGGTGACTGCGGCCTCGACCTGTTGTTCACGGACACCAAGCTCGTCGGCAATCTGTTGAGAGACTGTTTTGGTCACGCGGAGTCTTTCTTAACGAGAAGATCGCGAACCTGAATCGCGACCGCAGGGAGACGGCTTATGAACCACAGATCGATGATTCATCAATCCCGTCGCGACGGAAAATCGATCTGTGGATGAACTGTGTTCAACATCTGGCGTGACGAATCCTGGCGGTTTGAAGGCTTGCAAAAAATCACAGGATCGTGGTGGATTCCGGTCCGCGGAGACGACCGGGGCAAAACTTTTTACACATGCTCAGCCGCCCTTGGCCTCGCGGTGCAAATCAATGCATCCGAGCTTTGCAGACTCCACTTCTCGCGCGGAACGCGAGAACGATGGAGCGCCGGGAGGCGCCAAGGTGCTTGCGAGGCACCTTTGGCGAACTCTTGCGATCGAGTCCGCCGCACAGCCTGGCGAGGGCCATGCGCGCCTGATGCGACAGGCGCTGCGCCTCCCGGCGCTCCACCGTCGTCACTCAGGTTATCCGGGCACGGTGCTCATGAAACATCGCGGCCTGAATGCAATAGGAATATAATCTTATAATTTGAAAGTCAAGCAGGCACATGTCGTCCCGGCCAACGGGTCCGGCTTCGCCGGCCCGATGACAGGCTGCGGCCGGGACCCATAACACCAGCCGATATAAAGGGTGGGACAGCAGCACCAGCATCGCAAATGCCCGCTTTCTGATCTATCGTCAGCCAGACGACAGGGCCGCCTCATTTCAAGCCCGGCAGGCCGCCAGCGCTGATTTCGAGAATCTCTGGAACCTTTTCCTCGCCCGCGCATCCAAAGGGCAACAGGAGACAGGTCATGACAGCAGCCCAGGGACATGAGCAGAAGTCCCATCCTATTGTCTCATCGGACGATTTCGATCTGGTGCAGCGCGCCATCGCGCGTGATGGCGATGCTTTTCGCTCCATCATGCAGCGCTACAATCAGCGTCTTTACCGACTCGCACGCAGCATTCTTCGGAACGATGCCGAGGCGGAGGACGCGGTGCAGGAGGCCTATGTTCGCGCCTTCACGCATCTG
Source organism: Afipia massiliensis (assembly GCF_001006325.2). Classification (NCBI taxonomy): domain Bacteria; kingdom Pseudomonadati; phylum Pseudomonadota; class Alphaproteobacteria; order Hyphomicrobiales; family Nitrobacteraceae; genus Afipia; species Afipia massiliensis. The sequence goes on along the minus strand of NZ_LBIA02000001.1, from coordinate 247,382 downwards.
GATAGTTTCCGCGGCGAATCCAGTCTTGCGACATGGCTGTCGCGCATCACCATCAATGAAGCGCTGGGGCGGCTACGAACCCAGCGTCCGACCGTGGACATTGTCACATTCGAAGCGCAGCGCACCCCCGCAGAGATCATTCAATTTCCCCTTACGTCGAAATCCGACGACCCGGAACGAACCATGGCGCAGCGCCAGCTTTTGCAACTCGTCGAACAGGCAACCGACAACCTTCCCGAAGTCTATCGGGTCGTTTTCATCACGCGGGTGATCGAAGGCTTGAGCGTCGAAGATACCGCGGAAATTCTTGGATTGCGGCCGGAGACGGTCAAGACGCGGCTGCATCGCGCACGAAAGCTTGTGCGTGAGCAGCTGGACAAGCAGATCGGCCCCGTTCTGATGGACGCATTCCCGTTCGCCGGCCGGCGCTGCGAGCGAATGACCGCAGGCGTGATGAAGCGGCTCGGGCTTCCTGGCTGAACCTGGGAGCCTTGGTCTTCGGGCCATCCAACGATTGTCAATGGTTTCAATGCACGGTGCGTGGGCTCCGGCAAGGGAGGAAGTATGTTGAAAGGTCAGAATGTGCACGCTCTGGAGCGAGTCAAAGTCTCGCAGGACGATACGAACCGCCCGGACCGGGCTGAAGTCGAGGCGGCGGTTCAAACGATCATCCGCTGGGCCGGCGACGACCCACAGCGCGATGGGCTGATCGAGACCCCGAGCCGGGTAACCCGCGCGTTTGAAGAATTTTTCTCAGGCTATGCGCAGGATCCCGTCGAGATTCTTCAGAAAACGTTCGACGAGACCGAGGGCTATGACGAAATGATTGTGCTGCGTGGCATCCCGTTTGAGAGCCACTGCGAGCATCATATGGCGCCGATCATCGGACGGGCATGGGTGGCCTACATTCCCAATGGTCGCGTCGTCGGCATCAGCAAGCTTGCCCGGGTGGTTGACGTGTTCGCGAAGCGCCTGCAGATCCAGGAAAAGATGACGGCGCAGATCGCCAACACCATCAATGAGGTGCTGAAGCCGCAGGGCGTCGGCGTGATCATCAAGGCAGCGCATCACTGCATGGCGACCCGCGGTGTCCACAAGGCAGACACCGATCTGGTCACCAGCCGTATGCTGGGCTGCTTCCGCGACAATGCGCTGACACGACAGGAATTCCTCGGCGTGGCGGTGTGACGAGGCTGGTGTCCGATCCGCCGCCGCTCCCCACGGGCCGCATATATTCAAGGGAAACGAAAGGGAGAGATCATGACGCAGGAGCAAACCTCACCCGGTGGTCCTGATCTGACGCGAGGCGTCTCACCCGCAGAATTGATCGAGGACAAACTGCTCGGCCATGTCGGCGATCAGGAAATCCTGCTCGTGCGTGCCGGGGCCGAAATCTTTGCCGTTGATGCGCATTGCACTCATTATCATGGTCCGCTCGCCGATGGGCTTGTGGTTGACGGCAGCATCCGTTGCCCATGGCATCATGCCTGCTTCGATCTGCGAACGGGAGAAGCTACGCGCGCGCCCGCGTTCAGTCCGCTGTCGTGCTGGCGCGTCGAGCAGCGCGACGGCAAGATTTTTGTACAGGTAAAGCTGGAGCCGAAAACTCAATCAAAGCCATCGGCGAAACCGCCAGCCGACACTCCCAAAAGGATTGTCATCGTTGGCAGCGGCGCGGCCGGCTTTGCTGCTGCCGAAATGCTGCGGCGGCAGGATTTCGGCGGACAGATCGTCATGTTTGGCGAGGAAGCAGATGGGCCGGTGGATCGGCCCAATCTGTCGAAGGACTATCTCGCGGGCAGCGCACCGGAGGACTGGATTCCGCTGAAGCCGGAGAATTTCTATGCGGAGGCTGACATCGATTTGCGCGTCAATACCGGCATAGCCAAAATCGATCCTCAAGCGCATCACGTTGTGACGGCCACTGGAGAGACTGTCTCCTATGATCGTCTGTTGCTGGCCACCGGTGCGGAACCGGTGCGTTTGCCGATTCCCGGCGCCGGGCTGCCGCATGTCCACACGCTTCGCTCGCTGGCCGACAGCCGCGCCATTATCAATGCGGCGCAGGGTGCGCGGCGCGCACTCGTGATTGGCGCAAGCTTCATCGGGCTTGAAACGGCGGCGGCGCTGCGCGCGCGCGACATCGAGGTCCATGTGGTGGCGCCGGAGAAGCGGCCAATGGAACGCGTGCTTGGTCCGCAGATGGGCGATTTCGTGCGTGCGCTGCATGAGGAGCACGGTGTGATCTTTCATCTCGAAGACACGGTGGTCAGCATCGATGGCCGGAACGCGACCCTCAAAAGCGGAGGTGTTATGGAGGCCGACGTTGTGGTTGTCGGTGTCGGCGTTCGTCCGCGGCTCGCATTGGCCGAAGGCGCTGGCTTGGCGCTCGATCGCGGCGTGGTGGTGGATACGCACCTCGAGACGAGCGTTTCGGGAATCTATGCCGCTGGTGATATCGCGCGCTGGCCGGATCCGTATTCCGGCGAAAGCATTCGTGTCGAACACTGGGTGGTCGCCGAGCGCCAGGGACAAGCCGCGGCGCGCAATATGCTTGGACAACGCGAAGTGTTCGATGCGGTGCCGTTCTTCTGGAGCCAGCATTACGATGTGCCGATTAACTATGTCGGCCATGCTGAGCAATGGGACGAAATCGTCGTCGACGGAGACATCAACGCCAGGGATTGCCTGCTGCGATACAAGCACAAGGGCAGGACGCTCGCCGTCGCATCGATCTATCGCGACGTTGCAAGTCTGCAAGCCGAACTCGCCATGGAGCAGGGGGCCGCTGTCTAACGGCCGCGATGCGCTCCTCGGTCCGTGATCCGGTAGCGACGAAACTTTGCGAAGAGTGCGGAATATCCGGAAACCTTTTTCTCCGCCGATCATCGAATGACCACTACCTCATCAACGGTATCCGCGAAGGCTTTGCCGCGCGGATCAAAAGGAGTGTGTCATGCTGATTCGATTGAGTGCGGCGGTCGCCGTTATATCTCTGCTGGGTGGCGCAGCTTTCGCGCAAGGCACAGCGAAACCCACCGATCCGCAGATCGCGCATATCGCCTACACCGCAGGTGTGATTGATGTCACCGCTGCGAAACAGGCGATTGCGAAATCCAAGAATAAGGCTGTCGTAGCGTTCGCGCAGGACATGGTGCGCGATCATGAAGCGGTGAACAAGCAGGCGCTGGATCTGGTGAAGAAGCTGAAGGTCACGCCGGAAGACAATGACACCAGCAAGACGCTGTCGAAGCAGGCTGCCGACAAGCAGGCCGAACTCGCGAAGCTCGATGGTGCTGCCTACGACAAGGCCTATCTCGCCAATGAAGTCGCCTATCACAAGTCAGTCAACGGCGCGCTTGAGACGCTGCTGATCCCGTCTGCAAGCAATGCGGAACTCAAAAGCCTGCTGCAGACAGGCCTCAAGATCTTCCAGGGCCACCTGCAGCATGCCGAGCATGTCGCAGCAGCCGTGAAGTAGGGAGGTTCGCCATGAGGCCGGGACTGGGTCTGCCCGCTCTTCTTGTCGTTATGTCGATGGCGACTGTCGTCCCGGCGCATGCCGAAACGTTTCAGGTGACCGTCGACAAGCTCGATTTTCTGCCCGCCGACATCAAGGCAAAGGTCGGCGATACCATCGAGTGGGTGAACAAGGACGTTTTCGCACATACGGCGACGGTTCGCGGCGATTGGGATGTGATGATTCCGCCCAAGAAGACTGGGAGCTTCGTACTGAAGACGCCCGGCGATGTTGAATACTATTGCCGCTTCCATCCCAACATGAAGGGGCGCATCTCCGTTGCCCCGAAGTGAGCGCTGCTATTGAAGGCGCGCGGCTTGTCCGCGCGTTTTTTCTGAGAGTTGATGGTGAGGCCGCATCAAATGCGGCCTCACTGTCGGTCGTGCCTGCACAAGGTTCTTGAATGCTGGCAGGCGGTAATTCTCAGTCGCTAGACGATGATTTGGATCGGCCGTCTGGTCCTGCGATTGACGGTGCAGCGACTGAAAACCTCTCTTGAATCATGTTTGCAGAGACGCCGTCCGCGATCGTGCAGGGCGGCATATTCCTGGTGGCGACCGCAGCGGCGGCGGGCCTGGGCCATCGCTGACGCCGCCGCTAACGGCGCGGAGTTGCCTTCTATGCCCCTCCGACAGCGGCGCCCAAGGCTGCCGCGCGGTCTCGAACAGCCCTAAAAAGCCGTGTCGGAGCACGATTCCTATGGAAATCCCCGGTAAAAAGCCCACAAAGCTGTGCAAACGGCTGACCGGAAGCGCTTTTTGGTGGAATTATCAATAGTGTGTTCTGACTCGAATCAAAGGGAGTAGTTATGGCAGTCCAAATGACGAAGTCGCAGCTGATTGAGAAGATCGCTGCGGAGACCGAAATTTCCAAGAAGGAAGTGAAGGGCGTTCTCGAGACGCTCGCAGCGGTCGGATACAAAGAGCTCAAGAAATCCGGCGTCTTCCTGGTTCCCGGTTTTGCGAAGTTCGTTGTTATCAAGAAGCCTGCAACCAAGGCCCGCAAGGGAACCAATCCCTTTACCGGCGAGGCCATGACCTTCAAGGCAAAGCCTGCACGGAAGATCGTCAGGGCTCGCCCGGTCAAAGCTGCCAAGGACGCAGTGTAATCTTACAAAGCCCCTTCGGGGGCTTTTTTGTTGCTTGAGGAGATGGAGAGATCCGCACGCGCCCAAGCGGCGGGTCTCAGGTGCCGCTGATCCATTGTCGGGGTGCGTCCGCAAGAATCATCAAGGTGCATCGGAGCGTTGATCCTCCTGGCGTGGGCGATCGGCGTAGAATGTCCTTGCCCGGCGAGGCGAGCCGTTCTTCCCGGCAAGACGGCCCGTTTGCAAGATCGCTTGCGTCATGGCGGCCTGTTTTCTAGGTTGTGGCCTCATTGCAACCGTCGGTGCATCCATGAGACCGCGATTGGCTGATGTGGCCCGCATGGCAGGCGTGGATATCTCCACGGCGTCCCGCGTGCTCCGCGGCGAGACAAATCAACGTATTCGTGACGAAACCCGCGAGCGCATTCTAAAGAGCGCGCGCGCGCTGGACTATTCGCCGAATACGCTTGCGCAGGGATTGCGGACGTCGCGCAGCCAGACCCTCGGACTGATCGTTCCGCAGCTCGACAACCCGGTATTCGCGTCGGCTATTCGCGGCGCGGAGAAATCGTCTGCGCGCCACGGTTATTCGCTGCTGATTGCGCATCGCGAGTCGGGCGCCACCGATGCGGTCTATCATCGGTTGTCGCATGGCAACCGCGCCGACGGATTGCTGGTTGCCAGTCTCGATGACGATCGTCTGCTGCGCGAAGAACTGGAATCCACCCACACGCCATTCGTGCTGCTCAACCGGCAACTGCCGGGCAGTCCTTATTGCGTTGTGCTAGACAGCCGCGCTGCGGCGACGATCGCTGTCGATCATCTGGCGCAGATGGGGCACAGGCGCATTGCGCATCTGGCAGGGCGGCCCGGTGGATTCAATGCGGGCGAGCGTCTCGCGGGATATCGCGACGGTCTCAAGCGTCACGGCATTCCCTTCGATCCCAAGCTGGTCGCGGTCGCGGGGTACACTGCGGAGGGTGGTGCGGACGCGATGCGCAGTCTGCTCGCTCTGAAGCCCACGGCGGTTCTGGGCGCAACGCTGGTGACGGCAGCAGGTGCAATGGCCGTCCTGCATGAAGCCGGTTTGCAAATTCCGCGCGACGTATCGGTGATGGGACTGCATGACGCACCGGTCGCAACAATGCTCTATCCCCAACTGACGTCGGTAAAGATGCCGACTGAACTCATGGGCGAAATTGCGTCTGATCTCCTGATCGATCTCCTGAACGGCGGTACGCCGGAACCTGTCGCGCCACTCGCGCCAGACGGTCTTGTCGTTCGTGCCTCCACAGGCCCAGCTCCGCGATAAATTTTAACTTGACCCACGCGGGAGTTTGTAAGACGTTTGAACAAACGATTGCGCAAACCGTTTGTTCAATCACGGAATAATGCGATCAGGGAGGACGTCGAGTGAGCGTGGCAAATTTGGCCTCTGAGCAGGGGCTGTCATGACCGCAACCACCATCGCTGGAGTTCGCGATACCGATCGCGTCGATGAAGACCTTGCGTCCGCTTTTGGCGCCGTCATCGGCCAGGCCAATGTTCTGACGTCCTTCGATCAGAGGCTCGGCTATTCGCGGGATCGTTTGCCATTTGCCGTTTTCCGCGAACGTGCGGGAGAGATTGCAGGCGCGGTTCCTCGCCTTGTCGTGCGCCCTGCGAACCAGGATGAGATCGTTCGTATCGTTCAGCTTGCGAAGGCGCGCAACGTTCCCGTCATCCCATATGGCAATGGCTCGGGTGTGCTCGGCGGCGCTATTCCGCTCGGCGGCGAGATCATGGTGGACACGCGCCGGCTCGACAAGATTGTCTCCATCAATCCGACCGATGCGGTTGTGACCGTGCAAGCCGGCATGAACGGCGCTGATTTCGAGCAACAGCTCAACGAAGCCGGGTACACCAGCGGGCATCTGCCGCAGTCCATCGAAATCTCGACTGTCGGCGGCTGGCTTGCCTGCCGTGGCGGCGGACAGCTGAGCAGCCGTTACGGCAAGATCGAAGACATCGTCGTGGGGCTCAAGGCTGTGTTGCCGGACGGTACACCGCTCGAAGTACGGCCTGTCGCGCGCCGTTCGGTCGGCCCTTCCATCCGCGATCTGATGATCGGCAGCGAAGGCACTCTCGGAATTATCACCGAAGCGACGCTGCGTATCTTCAAGATGCCTGCCGTGGAGCGCGGTGTGGTCCTCGCATTCCCGTCGCTGCAGGCAGCCCTCGACAGCGCACGTCTGATCATGCAGGCCGAACTGCGCCCGACGATTGTGCGGCTCTATGATCGCGTCGAGAGCGACGAGCGGACCAAGGATATCGCGCTGTTCAAGACCAAGCCGTTTCTTGCGGTGCTCCAATTCTGTGGCAGCGAGCCGATGGTGACGGCCGAGCAGAGCATGGCGCTTGAAATTGCCGCCGCTCAGGGTGGTGAGGTCGGGCCAAGCGGCCCTTATGAACACTGGAAGCAGAACCGCTACGTCGCCTATTCTCAGAAATGGCATGATGCGGGCTACTTCAACGACACCATCGAGGTGACCGGTAACTGGTCTACGATTCCCGCGATGTATGACGCCATCGGCAATGCCGTGCGCGCCATTTATCCGGGGATACATTTCGGTGCGCACTGGTCGCATGTTTATCCCGAAGGCGCTTGCCAGTACATGACGGTGCGGCTGCCTCCGATGCCGGATGATCAGGCGCTGCCTATTCACCAGAAGCTTTGGGATACCGTTCAGCAACTCACGCTCGATCATGGCGGTTCGATTGCGCACCACCATGGCGCGGGTCTGTTCCGCAATCCGTGGATGAAGCGCGAGCTCGGCGCGGGGCTCGCAGTCCTGCAATCGATCAAGGATGCGCTGGATCCCGGCAATCTGTTCAATCCCGGCAAGATTGGACTGCGCGCCGGCCCGAATGCGAAAGACATTCGCCGTGATTGACATGGCGCACATCCGTGCTGCTGCAGGGGAGGACGCCCATTATGGCGGCGTCTGATCCTCTTCTGGTCGGTATTGATCTCGGCGCGGGCTCGCTCAAGATCAGCATCATCAAGGCCGACGGCTCACTGGTGAGCGAGGCGTCCGCGCCGGTCGCGACATCGTCGCCGCATCCCGGCTGGAGTGAGCAAAACCCGGATGACTGGTGGCTTGCAGCCTGCGATGCATTGCGTCGCGGGTTGAAGTCGTCGGGCCGTCCAGCTTCGGATATCGCGGCGATTTCGTTTTCCGCCGGCGCGCACACGCAAGTGCTGGAGGACGCCGACGGCCATGTCATCCGTCCGGCCATTCTCTGGAACGACCAGCGCAGCCGCGACGAAACGCAACATCTTCGCGACAAGGCCGACGCGCGCATTCTCAAGATCGGGGCGAATCGCGCCAACCCGACCTGGACGCTGCCGCAGATGCTATGGCTGCGTAACCATGAGCCGGAAGCATTTGCGCGCGTGAAGCGGCTTTACGTCGCCAAGGACTGGCTGCGCGCGCAATTCACCGGCACCTGGGAAACCGACACCATCGATGCGCTCGGCACGCTGATGCTGGATGCGCAGACCGCCGAATGGTCCAAGGAACTGTGCGATATGATCGGCTGGCCGATGGCGACATTGCCGCCGATCGTCAAGCCGAGTGCTGTCGTCGGCAAGGTAACAGCGAGGGCCGCGCAGGCGACGGGTCTCGCCGAAGGCACGCCGGTTGTCTGCGGCACGTCGGACACCGCCGCAGAGACGTTCGGCGCGGGTATGGTGCGCGAAGGAATTGGCGTCGTGAAGCTGGCGACAGCCGCGACCGTGAACGTGCTGTCGCCCAGGGCGCGACCGGATTTTTCGCTGATCAATTACTACCATGTCGTGCCGGACCACTGGTACGTTATCGCTGCCACCAATTCCTGCGCATCGGCGCACAAATGGCTGCGCGATACGTTTTTCCGCCGCGAAGGCGAAGACGGCAGCGCCGTGTTCGACGCCATGGATGCACGTGCAGCGGCGGTCCGCCCCGGCTCGGAAGGACTGTTCTTCCATCCCTATCTCAACGGCGAGCGCAGCCCGTACTGGGATCCGCTGTTGCGTGCGGATTTTGTCGGTGCGGGTTTCAACCACAGCGGTGGCCACTTCGTCCGTGCGCTCTATGAGGGCGTGGCTTACTCGCTGCGGGATTGTCTCGAGGTTATGGAATCCAAGAGGCTCGGCTTCACGACCGCGCGCCTGACCGGTGGAGGCGCGCGTAGCGCCCTGTGGCGCCAGATCGTTGCCGACGTGCTCAACATCACCGTCGAACTCCCTGCGGTTGCGGATGCTTCGTACGGAGCCGCATTGCTCGCGGGCGTCGGCATTGGCGTCTTCAAGGACGAGCGCGATGCAGCAGGGGTCGTCCAGATCGTGTCGCGGGCGACACCGGATCCGGCACGCGCTGCCATTTACGATCAGGGTTTTCCGATTTACCGCGATATCCAGAAGGCGCTCGCGCCGATCAATCATCGCATCCACGATTTCGTGGCCGGCCAGAACAAGTGATCTATGTCAGAGATTAGACTCGAAAAAGTTCGCAAGGCGTATGGTCCGGTGATCGCCGTTCATGGCGTCGATCTGACGATTCGCGATGGTGAATTTGTTGTATTCCTCGGGCCATCGGGCTGCGGAAAGTCCACGACGCTGCGGATGCTGGCAGGTCTTGAGGAAATCACCTCCGGAAAAATCTTTATCGGCGACCGCGACGTAACCGCACTGGAGCCGAAGGATCGCAACATCGCGATGGTGTTCCAGAACTACGCGCTCTATCCGCACAAGACGATTTACGAGAACCTCGCCTTCGGTCTGCGAATGCGGAAAATGGATCCGGCGCAAATCGATATGCGGGTTCAGCGCGCCGCGAAGATGCTCGGCCTCGATGAATACCTGAAGCGGAAGCCGAAGCAGCTTTCGGGCGGCCAGATGCAGCGCGTTGCGCTCGGCCGCGCTCTCGTGCGCGAACCCGAAGTGTTCCTGCTGGATGAGCCGCTGTCCAATCTGGACGCCAAGCTGCGCGTTCGCATGCGCGAGGAAATCGCCCGGCTGCATCAGGAAGTTGGCACCAGCATGGTGTACGTGACCCATGACCAGGTCGAGGCGATGACGCTCGCCAATCGCATCGTTATCATGCGCGACGGCCACGTCCAGCAGGTCGGCGCGCCGCTAGAAGTCTACGATCGCCCGGTCAATCTGTTCGTGGCCGGTTTCATCGGATCGCCAGAAATGAATCTGATCGAGGGGCGGGCTTCGAACGGCACATTCGAGAGCGGGGCGCTGCGGATCGCGCTTCCAGCAGAGTATCAGGCCGTCAACGAAGAGATCACGCTCGGCATTCGCCCCGAGCACATTGCGCTCGGCGAGGGCCCAGATTCGCTTGCATTTGAAATCGGCGTTATCGAGCAGCTCGGCGCGCAGACCCTGAGCGTCGGCGAGGTAAGCGGCACGCGCCTGCGCATCCTCACCGATCGCGTCGATAACTGGAAATTCGGCCAGCGCATTCCCGTCCGGCTTCAGGCCGGGCGGCTCCACCTGTTCTCGAAAGCAACGGGACAAAGAATCTAGGCGACCAAGAAACTAAAACGAACGTTCACAACAGTGAATTTGCCATGGGAGACAACGAAATGTCTAAGAACGGAAAAAGTATCGACCGCCGCACGCTGATCAAGGGCGCCGGCGCAGTCGGCGCAGGGATCGCGGCGGGCACACTCGGCGCGCCCGCAGTTTGGGGGCAGGGCAAGAAGACGATCCGCTTCCTCAACACCGAAACATCCATCGACAGCATCCGCGCGCTGAAGGTCGCTTGTGCTGAATACGAACGGATGACCGGCACGCAGGTCATCGTCGATTCCGTGCCGCTTGACGATGCCTTTACCAAGGTGACGACCTCGCTGCGCGGCGGTCAGCCTTATGACATCGCGACGTTTGCCTTCGTCGGTCACGTTTTGCTGCTGCAGGCGGAAGGGCATTTGATGCCGCTGACCGAGTTGACCAGCAAGCACAAGTGGGGCCCGAAGATTCTCTTCCCCATTAAGGGCGAAACCTACTGGTATCCCTACGACTACAATCTGGCCTGGATTTATTACCGCAAGGACCTCTACGAGAAGAAGGGCCTGAGCGTTCCCAAGACTTGGGCCGATATGCTCAAGAATTCGCAGGCGCTGAATGAAGATGGCCGCGCGGGCGCTCTGTTCCCGATCGGCAGCAACGGCGCAACCAACTGGCTGTCGCCGGGCTTCATGTGGGCCGAAGGCGTCAAGCTGTTCGACGACAAGTGGAACGTCGCCATCGACAATGCGGCAAACGCTCCGAAGGTTGCGGCCTATCTCGATTTCTTTGCTGACCTCTACAAGACCATGCCGTCCGGCACGAGCCAGGCGAGCTTCGGTGAAGTGCTGTCCAACTTCTCCTCGGACAAGGTCGGGCACACGGCCTATGCCGGCCGCATCATCGAGGCGCTTGAGCGTACGTCACCGGCTCTCGCGACCAAGTACGGAATCATGCCGTACATGGACAGCGCGGGGAAGGCGAAGGCGGTCAACCACGGCTATGACGGCTGGGTGGTGCTGAAGACGCCGAACTCCAGCGAGTCGATGAAGTTCATGAAGTGGTTCACCGAGAACCAGTACATCAACTTCCTGCACACCGCGCCGTTGCACTTCCAGCCTCCGCGCCTCGACGTTTACGAGGATGCGCGCTGGCGCGCTCACCCGCTGATCGAGAAGCACAAGGAAGCTGTAGAGACCATGAAGGGCTTCATCGTCGACAAATCGATGACCCTGACGTCCGTCGATACGGAAGGTCCTGCGCCAGATCTGCGTCCGGGCAAGGTCTTCGAAGGCTTTGTGATCCCCGAAATGCTGCAGAATCGCATCCTGAAGAACATGCCGGCGGCCGACTGCGTCAAGGCAGCGGGCGACAAGATGCGCAAGCTCACAGCATAAGAAAAGCGTTTGCCAACTGCCCGGCCGGATGCTCCCGGCCGGGCTTTTCCCCGGAAAGACGAACTTGAGTTCGAAAGCGACGATCTACAGCTTCTTGCTGATTGGACTGCTGGTGACGCTCGTGTTGATCGTCGCGCCGGTGACCTATGCCATCAGTCTGAGCTTCTACAAGCTCGACTCGTTTGTCGGTGAACCCAAATGGGTTGGCCTCGACAACTACATCGCGATTATGCAGTTGCCGGAATTCTGGCGCGCGCTTTGGAACGGCGTCCTTTATTCCCTGGGTTCGATCGTGCTTCAGGTCGTGCTCGGCATCGGCTTTGCCCTGATCCTGAATGAGACATTCCCCGGTCGCAATTTCGTTCGCGGACTCTCCATTCTTCCTTACCTGCTTCCGACCGTGGTCGTGATCCTCACATTCAAGTGGATGGTGGACGGCAGCATCGGCATCATCACCAAAGCCATCGCAGCCATGGGGCTGCCGCCTGTGAACTGGTTCGAGAGTTCCGGCGCGGCAATGACGTCAGTCATCCTCGTCAGCGTCTGGATGTGGACCCCGTTTGTCACGACCTGTTTCCTCGCGGCATTGCAGACCGTTCCGACGTCGCTCTACGAGGCGGCGCGGGTGGACGGCACCACGGCGGTGCAGCGGTTCTTCCACATTACGTTGCCGATGCTGAAGCCGATCCTGACCGTGGTCGTTCTGCTCCGCGCGATCTGGATGTTCAACAAGTTCGACGTGATCTGGCTTTTGACTCGCGGCGGGCCGGTCGGATCGACCGAGCATCTGGCCATCCTGTCCTATCGCCACGCATTCAGCCTGTTCGACATCGGCGGCGGCGCTGCGATTGCGACGATTTCCTTCGCGATCCTGTCGGTCGCCGTGTTCTTCTACTTCCGTATCTTCCCGCTCGAGGACGATTAATGGCCGCCGTCAAATCGCTTCCCGCCCGGCTGAGCCTTTATGGCGCCGCGATCGTCATCGCGATCTATTCGGCGTTCCCGATCTACTGGATGTTCATCTCCAGTCTGCGTGAGCCGACGAGCCTGCTCAGCACCGTCTCGCTGATGCCGGGTCCGTTCACGCTGGATTACTATCGTAACCTGCTCGAACTGACCGACTACCCGACGCATTTCATGAACAGCGTCATTGTCGCCGTGGTCACCGTCGTCGTAACGATGGTTTTTTCGATCATGATCGCCTACGCCGTGACGCGCCAGCGCATTCGCGGCAAGAAGCTGATCGTGGGCGCGATGCTCTACGCCTACATGTTCCCGCCGCTGCTGATCGCGATTCCGATGTTCACGATCTTCGCGCGTCTTGGCCTCAGCGACACCTTGATCGGCCTGATCGCGTCGCATCTGACACTGACGCTGCCGCTTGGCGTCTGGTTCCTGTGGGGATTCTTCAAGGGCATGCCGTTCGAGCTGGAAGAGGCCGCGATGGTCGATGGCTGTACACGGCTTGGCGCCTTCCTGCGGGTGGTGCTGCCATTGTCGCTGCCCGGGTTGATCACGGTGGCGATCTTCTCGTTCCTGCTGTCGTGGACCGATTACACGTTCGCGCTGATCATGATCGGCAGCGATGCCAACAAGACGCTGCCGGTGGGGCTTGCCTCGATGGTCGGGTCATTCGATCTGCGGTGGGGTGAGATCATGGCGGGATCGACGCTGATCGCGCTGCCTTTATTCGCGGCGTTCGCGCTGTTGACGCAGTACTTCATTCAAGGCCTCGGTGCCGGTGCAGTGAAGGGTTAATCATGGATCTCGGATTGAAGGGCAAAGCCGCGTTGGTGACCGGTGCGGCGCGGGGCATTGGCAAGGCTGAGGCACTGGCGCTGGCGGCAGAAGGATGCTCCATCGCGATCAACGACATCGACCGCGAGGCGGCGGAGGCCACCGTGGCTGAATTGAGGGCTGCGGGCACGAAAGCAGTTGTCGCCATTGGTGACGTATCGGAAGAAGCAGGCGCGGAAGCCGTCGTCCGCGAAGCGCATCGCGGGCTTGGTCATCTCGACATTCTGGTCAACAACGCCGGCGCAGGCGGCCGGCATCTTGGCAGCCTTGCCGAAAACATGTCGCTCGACGATTGGGACATCATTGTCCGGACACATCTGCGCAGCACATTTCTGTGCAGCAAGTATGCGGTCCCGCTGATGCGCGAACGCGGCTTCGGACGGATTGTGAATACGTCGTCGATGAACGTCACCGGCGGCGGACGCCCCGGCGTGACGAATTATTCCGCAGCGAAGGCTGGCGTGATCGGATTCACGCGAACGCTGGCCAAGGAAGTCGGCAGCGCAGGAATTACGGTCAATGCAATCGCGCCGGGTTATGTCGAGACCGCGCTGATCGCGGGTTTTTCGGCTGAAAAGCGCGCGGTTATCGCCGGACAGAATCCGCTCGGCCGATTTTGCCAGCCTGAAGAGGTGGGTTCGCTGATCGCATTTCTGTGCTCCACTCAGGCCGCGTTCATCAACGGCGCGCTGATCTGCATGGATGGCGGCAAACGCGATTTCTTCTGGGGTGATCAATGACCATTCGAGCTTTCGGGGGGCCGCACCGTTACGTTCAGGGTCCGGGCGCGCTGAATGAACTCGCGGCGCTGGTGTCCCTTTACGGTCGTCGCCCGTTTATTGTGGCGGACGTGGCCGTGCTCGGTTCTCTGCGCGAACAGCTCACTGCATTGCTTAAGCCATGCACCGACGGCATGGAGTTCGCCGAGTTCTCAGGCGAATGTTCCGCGAACCAGATCGATACGATGGCCACCAAGGCTAGCGCTGCTAACAGCGACGTCATTATTGCGATTGGCGGCGGCAAGGCGATCGATACCGCAAAGGGCGTTCGCATTTTGCGCGGCGGGGCGATCATCGTCGTGCCGACGGTGGCCTCGAACGATGCGCCGACCAGCCGGCTGGCGATCGTCTACACCGACGATCATGTCCTGAAGGAAGTCCGGCTGATGCCGACCAACCCGGATGCGGTTGTCGTTGACACATCGATTATCGCGCGTGCGCCGCGCCGCTTCTTCGTTGCCGGGATCGGCGATGCGCTCTCGAAAAAGTTCGAGGCGGAGCAGTGCTTCAACTCCGGTGGCATGAACTTCTACAAGGCTCGGCCCGCCGCGCTCGCGGTTTCGATTGCCGACCAGTGCTATCAGGTGATCCGGCGGGATGCGATATCGTCCCTCGCGGCGGTCGACCGCAAGGAGCCTGACGCCGCTTTTGAGAATATCGTCGAGGCGACGATCCTGCTCAGCGGTCTCGGCTTCGAGAGCGGTGGCTTATCGATCGCGCATTCTCTTACGCGAGGCTTTTCAGCCATTCCTTCACTGAATGCATCGCTTCATGGCGAGCAGGTCGCATTCGGTCTCCTGACGCAGCTCTGTCTTGAGCAGCGGTCGGCAGACTTCCTTGCCGACATCGTCGCGTTCTATCGCGCGGTCGGTTTGCCGACGGGCCTGAAAGATCTTGGGTTCTCGGGCGACGTGCAGGACGGCATTCGGACCATCGCGCAGCGCTCGATCGCCGAAGCGCCATACCTCAAGCAGTTTGTCGGGGCCGTAACCGAGGAAAACCTCGTGGCCGCGCTCAAAAAAGCGGATGGGCTCGCAAAAGCGAGTTAAAAGCGGCCGCGACCGAACTCTTCTTAAGAGCGGTTGCCAGTGGACATACTGAAATCTTTGCGCTCGTTCTCGCCGCATGGCCGGAGCGGGCTTGATCTCGTTCCGGCTGGTCAGCCAATCTCTCCCATCTTTATTGTTTCTTTATACGCCACCCCGGCAATTCGCATCGTTTCCTTATGTGCCGCAGCCTATCTGCATGGAAGCCCCAATCATCGGTGGGAGTTTCCATGCTCGATCTGCTCATGCTGGCCATCGTCTTTGGCCTTTTCATCCTGACGATGGGTTACGCCATCGCCTGCGACCGGCTTTAGAGAGGCGTTTCATGTCCATTGATTATTCGTTGGCCGCGCTGACAACAGCGGGGCTGCTTGTCTATCTCACCTACGCTTTGCTGCGTCCTGAGCGTTTCTAGGAGTCCGCCATGACAATGATCGGTTGGGCCCAGATCATCATTTTCTGTGCCGTCATCGTCGCGCTCACTCCTGTGATCGGCGGCTACATGACCCGCGTGTTCGCGGGCGAACGCACATTTCTGTCGCCGATACTGCGTCCGGTTGAATCAGCATTGTATCGCATTGGCGGTGTCGACGAAAAGCGCGAGCAGCATTGGCTTGCCTACACGTTTGCCATGCTCCTGTTTCATGTGGGCGGCTTCGTGCTGCTGTATGCCTTGATGCGCGTGCAAGGTGCGCTGCCATTCAATCCGGCAGGCCAGTCCGCAGTCGCGCCCGACCTTGCACTGAACACGGCCATCAGCTTCATCACCAACACCAACTGGCAGAACTACGGTGGTGAAAGCACGATGTCCTATCTCGTGCAGATGCTGGGCCTGACGCATCAGAATTTCCTCTCGGCTGCGACGGGCATTGCCCTTGCGGTCGCGCTGAGTCGCGGATTTTCGCGGGCTTCGGTGCAGACCGTCGGTAATTTCTGGGTCGATCTCACCCGCGGCACGCTCTATGTGCTTCTGCCGATTTGCGTGCTGCTCTCGCTGTTTCTTGTGTGGCAGGGTATGCCTCAAACGCTCGGCGCGTACGTCGATGCGACAACACTGGAAGGCGCGAAACAAACCATCGCGGTTGGTCCTGTGGCTTCGCAGGTGGCCATCAAGATGCTGGGTACCAATGGAGGTGGCTTCTTCAACGCGAATGCCGCGCATCCGTTTGAGAATCCAACCGCGCTGTCCAACTTCGTGCAGATGCTCGCGATCTTCGTTCTCGGCGCGGCCATGACCAATGTTTTCGGCCGGATGATCGGCAATCAGCGGCAGGGCTGGGCGATCCTGGGAGCGATGGGCGTACTGTTCATTGTCGGCGTCGCGGTTTGCTACTGGGCTGAAGCCAACGGCACGTCCGCGTTGCAGGCGCTTGGCCTGACCGGCGGCAACATGGAAGGCAAGGAGGTCCGGTTCGGCATCGTTGCATCCGCATTGTTTGCCGTTGTCACCACCGCCGCCTCTTGTGGCGCAGTCAACGCCATGCACGACTCGTTCACGGCGCTCGGCGGGATGATTCCGCTGATCAACATGGAACTGGGCGAGATTGTCGTCGGCGGCGTCGGTGCAGGTCTTTACGGGATGCTGCTGTTTGTCATCATCACGGTGTTCGTCGCAGGTCTTATGGTCGGCCGCACGCCGGAATATGTCGGCAAGAAGATCGAAGCGCGTGAAGTCAAAATGGCGATGCTTGCCATCTTGATCCTGCCGCTGATGATGCTGGGCTGGACTGCGATCGCGGTGGTTTATGAACCGGCTGTTGCGTCGATGGGTAATGCTGGTCCGCACGGGTTCAGCGAAGTGCTCTATGCGTTCACCTCGCAGGCCGCAAACAATGGTTCCGCGTTCGGTGGGCTCACGGGCAACACCCCATTCTACAACCTGGCTGGCGCAGTCGCGATGTTCGTCGGCCGCTTCTGGATGATCGTGCCTGCCATGGCGATCGCGGGGTCGCTCGCCGCGAAGAAAACTGTAGCGTTGTCCAGCGGGACGTTCCCGACCACTGGCGGTCTGTTCGTCGGCTTGCTGGTCGGCGTGATCCTGATCGTTGGCGGTCTCACCTTCTTTCCCGCATTGGCGCTGGGCCCCATCGTCGAACATCTGGCGATGCTGGCCGGCGGCTCATTCTAGAATATCTCCTTCGGAGTAACGTTATGGAATCCGTTAAACTGCGCAAGCGCGTATCGGCGACGACGCTGCTCGATCCGTCCATCGTGCTGCCCGCCATCGGTCAGGCGTTCGTCAAACTCAATCCGCGCACACTCGCCAAGAATCCGGTGATGTTCGTGCTCGAGGTGGTCACGCTGCTGACGACGGTGCTGCTGATACGCGACATCGTCATCGGCGCCGAGAACATCGCGTTTGAGATGCAGATCACCATATGGCTGTGGTTTACCGTGCTGTTTGCCAATTTCGCCGAAGCCGTCGCGGAAGGACGCGGCAAGGCGCAGGCCGATACGCTGCGGCAGACCCGAACGGAAACGCGCGCCAAGCGGCTTCTGTCGGCTGACAACGATGAACTCTATGAGGGCGTGTCGGCGGACCAGCTTGAAGCAGGGGACCTCGTTGTCTGTACGGCGGGCGACATCATTCCCGGCGACGGCGAGGTGATCGAGGGTATTGCATCGGTCAACGAAGCTGCGGTCACTGGCGAATCGGCGCCGGTGATCCGGGAATCCGGCGGTGACCGCTCGGCGGTCACAGGCGGCACCACGGTGATCTCCGACCGTATCGTCATCCGTATCACGTCATCGCCGGGATCATCCTTTCTCGATCGCATGATCAAGCTGGTGGAAGGCGCGGACCGGCAGAAAACGCCGAACGAGATTGCGTTGAACATTCTGCTGGTCGGTTTGACGATCATTTTCGTGTTCGCGACGGCCACAATCCCGAGCTATGTCGCCTATGCTGGCGGTTCGATCTCGGTGGTGGTGCTGGTCGCACTGTTTGTGACGTTAATTCCCACCACCATCGGCGCGCTGTTGTCCGCGATTGGAATCGCGGGCATGGATCGCCTGGTTCGCTTCAACGTGCTGGCGATGTCGGGTCGTGCAGTCGAGGCCGCAGGTGACGTCGATACGTTGCTGTTGGACAAAACCGGCACGATTACTTTCGGCAATCGGTTCGCGACGGAGATTATCGTTGTGCCTGGCGTCTCGGAACGCGAGGCGGCCGAAGCTGCATTGCTTGCGAGCGATGCCGACGAGACGGCGGAAGGCCGTTCGATCATAACGATGGCAGCGGAGAAGTATGGCGTCCAACGCGAGGAGGCGCCGAAGGGCTCGGCGTTCATTCCTTTCTCGGCTGTGACGCGCCTGTCCGGCGTCGATATCGGCACGCGCAAGCTGCGGAAGGGCGCAATCGATTCGGTTCTGAAATTCGCCCGCGACGAGGCGGGCGGGGATATCACCGAGCCGCCTGCATTCCGCGCCGCGGTCGACCGGATCGCTCGCTCCGGCGGCACGCCGCTCGGATTGGCAGATGGTGGGCGTATCCTTGGCGTGATCCACCTCAAGGACGTGGTGAAGCCTGATGTGAAAGACAGGTTTGCAGCTCTGCGGCGGATGGGCATCAAAACGGTGATGATCACCGGCGACAACCCGGTGACGGCGGCCTCCATCGCATCTGAAGCGGGCGTCGATGATTTCATCGCCGAAGCGACACCGGAAGACAAGTTGCGGTACATTCGCAGCGAACAGGCGAACGGACGTCTGATCGCGATGTGCGGTGACGGCACCAACGACGCTCCTGCATTGGCGCAGGCGGATGTCGGTGTGGCGATGCAGAGCGGCACTCAGGCGGCGCGAGAAGCCGGCAACATGGTCGATCTTGATTCCGATCCCACCAAGCTGATCGAGGTGGTGGAGATCGGAAAGCAATTGCTGATGACGCGCGGAGCGCTGACGACATTCTCCATTGCCAACGACGTGGCGAAGTACTTCGCGATCATTCCGGCGATGTTTGTGGCGTTCTATCCGCAACTCGGCGTGTTGAACGTGATGCAACTGTCGACTCCGCAAAGCGCGATTTTGTCGGCAATCATCTTCAACGCACTCATTATCATCGGCCTGATTCCGCTGGCGCTTAAGGGTGTGAAGTATCGTCCTGTCGGTGCGGCAGCATTGCTGCGGCGGAATTTGCTGGTCTACGCGCTCGGCGGTGTGATCCTGCCGTTCATCGGCATCAAGGCGATCGATCTTGTGGTTACAGCCCTGAAGTTGGCTTGAGAGGTTTAGTCATGTTGAGAGAAATTCGTCCCGCACTTGTGTTCCTTATCGGCCTTGTGGCCATCACCGGGTTGATCTATCCGCTGGCGATGACGGGAGCGGCGCAGGTGCTGTTCCCCTATCAGGCCCAAGGCAGCCTGATCGAACAGGACGGCAAGGTGATCGGTTCTGCGCTGATCGGGCAGCAATTCACGGAAGCCAGGTATTTCCATGGCCGGCCGTCAGCGACAACCGGGCCTGACCCGCAGGACTCATCGAAGACCACCGCGGCTCCGTACAATGCCTCGAACTCCATGGGTTCGAATCTCGGCCCGACCAGCAAGGTGCTGGCCGAGCGGCTCGCGAGTGGCGTTGAGACTCTGAAGAAGGAGAATTCCTCGGCGGCTGTCCCGGTCGACCTTGTGACCACGTCGGGAAGCGGGCTTGACCCGGATATCTCCCCGGAAGCGGCGCTGTTTCAAGTGCCGCGGGTTGCGAAAGCGCGGGGCTTGCAGGAAGCGCGACTTCGCTCGCTTGTGGATGGGATGGTCGCGACGCGCAGTCTCGGCTTTCTGGGTGAACCTCGCGTAAATGTGCTGCAGTTGAACCTTGCAATGGATAAGATGGGTTCGTGAGTGCAGCTACCGAGGAGTTGAATGTCCAGCGAGGAGACGAAGAGAGCCTCACCTGACGCTTTGTTGGCCCTCGCGGGCAAGGAGGGCCGGGGGCGACTGAAGATTTTCCTCGGCGCGGCTCCCGGTGTCGGCAAGACCTACGCGATGCTCACAGCCGCGCGCAGCGAGAAGTCCGGAGGCAAGGATATTGCCGCCGGGCTGATCGAGACGCATGGCCGGCGGGAGACCGAGCAACTCATCGACGGGTTCGAAGTTTTGCCTCGAAAGCCGATCGTCTACCGCAATCAGGTGATGCGCGAGTTTGATCTCGATGCGGCTCTCGCGCGCAGACCGGATCTTCTGCTGGTCGATGAATACGCGCACACAAACGTGCCCGGCAGCCGTCATCCCAAACGCTGGCAGGATATCGACGAGCTGCTGCGGGCAGGGATCAACGTCTGGACGACGCTGAATATCCAGCATCTGGAAAGTCTCAACGACGTTGTTCAGAAGATCAGCAAGGTACGGGTGCGCGAGACCGTGCCGGACAAGGTTTTCGACAAAGCCGATGAAGTTGTGCTGGTCGATTTTCCGCCGGACGAACTGTTGAAGCGTCTGGCTGAAGGCAAGATCTACGTTCAGGATACCGCCGCTCGCGCTGTCGACAACTTCTTTAAGCCGCAGAATCTTACGGCGCTGCGCGAACTCGCGCTGCGGCGGGCGGCCGAGCGTGTCGATGCCACTCTCATCGAAAGCATGCAGGCGCAGGCGATTGAAGGGCCCTGGGCGGCGGGTGAACGCATTCTTGCCTGTGTCGGGCCCGACCAGATCTCACCGAGCGTCGTGCGTGCAGCCAAACGTCTCGCCGACTTGATGGATGCGCCATGGATCGCGGTAACCGTGGAGCGGCCAGGTGCCTATATCGACAGCGTCGCGCGCCAGCGGCTGGACGAGATACTGAAGCTTGCCGAGAGCCTCGGAGCTGAGACCCAGACGTTGACCGGCACCGACATGCCGGCCGAACTTCTGCGGTTCGCGAAGTTCGAGAACGTAACCCAGATTGTGGTTGGCCGGGCGCGCGGGGGCTTCATCAACGAATTACTGCGGCGCTCGCTTCCGCACGAACTGGTGCGGAGAACCCAGGACATTGCGATTCATCTGGTCACGCGAGCAGCTGACGCCGCGGGGTCACCGCCGCGGCCGCGACGACGCTGGTCTTTGGAAAAATTGAACGCACTGCATTTTTTCTACGCCACTGCTGCAGTCGGCGGGGCGGTGGTGGTTGGCGAGGTTCTCACGAGGCTGACGCCCATTCCGAACCTCTCGATTGTGTTCCTGCTGGCGGTGCTGTTCAGCGCGATGAATTTCGGCATCTGGCCGGCGATCTATGCGTCGATCCTGTCGTTCCTCGCCTACAATTTCTTCTTTATTTCACCGCTGCACACCCTGACCGTTGCCGAGCCTTATGAATTGCTCGCGCTTGTCATTTTTCTCGTTGTCGCGATCACCAGCGCCGCCATGGCGGCCAGGGTTCGCGAGCAGGCGCGCATTTCGGCGGATCGGATGCGGGCAACACGTCGGTTGTACGAGTTTACGCGGCGGCTGTCGGGACTGGCCAGCTCAGTTGATGTTGCGGAGGGTGCTGCGAGCGAAATTCACACCAGTTTGAGGCGGCCGGTCGTGGTGTTGCTGGCAAAGGATGACGATGTGGCGCTAACGGCGGCCTGGCCACCGGAGGACGAACTCGATGCCGCGGCGATGACGGCCGCGCGCTGGGCCTACAATCACGCCGAGCCCGCCGGCGCAAACACAGGTACGCTGCCCATTATCCCGTGGCTTTTTACGCCGCTGAGGATCGGCAATAAGGTGCTGGGGACGATTGGCGTTGCGACCGAGAAAGACGCACCGCCGCTCGACTCGGAGGAGCGAGCCTTGCTCGACACCTTATGCGGACAGGCGGCGGCTGCGCTTGAGCGGGCGTCATTGGCTGGCGAAATGGTCGACGCCAAGACCGCTGCCGAGGCCGAGCGGGTCCGCAATACCTTGCTGGCTTCGATCTCCCATGATTTCCGCACGCCGCTGTCATCGATACTTGGGTCTGCGACGAGTCTTCTCGATTATGGCGACAAACTCGATGCGGCGTCGAAGAACGATTTGCTCGGACAGATCAAGCAGGAGACTGAAGGTCTCGATGAAATGGTGCGCAACCTGCTGGCGATCACGCGGATCGACGCGGGGGCGCTTGAGTTGCGAAGCGATTGGATCGATCTGCGCGACATCGTGGCGCGGGTCGTCAGCGCGGTGCGTCGTCGTGGTGCTCGGCAATCATTGGCGATCGAATTGCCAGCCGATCTGCCGCTGGTGCGCGCCGATGCGATACTGATCGAACAGGCCGTTGGCAATATCGTCGCCAATGCAGTGCTGCACACCCCGCAACACACGCATATCGTTATTGATGCCGTGGCAGCAGACAGTGAAATATCTCTGCGGGTGACGGACAACGGGCTTGGCATTGCCGTTGATATGCTTCCGCGAATCTTCGACCGCTTCGTAAAAGGGGGCGGCGTGAATGCAAGCACCGACGGCAGGCAGGGGACCGGGCTTGGGCTTGCCATTGCCAAGGGCATCATGGAAGCGCATGGAGGTTCAATCCGGGCGGAGAGCCCTGTTGCTGAGAACCACGGCACCCGCTTCATCATGACATTTCCGCGAAAGGATCCGAAGGCATGACTGCCAGAGCCCGTGTGCTGGTCGTTGACGACGAAGCTGCGATTCTGCGCTTCCTCAAGCCGGCACTCGAAGCCAACAGCTATGAGATGAGTAGTACCGACACTGTTGCTGATGCAATCAAGCGGATTGCCGCCGAAACTCCGGATATTGTTCTGCTGGATCTTGGGCTCGCCGACGGTGACGGAAAGGATGTCATCCGCCGTGTCAGGGAGTGGTCGGACGTGCCGATTATCGTGCTGTCGGCGCGCGAACGCGAAGCCGAGAAAATCGATTCTCTCGATCTTGGCGCCGACGACTATGTGAACAAGCCGTTCAATGTCGGTGAATTGATGGCGCGGATGCGGGCGGCACTGCGCCATCGCCTGCAGCGCAAGGCCGAGACGCCCTTGCTTCGCGTCGGCGACCTGGAGGTCGACTCCGTTCGTCATCGTGTCACGCGCGGGGGTGCGGAGCTAAAGCTGACACCGAAGGAGTTCGATCTGCTGTCCTTTCTGGCGCGGCACGCAGGCCGTGTCGTCACGCACCGGCAAATTCTCGCCGCAGTCTGGGGGCCTGCACATACCGAGGATACGCAGTATCTGCGGGTCTATATCGGCCAACTCCGGCAGAAGATCGAGGACAAGCCGGATGATCCTCGCGTCGTGCTGACGGAGCCGGGCATCGGATACCGGGTGAGGGAGATGTAGCTACATCAGAAGGTGAGGGGCCTTGTTACGCCGTCGCCTGTGAACCGGCCCTCTTTTCCTTGCGCTCACGGAGCCAATTCTCAAATCGCTGGACGATGACGAAGAACGTCGGAACGAAAAGCACGGCGAGGCAGGTGGAGGCGATCATGCCGCTGAACACAGTAATGCCGATTGATTTGCGCGCGCTGGCGCCGGCGCCGGTAGCGAACACCAATGGTGCCACACCGAGAATGAACGCGAACGACGTCATCAGGATGGGCCGGAACCGCGCCCGCGCAGCCTCCACAGCGGATTCCAGCAGTGGCTTCCGGTCGCGGACGTGGAGTTCAAGCGCCACTTCAACAATGAGGATGGCGTTCTTGGCCGAGAGGGCGATCAGCAGGATCAATCCGATTTGCGTGTAGAGATTGTTCTCGATCCGCAGTCCGGTGAGGACGGCCATCGGGCCGAGCAATGACAGCGGCACGGCCAGAATGACTGCTATTGGCGCGTACCAGCTTTCATATTGTCCGGCCAGCACCAGATAGACGAGCAGCAGGGCGAGGCCGAAGACGAAGTAGATCTGACTGCCGACAACCTTTTCTTGATACGACATCGCCGTCCATTCGTATCCGGTGCCCGGCGGCAAGGTTTTCTCGGCGATCTTTTCCATCAGTGCCATGGACTGGCCGGAGCTGTAACCTTGAGCTGGCAACCCGATGATGGTCGCGGATGGGTAGAGATTGTACAGACTGATGAGTGAGGGGCCGACCGTCGGCGTAATGGTCGCAATCGTGCCGAGCGGGATCATGGCGCCTTGCTGGTTACGAACCGTCAGGTTCTCGATATCCTTGGTGGTCAGGCGAAATTGTGAATCCGCCTGGGCATAAACCTGAAAAGTGCGGCCGAATTTGTTGAACTGGTTGACGTAGGATGCGCCCAGATAGGACGCGAGCGTCGAGAACACCTGATCGGTCGTGACGTGCAGTGTCTGGGTCTTGATCCGATCAACCTCGACGTCGAATTGCGGCACCATGGAGCGGAATGGTGAGTTCACCCGTTGCAAGGCGCTTTGCGTCTGGGCATTTGCGACGACGGCTTGAGTTATGGCCTGCAACTTACCGAAATCGGAATTTCCGTCACGCAGTTCGACCTGCATGGCGAAGCCGGCGGCATTGCCGATGCCCTGAATTGGTGGCGGTGGAAGCACGAAAATCCGTGCTTCCGAAATAGCTTCGAGTTTCTTGTTCAGTCCGACAACTAGTGATCGCAGATCTTCACCAGCGCCTCGTTCATCCCAGTCCTTCAACATGAGATAGGAGACGCCTGCATTGGCGAGGCTCGAGCTGTTATCGAGTGCCGATATGCCGGCGATGCTGATGACCTGTGCAACGCCGGGTGTTTTGCTCGATATCTCGGTGACCTGATCCAGAACGCGCTGGGTGCGATCGAGCGATGCTCCGTCCGGCAACTGGACGGCCGCAAGCAAATAGCCTTGATCCTCAATGGGTATGAAGCCCGTCGGCACGCGGGACAGGCCGTAGCCGCCGATGCCGATCAGGATCAATGCAAAAATGACCGTCAGATTGCTGTGCGCAACCATGCGGCCGATCAGGGCGGCGTAGCGCTTCTCGAGCCGGTCATAGATCGAATTGAAGCCGCGATAGAACCAGTTGCGTTGCTCCGGTGGGACCGGCCGCCGCAGCCACAGGGCGCATTGCGTCGGCTTCAAGGTTGCGGCGTTGATCGCGCTGATCAGGGCTGTCGCGGCGATCACCAGCGCGAACTGCGCATAAATGCGGCCGGTCAGCCCGGGCAGAAACGCAGCCGGCAGGAACACCGACACCAGCACCAGCGTGATACCGATAATCGGCGCGAACAACTGATCCATCGCCTTGATCGCCGCATCATGGCCGGATAGTCCGCGTTCGATATTGTGAGCGGCTCCCTCGACGACGACAATCGCGTCATCGACCACGATTCCGATGGCGAGAACGATCGCAAACAGCGTCGACAGGTTGATGGTGAACCCGAGCGCGGCCATCGCGGCGAAGGCGCCGATAATCGTGACCGGGACGGTGGTTGCGGGAACCAGCATGGCGCGCCAGTCCTGCAGGAACACAAGGATCACGATCAGGACCAGAAGGCCCGCCTCGATCAGCGTTTTGTAAACCTCACGAATCGAAGCCGACACGAACTTGGTGGTGTCGAACGGAATGTCGAACTTGATGTCTTGCGGGAAACCGCGTGCCAGGGTGTCCATCTTCTGTTTGACAGCCTGCTGGACTTCCAGCGCGTTCGCGCCGGGCGATTGGAAGACACCGATGCCGATGGCGGGCTTCTTGTCGAGCGAAAATATCTGGCTGTAGGTCTGGGCGCCGAGTTCAACGCGCCCGACGTCACGAACGCGGGTGATATCGCCATTGCTGCCGGTTTTGACGATGACATCGTTAAACTCGGTGACGTCGTCGAGACGTCCATTGATGTTGAGCGTGTACTGGAATGCCTGCCCGGACGGCGTTGGCGGCATTCCGACCTGGCCTGCCGTGACTTGCTGGCTCTGCTGCTGGATTGCCTGAATGACATCCTGAGGCATCAGCGCCAGCGCTTGCAGTTTGTTTGGATCGAGCCAGATCCGCATCGAGTACTGGCCCGCGCCGAACACGGTGACGTTGCCGACCCCGGGAAGACGCGATAATTCATCCCGAATGTTGATGGTGGCGTAGTTGCTCAGATAAAGACTGTCATACGTGGCGTTCGGAGAAGTCAGTGTCACGAACAGCAGGATTGCCGTCGATCTCTTCTGGACTGTGACGCCTTGGGTCTGCACCGATTGGGGCAGGGACGACAGAGCGCTGGACACCCGGTTCTGGACCAGCACCTGCGCGAAATTCAGATCGGTGCCGATCTTGAATGTCACAGTGAGAGAATAGGTGCCGTCGGCGCCGCTGTAGGATTGCATATAGAGCATGTCCTCAACGCCGTTCACCTGCTGCTCGATCGGCAGTGCGACGGTATCGATGACGGTCTTGGCGCTGGCGCCGGGATAGCGCGTCGTGACCTGCACGGTTGGAGGCACCACGTCGGGGTACTGCGCGACGGCAAGGCTAAACAATGCCACGCCACCAATCAGGATCATCAGGATGGCGATGACGTTGGAAAGAACCGGCCGCTCGATGAAGAACTTCGAGATCATGGCCCCGTCCTAGTTCGCTGACGCGCGAGGTTGCTCGATTTTTTGCAGTTGAGGATCGACCTTCTGGCCGGGGATGGCGCGCAGCAAGCCGGCGATCACGACACGTTCATCGGGCTTCAGGCCGCTCTCAATCACTCGCAGATCGCCTTCGAGGGGCCCGGTCTGCACCTTGCGCTGCTCGACGACATTCTCGCTGTTGACCACAAGGACATATCGTCCGGCCTGATCGCTGCCCAATGCGACATCAGGAACGAGCAGGGCGTCTTTCTGCTGGTCAAGGGGAACGCGCACGCGCACGTAATATCCCGGCAGTAAAACACGGTCGGTGTTCGACAGGATACCTCGTACCGCAAGGGTTCCGGTCGCCTGATTGATCGTCGGCGCGGCGTAGTCAAGCTTTCCCTTGTGCGGATAGCCGCTTTCGGTCTGAAGTCCAACCTCGATCGGAGTCTCCTTCAGGTCTTTCGGCGTGAGACCCTTCTGTGCGGCGAACGCGCGTATCCGTAAAACATCCTGCTCATTGACGTTGAAGTTTACGTAAATCGGATTGAGCTGAACGATGGTTGCAAGCTGGGTTGGCGAGGACGCGCCGACGAGTTCACCGATTGAGACGAGACGCGCGCTGACGATTCCATCGAACGGGGCGGCTACGTTGGTGTAGCTGTAGTTGACCTCCGCGATCTTGGTATTGACCTGAGCCTGCTGCAGATTGGCTTGCGCATTGTCCCGTGAGGACGTGGATTGTTCGAGAGTTGCCTGCGACACAATCTGCCGCGTAACGAGATCCGATTGGCGCTTGAAGTCGGCCTCCGCCTGCTTCAACGAAGCCTGCGCACCGGCCTCGGCGGCCTGTGCCTGCTCAAGCTTCAGCTTGTAAGTCTCTGGCTCGATCGTGAACAGCGTCGTGCCTTGCTTCACGAAGGCGCCGTCCTGGTAGGAGATCGACTGGAGAAAACCTTGCACCCGGGCGACAAGATCGACGTTGTTGACCGGGGCGGTGTTGCCGGTGGCCGTCAGGTAGCGGGTGACGGTGCGCTGCACAGGCAGCCCGACATCGACCTTGGCGGGCGGCGGGGCCACAAAACTATTTTGTTCGCAGGCAGTTAGCGCGATGAATGCGGATATGGCCAGAAGGGCACGGGAGGCCCTGTGTGCTCTGCGATCAACAGAAGCGAAGAGCGCGGTGAACGAGGTTGGACACGCAGGCTTCATTCAGATGCCCCGTCTCATGATGTTCCAGCGGGGGCTGTAGGGTAAGAAAATTGCGCCCCGCGATCCTTGAATAGCAACAATCTGCTTGCGGTGAAACTCAAAACCGAAAATGATGATGGCCGCGAAGATTATTCCGGCAGGTTTTTTGCAGTTTCGTTTTGATTGAAGCAGCGAATTCGGCAACAACAATAGGGATTTCTTCAAATGATCAGCACGTTGAAACGTGTCGCGGCGCTATGGACGCTGGCAGCGATGGTCATTTTCGCAGTTGCAACACCGGCCGTCTCCCAACAGCCCACCGATGAACAGCGCAATGCGATCCGCTCTGCATGCCGCGCGGATTATGAAGCCAATTGCGCCAGTGTGCCGCCGGGCGGCGCGGCTTCATTGCAGTGCTTGCAGAAAAACATGTCGAAGCTTTCCGGGTCCTGCAAGCAGGCCGTGAATGCCATCGAGCCGGCCGCCGCCGCGCCCAAGGCGGAAACCGCGCCGGCCCCCGCGGCTCCTGCACCGGCGAAAGCCGCCGCACCGGCGGCTGCTCCCAAGGCTACTGCTGCTCCCAAGGCGGCTGCTGCTACACCAGCACAGAAGCCGACCGATGCGCAAACCGCTGCCATACGCAGCGCTTGCCGTTCGGACTATCAGAAGAATTGCGCAAGCGTGCCGCCGGGCGGCGAGGCGTCATTGCAGTGCTTGCAGAAGAGCATGCCGAAACTTTCGCCAAGCTGCCAGAAGGCGGTCAGCGCAGTAGGCGGTGGTGCAGCGCCAGCCCCGGGTGGCGCACCGGCTGCTGCGGCGGCGCCTGCCGGAGCGGCGGCGGCTCCAGCGCCTGCCTTGGTGCTGCGGCCCATGCGACCGCGCGAGGAATTGCTTGTCCTGAGATCTGCGTGCAGCGGAGATGTTCGCGCGCTTTGCGGAGGCGTTGCACCCGGCGGTGGCCGCATCGTGCAGTGTCTGGCCGTGCGAGCGGCTGACCTTTCACCCGCGTGCAAGGATGTTCTCGCTCAGTTTGCCGCGCGATAGACCGTTTTCCTGGATCGTTTTGCCTGCGAAGATCTGATGCGCGGTACGCTATTCACCGCGAAAAGCCAGGATCAGCTGGACCAGTCGGACGCTTAAGGCAAAGTAACAAACGGACATGATGATCAGATACGCGACATGCCAACTCAATTTTGTAAGCTTGTAGAAGCCGTCGAGGAAATTGAGAATAAGAAGGATGATGCCAAATAGCTCGACCCCGCGGCCAACCAGACCGTGACGCAAGTAGCCGAACAGGAGTATGGCCGGGTCGGTGCTGGAGACATGTGCGCCTGCCGATATGATCAATGTCGCGACGATCATTTTTTCGACGTGACTGAACATCTCCTTTGAGACGTGCTCGATATGCTCAGCGTAGAACGTAAGCCATTTGCTTCGGATATCCTGCATGGTCTTTCCCCACGACAAAGGCCGGTATCGGATGAATTCGGTTTGAACGTATTGCTTGGGACTTTACGGAGTTCGAGTACAACGGCTGAGCAGCAAAGAAGCAAGAACCACTGACCTGACTTGATCTGTTAACAACCGGAAAGGATGTACACATGACGCGCACGATCTTGATTGTTGCTCTTCTTGGGTTGTCAGGTGCTGCGTATGCGCAGGATCTAACGGCTGAACAGCGCAGCGCATGCATGGGGGATTATGAGAAGTTCTGCAAAGGCGTCGCGCCAGGAGGAGGGCGGGTCATCGCTTGTCTGTCCAAGTCCAGCGACAAGCTGACCCCTGATTGCAAGAGGGTGTTGACCGCCGCGGAGAAAAAGTAGCCGGCGCCGCGGGATTTGTTCGGGAGAATTGCGCCAGGATCAATCAAGTACTGTGGGAGGTAATCATGCGCACAATTTTGCTTATAGCGGCTGCTGTGCTGGCCTTTGGCGGAACGATGACTGTCGTGACCACTGACGCCAATGCGGTCGTCTGTGCCCGTGGAGTCTATCGCGCAGGCTGCGTTGGGCCCCGGGGAGCGGCCGTCGTCCGCCGTCCAGTGGTCGTTCGTCCAGCGGTCGTTTGCCGCACCGTGTGGGTTAATGGCGTGCGTGTCCGCCGCTGCAGATAGTCTGGCCGCGACAGATGCTTCGTGCTTGATAGCGAGCGCTTCAGGCGTGGAGGCAATTAAGTCCGTGTGCTCTCCTTGACGCGCTGCCGCCGCTTGCGTCGCGGATGCTCATGTGAGGCGGCGCGCACGAGTTCGGCAACTCTTTCGCCGGTATATATGCAGCCTCGCTGGGAGCGGCTCCAAGCTCGCTGGCCGCCAGAAGTCGTATCGTGAATGTGATCGATTGCAGTGCGATGCCCTGCATTGTTTGCAGTTGCGCGCGGGCTAGAACAGGCATGGGAACCGAAGACATTCTCGATCATTGCCGTGGGGCATATCGCCTTAGAAGGTTTCCGGTTTCGGTTCATTTGCGGGCGAGATTCCGCGCACCGGTTCTGGTAAGATCATCCGCTTCAAATTGCGCGAAACGCTGATCGCGCCCATCAACAAGGTTTCGTAACATGCTGGACAAGGTCTCAAAACTCACCCTGAAAGACACTTCGCTGTTGCGAGACGGCTGCTTCATTGGCGGCGAATGGGTCGCGGCCGATAGCGGCGGCACGATCAAGGTCGACAATCCTGCGAACGGTGAACTGGTCGGTTCAGTGCCCAACATGGGCGCGGGCGAGACGAAGCGCGCCATCGAACAGGCGAATGCCGCGCTCCCGGCCTGGCGCGCCAGGACGGCGAAGGAGCGCTCCGCCGTTTTACGCAAATGGTTCGACCTGATGATGGCCAATCAGGAAGATCTCGCCATGATCATGACGGCGGAGCAGGGCAAGCCTCTGGCAGAGAGCCGCGGTGAAATCGCCTATGCTGCGAGCTTCATCGAGTGGTTCGCCGAGGAAGGCAAGCGCATCTACGGCGACACGATTCCCCCGTTTACGGCCGATCGCCGCATCGTGGTGCTGAAGCAGCCGATCGGGGTCTGCGCTGCGATCACGCCGTGGAATTTTCCGGCGGCGATGATCACCCGCAAAGCTGCCCCGGCACTGGCCGCAGGCTGCACGATGGTGGTGAAGCCGGCCAGCCAGACGCCGCTGTCGGCGCTGGCTCTTGCTGTATTGGCCGAACGCGCGGGCGTGCCGAAGGGCGTGTTCTCCGTGGTGACCGGATCGGCCTCCGCCATCGGCGGCGAGATGACGTCGAATCCGATCGTGCGCAAGGTGACCTTCACCGGCTCGACCGAGATCGGCAAGAAGCTGATGGAGCAAAGCGCCTCCACCGTGAAGCGCACCTCGATGGAGCTTGGCGGCAATGCGCCGTTCATTGTGTTCGACGATGCCGATATCGACGCGGCGGTGAAAGGTGCGATGGCATCGAAGTACCGCAACGCCGGGCAGACCTGTGTGTGCGTCAATCGCATCTTCGTGCAGGACAAGATCTACGACGCCTTTGTCGAGAAGCTGTCGCAGGCGGTGCGTGGCCTGAAGGTCGGCGACGGTTTCGGCGAGGGCGTCACCATCGGCCCGCTGATCAACATGGCTGCCGTCGAGAAGGTCGAGGAGCACATCTCCGATGCGACGGCCAAGGGCGCCAAGATTGCTATTGGCGGCAAGCGCCACGCGCTGGGCCGCACGTTCTACGAGCCGACGGTCCTGACCGGCACGACCCCGGATATGCTGATCTTTCGCGAGGAAACATTCGGTCCGGTGGCGCCGGTGTTCCGGTTCAAGACCGAAGAGGAGGCGATCCGCCTTGCCAACGACACCGAATTCGGCCTTGCCGCGTATTTCTATGGCCGCGACATCGGGCGGGTGTGGCGTGTCGCCGAAGCGCTTGAATACGGCATGGTCGGGATCAACGAGGGCATCATCTCCACCGAGATCGCGCCGTTCGGCGGCGTCAAGGAAAGCGGCAACGGCCGCGAAGGCTCCAAGTACGGCATCGAGGATTATCTCGAGATCAAGTACCTCTGCATGGGCGGGATCTAGGCGAGTCGGGGGCTTTGCAAGGGGAGCGCTGAGATTCTTTTCGTGCGATAAGACTGTCTCGATACGTTGATTCTTGTCCCTTCGACCACATCAGCAGATTTGTTGCTGCGGAGATGCCCATCTCCGCAGTCGACCAAGCCGATGAGACGTCAATGACTGTTTACAGCGGCCCGGTTTTCGATATGGCGGCCAACCAGTTCGGCGTCATTGCGGATTATCTTGCGATTCCTGCAGATGAGCGCGACAGGCTGCTGTTGCCGAAACGCGCGGTGGTCGTTTCCTGTCCCATCCATCGTGACGATGGATCGACGGCGGTCTTCGAAGGCTACCGCGTTCAGCACCATCTGACGCTCGGTCCCACCAAGGGAGGGACACGCTTCGCTGCAAGCGTCGATCTCGGCGAAGTGGCCGCGCTTGCGATCTGGATGAGCTGGAAGTGCGCGCTCGTCGGGTTGCCCTATGGCGGCGCCAAGGGTGGCATCGGCGTCGATCCTTCAAGCCTGTCTGCACACGAACTGGAATCGCTGTCGCGTCGTTACATGCAGGAAATGATTCCATTTGTCGGTCCGCATATCGACGTGATGGCGCCGGACATGGGGACCAACGAGCAGGTGATGGCGTGGTTCATGGATACATATTCGATGTATCAGGGCCGCACCGTCACGGAAATCGTGACGGGAAAGCCGGTCAGCGCAGGCGGAACGCTGGGCCGACGGGAGGCGACGGGGCGCGGCGTCGCTCACCTTGCCAAACGTGTGATGACCGAGCGTTCAATCGGTCTGAACACAGCGACGGCCGTAGTTCAGGGTTTCGGAAACGTCGGGTCGATCGCTGCGGCGGAACTGCAGGCGATGGGCGTGACAATTGTTGCAGTCAGCGATCACACCTGTGCGCTGCATCGTCCGGCGGGGCTGGATGTGGCCGACCTGATGAGGCACGCCGCAAAGCACGGTAGTCTTCTTGGCTATTCGGAAGAGCTGAAGTGCGATCCGGTCGCTATGCTGACGTTACCTTGCGATGTTCTGGTGCCGGCTGCCACCGAACGTGTCATCGACGCGAATATTGCCGGAAAATTGCAATGCAGGATTCTCGCCGAGGGAGCGAATGGTCCCACAACACCGGATGCAGACCTCGTACTGGAGAAGCGCCAGGACGAGATTTTCCTGATTCCGGACATTTTATGCAACGCCGGTGGCGTCGTGGTCAGCTACTTCGAATGGGTGCAGGATCTGCAACAACTGTTCTGGGAAGAGGAAGAGGTGACGCGACGCGAGTATCAGATTCTCAATCGCGCGTTCGATCAAATGGCCTCGCGGGTGAAACGCGACAACATCTTCAATCGAACCGCGGCCATGGCGATTGGTGTTGAACGCGTGCGCGCCGCAAAAATCACACGCGGATTGTTCCCCTGATCGCGGGGCAGATGCGGTCGCTCGGCTCAGCGACTCGACTGCTGTTCCCGGCGAACGCCGCCCGCTGTTTCTTCGCGTTTCACCTCAGGGAAAAGCCACATGGCGAACACCATGAGACACCCGAGAAATGCCACGAGATACTGAATGCGGCCATGGCCGAGCGCGTGCTGCATGTAGAACGCGATAGCCGCGACGAGAACAACTACGATGGATAGTACAAATTTGATCTTTACGGGCATTGGTTTCTCCCTTGACCTTATCGACGCATTCTCACGACAGGATCGCCAGCGCTGAACTGCCGACCTTGGCCAGGATAGCGAGTGCAAGCACCTGAACCCCGATCAATACGGATAGCTCGACCGCGGTATTGCGTAGCGGCCACCGCCATTCCTCAAACAGCGCCGGCGCAAACAGGAAGATGAGCCCGCTGACGACGATCAGCGTGGTCCATCGCAGTTCAAGATATCCATAGAGCCCGGTAGCGCCCAGAAGTATGGCCAGTAACGTCGCATTTCCTAGGACAAGCAGCGTGACGAACGGTGACTTTGCTGCATCAGGCCGGGCATGAAGCGGGAACATGCCGGCGATGATGAGGAAGGCAATTCCACATACGGTAGCCAGCCCGGCAAACCAGATCAGCGATAGCCAGTTCGGCTCGATCGCACTCATGCCAATCTCCGTTCGGTCTCGGCTGCAGCTATTCGGCAGGCGTAGCGAATCCGGTGCCCTGACCGGCGGCTTCCGGCTTCGGCGTCCGTGAGGTCTTTCGCATGTTCTTCCGGATGTAGCGGGTGTCGTAGCCATTGAAGATATGGCCGATCAGGCCGCGATCGAGATCCGAGGTGCCGAACAGCCAGTCCATGACGGGGAAGGTCAGATTCATGTTCCGCTCCATCATGATCGACTGGTTGTGATGGGCCGCATGATGACGCCGGATCGTATTGACGAAGGGCATGTTGCGCACAAACCAGTTCTCGTCGACGTGGCAGCAGAAGTGCATGAATTCATAGATGAGATACATCGATGTCGTGGTGCAGATCAGCAGCCAGCCGACATTTGGTGAAACGAGCCAGCCCAGCACCAGCGCGGGCGGGATCGACATCAACGTAAACGTGACAAGAGCATAGGGAGGGAAGAATGTGACGCGCCAGTCGTTGTGATCGGCGAAGCGCATTTCTTCCTCGGTGAAAAACTGGTGATGCATCAGCGTGTGCCGATTGTAGATCGCGCGAAACGCCTTGATCTGCGACGGGCGATGCATGACGAAGCGGTGAATCCACCACTCGAAGAAGTTTGCCGCCAGGAAAGTCACCGGCACGATCAGAAATTCCCACCAGCGGACGTTGCTGATGTTGGCGACATAGACCGAGAGGGCGGTGAACCCGATCACGTAGATGACGAAGGCGTGCAGCCAGCCGTTGTACCAGCCCGCGATTCGGTCCCTGTAGGTCGCCCGGTATTTCCGCTGCCGGTCAGTCATCGGGCTGGATGTGAGTTCCATGACGCCTTCTCCTTTGTTTCCGGGGTGGCCGGCAACCCTATCCGGCCATTTGTCACCTGACATATCACCAATCTATTAGTTGGGCAATCATCTGCTGCAAGTTGACGCTCCCTGCAAAAATCGCTTGCTGAAATGCGTCTGATATATTTATGGTATGGCAACGGCGCACGGCAGATGCGCTGATAGATCATGGGAGGACATCAGATGAAGCTCACCCGCCGCACGTTTTCCAAGCTCGCCGGTGCAGGCGCTGCCGTTGCTGCTGCGCCGCAATTGTTTGCCCCGGCCATTGCCCAAGACAAGCCGCTCAAGATCGGCATCATTGCACCGCGATCCGGCGTCGCCGGTACTGCCGGCGAATGCGGCATCCGTGCCGTGCAGTGGGCTGCGGAGCGCATGAACAAGGACGGCGGCATCGCCGGCCGAAAGTTCGAACTGGTCATTGAAGAAGAAACGAATCCCAAGGACACCATCGAGCGGTTCCGGCGCCTGGTGCTGCAGGAGAAGGTCGAGAGTGTTCATGGCCTGATCTCGACCGGCGTCAGTCTCGGTGTTGCCCCCGTGGCCGAGGAAGAGCAGTCGCTCCTCGTCATGTGGGACGGCACCACGCAGGACGGCGTGAAGGAAGTGATGCCGAAATCGCGTTACGTCTTCCGCTCGACCGATAATGAGTGTGAGGCCGTTATGGCGTCGCTGCTGGCCGTGAAACACTTCAAGGGCAAGTTCAAGCGCGTCGCCGGTATCAATCCGGACTACTCCTACGGCCGCAACAATTGGGAAGCCTTCAGGCAAATCCTTGCGCGCTACGGCGTGGAGGCGGAGTTCGTTGCCGAGCAATGGCCGAAGGTCGGCACACTCGATCTGACGTCGCATATCGCTGCGCTGAAGGCGGCCAAGCCGGATTTGATTTTCTCCTCAATGCTGTTTGCCGACTTGCCGGTATTCATGAAGCAGGGCGCGGCCGCTGGTCTGTTTGATGGCGTGAAGGTCGTGCTGCCTGCGGCGGGTTGGCAGCTCAATCAGCTCAAGAAGGAGTTCATGCCGGAAGGCGTGATCTTCGGACACAACACGCTTTACTTCGATCATCCGCAAGCGTCGCCGCTGCAGAAGGCGTTCGTTCAGGATTATATGGACAAGTATAAAGAGGCGCCCCACTGGGAAGCGGACCGCGCCTATTTCGCGCTCGCAAGCTACAAGGCCGGTGTCGAGGCCGCACAAAAGGCGGCCAAAAAATGGCCGACGCCAGACATGGTTGCCGAAGCGATGCCCGGCATCGAAGTCGAAAGCCTCGGCGGCAAGGGCCGGTTCCGCAAGGACAAGATCGCGGAGCAGGTGTTCTATCAGGGGCCATCGACCAATAAGAACAAGTACGATTTCCCGACGCTGGCTTCGATCGACACATTCCAGGCGGATCAGTTGCAGAAACCGCCCGGTGCGGATTTCTGGGAATGGATCAAGACCGCCAAACTGCCGGTTTAAGCAATGACATCGCTCGTCGATATCGTCCTCGGCGGGATATTCCACGCCGCCATCTTG
Organism: Afipia massiliensis; assembly: GCF_001006325.2. NCBI lineage: Bacteria > Pseudomonadati > Pseudomonadota > Alphaproteobacteria > Hyphomicrobiales > Nitrobacteraceae > Afipia > Afipia massiliensis. Next base: position 211,143 of record NZ_LBIA02000001.1, on the reverse strand, counting down.
TTCCTGGTGGCGGCTGGGCTTCAGCTCGTGTTCGGCGTGCAGCAGATCGTCAATCTCGCGTGCGGCTCCTTCTATGCCTTGGGAGCGTATTTCGGGATTACGGCGGTCGCTGTCGCCATGAAGCTCGGACTCCCGCCGATGATGTTCTTTCCGGTCCTGATTCTGGCAGGCCTTGCCATCGGCCTTGTCGGGCTGCCGATCGAACGCGTGCTGCGGACGGTCTATCGCCGGGATGAGAGCTATCAGCTGCTGCTCACCTTCGGCCTGCTGCTGATGTTCCAGGACGTCTTCCGCTTCACATGGGGCGCGACCCCGCGCACTATGGACAACGCCTACATGGCCTACGGCACGGCGCATGTGTTGGGTGTGCAGGTGCCGACCTACAATTTGCTGGTGATCGCGGCGAGCATCGGCATTGCGGTTGCGCTCGGGTTGTTTCTCCAGCGCACGAAGACCGGACGTATCGTGCGGGCGACGGCTGAGAATCGCGACATGGCGGAAGGCCTCGGCGTCAACGCGTCGAAAATTTTTGCACTCGTGTTCACGGTCGGCTGCATGCTGGGCACGGTGGGTGGCGCGCTGGTGGTGCCGTCGAGTGCGGCCTCGCTCGACATGGCGGTCGAGCTGGTGGTGGAAGCCTTCGCTGTCGTTGTGATCGGTGGTCTAGGTAGCATGCGCGGCGCGCTTGTCGGTGCGCTGATTGTTGGATTGATGCGTGCTGCATCGATTTCGATCATGCCGGAAATGGAGCTGTTGTCCGTTTATCTGGTTGTCGTCGCAGCGCTCATTCTTAGGCCCGCAGGGCTGTTCGGCAAGGTGACGACATGAGTGAACAATCTCTCGATATCTCGCTGACCGCGCCGAGGCGGCGCTCATTGCCGCACATCAAGGGGCTGTGGATCTTCATTGGCTTGACTGCGCTGATGGGTCTATTGCCGCTGGTGGCGTCACCTTATGCGCTTCTGTTGCTGGTGCCGTTCTTTGCCTATGCCATCGCATTGTTCGGTTTCAACCTGCTGTTTGGCACGACAGGGCTGCTATCGTTCGGCCATGCTCTTTTTCTTGGCGTCGGAGCCTACACCGCCTCGACATTGACATCCAAATTCGGGGTGCTGAGTTTTGAGTTGATTGTCCTGACCAGCGCGGTTGTTTCGGCGGCGGTTGCGCTTGTCATCGGCATGCTCTGCGTGCGTTACACTCGAATCTTCTTTGGTATGCTGACGCTTGCATTCGGCATGCTGTTTCATTCCTTCCTGTTCAAATTCTACAGCGTTACCGGCGGTGATCAGGGGATGCGTGTGCTGCGCCCGCTGCTGTTCGGCATGGAATGGGGCGGCGGAAAGACGGCGTTTCTCACCGGGCCATTTTATTACTATGTGCTCGTGCTGCTCGCGGTGCTGGGAGCGATCATGTGGCGCATTACCCAATCGCCGTTCGGGTTGCATCTGAAGGCTATCCGCGAGAACGCGGGCAAGGCCGCTTACGTCGGTGTGCAGATTTTCCGCATGCGCCTTGCGGCTTTCGTGATCTCTGCGATTTATGGGGGTATCGGCGGGACCATTCTCGCGATTACGACCGGTCTCGCCGATCCAGAACTGGCTTACTGGACCCATTCCGGCAATCTGGTTTTCATGGCGGTTCTCGGCGGAAGCGGGACCTTTGTCGGTCCGGCAGTCGGGGCGCTGGCATTTGTGCTGCTGCAGGATTTTGTGATGGCCATCACCCAGTATTGGCGCTTCGTGATGGGCGGCGTGCTGGTGCTGCTCGTGATTTTCCTACCGCAAGGTCTGTCGGGTGCTGTCGAGATGCTCGCGTCCCGCAAGACAGGAGAGAGGTGATGCGCCAGGATAGCGGAAACCCGGCCGTCAGTGAGCGGTTGTTCGAAACGATCGGCGTCTCCAAGCATTACGGGGCATACCGCGCGCTGCAGGACGTATCGTTTCACGTCGATGATGGCGAATTCGTTTCGATCGTCGGACCAAACGGCGCCGGCAAAACCACGCTCGTCAATGTTGTAACGGGTCTTTTGCGGCCGACCATGGGTGAGGTCCGCTTTCTCGGTCAGGACATTGCGGGTGTCGGACCCGTCGAATTGGCCCGGCGTGGCATGTCGCGTGCTTTCCAGCTTGTGAATATATTTCCGGCGTTGACAGTGCGCGAAACCCTGGCGGTTGCCGTTGCTTCGCGATTGCAGCGAATTTCAAATCCATTTCGCTCGCTGTCGAAGGATCGCGAGCTTCAGGCGGACGTGGTGCGTGTCGCAGAGGTTCTCGGCCTCCGCGGCAAGCTGGACACCGTGGCCTCGACGTTGTCGCAGGGCGAGAAGAAGCTGCTGGATATTGCCAGCGCTTTCGCACTCAACCCCAAGGTCATTCTGCTCGACGAGCCGACCAGCGGCGTCTCTACCGCGGACAAGCATGCCATCATGGAGGTTCTCGTGACCGCGGCCAAGGCAGCGGGGGTCCGCGCTATTGTTCAGGTCGAACACGATATGGATCTCGTTGCGCGTTATTCGCACCGGATTGTCGCTCTGCAGGAGGGCAAGGTTCTGGCCGATATGCCGCCCGATCAATTCTTTGCCGATCCAGCAATGATCTCGGCGGTGGTGGGAACGCGTCCGCCGACCTTGAAGAGGGCGTCCTGATGCTCAAGCTCTCCAATGTGAAAGTGGATATTCAGGGCAGCCGGATCCTGAACGGAATCAGCCTGTCGGTCGCGGCGGGAGAACTCGTGTGTCTCGTCGGCCGCAACGGTGCCGGCAAAACCACGACGTTTCGCAGCATCATGGGTTATCGCCGCCCGTTGTCGGGCGAGATCAGCTTTGACGGCTCTGATCTGACGAAATTGCCGACGTGGAAGATCGCGCAGAGCGGCATTGGTTTCTCACCGGAGGAATCCGAGGTCTATGCCGATTTGACGGTGGCAGAGAACATCGAGCTCTCGACATGGACGCGGCCGACGGGCCGCCCTGCAAATGAGCGTATTGAGGAAGCCTATGCGGTCTTCCCGAAGTTGCGGCAGTATCTTGCGCGAGGCGGGGCACAATTGTCGGGCGGCGAACGCAAGATGGTGTCGATCGCCCGCGCGCTGACACTCGATCCGAAGTTGTTGTTGCTGGATGAGCCGTTTGAGGGACTATCGCCGGCCATCATTCCGCTGATCGCCGAAGGCGTGGCCTCGATCCGTGCCATGGGCAAGGGCGTATTGATGGCGGAATCAAATGTTCATCACATTCCGGACTATGTCGATCGTCTTTACGTGCTGGAACGTGGCGAACTGATGTTTTCCGGCACCTTGGCCGAGGCGCATCGCGATCGCGATGTGATGCGTGTGATCGCGGGCGAGATCGAAGCGGCGCATTAGTGCAGTTTTCGGCTCGGATACGAATGAGGAGAGCAGTATGAAGCGGTATGTGGGCGACAGGACAATCGACGGCGTGAAAGTGACTGTCGATGGAGCGCCGCTGAATCCTCGTACGGATGTCACGGGGTTCACCAAAAACGGCTTCGAGTGGAGCTATGAAGGACCGGAGCCGCGACAGCTTGCGCTTGCGATGCTGATCGAGCACCTTGGAGATGCAGGTGCTGCCAAGGCCATGACTGATCCGTTCATGCGGGCAGTGGTGGCGAATTTCGGCAATGAATGGGAAATGACATCGTCCGATATCGATGTCGCACTCACGGCGCTGGGCAATGGAAATCCCGGCAAGGCGGTCGCGTAGATGCCGCTTCAATACCGCGCGGCTGTTCTCCATGCCGCGAAAACACCGCTTGCGATTGAAACGGTCACTGCATCGGCGTTGAAGTCCACAGATGTTCTTGTACGCATCCGCGCTGCCGGGTTGTGCCACACGGACCTCGAGGTGATCGAAGGATCATTGCGTTTCCCGATGCCAATTGTCCTTGGTCACGAGGCGGCCGGTATTGTCGAAGAGGTCGGATCAGCGGCGCGAGGGGTCAAGAAGGGCGACCACGTGATCCTGTCGTGGAATCCGCACTGCGGCCATTGCTTCTATTGCGACCGGGATCTGCCGATACTGTGCGAAGAGTACCTTGGCGAAGGGCCAAAGGCGCGATCCTTCGACGGTGAGAGCCGGGCAACGCTGGCGGATGGGCACAATCTTCAGCAGTTGATGTTTCTTGGATCTTTCGGCGAATACTGCATCGTGCCCGATCAACAGGCCGTCCCGGTGCCGAAGGACATTCCCTTCGATCGCGCCTGCCTGATCGGCTGCGGCGTGATGACGGGCGTGGGCGCGGCTCTCAATCTTGGTGCAATCGCTCACGGCGATACGGTGATGGTGGTCGGCTGCGGCGCTGTCGGACTGGCAGCGGTGCAAGGTGCGCGTCTGGCGGGGGCAGGAGCAATCATCGCCGTAGATCTCGATCCCGCAAAGCTCGCGCTCGCAATCACGATGGGCGCGACCAGCACGGTCAATGCGTCGGATGAGGATCCTGTCGCAGCAGCAAAGAACGAGACCCGTGGGCGTGGCGTGGATGTTGTGATCGAATCAGCCGGAAGCCCGGCAGCGTTTCGCGTGACAACCGAAGCCGTTAGGCCTGGGGGGCACGTGATCTGGCTGGGTAAGGTCGATGTGCAGCAGGACATATCGTTCCGCTGGGGATCGCTGATGCAGGAAAAGCGGATTCGACGCGTCAGTTATGGGAACGCCCGGCCACGCCGTGATTTTCCGATGCTGGCGCAAGCCTATCTCGATGGGTCGCTGATGCTGGACGAATTGATTTCACGGCGTATTTCTCTCGAAGAGATCAACGTGGGCTTTGACGCGCTGAAGCGTGGCGAAACCATTCGCAGTGTTGTGATGTTTGACTGAGACGGTAGCAGATTTGATCTGCTGCAGATTCCGATATCCGCTGTGAGCGGCAGATCTCCGTTTATGTGTCGAGCGTCTTGCGCGCGAAATCCTCGATATAGTCGATCAGCTTGTCCGAAGCGGAGGCCGCCATCTTGGGCTTCTTTCCCGCGACGGCCTCGGCGACCGCTGCATGCAGCTTGGCAGCCAGGGGTAGATCGGCAACCTCCTGATAGTGCTGATACCAGAAGCGGCGGGAGAGGGCGTTCATCAGTCCCATTGAGCGTCGGGCAAACTCGTTGCGGGCTGTCGTTGCGATCAGCAGGTTGAACCGCTGGTCGAGCCGCATGAATTCGATGTCGTCGGCCTGAGCCGCAGCCGCAAGCATTCCTTTCGCGACTTCCGCAAACTCCTGGCGCTCTTCGGGGGTGGCGCGCTCGGCTGCCAGCCTCGCCATCAGCCGCTCAAGTTCGCGGCGAACTTCGAGCAGCCGCAGTTGCAGCCGGAGATTGATTTCCGAGACCATGATGCCCCGTCTCGGCATGATGACCACGAGACCGTCCCTCGCGAGACGCTGGAGCGCTTCCCGAATAGGGGTGCGTCCAATTTTCAGCTTTGTTGCAAGCGTATGCTCCGACAGCACAGTGGCTGGCGGCAACTGCAAGGTGACGATCATTTCCTCGAGTTCGCGATAGGCACGATCGGTCAGCGTCCCGTCATCGATCTCTGAATTTGGGGCTGCACGCTTTGAAGCCTTCTTGGATTTCAATCCGTCACCATTTTGCAAGAATCCGCTCCATCAACCCAAGCATATATTCGTAGTATATCAATGACAAGAACTGGTGTGCGGGAAGACGGCGCGGAGTAGTAAGATCGTTTCTAATCAAAAATGATTAGCTGCGACTAAATCGCCGGAGGATTTAGGGCACTGGCGATGTTCATCAATGCGCGATAACGTGTCCGCTCGACAGGAACGCTGTTCAAGCTGTTCGGTGACGATAGGGGAGCTCTATTATGAGATCACATGTGATCCCTAATGGTTTCTGGCGCTCCGGACGAAACAAGTCACTCTTGGTGTTTGTCACAATTGCCGTCGGATCAATTTTGACCGCCTGCGATAAGCCGGCGCAACAACCCGCAGCCAGTGCGCCGCCTGTTACTGTCGCTCAGCCAACCAAGCGGACTGTAACGGACTGGGACGAGTTCACGGGCCGGTTCGAAGCCATTCAGCAGGTTCAGATTCGGGCGCGTGTGACCGGCTTCGTGACGGGGGTCGAATTCAAGGATGGTGCCTTCGTCAAGACCGGCGATCTGCTTTACGTGATCGATCCGCGTCAGTACGAGGCCGCTGCTGAACAAGCGCGGGCGCAACTGGCCGACGCCAAGGCAAAGATCGAACTTGCGGAGCGCGAGTTGGCGCGCGCCGAACAGTTGATCAAGACGCAGGCCGTCGCCGAGACCATCGTCGATCAACGACGCCAGCAACTTGAATCCGCCCAGGCAGCTGTATTGCAGGCCGAGGGTGCGCTGCGTCGGGCCGAGCTTGACGTCGAGTTTACGAAAATCAAGTCGCCGATCGATGGCCGCGTCAGCCGGCATCTGGTGACGGTCGGTAACCTCGTGCAGGGGAGCGAGAGCGGGGCCACGCTGCTGACTTCGATCGTTTCGCTCGATCCGATCCATGTCTATTTCGATATGGATGAATCGATCTATCTCAAAAACAACCGGTTGTGGTTCGAGGGCAGGAGGCCAAGCTCGCGCGACACGCCAAACCCCGTACAGATCATCCTGTCCGGCGAAACCAAGCCCTCGCGCGAGGGCACGATGGACTTCCTCGACAATCGGCTTGACATCGGCACCGGCACCCTGCGCGGCCGCGCGCTGGTTCCAAATCAGGATCTGTCGATCTTGCCCGGACAGTTCGCCCGCGTGCGAGTCATTGGAAGTGCTCCCTACGAAGCGCTACTGCTGCCGGACACAGCGATTGCATCGGATCAATCCCGCAAGATCGTTTTTGTCGTGAAGGACGACGATACGGTGGAGGCAAAGCCGGTCACCCTTGGACCCATCGATGGTGGTTTGCGTGTCGTCCGCGAGGGGCTCTTGCCGGATGATCGTGTGATCGTCGAAGGACTTCAGCGTGCGCGGATCGGAGCGAAAGTCGCGCCGCATGCGCCGAAGCCGGCCGGCGGGGGCAAGTCATGAATCTGGGCCGTTTGTCGATCAACCAGCCCATTCTGGCGATGGTGCTATCCATCGTGCTGATGATTGTCGGCGCGATTGCCTACACCATCTTGCCCGTCGCGGAGTATCCGCCGGTGGCGTCGCCGACGGTGATCGTCGCCACGCAATATCCGGGCGCGTCCGCGCAAACTGTGTCGGATACCGTCGCAACGCCGATCGAACAGGAGATCAATGGCGTCGAGGACATGGTGTCTATTTACAGTCAGGCGACCTCGAACGGCCAATTGACGATCACCGTCGAGTTCAAGCTGGGCACCGATCTCGACAAGGCACAGGTGCTGGTTCAGAACCGGGTGGCGATTGCGTTGCCCCGTTTGCCGACGGAAGTGCAACGTAATGGTGTTGTGACACGCAAAGACAGCCCCGACCTGCTGATGGTCGTGTTCATGCTGTCGCCTGACGACACCTACGACCAGCTCTACATCAGCAACTATGCGCTCCGGCAGGTGCGCGATCAGCTGCTCCGGCTGGACGGCATCGGCGACATCCAGATTTTCGGCGCGCGGGATTATTCGATGCGCCTGTGGCTCGACCCAGAGAAGATTTCCACGCTTGGAATGACCGCGGGTGACGTCGTCGCGGCGATCCGCGCCCAGAATCTACAGATCGCCGGTGGCCAGATCGCCGAACCGCCGATTTCCGACCGCGCGTTTCAACCCAATCTCACCTTTACGGGGCGTTTGAAAGATCCGCAGCAGTTCGAAAACATCATCATCAAGGCCGGAGAGGATGGCCGTATCGTGCGTCTGCGCGATGTGGCGCGTATCGAACTCGGCGCGCTGGCCTACACAACCAATAGCTTTCTGTTGAAGAAATCCGCGGTCGCGATGCTGGTGTCGCAGCGGCCCGGCTCGAATGCGCTGGCTACCGCCAAGGGCATTTCCGATGCGATGAAAAGGCTCAAGGCGGATTTTCCGCCGGGCCTGGAATACAATATTGGCTACAACCCCACCGAGTTCATTGCGGAGTCGGTCAACGAGCTGATCAAGACAATCTACGAAGCGATGATCCTGGTCGTGATCGTCGTCCTTGTGTTTCTGCAAGGCTGGCGTCCGGCGATCATTCCGATCCTAGCGATTCCTGTTTCGCTGATCGGCACCTTCGCGATCATGGCAGCGCTCGGATTTTCGATCAACAATCTCACGCTGTTCGGGCTGGTGCTCGCTGTCGGCATTGTGGTGGACGATGCGATCGTCGTTGTTGAGAATGTCGAACGGCATCTGGCTGCGGGTCTGAGCAGGCGCGAAGCCGCACTGCTCACCATGCAGGAGGTCGGCGGGGCACTGGTTTCCATCGCGCTCGTGCTGTGTGCGGTGTTCGTACCCACTGCATTTCTGGGTGGCATTTCCGGACAGTTTTTCCAGCAGTTCGCCGTGACCATCGCCGTCGCCACCGCGATATCCTGTTTCTGTTCGCTGACCCTTTCTCCAGCGCTGGCGTCGATCATCCTGCGCCCGCATGAAGAGAAACGGCCGCCGGCGAACTGGAATGTGATCGCGCGCGGATGGGGAAAATTCACAGGCGCCTTCAACCGCGTGTTCGATCGCCTTTCGCACGGTTATGGAACTGCGGCGGAGTTTGTTATCCGGCATTCGGTTGTGATGCTGCTGGCTTACGCTGCCTTGATTGCTTCAGCCGTTTGGCTGGTCGTAGCTACACCACAAGGCTTCATTCCGGCGCAGGATCGCGGTTACGTCATTGTCGCCGTGCAGTTGCCGGGCGCTGCCTCGCTTGCACGTACGACCGAGGTCGTTCGTGAGATCGAGAGGATCGCACTTGAGACGCCGGGGATCGTACGCGTGCCGTCGTTTGCCGGCCTGTCCGGCGCGACTCGAACGCAAGCCAGTAATGCAGCTGCGTTGTTTCCGGTGTTCGAGGATCCGAAAATCCGGCTGAAGGAGGGGCTGACTGCCAATGTGATCACCGCGGAGTTGCGCAAGCGGCTGTCGAGCATCGAGGGTGCCTTCGTGATCGTCGTGCCGCCGCCAGCGGTGCCGGGTATCGGCACGGGCGGCGGGTTCACCATGAGCGTGCAGGACCGGCAGGGGCGCGGTCCCGAACTGCTCGCGGCGGCCACCGACGAACTAGTGAATGAGGCCCGGAAAGCCCACGGACTGACAGCGGTGTTTTCGCCGTTCAGCGCCAACACGCCTCAGGTGTTCGTTGAGATCGATCGCCAGAAAGCGCAGATGCTTAATGTGCCGGTCCAGAACGTGACCGAAGCGATCGAGACCTATTTCGGTTCTACCTATATCAACGACTTCAATATTCTCGGCCGTTCCTACCGCGTGATGGCACAAGCGGATTTACCGTTCCGCCGGGAGACCACCGATCTCGCCAGGTTGCGAACCCGCAACACGGCGGGAGATATGGTGCTGCTCGGAAGCGTCGTCGACTTCCGTGATACATCGGGGCCTGACCGGGTCGCGCGCTACAACCTTTATCCGGCTGCTGAGTTGCAGGGCGATACGCTTCCGGGAACAAGTTCTGTAACAGCGATCGATATGATGCGAGCGCTGGCGGTCCAGACGCTGCCGAGCGGGTTCGGATTCGAGTGGACCGATCTGTCGTATCAGCAGGTGACGGGGGGCAATACGGGGCTTTACGTTTTCCCGATCTGCGTGCTGTTCGTGTATCTCGTGCTTGCCGCGCAATACGGCAGCTGGACCCTTCCATTCGCGGTGATCCTGATTGTGCCGATGTGCCTGCTCGCCGCGACCATCGGAGTGCGGATCATGGGACAGGATATCAACATCCTGACCCAGATCGGTTTCGTTGTGCTGGTGGGACTGGCGGCCAAGAACGCCATTCTGATCGTCGAGTTCGCCCGCGACATTGAGCGGGAGGGGCGCGATCAGCTTGAAGCCGTTATCGAGGCGTGCCGGTTGCGATTGCGGCCGATCCTGATGACCTCGTTCGCATTCATTCTCGGTGTGGTCCCGCTGGTGATTTCATCGGGATCCGGATCGGAAATGCGTCAAGCGGTCGGCGTCGCCGTATTCTTCGGCATGCTCGGCGTGACGTTGTTCGGCCTGATCTTCACGCCGATCTTCTATATTCTGGTGCGCCGGCTGTTCCCGGGCAGTGTTGAAATGGAGCCCCGGACCACGGAAAGTGTTCCCGGCTAGTCCGTCTGTTGCTTCATTCTGTCGACCAGCAATTCCGCGACGCGGAGGCTGGAGGGTGTGGTGTTGCGGGCCGCGAGTTGCACCAGTGTTACCTGCGTTGCCTCCAGCCGTTTGTCACGCATAGGAATGGCGACCAGCGTACCTGCGACCAGTTCTGGCATCGCCGCGTTCCGCGGCAGGAAGGTGCCGAGGCCAGTTTTGGCAGCCATCGTTCGTAAGAAGGCGATGGAGTTGGTCTCGCTGTAGATATCGAGTTCGATGTTGGCCTTGGCGCAGGCGCGATCGATTTCCTGACGAATACCGAACGAAGGATCGGGCAGGATTACTCGTAGCCCTGCCAGATCTTTTATCGAGCAATGATCTTTGCCGGCCATCGAATGTTGCGGCGCAACCATCAGGCACAGCGATTGCCGCATACGGGCCAGTTCGATCAAGTCGCGGCGGGGCGCGCGGCCGAAAACAAGCCCAAGATCGACCTCGTGCCGTCCCACCATTTCGGCGACGCCGCGCGAGCCCACGGTGGTCACCGCGATCGAAATGCCGGGGTAGTCCCTCGAAAGATCGACCACAAAGTCCGACACGAAGCTCGCCAGCAGGCCTTCAACGGTCGCCAGCTTGACGTGACCGCGCTGCAGCGAATCGAATTCCTCCACCTGCGCGCGGACCCGGTCCAGTTTCGTCAGGCTTTCTTGTGCATAGCGGTAGAGCAGGTGACCGGCATTGGTCAGATTCATCCCCCGCGCCCCGCGCTCGAACAGTTTGACCGAAAGCTCGTCTTCGAGCCCCTGCACCTGCCGGCTGATGGCGCTGGGGGCAATCCGCAAGGATTCCGCGGCCCGCTTGATTGAGCCGCGCACCGTGACCTCGCGAAAGTACCGAATAGCCGTTGATTCAATCATGTGTTCGGGCCCAGTTCTTCCGGTAAGGGGATGCTTTGAAATCAAGCAGGTCGTGCATAGCGATCTAATTTTCAGACCGTTCGCATCGAAATTCAATGCTTTTATTCGATTCCTTATTTTGCCAAGATTTCAACAGGTCGCACCCTTGGTACCTGATGGAGAATCTGGATGGCTCGCTCCCGGCTCGTCTCGCGTGGTTTGAATTCGCTTTTGATCGTTGCCTCTTTGGGATTGTCCGCCTCGGCGGCGCAGGCGCAGGATGTCATCAAGTTTGGTGCGCCGCTTCCGCTCACCGGGCCGCTCGCGCCCGAGGCGATCAAACAGCAGCAGGGATATGACCTGTGGGCTGAGCAGGCCAACAAGGCGGGCGGCATCTCGGTCGGCGGCAAGAAGTACAAGGTCGAGATCGTCTACACCGACTACCAGTCGAACACGCCGCGCGCGGTGCAGACCACCGAGCAGATGATCACCCAGAACAACGTCAACTTCCTGTTTGGCCCGTTCGGGTCGGGCGCCGCGAAGGCGGGCAGCAGCGTTTCCGAGAAGTACAAGGTGCCGACCATTGCCGCGACCGCCTCGTCGTCGCAGGTTTACGACCAGGGATACAAATATCTGTTCGGGACCTTCACGCCGAACGACACGCTGACCACGCCGCTCACTCAGATGGTCAAAGCGAAGGCGCCGGACGTGAAGAAGGTCGCGATTCTGGCGCGGAACGATCTGTTTCCCCTTGCCATCGCGCAGGAAATGGAAAAATCGGCGAAGGGCAACGGTCTCGAAGTCGCTTACTTCGAGAAGTATGCGATCGGAACACTCGATCACTCCGCTACGCTGTCGCAGATCAAGTCGCTGGCTCCGCAGTGGATCTTCGTGACCGGCTACATCAACGATCTGCTGCTGGTGAAAAAGCAGATGGCTGACCAGCAGATCAAGGCCACGGTGGTTTCGATGATCGCGGGTCCGGCCTATCAGGAATTCATCGATGCCGCCGGTGCAGGCGGAGAAAACATCACCAGCGCCGCCTGGTGGCATCCCGCCGCGCAGTATTCCGGCAAGGACATTTTCGGCACCACGGCAAACTATGTGAAGCTGTTCAAGGAAAAGTTCAAATCCGAACCTGACTACGCGCAGGCGTCGGCGTCGGTCGCCGGAGCGTTGTTCCAGATGGCGATCGAGAAGGCCGGGTCGCTCGACAAGGACAAGGTGCGCGACGAACTCGCAAAGCTTGACGTGATGACGTTCTTCGGCCCCGTGAAGTTTGGTCCGACAGGGCAGATCAACTCACTGGAGCCGCCGGTATTCCAGCTTCAGGGCGGCAAGCCCATCGTGCTTTCGCCTGCGCTGATCAAGCAGGGCGAATTCAAGCTCGGCGTGAACTGATCCACGGCGCGGAGGCGAGGACATCACATGCTGGCGGCCCAGGTTCTGATCAATGCTTTAGTGCTGGGCTGCCTTTACGCATGTATTGCGATCGGCTTCTCACTGGTTTGGGGCGTTCTGAACGTCATCAACCTGATCCATGGCTCGTTCATCGTTCTCGGCGCTTATCTGGCCTGGGGACTTTATCAGTCACTCCATCTCTCGCCGTGGTACGCGCTTCTCATCGCGGCGCCGTTGTTCTTTGCGTTCGGTTACCTCATTCAACGTATCATTCTTAACCGCGTGATCACCGCGCCTGTGCTTGTGACGCTGACGCTGACATTCGGCCTCGATCTGATCCTCAACAACGCGATGATCTATTACTTCAAGGCGGATTACCGGAAGTTGACGCTGACGCCGCCGATGGGATCGATCTCATTCTTCGATGTTGTCGTCCCGGTCGATCGGCTGATCGCGACTGCGTCTGCGCTGGCGCTGACCGGGGTGCTTTATCTGATCCTGCGCCGGTTGCGTGTCGGGCGCGCTATCGTTGCGGTGAGGCTCGATCGTGACGCTGCCACGCTGATGGGTGTCGATGTCAAGTCGATCTACGCGATTGCCTTCGGCCTCGGTGCTGCACTGGCCGGCTGCGCTGGGGTGCTGATGGCGCTGATCTTCCCGATCTCGCCGCTCACCTCCACGGCTTATCTCGGCAAGGCTTTCGTGGTCTGCGTGCTTGGTGGCCTCGGCAGTGTGTCGGGTGCTCTGGCCGGCGGCATTCTGCTGGCCCTGATCGAAGGCATCGGCTCCACGCTGATCGGTCCGGCGCATGCGACGACGTTGTCATTCGTCTTGCTGATCATCTTCCTGATCGTTCGCCCCCAGGGCCTGCTTGGCCGAAAGGGCTTCGAATGACCCGGTCGAATCTGATCCTGCTGGTGCTGATCGCTTGTATCGCCGCGCTGCCTATGTTCGGTGGAGCGTATGCACTAAGGCTTGGCACGATCGCCTGCATGTACGCGATCCTCGCTTTATCATGGAACATTGTCGGTGGTTTCGCGGGCTATCCATCGTTCGCCACGGCAGCGTTCTTCGGCCTGGGGGCGTACACAACCGGCGTTTTGATGTCGCGGGGAGTCCCTATTGGTGTTGCGGTGGCCGCCGCATGGGTAGGGGCGTTCGTGGTCGCAGCCCTTCTGGGCGCCGCGCTGCTCCGTTTGCGCGGACATTACTTCGCAATTGCCAGCCTTTCGCTGATCGAGGTGTTTCGCGAACTCGTCAACAATGCCACCGATCTTACCGGTGGCGGCATGGGCCTGAATATCCCGCTGACATCCGCAGCCGGTGTGATATCGGACGCGACCTTCTTCTTTTATGCGATGTGGGCATTGCTGCTCGGGACCGCCTTGATGGTGCTCATCGTCTCGGGGTCAAAGCTCGGCTTTGGACTTGCCTGCATCCGGCAGAATGAGACTGCCGCCAACATGATCGGTCTCAATGCCACGCTCTACAAGAGCGTCGCGTTTGGCCTCTCGGCATGCTTCGTCAGCGCCGCGGGCGGCATCTACGCCGCGTGGGTCCATTACATCGATCCGTCGGACGTGTTCGACATTCTCTACTCGGTCAAGCCGATCGTGATGGCGCTGATTGGTGGGCTCGGTTCGCCGCTCGGTGTGGTTATCGGTGCGCTCGTCTATCTCGGTCTGGAGGAGGTGGTCTGGCGCAACTACATCCAGATCCATAGCGGTGTCCTCGGCGTTCTCATCGTCGCGCTGCTGCTGTTCCTCCCGCACGGGCTGATGTCGCTGCGTGATCGACTTCTTTCATGGAGGCCGAAGCGTGTCTGAGATTCTCCGGCTTCAGTCAGTCTCCCGTCACTTCAGTGGCCTCAAGGCGTTGAGCGACGTGTCGCTCGGCATCAACAAGGGCGAGGTACTCGGCCTGATCGGCCCGAACGGCGCCGGCAAGACCACGCTCGTCAATGTCGTCACCGGCGTGACCCCAGCGAGTTTGGGGACGGTGATATTCGCAGGGCAAGACATTACGCGCGTAAAGACTTATCAGTCTGCGCGCCTTGGGCTGTCTCGAACCTTTCAGATCGTGCAGCCTTTCGCTGAACTCTCTGCTCTCGACAACGTGGCTGCTGCCGCGCTGTTTTCGCAGCCGAATGAAAGCCTGAAGTCGGCACGTGAGGCGGCCCGTGAACGTCTGGCTTTCGTTGGTCTCGAAGCGCAATCGGATCAGCCGGCGGCAACGCTGACGCTGGCGATGCGCAAGCGGCTCGAGCTCGCAAAGGCGCTGGCGATGAAGCCGAAGCTGCTGTTTCTGGACGAAGTCAACGCCGGCTTGAACAGCGCTGAGGTGGAGCGTGCGACCCGGCTTATTCACGAGCTTGCTGCCAGCGGCATTACGATTGTGATGATCGAGCACCTGATGAAGGTCGTGCTCAATGTCTGCACGCGGATCGTTGTGCTGCACAACGGGCGGCTGATTGCGGACGGTCAGCCGCGCGATGTGATCAAGAACCCGGCGGTCGTCGAAGCCTATCTCGGTCAGCAATATGCCCAGAGGGCCGCCGCCCATGGTTGATGCTGTTCCCATTCTCGAATTGCAGGGTCTGCGCGCCGGCTATGGCGAGGTGCAGGTGCTATGGGGCATCGATCTCGCGGTGCGCAGGGGTGAGATTACGGCGCTGATCGGCTCCAACGGGGCGGGCAAGACCACGCTGATGCGTGCGCTGTCGGGTCTGATTCCGGTTCAATCGGGCTCCTATCGGTCGGATGGCGAGGACCTTGCGGGTGCTACGGCCGCCAGGATTCTTTCACGCGGCATTGTCCACGTGCCAGAAGGGCGGCGCCTGTTCGGCGCAATGAGCATCGAAGACAATCTTCTGATGGGGGCCTATTCGCGCACCGCGTCGCGCGCCGAGATCAGCCGCGATATGGATCGGGTCTACACGACGTTCCCGAAACTGTCCGAGCGGCGCAATCAGGCCGCAGCGACGCTCTCCGGAGGAGAGCAGCAGATGTGCGCCATTGGACGCGGCCTGATGAGCGCGCCGAAGCTGTTGATGATTGACGAGCTGTCGCTCGGTCTCTCTCCTCTGCTGGTGGAGCAGCTTGTCGCCGCGCTGCGTACGCTCAATGCCGAAGGCATGTCGATCCTGCTGGTCGAGCAGGATGTCACGACTGCGCTGGATCTGTGCCACGCCGCCTTCGTGATGGATATGGGCCGGATCGTCAGATCGGGGTCCGGTGCTGAACTTCTGGCCGACCCGATCATTCGCGACGCCTATCTCGGCGTTCTGGAAGAATAGTCCGCGGCCAAGACCACAATTCAATTCTGAAGCAAGAAGAGGCATCATGATCAAGACCGTTGAAGCGCCCGACAGTGGCTATCGTTTCATACCGGGTGTCAGCCAGTATTCGGCAGGCGTTGGAGCGCTTCCGGGGTTCGCGCTCGAGCGGGTGCGGTTCACGAATCCGGTGCCGTTGCGTCAGGGATTTGAAAAGATCGCACAGGTTCTGAAAGCCGCAGGCCGTCCGTTGTCAGCATTCGCAGCCTGCGAGTTGCGTTCGCCTGCGCCCTTCACTGAAAGCGGGTTCGTGAGCTTCAACGCGGAGTACACCGGCTTTCTGAAGGAATGGGGCGTGATGCGGGACGGTGCCGACAATCCGGTGGCGCGCAGCAACGTTTGTCCGAAAATCGATCCGCCGTCGACGCCCAGTTTTTATGCCTTTACCTATAGCGTTGTCGCGGCGAACGCGCCGGCATCGTTCGTTGTCGCCGGAAGCGGAGAGGCGCCTGAAGGCAAAGGGAACTATCGCGACCACGCCGTGCGGCTGGGGGATATCTCGCCCGCAGCGATGCTGGAGAAGGCGAAATGGGTTCTGGGTGAGATGGAACGGCGCATGGGCGCGTTCGGCGGCGACTGGAGCCAGCTCACGGCGACCCAGCTTTACACCGTTCACGACATCTTCCCGTTCATCGAAAGCGAACTCGGCAAGCGCGGCATCTTCCGGCAAGGCCTGACCTGGCACCTGAACCGGCCGCCGGTGCAGGATCTTGAGTATGAAATGGATTGCCGCCGGGTTCTCACGGAGCGTGTGATCGAGGTTTAAGCTTCGATCACACGAATTGATGAACAGCTATAGGGTTCTTGCGGCGTTGCCCTTGAACAGGATCGGACCGGTGGGTCGCCCGATGGGCGACCCACCTTCCGGTTCAAGCGTGATTTCGAACAACTGATCGGCCACGGTTTCGGGCAGGGACTCGAGATTGAGCTGCAGCGTGCGCGACTGGCCCGTGATCCCGATTGATTTCGGGCCGACGGCGCGATCCCACAGTGTCCACACCTGCAATGTGCGTCCCGGAGGCACGTCAATGACCTTGAGCGGGATCAGCTCGACACGGCCGTTAGCGAAAGCATTGACCACCGCCCCGGCTTCCTTGGTGGTGTCGTTGACGAGAATCGCGACGTAAACCGGCTTGCTTTGCGCCAACGCAACCAGATCGCGTCGCAGCTCCTTCGATGTCGTCAGCGCACCGAGCGCGATAACAGCAAACAGCAACGCGGCGACACTGGCGGTCAGGCCGGTCGTACGCCAGAACCGAATATTGTCCCAGACCGTTGCGCCGAGTACGGCGTTGCGTGTGCCGGGCAGTGCCGAAATGGTTTCCTTCTTCGTTGTTTCGGCGATGCGGCGCCACAGGTCAGGGCTGGGTGTCACGGGTTCGGCGGTCGTATCGAACTCCGAAAGCCGTTCGCGCCAGGCGCTCACTGCTGCCGCAAACGCCGGATCGCTCTCCAGCCGTTTTTCCGCGGCCGCTTCGCCTGCTGCATCGAGCAAACCCATCACGTAGTCGGCCGCTGTGGTGTCGCGTTCGTCCTGCATGCTCATCCCATGCACTCCTGCAACGACATCAGCCCACGTCGCACCCAGCTCTTGACGGTACCGAGCGGCACTTTCAGCCGTCCCGCCATTTCGCCATGACTCATGCCGTGAACATAGGCGAGGACCACCACGTCGCGTCGCGGCCGCTCGATGCGTTCAAGACAGCGGCGCAGCGCGCTGGTCTCCGGAAGACGAGCGATCGAATCATCGGGAGCAATGTCTTGAAGGCCGCCGTGCTCGTCATGGTCGTAGCGATGCTCGCCGCGATAGATGGTGAGTGCGCGGTTTCTTACGATAGCGTAAAGCCAGCCGATGGCGCTGCCGCGCTGCGGATCGAAGCCGCGAGCGCCGTTCCATATCCGCACGAAGGCATCGTGGACAGCTTCCTCCGCGAGATCCTGACGAATGAGAATACGGCGCGCCACACCGACCATCCGCGCTGCTTCGCTGTCGTAGATCATCTGAAGCGCGCTGCGGTCGCCCACGGTGCATCGCGCCAGAGCGGCAGCGAGTTGAGCCTCACGCTCCCGGTCGAACTGGGGCTTGTCTGTTTGAACATCCAAAGCGGGAACCTCGGGGACCTGAGCCATGCGTCAGAGATTGCATAGCCTTTATACCGGTCCCGTGCGGCATTTGGATGCACCGCCCCGAAAATAATCTTGAGGGCGCTGCATCCGTTCGGCTTTGCCGCCGGTATCGCCTGTATCGGTCCGAATGGGATCGTCGAGATACAGGGAGTTTCGCCATGAAGTTCAGCACGATTTTCGCCGCATCCACGGCACTTTTGATGACATCAGTCGCGGCAAGCGCGGCTCAAGTTGCAGCATTGGTCGGCAACGACACCATCGCGATGGTCGACACCGCACAAAAGAAGGCCACCGGTTCCGTCAAGGTGACAGGGATTTCCGGGGCGCTGGTCGGTATCGACGTTCGCCCCGCCGACGGGATGCTTTATGGCCTGGTCGATGACGGCACGGTCGTGACGATCGCCAAGGACGGCAAGGCGACCATGAAATCGAAGCTCGAAACCATGGTCGCGAAGGGCGTGCTCGTCACGGTCGATTTCAACCCGGCAGCGGATCGCTTGCGCGTGATGGGCGCTGACGGCATGAGCCTCCGCGCCAATGTCGATGACGGCAAGGTCACCAAGGACGGCGATCATAAGTATGCCGAGACCGACGCCAGCAAGGGTGCAAAGCCAAATGTGATCGCCGGTGCCTACACCAACTCGGTGAAGGGTACCAAGGAAACGGCGCTGTTCAACATCGATGCGACCGCCGGTACGCTCGTGAAACAGGCTCCTCCCAATGATGGCATTCTCGGCACCATTGGCAAGCTTGGCGTCAAGGCTGACAGCGCGTCGTTCGATATCTGGTCGGATGGCAACGGAAAGAATGAGGCCTGGCTGATGGTAGGAGACACACTCTACAGCGTCGATCTCGCGACAGGCAAAGCGACTGAAGCCGCCAAGATTTCCGGCGTCACCGGTCCGGTGAAGGACATCGCAATCCTCGGTATGTGATGCTGTAAGGGCTGGCATCAGAGCCAATCCTACGATTACTGACGGCCCTGCACTTTCCCGTGCGGTGCCGTCGTCTTTTGTACGGCATCTGCTGGCCGGGTATTCGTCTCGGCAACGTCGACAGCAGCCAAATCGCGGGTTAACAATTCAAGCAAGAAGGATAACAACGCCCGCAAGAGCCTTGGGGAGGACCATGTCAGTCACACTCGATCCCGATGCCGCCGCCGTTCTCCACGCCTTTCGCGAGGCCGGACGTCCGCCATATGAAACGCTGTCACCGGTGGAGGCCCGCCAGATGTATTTGGCAGGCCGCGTTGTCTCGAATCCTGAGCCGCCCCAAATTGCTTCAATGGAATCCCTGACGATACCGGGGCCGGATGGGCTAATTCCCGCACGCCTCTACAAGCCATTGAAGCTGCGGCAGGCCGATGGACTCTCGCCATGTCTGGTCTTTTTTCATGGCGGCGGCTGGGTGATCGGTGATCTCGACTCCCATGACGTGGTTTGCCGGACACTGGCCGATGAAGGTCAACTCATCGTGGTCTCGGTAGATTATCGTCTGGCGCCGGAGCATCGGTTCCCGGCGGCGGTCGATGACGCGATTGCGGCGACGGAATGGGTTTCGAAGAATGCTCTTTCGCTAGGGATTGATGCATCCCGATTGCTTGTGGGCGGTGACAGCGCAGGCGGCAATCTCGCGGCAGTCGTTGCGATTAATGCTCGGAATGCGGGGCCGAAAATCGCGGGCCAGGTCCTTATCTATCCGGCAACCGATTTTACGATGACACACCCCTCGCATAGCGAGCCCGAGACCAGCGCATTGCTGACGCATTCAGTAATCCGGTGGTTTCGCGATCACTATCTCAATGGTGCCACTGGAATCGACGACTGGCGGGCATCGCCAGCGCGTGTCCAAAATCTCTCCGGATTGCCGCCCGCATTCGTATTGACGGCCGGTGCCGATCCCTTGCGCGACGAGGGAGAAGAGTTTGCCAAGCGCCTCGGCAACGCGGGTGTGCCTGTGGTGTACCGGACGTATCCCGGTCAATTTCATGGATTCATCACCATGGGAAAACTGCTCCCGAAGGCGAGTGACGCGATGCGGGAAATCGGCAGTTGGCTCAAGGCGATGGGATAGCGCGTCGATCGTCGATCGTCCCGTCACCGTGCATGGCGTCCGCTCGGCATCGATCTATTGTCTTTGCCCGTTTTTCGAGGTCACATTGAATGCAGAAGGCTGACCAGCAGCTTTCCAAGAGCAACGGAAAATCCGGGAGAACGAAGATATGATTGCTCCGCAGCATGGTTCAACGCCCTCCAATGAAAGCTACGACACTGTTGTTGTCGGTGCGGGATTCGCGGGCTTGTACATGCTGCATCGGCTACGCGGCCTCGGTCTTTCGGTGCGTGTTTATGAGCAAGGTGGTGATGTCGGCGGGACATGGTACTGGAATCGTTATCCCGGCGCGCGTTGCGACGTCGAGAGCATGCAATATTCCTATTCGTTTTCGGAGGAGTTGCAGCAGGAATGGGAATGGAGCGAGCGTTATGCGCCGCAGCCCGAGATCCTGAAATACGCCAACCATGTCGCTGACAGGTTCGATCTGCGTCGCGATATTCAGCTCAATACGCGGGTTGAGGCCGCGGAATTTCATGAGAGCGCCAACCGCTGGTCGGTGATCACGTCGGACGGAAAAGCCGTATCGGCGACCTATTTCATCCTGGCGACCGGCTGCCTATCGAACGCTCGGATACCTGACTTTAAGGGCTGGGATCGTTTTCAGGGAAAAACGTATCACACCGGACACTGGCCGCATGACGAGGTGGATTTCACCGGGCAGCGGGTTGGTGTCGTTGGGACCGGTTCATCTGCGATCCAGTCAATTCCCATCATCGCCGGGCAGGCCAGCCATCTTTTTGTTTTCCAGCGCACGCCCAATTTCAGTGTTCCGGCACACAATGCTCCGCTTACGCCGGAGATCACGCGATCCTGGAAGTCCGACTATGCCGATCGGCGGCGGCGCGCGCGCGAAGAGTCGAGGAACGGAATCCTGATGGTCATTTCCGAGAAAGGCGCGCTGGACGATACAGAGGAAGCGCGACGGCGGGAGTATGAGACCGGCTGGACGCGCGGCGGCATCAGCTTCATGGCATCCTATAATAATCTCTTGTTCGACAAGCCTTCAAACGACACCGCTTGTGCATTCGTTCGGTCGAAGATCGAGGAAATTGTGCAGGACCCCGCGGTCGCAAAACTGTTGCAGCCGCACGATCATCCGATCGGCTCGAAACGCATCTGTGTGGACACGGATTACTACGCCACTTTCAATCGGCCCAACGTCACTCTGGTCGACATTCGATCCAGCCCGATCGAGGAGATACTGCCGCATGGTTTGCGGACCGGAGGCAAGGATTTCGAACTCGACTCGATTGTGTTCGGCACCGGCTTCGACGCCATGACCGGGTCGGTCGCCAAGATCAATATCAAGGGCAGGGATGGCACGACCCTGAACCAGAAATGGGCAGAGGGACCCCGGACCTATCTCGGTCTGATGAGTGCCAGCTTTCCGAACATGTTCATTATCACCGGCCCGGGCAGTCCGTCGGTGCTGAGCAATATGATTGTATCGATTGAGCAGCACGTGGACTGGATCAGCGACTGCATCGGTTACATGCGTCAGCGTGGCATCGACTGCATGGAGGCGACAAAAGATGCTGAGGACGACTGGGTGACGCAGGTCAACGATGTTGCGAGCGGAACGCTCTATCCGCAGGCCAACTCGTGGTACATGGGCGCCAACATTCCCGGAAAGCCGCAGGTCTTCATGCCCTATATCGGCGGTGTCGGCGTTTATCGCCAGATCTGTAACGACGTCGCGGGAAAAGGCTATGAAGGCTTTGCTTTGACGAGTCGAGGTCGGACCGCAGCAGCCGTCGCTGCCGAATAGGCATGCAGGGCACGACGACGTTAAACGCCAATCAGTTCACGATGAACATCACCTGCAAAATGAAAGTCATGTTCATGTGTTGGTTTAAGCGGCTAAGTCGGCCAAAGGCTGGCATCACGCGCTGCAAGCCGCGCGGGCCTGAGCGCACGGCGCCTTAAAGGTACTTGAAAATGACGGTGAAAGTCGATTTACCCGATGTCGTAGCTGAAGTCAGCGCAGCCTTTGCGGCTTACGAAAAGGCGCTGACGTCGAATGACGTTGCGACACTCGATGCGCTGTTTCGCAAGGACTCCAGGACGATTCGCTACGGGATCGGTGAAAACCTTTACGGCTACGACGCCATTGCCGCGTTCCGCGCGGCGCGAAATCCCGCGGGTCTGATCCGCGATCTGTCGAAGACTGTCATTACGGCCTATGGCCGCGATACCGCCGTTGCTTCCACGTTGTTCCATCGTTCATCCGCGCCCGGCAGGATTGGGCGGCAGATGCAGACATGGGTCCGTTTCGCGGAAGGCTGGCGGATCGTCGCGGCGCATGTCAGTCTGATCGACGTGCCGGATGAGACATGATCTAAGACCAGTATTCCAGGTTCGTCGCGCGCTGACACGCGAGCATATCGAGACTGTTCGTGAGGAATACGAAGTTTACGCGGCGTCGCTGTAAATATTTTTAAAGCGTTTTCTCGCGTCTTACTTCTTGGTGCCGCCGAGTCCGCCGAACATCTTGAACATGTCCCCGAATTGTTCGGGATTGAACGACATCCAGTTGCGCAGGATGGCATCGGGCGACATGCCTGCGACCCCGGAAAGCAGTTTTTCCTCAAGCTGCTTCATCGCCTTTTCCTGCATGGGCTGGATGTTTGGAAGTCCCAGGAACTCTCGTGCTTCCTGCGGCGTGCAATCAATGTTGACCGTGACCTTCATCAAATCGTTCCTGTACTGGCGTCCCATTCATTCAGGATCACGATCCTGATCGGGCCAATCTACACATGATGAGGCCGAATGGAAATCGCTCCAAGCGATCTGCTCCGCCAGCGTCTATACGTGGACCGCGCTGCGCACGCGGCCTGCATTGCCGAACACGCGTAGATAACGCGCAATCTCGGTTGGACTGCCGGTCGCTTTTTCAGGATTGTCCGAGAGCTTTACCGCCGGCTGTCCGTTAACGGCAGTCACCTTGCAAACGAGCGAGATCGGATCGAGATCGGCGGTGCCATCCGGCGCGCATCCGACAAAGTCGTTCGTGAGATTCGTGCCCCAGCCGAAGCTGGTTCTGACGCGTCCGGCAAAATAACGATGCGTCTCCTCGATTGACCCGACATCCATGCCGTCTGAGAAAATCAGCAGTTTCTCCTTCGGATCGCGTCCCTTTTCCTTCCACCACTTGATGATCTCTTCGCCTGCCGCTATCGGCGGCGCGCTGTCCGGGCGGAAGCCCGTCCAGTCAGCCACCCATTCGGGCGCATCCCGCAGAAATGCCTTGGTGCCGAACGCATCGGGCAGGGCGATCAGAAGATTTCCGTCATAGGTCTGTCGCCACTGATCGAGGATAAGGTAAGGCGCCCACCGCAGTTCGGTGTCGTCCTTCGCCAGCGCGGCTGCGACCATCGGCAGTTCATGTGCGTTGGTGCCGATCGCTTCCAGATCGTTGTCCATCGCGAGCAGTACGTTGGAGGTGCCGGTGAAGGCCGGGCCAAGCCCTTCCTTGACGGCTTCGACGCACCAGCGCTGCCACAGAAAGCCGTGCCGCCGCCGTGTCCCGAAATCCGACAGCCGCAGGCCTTCAAGTTTGCGCAGTCGTTCGACCTTGGTCCAGAGCTTGGCCTTCGCCCGCGCGTACAGAACGTCGAGAACGAACCGGCCTTGTCCCTTCATGGCCTGCCGCGAGCGCAATTCATTGATGATGGCGAGCGCTGGAATTTCCCACATGGTCGTGTGGGTCCACGGCCCGTGGAAATGCAGTTCGTACTGCCCATCGACCGTGCGCAGCTCGTATTCGGGGAGCTGAAACGTCGCGAGCCAGCTGATGAAGCCCGGCGAGAACATCTGGGTCTTGCCGTAGAACGTATTACCGGCGAGCCAGATCAACTCCTTTTTGGTGAAGCGAACGGTGCGGGCATGATCGAGCTGGGCGCGAAGCTCTCCCTCGTCGATCACTTCGCCGAGGCGGACATGATGCGTGCGATTGATCACCGAGAACGTCACATGCTCATCCGGATAGAATCGCCGGATCATCTGAAGCATCAGGAGCTTGTAGAAGTCGGTGTCGAGAAGGCTGCGCACGATCGGATCGAGCCGCCAGCCGTGATTGTAGGTCCGCGAAGCGATGTCTGTAATGGCCATGCTTGTGTCCCGTATCCGGCGTTCGCTTCACTTCGCAGCGCCTTCCGAGCGGACGCCGGATACGAAAGGACACAAGCGAATTATGATTTTAGTGATCCTTTGGTTCTGACATTCGTAAAAGTGCTTGCGAAGGAGTGTGTACGAATGTCAGAACCGGATCACTAGGATCATATCCGGCTCCTTCAGGGGCAGCCAGCCACCCCCGTGTGATTTTATGGTCTGGCGGCGTGCCGGACCCGGCCGATCGCGGCGGCGACGTCGGTCCAGGGCGCCTTGTCCGGAGCGAACTGCTGCCTGAGGTAGGACACCAGCTCCAAGACCTGTTCATCATTGAGGCTGTTCTTGAAGGCAGGCATATAGCCGAGATCGCTGGAGACCGGCTGCTCGATGCCGTGGAGAATGACCTGAATAAGGTTATCGGGCATGGTGCTGTGCAAGTTGCTATTCAGCGCCAGTGAGGGTTTGCTGCCAAACAGAACAGGCCCGCCGATCTGATGGCAGACCGCGCAAGCGCCATCATAGATGCGCGCGCCAAGAGCTGAGGCAGAGACGGCCTTCACGCTCGTTATGGTTTCCAGCCGCGTTGCCAGCGTTTCCTGCGCCGCTGGCGTTTCTGTGGTCTCGTTGAAAGAGGCGAGATAAACCGCCATGGCGCGAATGTCGCTGTCAGGCACGGCTGCCAGCTCTCTTACGATCGGCGCCATAGGCCCTGCGGCAACACCATGGAAGCGGGAGATGCCCGTTCGCAGATAGGCGAAGAGTTCGTCCTCGCTCCACGGGATCGGCGCGTGCGACAGGGACGTCAGTGGCGGCGCTTCCCAGCCTTCCGCGACGCCGCCGGCCAGATAGGCTTTGGCTGTTCTTTCCGCGCCCAATGCATTCCTCGGCGTATGGCAAGCTCCACAATGACCGAGACTCTCGACCAGATAAGCGCCGCGATTCCAGACGGTTGATTTCGCGGGATTTGCCTTGAAGAGGGCCGGTTCGTGAAACAGCGCGTTCCAGCCTGCCAGCAGCGGACGAAGGCTGAAAGGGAATGCCAGAGCAGTTTCGCGGTTGACGGCGTGCACCGGCTCCTGCGCCATCAGATAAGCGTAGAGCGCCTGCAAATCTGCATCGGTTGTCTTGGCAAAGTGATTGTAGGGAAATGCCGGGTAGAGATGCCGGCCGTCGCGATGGATGCCTTCGCGCATCGAGCGCTCGAAGGCCGGGTATGACCACGCCCCGATACCGGTCTCGACATCGGGGGTGATGTTGGTGCTGTAAACGATGCCAAACGGTGTCTCGAGCGCCCGTCCGCCCGCATTGGCGATCCCGCTTATGTCGGTATGGCAGCCGGCGCAGTTGCCGAGCGCCGCGAGTTGCTGGCCGCGGGCAATGGTCGCCGCGGAATACGTCGATACATCCGGCCGCGCGATGGGTGCAATTGATCGCCACGGCAGCACCGCTGCGGCGATGCCGACAGCCGCTGTGCAGACTGCGGCGATACCTGCGAGCGTACTGCGGCGTTTAAAGAACGGACTTGGCGTATCCGGAATTCGTTCCTGCGGCTTGAAACTGGCCGCCGGCAACAAGGCCTGCGGTGCGGGAGCATCGCCGCGCAATCCCGCAAGAATGCGCTCGGGCGTGAACGGCGGTTCGCGGAAGCGCACACCGGTTGCATCGAAAATTGCGTTTGCGATAGCCGCGGCGCTCGGGACCGACGCGGATTCACCGACGCCGAGCGGCGGCTGATCTTGCCGTGGCAGCATCAACACATCGATCTTGGGAATGTCCGGGAATGTGATGATCGGGTAGGTACCCCATTCCCGGCTGGCCACAGCGGCACGATCGAACGAGACTTCTTCCATCAGCGCGCGGCTGGTCGACTGGATGACGTTGCCGTGGATCTGATGGCGCACGCCGTCCGGGTTGATCATCAGTCCGGAATCCTGCCCGGCAACGACGCGCGTCACGCTCACATCGCCGGTCGATTTGTTGACCGCGACGTCCGCAATCCAGGCTGACCATGCAGCGCCGTAGCCGGGGAATTTGCTGTGGACATAGAGCGCGTAAGCGAAGCCGCGTCCACGCACCACATCGCCCTCGGCTTCCTGCTCCTTCCAGAGCGGGCGAGGAGTCCAGTCGGCGCGCTTGGCGACGGCCTTGACCAGATCGACTGCACGCGGATCCTTCAGATAGCGCAGGCGGTATTCAATCGGATCGACGCCAGCCTCGGCCGCGAGTTCGTCAATGTAGGATTCGTGCGCAAACGTGTTGGGCAATGCCGAGACGCCGCGAAACCATGACGCCCGCACGATGGGCGGCATATCGTGGGCGGTCACCCGCATCGCATCGTAGTCATAAGGCGGGATCGCGGTGCGGTCGCCCATCTCAAAGACCGCCGGAACAGGCGGGACGATGCCGGTCAGAAGCAGCGCCAGCGTCGGTGCTCCGTTCGAGGGATAGCGCGTGGCGAAGTCATAGCCCGCGACGCTGCCATCGGCATGCAGGCCGCCGTTGACGTCCATCAGTTGCGCTGTGCCTTTGGGCTCCCACGCGTGTTCCTGCTCACGGGTTAGCTGTACGCGCACCGGCCTGCCGACTGCGCGCGACAGCAACACCGCGTCGGCGGAGACGTCATCGGCGCAGTTGCGGCCGTAGCAACCGGCGGCCTCCAGTCGGATCACGTCGATCTGAGTTTCCGGCAGTGCGAGAAGCAGTGCGAGGTCGGATCGCAGGATGTGCGGATTCTGCGTGCCGGACCATACCCGCGCGAATCCCTCCCGAACATCTGCCACAGAACACGAAGGTCCGATTGATCCGTGCATCTGGTAGGGCCAGATGTAGGTTCGTTGCATCGGCTTTGCGGCATCCGCGATGGCGGCATCCACGTCGCCCTTGTCGAGCAATGTGCGTGGCGTACTCGGATTAGCGCGGAGCGCCGTTTCGATATCTTTCAGATTGGGCAGCGTCGGTGTCGGTTTCCACGTCACCTTGAGTTGAGCGGCCGCCTTGACCGCGTTTTCCTCGCGTTCGGCGACGACACCGACGAAGTCGCCGACCTGCACAACCGACACCATGCCGGGAATATCGCGAACGGACGACTCGTCGACGGCAATCAGACTCGTTCCGACGAAACTTCCGGCATCGACACCGGCGTAGGGCGGACGCACCACGCGCCCATGCAGCATGCCGGGAACGCGCACATCATGCACGTAGACCAGTTCACCGGTTGCCTTGGCCGGGAGATCGACGCGCGGCGTAGATTGTCCGACGATTTTGTAGGATTCGACCGCTTTCACCGGAGCATCATCGGCGAGATCGAGCCGGATGGTTTCGTCTCCGATCAGTTCGCCGTAACTGATGCTGCGGTTATCGTGACCCCGGATCAGGCCGTCCTCTACCGACAGTTCACTTTCCGGTAGCTCAAGCCTCTGCGCGGCGCGTGCGATCAGAAAGTGACGTGCTTGCGCGGCCGCTTTACGCAGTGGCACCGCAGTGATCTGGATGGTTTCGCTGGCGATGGTCGCCCCTTGATTGGGAACGAGCGAAGTGTCGCCCAGTACGACGATGACACGCGCGAACGAGACGTCCAGTTCTTCCGCGACGATCTGTCCAAGCGCCGTGCGGATGCCGGTCCCGAGATCGACATGACCATTGAAGGCAGTGATAACCCCGTTCGCGGTGATCTTGATGAAGGTCTCGAAAGCCGATCCAGTGTTGCCGGAAGATGCCGGGCGAACGACGGACAGCGATCCGGAAGGAAGTTGTTCTCGATCTGTCTGGGAATCCGCCACCATTACTCGAGTCCTTCGACGGCATGACCTGCAGCACGCATGACCGCGCGTAGGATCTCGACGTGCGCGCCACACCTACACAGGTTGTATCGCAAGGCCTGGAGCACCTCCGTTTCCGAGGGGCGCGGGTTCTGCATGAGAAGAGCTTTCGTGCTCATGATCATGCCGTTAAGGCAGTAACCGCATTGCGCGGCCTGTTCCTCGATGAAGGCGTGCTGCACGGGGTCGGGATGGTCGCGCGATCCGAGGCCTTCGAGCGTCAGTATGTCTCGCTGCACACAGCCGCTGACCGGTATCACGCAGGAGCGGGCTGCCACACCGTCGATGATGACGGTACATGCGCCGCATTCGCCGAGCCCGCAGCCATACTTGGGGCCGTTCAATTCAAGATCGTTGTGCAACACGTAAAGCAGCGGGGTGTCGGGCGCGGCGCCGACATCGTGGATCCTGCCGTTCACTGTCAGGCGGATCGGTTGCTGCGTCATATTCATCGTCACGGTCCGATCTGCTGCGCTGCAAAAGGTCGGCAATGTCTGCCTGCGACGATACCGTTTGTATACAAACGTGCAAGCGCATGATGCGCCCAGAGTGTCGCGTGTCCCGTGCGATGATGCATTGCATGATTTCTGAACACGCAAAGTAGGCAACTGAGTTTTTATTCGGCAGTTCCGGTTTTTACGCGCGACGGCGCTTGACAGCTTTCGGGACTGCGCGCAACATCGTTCGTATACGAACAAAATGCCAATGCGGACTGACTGAACTAATCCTCGCGGCATTGGCGCCGCGCATCAGTTCGCTGGCTTGCACGCGAGTTTGGTCATGCAAACCGAGGTGACCTCCGTTACAGCGCCCGGCAGCGCGGACAAGATCCGCTGCGATGCGTGCCCGGTGATGTGTTACATCAAGCCCGGCGCCGCGGGTGCGTGCGATCGCTATGCAAACAACAATGGCGAACTGGTGCGCGTCGATCCGCATGTCGTGCTCGAGCGCACGGTTTCGCATGGCGGTCGGCTGGTTCCGTTTCAGGCCGGTGGCGATTGGGACGGCAAGATCGTTCATGAGCCTGGCGTTTTCGTCACGGCCATCGGTGCCGGCACGACCTATCCCGATTACAAGCCTGCGCCATTCATCGTTTCTTCCGAGATAGACGGTGTCGATATGGTCACGGTGGTGACCGAGGGCATCTTCAGCTACTGCGGCGTCAAGGTGAAGATCGATACCGATCGCTATCTCGGGCCTGAAACCGCGACGGTGCGCGTGCAGGGCGAGGCGGTGGGGCACGTCACGACCGGAGAATATGGCTCGCAGATGCTGTCGCTCGGCGGCGTGCATCACCTGACCGGGGGATCGAAGAAAGAGGGGCGTATCACTTGTGACGCGCTGATGGATCTGTCCAACGGAAAGCCTGTCGAACTCACAATCGACGGTGGCGCGACGGTGGTGGTGCAGGCTGGTTACCCGCCGATCGTCAACGGCGTTCCCGAAGAGCGCATGCGCGTCGGCTGCGGCTCTGCGACAATCGGCATGTTCGCCAAGCAGTGGCATGGCAAGGTTGATGAAGTGGTCGTGGTCGACGATCACATCACCGGCGTCCTGTCGGAGCATCAGGCGGGCAAGCTTCTCGATATTCCCGACACCGGTATCAAGATGAAGGGCCGGCGCTCGACACCCGGGCGCTATTTCCAGGTCGCCGAACCCGGCACCGGCTGGGGCGGGACCAACATCTCCGATCCTCTTTCGGTGCTGGGTCCGTTCGATCCCAAGACCGCGCATCCCGGCATGCGGATGATGATGGTGAGCACCACCGGCGAACACGCCGCTTATTTCGAACTCGACGAGGCGCTGAAACCCGTCGAGAAAGAGATGCCGGCCGACCTCAAGCTATCGGTTGAGCGGATTCAGGAAAACTGCGAACCGGCCCTGTGCACGGTGCTGTTCATGGGCGGCGCGGGCGGATCGCTGAGGGCGGGCGTCACCGACAACCCCGTGCGGCTCACGCGATCCGTGAAGGATGCGCTGACGTCGGTAACCTGCGGCGGTGCGCCGGTCTATGTCTGGCCGGGCGGCGGCATCACTTTCATGGTCGACGTGACTCAGGTTCCGGAGGGAGCCTTTGGCTATGTGCCGACACCTGCGCTGGTCGCGCCCATCGAGTTCACCCTGCGGCTTTCGGATTATGCCGCGCTCGGCGGTCACATGGATCACGTGCGGCCATTGGCGTCATTGAAGGACAGCACGGAAATCCGTCAATTGCCGCGACAAACTTCTGAGCCGAGATCGCGCCCATGACACGGCTCCCGCAGATTGGATGGCTGGCGGACGGCAGGCGGCTTCACCTGCAGGATGGTCCCATCGATCTGATTGTGGAGGCGCGTGGCGCGGGGGCTGCTGTTCGTGCGGCATATGAAGCTTCCATTCGGCAATTCACCGGACTCCTCGACGAACTTTGCGAAGAGTTGCTGGAACTGCGCAAGGCTGCGCGGCCTGACGTCTGCTCCTTGAACGGCGTTGTCGCACGTCGCATGCATGACGCGGTCGCGCCGTTTGCCACGGATCATTTCATCACGCCGATGGCGGCGGTCGCCGGTTCCGTCGCCGAGGAAATTCTTGGCGCCATGACGCAAGCGGCCGATCTTGATCGTGCCTATGTCAACAACGGCGGCGATATCGCGCTGCATCTTGCCAATGACGAGCATTTCAGAGTTGGTCTGGTGAACCGGCCCGATACACCGGCCTTGATCGGGACGACGGTCATTGCGGCGAGCGATCCGACACGAGGTGTCGCGACCAGCGGATGGCGTGGGCGCAGTTTCTCACTCGGTATTGCTGACGCAGTCACGGTTCTGGCGCGAACCGCTGCGCAGGCCGATGCCGCCGCAACCATTATTGCTAATTCGGTTGATCTGCCGGGGCATCCCGCCGTCGCCCGTTGCCCGGCGGCTGAGGTTCAGCTCGACAGCGATCTCGGTGCGCGTCTCGTCACCCGGGATGTCGGCCATTTGCCGCCAGACGATATTGCCGTCGCTCTCGAGGCTGGCGCGGACAGTGCGCGGCTGTTGCTTGCTGCGGGATTGATCGATGGTGCAGCACTTCATCTGCAGGGCGAGACGTGCGTTGTCGCTCTGAGGATCGCCGATGGTGTTGCGCCGTTACAGCGCTCGACGGTCCGAACCGAAAGTTTGATGTATGTCTGAGATTGCGATCCGCAAACGCGTCACGCTGATTGAAGAGATTTTCCATGAGGGTGGAAAGCCGGCGGTGCGACCGTTACGCCGCGGCGCGATCCTATGCGTGATCCGTAATCCGTTTGCCGGGCGTTATGTCGAAGATATCGCCGGCTTCATGGACGATCTCACGCCGCTTGGAATCGCGATGGCGGGCGCATTGTTGAAGGCGCTCGGTGGCGATCCTGCCGTCATTCAGGGATATGGCAAGGGAGCGATCATCGGCTCCGCCGGTGAACTGGAACACGGCGCGTTGTGGCATGTGCCCGGTGGCTACGCGATGCGGGAAATTCTCGGCGAGGCGAAGGCTATCGTGCCGTCTGCCAAGAAGGTCGGGGGGCCGGGTGCCCGGCTTGACGTGCCGGTGACACACATCAACGCGTCTTATGTGCGATCCCATTTTGATGCCATGGAAGTCGGCATCTCCGATGCCCCGCGCGCTGATGAATTGCTCTTGGCGCTTGTGATGACCACCGGTTCGCGGATTCATGCCCGGGTCGGTGGTCTCAAGGCCAGCGAGATCAAGGGGGAGGATGGACTGCGATGAGTGCCGTCATTCGCAAGATCGTTATCGTCGTCGAGGAGACTTTGATGGAGGGTGGCCGGAATGTCTCGCCGCCGACCCGCCGCGCGGCGGCGATCGCGGTGATCGATAATCCATTTTCCGGAAAATTTGTCGATGATCTCGCGCCCCTCATCGCCATTGGCGAGGAACTGGGCGAATTGCTTGCCGCCCGGGCGGTCGCGGCACTGGGCATCGAAGGCAGCAAGGCGCAAAGCTACGGCAAGGCGGCGGCGGTCGGCGAGAATGGCGAACTCGAGCATGCGGCAGCAATCTTGCATCCCAAAATGGGCGCGCCGGTGCGCAAGGTGCTGGGCAAGGGTGCTGCGCTGATACCGTCATCCAAGAAGCGTGGAGGTTTGGGAACAGTGCTTGATATTCCGCTGGGTCACAAGGACGCGGCGTTCGTGCGCAGTCATTTCGACGGCATGGAAGTGCAGATCAACGATGCGCCGCGCGCCAACGAAATCATGGTTGCGGTTGCCGTGACCGATAGCGGGCGTCCGCTGCCGCGTGTCGGCGGCCTGACGATTGAAGAAATCAAGGGTGAGGATGGCCTTCGGTAGCTGTCTGATTCCTGAACGTGCGAGAGGAATTGCCGGACCATCCCCGAGTGAGAGAAGGGATGGACGGATGTCACGGCGAAGCAGACGCTTCGCCAACATTGGAGGTCTGGGATGCAACGACGCAAATTTCTTTTGAAAGGCCTGTTAGGCACAAGTCTCTGCGTGGTGTTCGGCAGCATGGCGACATCCGCCATGGCGCAGAGCGGCGAAATCAAGATTGGCGAGATCAACAGCTATTCGCTATTGCCGGCGTTCACCGAGCCTTATCGCAAAGGCTGGCAACTCGCGGTCGAGGAGGTCAACGCGGCAGGCGGAATCAACGGCAAGAAGCTGGTTGTCGTGTCCAAGGACGATAGCGGTAAACCCGCTGACGCGCAGACCGCCGCGAACGAACTGGTCTCGAACGAGAACGTGGTCATGCTGACCGGCACGTTCCTGTCCAACATCGGGCTCGCGGTGAGCGACTTTGCCAAGCAGAAGAAGGTGTTCTTCCTGGCTGCCGAGCCTTTGACCGACGCGATCACCTGGTCAAAGGGCAATCGTTATACGTTCCGCCTGCGGCCATCGAACTACATGCAGGCGGCGATGCTGGTCGATGAAGCCGCCAAGCTGCCAGCAAAGCGCTGGGCAACCATCGCGCCGAACTACGAGTACGGCCAGTCCGCAGTTGGCATTTTCAAGAAGCTGCTGTCGGAGAAGCGGCCCGACATCCAGTGGGTTGACGAGCAGTGGCCGCCGCAGGGCAAGATCGATGCAGGCCCGATCGTGCAGGCGCTGGCGAACGCAAATCCGGAGGCCATTCTCAACGTGACCTTTGGTGCGGATCTCGTGAAGTTCGTTCGCGAGGGCAACACCCGCGGTCTGTTTAAGGATCGTTCGGTGGTCAGCTTCCTCACCGGCGAGCCGGAATATCTGGATCCGCTGAAGGAAGAAACTCCCTCAGGCTGGATCGTCACCGGTTATCCCTGGTACAGCATCAAGACGCCCGAACATGATGCGTTCCTGAAAGCCTATCAGGGCAAGTTCAACGACTATCCGCGGCTGGGCTCCATCGTCGGTTATCAGACGATCAAGGCCGCAGCGGCGATTCTCACCAAGGCCAATTCGACTGATCCGGAAAAGATGATCGCGGCGGCGGAAGGCCTGTCGATGTCGTCGCCGTTCGGTCAGATCACCTTCCGCAAGAATGATCATCAATCGACGCTCGGTGCCTATGTCGGCAAGACAGCGCTGAAGGACGGCAAGGGCGTAATGGTCGACTCCGTGTATCGCAAGGGCGAGGACTTCCTGCCGAGCGATGCGGAGGTCGAGAAGCTGCGCCCGAAGGATTGATGTTGACGACCGCGGGCGCGCGATGCGCCCGCGGCATTTTCCAGCCCTGGATCGCATATGAGCTTCTACTTTGTTCAGTTCCTGACCGGTCTTGCGAGCGCGGCGTCGCTGTTCCTCGTGGCATCGGGCCTGTCGATTATCTTCGGCGTGACGCGGATCGTGAATTTCGCGCATGGCGCGTTCTATATGCTGGGCGCCTATGTTGCGTTCACCCTGACTGAGCGGCTGTCCGGCGCGCTGGGATTCTGGGGCGGCATTGTCGTTGCGGCGCTTGTCGTTGCGGTTCTGGGCGTGCTGGTCGAAATGGTGCTGCTGCGGCGGATTTATAAGTCGCCGGAACTGTTCCAGCTTCTCGCCACCTTCGGCCTGACCCTGATGGTTCAGGATATCGTAGTCCTGATCTGGGGGCCGGACGATCTGGTGGGCCGGCGTGCGCCCGGATTTCGCGGTGCGGTGGACTTCTTCGGCCAGAACATTCCAACCTATGACCTGTTTCTGATTGTGCTCAGTCCCGTGGTGCTGGGCGCCTTGTGGCTGTTGTTCCGGCGCACGCGCTGGGGCGTTCTGGTTCGCGCGGCGACGCAGGATCGCGACATGGTGGCCGCGCTCGGTGTCAACCAGAAGTGGCTTTTCACCAGCGTGTTCGCGCTTGGTGTGTTTCTGGCCGCACTCGGTGGCGCGTTGCAAATCCCGCGTGACGCTGTTCATCATGCGATGGATCTGCGCATCATCGTTGATGTTTTCGTGGTGGTCGTGATCGGCGGCCTCGGCAGCATCATTGGTGCGTTCGTTGCAGCCGTTCTGGTCTCCGAACTCAATGCGTTCGGAATCCTGATATTCCCAAAGATATCGATCATTCTCGTCTTTCTTGTCATGGCTGCGGTCCTCATCGTTCGTCCGTGGGGTCTGTTCGGGAAGCCGGAAGCGCCGGCGCGCAAGACGCCAGGACTTACGGTTCGTCCGTGGCGGCCTCTCACGATGAACGAACGTTTTGCGACGCTGGCTGTGTTGATTGTGGCAGCAGCGTTGCCGCTGTTTGGCGGCAACTACGCACTCAACGTCGGCGCGGAGATCGCGATCTTTGTGGTCTTCGCGGCCAGTCTGCATTTCCTGATGTCGGTCGGCGGCCTCGCGTCGTTTGGCCATGCGGCCTACTTCGGCCTTGGGGCCTATGGCGTCGCATTCTTCGCCAAGGCCGCGGGCCTGCCGATGATTGCGTGTCTGCTGCTCGGGCCGCTTTTTGGGCTGTTCGGTGCGGCGATTTTCGGATTTTTCGCGGTTCAACTGTCAGGCGTCTATTTTGCGATGCTGACGCTGGCCTTTGCACAAATCGTCTGGTCGATTGCGTTCCAGTGGGTGAGCGTGACCGGCGGTGATAATGGAATATTGGGAGTCTGGCCCGCGGCGTGGGCAGCAGGGCCTGCCAGTTTCTACTGGCTGTCGCTGGGCATCGCGACGCTGGCAGTTGTGGTGCTTCGCATCATCGTGTTCTCGCCGTTCGGTTACGCTTTGCGCGCGACACGGGATTCCATCCTGCGGAGCGAAGCGATCGGTATCGACGGCAAACGCATTCAATGGACCGCGTTCGTGATCGCAGGCACCGTCGCGGGTGTAGCCGGTGCGTTGTTCGCGTATCTCAAGGGCAGCGTTTTCCCCGACAGTCTGGGCATCTCGCTTTCGGTGGATGCGCTGGTGATGGTGCTGCTCGGCGGCGTCGAGACGGTATCAGGCGCGGTGGTCGGCGCGATCGTCTTCAAGGCCCTCAACATCTGGCTGGTGAGCCAGACGGATTTGTCCAAACTGGTGCTTGGCGCGATTATCGTGCTGATCGTGGTTGCCTTCCCGAAGGGCATTGTCGGTATGATCGAAACCATTCGCGCACGGCGTCAGTCGCAATCGTCGAAATCTGCCATTGTGGCATCACGGATCGAGACCGCCGAATGAGTGTCGCACCCACACTGCTTGCAGTCGAAGGCCTGACCAAATCCTACGGTGGCGTTCACGCCGTGCGCGGCGTGTCGTTCTCGCTAATGGCGGGCGAAATTCTGGCGCTGATCGGTCCGAACGGCGCTGGCAAGAGCACGTGTTTCGACATGCTCAACGGCCAGAACATGCCGGACAGCGGCAAGATCCATCTGCTTGGCCAGGACACGGTTGGCAAGAAACCACGTACCATCTGGCGGCTCGGTGTCGGGCGCACCTTCCAGATTACGGCGACGTTTCCCACCATGACTGTGCGTGAAAACGTGCAGGTCCCCCTCGTGTCATACAATTCCGAGCTTTTTAATATGTGGCGCTCGACCGCTGGATTTGAGCGTACTGAGGCCGACCGTCTGCTCGATCTCGTCGGGATGAGTGGCTATGCGGACCGGCCATGTGGAGAACTCGCCTATGGCGACCTCAAGCGGCTTGAGCTTGCAATCGCGCTCGCCAATCAGCCCAAGCTGCTTTTGATGGATGAGCCGACCGCAGGCATGGCGCCGCGCGAGCGTATCGCGCTGATGCAGCTCACCGCGCGGATCGCGCGGGAGAAGTCGATCGGGGTTCTGTTCACCGAGCACGACATGGATGTGGTGTTCGAGCATGCCGACCGTATCCTTGTGCTCAACCGCGGCTCGCTGATCGCGGAGGGCTCGCCGGAGGAAGTTCGGCGCAATCCGCAGGTCCGCGCAATCTATCTTGGAGAAGGCCTGGTGTACGACGCACGCCATCGCGAGGGGGCTTCGGCATGAAGCTCTCGGTGCAGGGACTGAACAGCTATTACGGGCCAGCGCATATCCTGTTCGATGTTGCGCTTGAGGTGGGTGATGGAGAAGTCGTGGCGCTTCTCGGTCGAAACGGCGCGGGAAAGTCGACGACGTTCAGGTCGATTGTCGGTCTGGTCGAGCAGCGCGAAGGCCAGATTGTTTTCGAAGGACAGGACGTTTCGAACCAGCCGACCCACGCCATTGTCCGCAGCGGGCTTGGCTATGTGCCGGAAGAGCGGCGGATATTCACAGACCTTACCGTTGATGAAAATCTCGAAGTTGGACGCCAGCCGCCGCGATTGAATGCACCGCGGTGGACCCGCGAGAAGCTGTTCAACCTGTTTCCCAATCTCGGCGAGATGCGCGGCCGCATGGGCGGGCGCATGAGCGGCGGCGAGCAACAGATGCTGACCATCGCAAGGACCTTGATGGGCAATCCGTCGCTGGTATTGCTGGATGAGCCATCCGAAGGATTGTCGCCCAAGATCGTCGAGCAGATGGTGGGCGCGATCCTTGCGATGAAGAAGGAGGGTGTCAGCATCGTCGTCTCCGAGCAGAATCTTCACTTTGCGAATCTGATATCGGATCGCGCCTATATCATCGAGCGTGGCCGCATCTGCTTCAGCGGCACGATGAGCGAACTCGAGGCTCGCCCGGACATTCGCGATGCACATCTGGCTGTGTAACTGGTGGGCGGCTTACACCGTCAGGCAAGAAGAAATGCTGGGGGAAAAGAATGGCCAAAGCTGCTCTGAATAAAGCTGCTCTTAGTAAGGCCGCTCTGAACAATGCTGGCGCTCAAGGTAAAGCAACAGCCTTGGTCAAGGGAGCCGCTCCCAAGCGGAGTACCAAGGGGCCAAA
This sequence comes from Afipia massiliensis, assembly GCF_001006325.2. Lineage (NCBI taxonomy): Bacteria > Pseudomonadati > Pseudomonadota > Alphaproteobacteria > Hyphomicrobiales > Nitrobacteraceae > Afipia > Afipia massiliensis. The sequence continues at coordinate 173,922 of NZ_LBIA02000001.1, read as the reverse complement.
GCCACCCTATGTCCTCGATGATCAGATCGGATTCATCCTGCGTCAGGTCTGGCAACGCCACGCGACGATCTTTGCGAAGGAAATCGGGATCAATCTGACACCGACGCAATGGGCGGCTTTGGCGAAGCTCACCGAGACCGGGCCATGCTCCCAGAACCAGCTCGGTCGTTTGACGGCAATGGATGTTGCCACCATCAAGGGTGTCATCGACCGCTTGACCGCGCGCGGATTGACCGAAACAAGTTCCGACCCGCAGGACGGCCGCCGGCTTTTGGTCAGCCTGACCCGTGCAGGGCAGGTAATGGCCGAGAAGGCCGCGCCGAATGCGCTGGCCATCACCAAGGAAACACTCGCTCCGCTGGATGCAAAGGAGCGCGAAACTTTTGTGACGCTGCTGAGCAAGCTGAGGTGATCTATCGCTGATTAGTGCGCGACAATCTCCGGCACGTTGGTTGCTGGCGGCGTGTTACGGCTGCGCTGGGTGCGGACGATACCGTCGATGATGGTCATGCCGATGCCGGGCAGGTCGCCGAGCTGAACACTCTCCAGAATATTCTTTCCGGCCGAGTGCTGCGCTCTGTCCATGATGACGAAGTCTGCGGCGCGGCCGACTTCGATAATGCCGCAATCCAGCGCGCGCATCCGCGCGGTGTTGCCGGTGGCAAAGCAGAACGCGATTTCGGCAGGCACATCGCCGAGCGACGACAGCAGCGACACCATGCGCAGGATGCCGAGCGGCTGCACGCCTGAACCGGCGGGAGCATCAGTGCCGAGAATAACCCGGTTCAGTTCCTTCATCTCGCGGGCGATCCGCAGCGTATAGAGCGCGGCGCGCTCGTTGCCGTTGTGAACCAGTTCGAGGCCGCGCTTGCAGCCCTCGCAGATGCAGCGGATCTGTCCATCGGGCAGGGCGGTGTGGCCGCCATTGATGTGCCCGACGACGTCGGTGTCGGCTTCCAGCACGACGTCCGCGTCGATCAGGCCGGATCCGGGAATCGACGGACCGCCGGTGTGAATCGTGCTCTGGATGCCGTATTTGCGCGCCCATGCCACCATCTTGCGCGCGGTTGGGCCGTCCTTGACGCCGCCGAGGCCGACTTCGCCGAGCAGCCTGACGCCCGCTGCGGCCAGTTCCTTGAAGTCCTCTTCTGTCATTCCCGGCTCGATTACCGGCGCTCCTGCGTGAACCTTGACGCCGCCGGGGCGAAGATTGTCGAACGCACGCTGGGCAAAGATCGCCATGGCCTTCACGCCGACAATGTCGCGCGGACGGCCGGGCATGTGAACCTCGCCAGCCGAGATCATGGTGGTCACGCCGCCGTTCAGAAAACTGTCGATCCAGCCGATCTGATTCTGTCGCGGCGTCCAGTCGCCTGCTACGGGGTGAACGTGACTGTCGATCAGGCCGGGAGTCACTGTCGTGCCATTGGCATCGATGATGGTGGTCGCGCCTTCCGCGTCGATGTCCTTTGCCCGCCCGATCGCGGTGATCTTGCCGTTCTCCGCGATGATGGTGTCCGCGTCCAGTATAGGCTTTTCCATCGCCCCGCTCAGGATCAGACCGATGTTGCGGATCACCAGCTTGGTGGGGCCGGTGGTGCCCTGGGGCGCATCGTGGGACATGGATTATTCCTTTGGTTCAGGGGCTTGGCGGCGGGTCGGCGCCAACTTGAGCGCGCCTTGACGGCGGGATCAAGTTGGATTATTCATTAGTATACAAACGAAATTTGGCGAGGCAATCTGTCTCTGCGTTTTTTGATTTTGCCCCGCGATCAGACCCGCACACCGGATCGAGCGACATGAGCAACTTCAATCAGGAAAGCGTCCTCAGCGTCCATCACTGGACCGACACGCTGTTCAGCTTCACCACCACACGCGATCCGTCGTTCCGCTTCCGCAACGGCGAGTTCACCATGATCGGCCTGAAGGTCGGGGAGAAGCCGCTGCTGCGCGCCTACAGCGTGGCGAGCGCCAATTATGAGGACCGACTCGAGTTCTTTTCGATCAAGGTGCAAGATGGCCCGTTGACCTCGCGGCTTCAACATCTGAAGGAAGGCGACGAGATCATCGTTGGGCGCAAGGCGACCGGCACGCTCGTCATCGATAATCTGAGGAATGGCCGAAATCTCTATCTGGTCGGTACCGGCACCGGGCTCGCGCCGTTCCTGAGCGTCATCAAGGATCCGGAAACCTACGACCGCTTCGAGAAGGTCGTGTTGCTGCATGGTTGCCGCCATGTCGCTGAGCTGGCCTATGGCGAGATGATCAATGAGCATCTCCCAAAGGACGACTTGATCGGCGAACTGGTGCGCAACCAGCTGATCTACTATCCGACGGTCACCCGCGACCCGTTCCGCAATCGCGGCCGGATCACCGATCTGATGACATCAGGCAAGCTGTTCAACGATACGGGTCTCGCGCCACTCGAGGCTGCACATGATCGCGTCATGATCTGCGGCAGCCCCGCGTTGTTGCAGGACACCCGTACGCTGTTGCTCGACAAGGGCTTTACCGAAGGCAATCACGGCGAGCCGGGCGAGTTCGTGATCGAAAAGGCGTTCGTCGAACGCTAGTCGACGAGCATCGTACTGCTGGCGCAAAACCAGTGCGGCTTATGTCATGCGGCTTGGCAACAATGCTCCGGTGCGCTCCAGCACGGGATACGCGGCTGCGGCCACAATATATGAATTGATCAGCTTCATGTCGCGCAACAGATCGAGATGGATCGAGCTGGCTTGGGCGGTCTGAAGATCGCTGTCCCTGAGTCTGTCGAAATGCGAAGCGGTTGCCTTTGATTCTGCATCCCTGAAAACGGCCTTCTCATCGACCAGCAGCCGTGCAGTTCGCGGGTCTTCGGTGACGAACAGCGAAGCCGCCGTCTTGAGATTGACCGCAAGTCGCGCGATCATCGCAGTCAGGTCGTTCTGCTCCTCGTGGGAGAAAACAAGGCCGCGCTTGAGCCGCTTGGAGGCGTGCGGCAGGAAATTGCGGTCCACCACATCGCCGGCTTGTTCGATGTTCATTGTGAACGTCAGAATTTCATTCAGGCGACGCTGATCCGTCTCATTCAGTTCGTCCGGATCGAGCGATGTCAGGTAGGACTTGATCGCAATGTTAAGCTTGTCGAGGATATCTTCGCGCCGCCGGATTTCCACGAGTAGCCGGCGGTCTCCCTTTGCGAGCCCGGCGTTGACCCCGAGCAGCATTTCTTCCAGCACGTCCGCCAGACGCAGCGCTTCGCGCGAAGCTGCGCCGAGCGCAACGATGGGCGTCTCCTTTGCCGCGGGGTCGAGGTAGAGTGGCCGCGCGGGATCGGCCGGATCGGCGCGGTCAGGAAGCAAGCGGTGAAGCAGCGATGCAAAAGGTGTCAGCAGCGGCAGCGACACCACCGCGATGGCCAGGTTGAAAAGCGTGTGAAAGTCGGCAACGGCGCGCGCTTTGTTTGGCTCTATCGCCATGATGAACTGACTGATCGGCCCCAGAAAGCCGATTGCGAGAGCAACGCCGACAAGGCGACCGATCAGATTTCCCAGCGCGGGACGTTTGGCCGCAGGATCGTCTCCCGCCGGGCCTTCAATCAGGGGATTGATAGCCGTTCCGATGTTTGCGCCGAGTACCAGCGCGAATGCGGCGTCCGGGGGTACGATCCCCTTTGTCGCCAGCGACATGATCAGCAGGACGATGGCAACGCTCGAATGGGCGGCCCATGTCAATGCGGCCGCAAGACATACATCCAGCAACCATGATGATGAGATCAGGCCCAGCAGCGCGGCCAAGGTCGGAGAACTCTCGTAGCCCGTCATGAGATCGAGGAGGTGGCGCAGCGCAAGGAGCATCAATCCGAGACCAATGAACACGCGGCCAAGGTCGTGGGCCTGCGTCCGCGAATCCCTGCGGAACATCAGCATGCCGATCAGGACGAGGGCGGGTGCGACCAGTGTGACGTCGAACGAGAGAACCTGGACGATCAAGGTCGTCCCGACATTGGCGCCAAGCATGACGGCGAGGGCGGGCACCAGTCCCATAAAGCCGCCCGCTGCGAAACCGGCCGTCATCAATCCGGTTGCGGTGCTGCTCTGGAGGACTGCCGTGACACCCATGCCTGCAAGGAACGCGCGAAAGCGATTGCGCAAGGCGCTGCCGAGGATCGCGCGCAACTTCGAACCGAAGGCGCGCTGGATGCCGGTTTGCACCATATGGGTGCCCCACAGCAGCAAGGCGATGAACCCGGCAAGGTCGATCAGGTTGATGGCCAGGGTCATGATCGAGTCCCCTTAGAGCGCCGAAAGGAGTCTAGGCGGCCTGCACGCGGCCGTCGCCCACGACGCGGATCTTGTCGCCATACTGTTCGGCGATCCGTTGAAAATCAGCCTGAAGCGGCTTGTCTGTGAAAAGATGATGGCAGTCGCTGATGTGTCCGCCGCGGACGGTGGCGCTGCGGCCGAACTTGCTGGCGTCGGCGACCAGCAGGGCAGTCCGGCAATTCGCAACGATGGCCTGGCGCGCCTGGACCTCGCCGGAATAAAAATCGAGCAACGTGCCTTCCTCGTCGATGCCGCCGACACCGAAAATCCCGATATCGGTCTTGAAGCGCGAGAAGAAGCGCACCGCCGCGTCGCCGATGATGTCGCGATCGAGCGGGCGTAGCGTTCCGCCCGCGATTGTGATTTCGACATCGGGGTTGCGTGCGAACGCAGACGCCACATTGAGATTGTTGGTGATGACGCGCAGATTTTTTCGGTCCGCGAGCGCCCGCGCGACATATTCGGGCGTCGTCCCGAGCCCGATCATGATCGACGCGCCGTCGGGAATGAAATTGAAGACCGCCTGCGCGATCTGCCGCTTGGCCTCGAAGTTCAGGCCTTGCCGGCTTTCATAGGCGAGATTCTGGTTCGAGACCGGCAGGCCAACACCGCCATGGATGCGGCGCAGCAAACCCTGATCGCAAAGCTGGTTCACGATCCGGCGTGCGGTTTGCTGCGTCACGTTGAAATGCGCAGCAAGATGCTCGATCGAGGCGAAACCCTTTTCGCGCACGATTTCGAGGATCAGCGTCTGTCGCTTGTTTGTCATCTTGAGCATGTATCTGATTGAAATATTATCATCCGAACCAGAAACGCGCAATTTCTTATTTCGTTTGATCAAGATTTATGTTCGAATGAACATATGGAGAGCTTTTTGATGTTGCCTTGGACGGGAACGAAGCGTTCTTTTGACGTGAGCCGGTTGTGGCAGTCTCGGACCAGCGGGATCGTCCGGCGCGCATGCCCGTGCACAAGGAGAGGCTCTCGTATCTCTCAATTTGTCCGGACCGGGTAGGTTCATGTCGGCGATCAGTCTCGATCATATCTCCAAGAACTGGGGCCCGATGCGCGCCGTTGACGACGTGAGTCTCACGGCGGATCAGGGCTCGCTGCTGGTGCTTCTGGGGCCATCGGGTTGCGGAAAATCCACGACCTTGCGGTTGATCGCTGGCCTCGAGCAGCCGGATGGCGGCACCATTACAATCGGCGGGGCCGATGTAACGAATCTGACGCCGGCTCAGCGCAAGATCTCGATGGTCTTTCAGTCCTACGCGCTATTTCCGCATCTGAGTGTCAGAGAGAATATCGTCTTTGGCCTGCGTGTACGCCGCGTGTCCCGCGCGGAGCGTGATGCACGGCTCAAGCGCGTCGCCGACATCGTTGGTCTCGGCCATCTGCTGGAGCGCAAACCGTCGCAGCTTTCCGGCGGCCAGCGTCAGCGTGTCGCGCTCGGTCGCGCCATTATCGCTGAGGCGAAAGTCTGCCTGATGGACGAGCCGCTCTCCAACCTCGACGCCAAGCTGCGCCATGAAATGCGCACCGAAATTCGTTCGCTTCAGCAGCGTCTCGGCATGACGATGGTTTATGTGACTCACGATCAGACCGAAGCCATGACCATGGCCGATCGCGTGGTGCTGATGCGTGACGGCCGTATCGAGCAGAACGGCACGCCTGAAGAGCTTTACAATCGACCGGCAACCGCTTTCACGGCGCGCTTCATCGGGACGCCGCCGATGAATCTGATTGCGCGGGGCGACCGGTTGCTCGGCATTCGTCCAGAACATATTCGCGTCGTGTCGCATGACGGTCATTCGGCGCGCGTAAAGGCGGTCGAGCATCTCGGCGCTGACAGCATCATTCTTTGTGAAATCGACGGTCAGCGGGTTTCGGTGCGACAGGACGGATTTTGCAAATCACAGCCGGGAGACGACATCCGGCTCGTTTGGGATGCGGGTTTCGAGCATCAGTTCGACAAAACATCGGAGCGGCGGATCGAACCCGCGGCAGGCGAAACGAAAAGGGTTGCTGCTGTCTGAGGCCCTAACAGGGCGTCAGGCAGTCGAACGATAACAAGGGGAGGATGATATGAAATTTTTTGGACGAACGATGCTTGCGGCGGCTGCGCTTGCGGCTCTGTCTTTCGGTTCGCGGCCTGCGGCTGCGGTTGATCTCACCATGTATTATCCTGTCGCGGTCGGCGGCCCGGTGACCAAGATCATCGACGACATGGTGGCGCGTTTCGAGAAGGAGAACGCGGACATCAAGGTGACCGCAGTTTATGCCGGCAACTACACCGATACGATGACCAAGGCGATGACGGCGATGAAGGGCGGCCAGCCGCCGCAGTTGTCGGTGCTGCTCTCGACCGACGTGTTCACGCTGATGGATGAAAAAGCCATCGTGCCGATGGACGACCTCGTTGCCGACAAGGCGTGGTTCAAGGAATTCTATCCGGCGTTCATGGCGAACGGGCAGGTCGACGGCAAGACCTGGAGCATTCCGTTCCAGCGGTCGACCATCGTGCTGTACTGGAACAAGGACGCTTTCAAGGAAGCGGGTCTCGATCCGGAAAAGGCGCCCGCCAGCTGGGACGAAATGACCGAGATGAGCAAGAAGCTCGTCAAGAAGGATGCATCCGGTAACACCACCCGCTGGGGCGTCGAAATTCCGACGACAGGCTACGGTTACTGGATGCTTCAGGCGCTGGCGATCGAAAACGGCCAGAGGCTGATGAACGAGGCGGGCAATGAGGTCTATCTCACCGCGCCGAAGACCGTTGGTGCGCTGGATTACTGGGTTGATCTGTCGCGCAAGCAGGCGGTGATGCCTCCGGGCAGCATCGACTGGGCGACGCTGCGTACCGATTTCCTCGAAGGCAAGACCGCGATGATGTGGCACACCACGGGCAATCTGACCGCGGTGAAGGACGGCGCCAAGTTCAACTTTGGTGTCGCCATGCTGCCTGCCAAGGAACGCCGTGGCTCGCCAACCGGCGGCGGCAGCTTCTACATCTTTAAGGGCGCTTCGCCCGAGCAGCAGAAGGCGGCGGTGAAGTTCATCCAGTGGATGACGACGCCTGAGCGCGCGGCCGAATGGAGCATCAAGACCGGGTATGCCGCTGTTTCGCCCGCGGCTTACAAGACGCCGGCAATGGAGGCATACGCGAAGGGCTTCCCTGCAGCTCTGGTCGCTCGCGATCAGCTCGAACATGCTGTCCCTGAGCTGTCGGTTCACGAGAACGGCCGTATCTACAAGTTCGTCAACGACGCCATTCAGGCTGCGGTGACGGGTACGCAGAAGCCGTCGGAAGCTCTTGCTGCTGCCCAGCAGCAAGCCGACCGCGTGCTGCGCGCTTACAAGTAAAGAAAAGACCGGTTGGCGGTTCGCCGCCATCCGGTCAATTGTCCGATGACAGATCAAGCCGCCACCATGTCAGTTGCCGCACGCAGGCCGAAATCGCATGCGTGGTGGAATGCTGTGAACGCCTGGCTTCTGCTATTGCCAGCGGCGGTGCTGCTGATCGCGTTCACGCATTATCCAATCCTGGCGACCATCCGGCATTCGTTCTTTATTACGCGCCGGAACGGCACGGAAGTTTTCGTCGGCCTGGAGAGCTATCATGCGATGGCTGCCGATCCGATTTTCTGGAAGGCGCTGGTCAACAATTTCTGGTTTGCGCTGGGCACCATCCCGACGTCGATCGCTCTGGCGCTGTTGATGGCGATCTGGGTCAATCGCAACATGCGTGGCCGCGGCTTTCTGCGGCTTGCCTTCTTCACGCCGACCGTACTGCCGATGATCGCGGTCGCGAACATCTGGTTGTTCTTCTACACGCCGGATTACGGACTGCTCGATCAGTTGCGCGGGGTTTTTGGATTAGCCGGCTGGAACTGGCTCGGCGATCCCAGCACGGTGATGGGCTGTCTTGTTGTGATGGTGATCTGGAAGGAAGCCGGATTCTTCATGATCTTCTATCTGGCCGCGCTTCAGCAGTTGTCGCCGGATCTGGAGGAAGCCGCCGCAGTCGAAGGCGCAAGCCGCTGGTACACTTTCCGCCGCATTACCTTCCCGCTGCTGATGCCGACGACGTTGTTTGTGACAATCAACGCAGTGATCAATTCGTTCAAACTGGTCGACCATCTCGTCATCATGACCAAGGGCGGGCCCAACAACGCCAGTACGTTGCTGCTGTATTACATCTATGAAGTCGCGTTCACGTTCCAGGATTCCGCCTACGCCGCGACCCTGACGGTGGTGCTCTTGGTTCTGCTCAGCGCGGTCGCATTGATCAAATTCGGCTACCTCGATCGCAGGATTCATTATCAATGAACGGCCGCACGCATCCTCTTGAAGCGATTGCGGCGTGGCTGCTGGCGCTGCTTTGGCTCGCACCGCTGGTCTACGCATTCTGGAGCGCACTGCATCCAGCGGCTTACGCGACATCGTTCAGCCTGTCCGCGCCGTGGACACTGGAGAATTTTGCACGCGCGTGGGATCAGGCGCCGTTCGGGCGGTACTACATCAACACGGTCGTATTGGTCGTCATCATTCTGATCGGTCAGCTGATACTTTCGACGCTTGCGGCCTACGCTTTCGCGCGTTTCACGTTCCGTGGAAGCGGGATCGCCTTCGCACTGGTGCTATTGCAGTTGATGATCATGCCGGACGTGCTGATCGTCGAGAACTATCGCATGATCGGGAAGCTTGGCTTGCTCGACACGATTCCCGCGATTGCGCTGCCATACCTCGCAAGCGCGTTCGGAATTTTTCTGTTGCGGCAGACGTTCAAGAGCGTGCCGCAGGAACTGGTCGAGGCAGCCCGTGTCGAAGGGGCAGGCCCGCTGCAGATTCTCTGGAAGGTCTACGTTCCGCTGGCGCGGCCGACTTACGTGGCCTTCGGCCTCGTGTCTGTCAGCTATCACTGGAACAACTTCCTGTGGCCTTTGATCGTGACGAACTCGGTGGAAAGCCGGCCTCTCACGGTCGGCCTTGCGGTGTTCGGGGCCCCTGAGACCGGCGTGGACTGGTCGATCATCACGGCAGCCACGGTGATGACGATGGGCCCGTTGCTGATTGCGTTCCTGCTGTTCCAGAGGCAGTTCGTACAATCCTTCATGCGTGCGGGCATTCGCTGATGCGGCTGCTGACCTGGAATATTCAGTGCGGCAAGGGCTGCGATGGCGTGACCGATCTTGCGCGCATCGTCTCCGTCGCAAAGGAGTTGGCTGACGCGGACGTTTACTGCTTTCAGGAAGTCTCCGACAATTTTGCCAATCTCGACGGTGGCGCCGATCAAAGCGCGCAGCTGGCATCTCTGCTGCCCGGATATGTGCCGGTCTTTCGTCCGGCAATTGAAACCATCGATGGCGGCGGACGCACGCACCGGTTCGGAAACATGACGCTGTCGCGGTTGCCGGTGACACAGATATCCAATCATTTGCTGCCGTGGCCGGGAGCCGGCACTGTCCGCAGCATGCGGCGTCACGCGCTCGATGTGACGGTTCAGACGGCGTCCGGTGCGTTGCGCGTTGTCAACACCCACCTCGAGTATCATTCGGCCGATCAGCGCGAAGCGCAGATCAAGCGGTTGCTTGATCTTCAGGAAGAGGCATCGACAAGCGCCAAGGCGAGCGGTTCACACAACGAGCCCTATGCGGCCCAGACACTGGCAGCGTCAAGCCTGCTCTGCGGCGATTTCAATTTCGATGTCTCGGATCCTCAGCACGCGCTGATCAATGAATCAGCCCGTGCGGGGTTGAACTATCGCGATGCCTGGTTGATCTGTCATCCCGGAAAGTCTCACGCGATGACATGCGGACTATACGATCGCGTGCAATGGTCGGACGGGCCCGACTGCCGCGATTTCATCTTCGCGAGCGAGGATCTGAGCGGCCGGATTCGCCACATTGAGGTGGACGCCAAGACCGCGGCGTCTGACCACCAGCCAATCTTTATCGAACTCGCGGACTAACGCGCATATCCGGCTCATCGCGGCGTTTGTGGCTCCAGCCGCTTGGCGCAGGTGCCTTCAGCGGCCCGGTCTGAGGGCAGATTTTGTTCAATCATTGAACAAAGATGTCTCCCCAGGGAGCGCGGAGAGGGGCTAAACTGGCTCGGATTGTACTGCGTAGGGCCGTTAATATGGCGATATCCGAGAGCGACAGGCACGACGCGTACCTGCCGCGCATTCAGGCGCCCGCCCTGGATGTGGACGGCATCGCGGCGATGTTGCGCCGCCGGGCTGCATTCATTACCGCCGTGACGCTTGCATGCGCGGGTATTTGCCTTGCCTGGATTCTGCTGTCGGCTCCAAAGTATGTCGCTTCCGGCCGGATTTTGCTCGACGTGCCGGGAGCCCAGGTTAGCAGTGGTGGCGCGGCTCCGGCAGCGGGTAACGCGGACGCGACGGGCGTCGAAAACCAGATCCACGTCATGACATCGCGCAGTGTTTACGATCGGGTCATTGCGCAGGAGAAACTCGAAACCGATCCGCTCTTTGGCGGCAAATCGAAAGGCATTCTCTCCGCGCTTCTGGCCGGCGTCGGGCTTGCTCCTGCCGTCGATCGGCACGCGATGGCGCTGCGCCAGCTCGACCGTGCGGTCAGCATCGTGCGCAATCCCGGCTCTCATACCGTCGACGTCAACGTCGTCACACCGGATCGTGAGACCTCGGCTCGTGTCGCCAATGCCGTAATGGATGGCTATGTCGAGGAACAGGCGCAGGCGCGCAAGGGAGTATCGCCCAGCGCCGCCGCATCTCTCGGTCCACGGCTGGAAACGCTCCAGTCCCGCGTGCGGAACGCGGAACAACGCTATGAGATGTTTCGCGGTGAGAACCAGACGGTTGTCGCGACCGGTTCATCCAATGCCGAGAAGCAGATGAACGAGATTTCCGGCCAGATGAGCGCTGCCGAGGCCAAGGTCGCTGGTCTGCGTTCGACACTCAACCAGCTTCAGCGTGCCAGAAAGACTCTGGAAGCTGGAGGCATTCCCGACACGGCTCGCGGAGGAGCCGTGGGCGCGCTTGGAAATCGCTACGCAGCGGCGAGGCAACTTGAGCTCGACCTGTCCGAGACGCTTGGGCCCCGCCATCCCGATCTCATCATTGCGCGGATGCGGGCTAACGAAGCAAAACGGCTGCTGGATCAGTCGATCCAAGGGGCTGTTCAGTCAGCCACGAGCGAATTGGAGCGGGCGCGCTCGTCGGTAACGCAGCTCAGAAATCGTATTGAGGCGTCTAAACAGGACCTGATGAAGTCCAACGAAACGGTTGCACGTCTCAAGGAGCTTGAACGGGATGTGGAGGCGAGCCGGGTTGCCTATCAGGCTGTGCTGGCCCGGTCTCGCGACCTTGGCGGCCAACAGCAACCTGACAGATCGAATGCCCGGATACTCAGTCGTGCGACAGCACCGCTTGAGCCCAGCGGGGCGTTTCCCATCGGTGTGCTGCTCACCAGCTTGCTGATTGGGCTCGGCCTCGGCGTCAGCCTTGCATGGCTACTGGAACTGATGGACGAGCCGAAGGGACCCGTCACCGCCCCTTGAAGTTGCCGGCGCGGCGCTCTGCGGTCGCCTTGATGCCTTCCTGGAAGTCCTCGGTGTCGCGCAGCCACGTTTGCTCAGCGAGTTCATGATCGGTTTGCGCCTTGACGCGATCCGCCAATCCCGCACGCATGGTTGCGCGTGTTGACATCAATCCCAGCGGCGAATTTTCTGCGATCTCGTGTGCGAGTTTGAACGCTTCGTCGCGCACCTGATCCTGCGGCACCAACACGTTGGCCAGTCCCATGTTGAACGCTTCCTCGCCGGTCACGCGGCGGCTGGTGTAAAACATCAGCGCGGCGTTGTTCTTTCCGACCACTTCGGGAAGTGTCACGGTGAGGCCGAAGCCGGGGTGAAAACCAAGCTTGGTGAAATTCGCTGCGAAGCGGGCCTCGGGGCAGGTGACGCGGAAATCCGCCGAGACCGCAAGGCCCAACCCGCCACCGATGGCCGCGCCCTGGACGGCTGCAACGATCGGCTTCTTGTTGCTGAAGATGCGCACGGCCTCGCGGTAAAGGTCACCGGTTGTGCCGTCGCCGGACGCTGCGTCTCCATCAAAGCCCGCAGGCCGGTTGAAGTTCGCGCCCGCGCAAAACGCTTTCCCTTGCGAGGCGAGCACCACGGCGCGGCTGTCCATGTCGTTGTCGATTTGCCCGAGCGCGTCGGCGATCTGGCGGATCAGGGAGAGATCGAAGAAATTCAGCGGCGGCCGGCGAATTTCGATCAGCGTGACGTGGCCATGTTTCTCGACGCCGATATCGGTGAAGCCGCTCATTGATTTTCCTCGTTCGATGTTTGTTGTTGTCTCAGCGTAGCCCGAGTCCGCGCGCGATGATGCCGCGCAGGACTTCGGTGGTGCCGCCCTGGATTGTCAGTTTTGGTGCGGTCTTGATGGCGAACGTGAGCTGATCTTCCAGCGTCTGGTGGTTGGACGCGTCAAAGTCAATGAAAGCCGCAAGGTCGCGCACCCGGTGCGGCAACTGCTGCTCCCAGATGGTGCCGATGTCCTTGACGATGGACGCTTCGACGACAGGTTCCTTGCCGGCCTGCAGCATGCCTGCAACCGACACCGACATGCGGCGCATGGTGTGAAGCTGGGCGACGAGCCGGCCGATGCCTTCCGCGCCGCGCGTGTCGGGGTTTGACCCGAGTGCGCGCACGAGTTCGGTCAGCACGTAGTAGGTCTCAAGGAACCGTTCCGGCCCGCTGCGCTCATAGGCGAGTTCGCTGGTGGCCTGTTTCCACGCGCCGTCGATTTCGCCCAGCAGATGGTCATCCGGCATGAAGGCGTCCTGGAAGACAACCTCGTTGAATTCCTTCAGCCCGCTGATTTGCTCGATCGGGTTGACCGTGATGCCAGGTGTCTTCATGTCGACCAGGAACTGGGTCAGGCCGTGGCGGCGATTCTCCTTGGTCGGCGGCGAGGTGCGGAAAATCGCGAGCATGTAGTCGGCCATGTGCGCTGAGGTAGTCCAGATCTTGGTCCCGTTGATTAGCCAGCCGCCGTCGGTTTTGGTGGCCTTGGTCTTGGCTGCGAACAGGTCAGAGCCGGAGTTCGGTTCGCTCATGCCGATCGCGAAGCAGACCTCGCCGCGGCAGATCCGCGGTACAATGTCCATCTTGATCCGCTCGTTGGCATATTTGAGCAGCACCGGGCCGCTCTGGCGGTCGGCGACGAAGAAGCGGCGGGTCGGCGCATTGGCGACGCGCATCTCCTCGGTGACGACATAGCGTTCCAGAAAGGTGCGCTCGTGACCACCATATTGTTTCGGCCAGGTCATGCCGATCCAGCCGCGCTCGCCGACCCGTTGGCTGAACTCCGGAATGTCGGTGTCCTCGCGCTGCGGTTCATGCGGATTGAAGGTGCCGGCGGCGATCTCCTCGGCGAGGAACGCACGCACTTCGCGTCGCAGCGTCTCGCATTCTTCCGGCAAACGGATCTGGTCGAAACGAAGCGCTGCGGTCATCTCATATTTCCTGAAAATTCGATTGTGATTTGATTACCGCGACGCGACCAGCGGCCACAGCTCATCCGCGCCGCGAGCAGCGACAAACTTGCCAAGCTCGGTCGCCCAGTAACTCTCGTGGCCGAAATCGTCGCGCCAGCCCAACGCGCGTAGCGTGTAGCGATGCAGGATGTGCTCCATCGAGAAGCCGATGGCGCCATGCACCTGATGCGCGATCGCGGTGCCTTTCTCGGCGGCTTCCGCACAGCGGACCTTGGCCGATGCAACCTCCAGAAACACCGCATCGTCGAACAACGAACTGCTTGCGATCGCGTCGGCGGCCGATCCTGCCGCGGCGACGGCGGCGGCGACTTCGCCCGCGAGCCGTGCGAGGTTGTGCTGCACGGCTTGGAACTTCGAGATTTTCTTCTCGAACGCCACACGCTCGTTCGAATAGCGCACGGTGATCTCGAGCATCGTCTCCAGCGCACCAGCGATCTGCAGGCTGCGCACCGTCGCGCCCATCTGCATCAGTGATGTCGGCGTGAAAGCGGATGGCGCCGGTTTGGACGAAACGGGCCTGACATTGTCGAGCGTCACGGTGTCCGATGCGTCATTGCCGAGGCTCTCGCCGGTCTCGATCCGGCAGGCCGATGTCTCCACCAGTGCAATGGAGTATCCCTTCGCACTTTGTGCGATTACCGCGATATGCGCGGCCTCGGATGCGAACGGCACCCCGCGAAGCCGTCCGCTGAGCGTACCGTCGGCATTAAGCGCGACGCGATCCTGCGGTCGCGCCGGTGCAACCGTCATCCTGCCTGCGGGGGAGGGAATCCCAGCCTGCGCCAGCAGCCAGCCCGCCAGCATTGTTTCGACCAGCGGAACAGGCACCGCAAATTTTCCGGCGGAAGCCGCAACCGCAAAACCATCCGCGAGGCTCGCGCCGGAGCCGTCGCACTCCTCCGGCACCCACGACAGCGGCAGACCTGCATCCGTCAGCGCGCTCCACAGCGGCTGCTTCCAGCCATCATTCGCGGCGCCGTTGATGTTCTGCGCGTCCGCAAGATCCGCAAAAATCCGCTCCGCCGTCTCCGCAACAATATTCTCGCTCACGCTACAGGGCCTTTTCCAATTGTCCGCAGGGGCTGATCGTCATCCATCATAGTCCTGCACATTCTTTTGCCCAGCCGTCCAGCCAGGATGCGGTTTTTGCAACGCAACGTGCGTCGATTTTGGATGCCAGCGCGTGGCTGGAGTCGCGGGAATGACGTCGGCGGAACGCTATCCTTTCGTTCCGAACGGTGTCAAATCAGATCAGGTTTTCAGAAATGGACGGCGGAGACGGTTCACGTGCTGGAGGTGGACCGTCGAAGCTCCGCAACCTCGCGCCTCAACGCGAGTTTCTCCGTGAAATTCTTGGTCACGTCGCGCAGCACAGCGACCGTTCCATCAGGCAGACCGCGTTCGTCGCGCAACATGACAATCGTGAACTCGACGGAGATGCGCTGGCCGCTCTTGGTCAGCGCTGGAACCGACAGCAGATCCCCTTCGCCATAACGGCTTTCACCGGTTGCCATCGTGTTCCGATATCCGGCCCAATGGCGTGCCCTGAGATTCTCGGGAATGATGAAGTCGAGCGGTTGTCCCATCGCCTCGTCGGACGAGAAGCCGAAAATTCGCACGGCACCGGGATTCCAGAAAGTAACGAGGCCGTCACGGTCGGTTGCGATGATGGCATCTGACGCTGATGCCAGCAGCGCATCGGCAAGACCGGCTGAAACTGCGGTCATGTTCTTTCGTCTCGCCGGGCATCGGCAGCCGCGGATGGCGCAGAAGACGCCAGTTTGCTGAGAGATTTTTCGGAAGACTGCTCCATGTCGGCGTCGCGAGGCCAGCATGGGGAGGCCGTACTTTTCCGGATCATGCTGGCGAGGACAGTTTCTTGTCCGGATGGCGTTCGATACATCGTTCCTCCGTTACTGATTGTGTGCATCTGTTATCCTCGCCCCGAAGGAGTGGTTGGCAAGTGATAAATATTGGCCGGTTGTATCGAAGAACCGGATACATCGGCGCCGCATCGTGAAAGCTACCGCTTCGCCCGGGTTACGTACTTGACCGGTTTTACCGCAGTCTTGCTTTTTGTCGCTGAGCTGGCCAGCCGATGCATGATGTCGATCGCGCTCGCGATCACCTCGCGTTCGCTATCGACGGGATAGACCACATACGCAGGCACGGAAAATTCAGGTGCACCTGCGACAAGATGCAACCGTTTCGCGGCGATGTGGGGGAGGACGATCCGCATCGGGAAATAGCCGGATCCTCCGCTCTTCATGACGTGTTGCAGTCCCAGCCAGCCGATGTTTGCCGTGAGCGATGGTCCGCCGAAGTTTGGGAAGCAGGCGCTGTGCCGCGCGTAAAATTCCGGACCCCAATCCACGTAAACATATCCAGCCTGCGGCTCGGGCGCGTTCCTGGCGCTGGTTGAGACCATCACAAGGCGCTCGTCGAACAGCTGTTCAACCTTCAGGCCGGGACGGCTTTGCGGCGTGTACATCACGCCGATATCGATCCGGCCCTCGATCAGTCCCTGCATGATTTCGGGTTCGAGGCTGCTTTCGGCCCGAATGGAGACTGTGGGTGTCGCCTTTTGCATGAGCGGTAGCCAATGCAGCAGGAATTCTTCCCACAGCCCGATGCGGCCGCCGATCACCAGCGCTCCGCTGAAGCCCTCGGGGAGGCCGATATCGTGCCGCGCCTGAGCGACTGTCCTGACCAGTGCGGTCGCGTGTCTCTGAAACTGACGACCGGCCGGCGTCAACGTGGTGCCAGCCTTGTTGCGCACGAACATGACGCAGCCAAGCAGATTCTCGAGCGTGTGGATTCGGGTGCTGACGGTTGACTGGCTCACATGGAGCCGTTCAGCAGCGTTGATGAAGTTGCCCGCCTCGACGACGGTCAGAAACGTTCTCGCCAACTCGGTATCCATCGACCGTCCCTCATATCGGAGAAGTCGATATTAACCCGATATGCTATGCTATTGTCAAAATGATTGCGGTGGTTCAAAAGGCGCTTGTGGCTGGCGATGCTGCAGCATTCCGCCGCACGAAACCTCGAAACTCAAAGGAGAACGCATGCCTCGCATGCGCTGCGACCGCACGTCATGAGAAACGACCGGGAATGGTCTTTCGCTTCAGCGGCAAGAGCGGTACGATCCGGGTATGCCGGCGAGGGCCGGTCTGCTAATTCACCGATCGCACGATCGATTCCATCAATATCTACGCACGAACGCGGCCAGTAAAGGAAACGTCATGACCAATCGTATGCAGTTCTATATCGACGGTAGCTGGGTGGATCCGGCCATCAAAAAGTCGATTCCGGTGGTCAATCCGGCGACGGAAGAAGCGATCTATGAAATCGCGGTTGGATCGAAAGCCGACGTCGACAAGGCGGTCGCCGCCGCGCGCCGCGCCTTCGAGACCTTCTCGCAGACCAGCCGCGAAGAGCGCGTTGCGCTGCTCGAAAAGATCATCGCGGTCTACAAGACCCGGATGAAGGATATCGGTGCCGCCGTGTCCGATGAAATGGGCGCACCGCTGCCGATGGCAGAGAAGATGCAGGCAGGTGCCGGTCTCGGCCATCTTTCCTCGACGCTTCAGGTTCTCAAGGATTACCAGTTCGAAGAACCGATCGGCTCGGCGGTCGTTGTGCGCGAGCCCGTCGGCGTCATCGGCATGATCACGCCATGGAACTGGCCGCTCAACCAGATCGCCTGCAAGGTTGCGCCCGCGATCGCGGCCGGCTGCACCATGGTCCTGAAGCCATCGGAATACACGCCGTCGTCGGCGCTGATCTTCGCGGAAATCCTGCATGAAGCGGGCGTGCCGAAGGGTGTCTTCAACCTGATCAACGGCCTCGGCCCCGATGTCGGCGTTGCCATGAGCGAACATCCCGGGA
Source organism: Afipia massiliensis (assembly GCF_001006325.2). Lineage (NCBI taxonomy): Bacteria > Pseudomonadati > Pseudomonadota > Alphaproteobacteria > Hyphomicrobiales > Nitrobacteraceae > Afipia > Afipia massiliensis. The sequence continues at coordinate 156,176 of NZ_LBIA02000001.1, read as the reverse complement.
TCGACATGATCTCGTTCACCGGTTCGACCCGCGCCGGTATCGACGTTGCGAAGCGCGCCGCCAACACCGTGAAGCGCGTCAGCCAGGAACTGGGCGGCAAGTCGCCGAACATCATTCTTGATGACGCAGACTTCACCAAGGCCGTGACCGGCGGCGTGGCGCACATGTTCAACAACTCCGGCCAGTCCTGCAACGCGCCGTCGCGCATGATCGTGCCGCAGGCGAAGATCAAGGAGATCGCGGCGATCGCCAAGGCCGTCGCCGACAAGACCAAGGCGGGCGACCCGCGCGCTGAGGGCACCACGATCGGTCCGGTGGTCAACCGCACGCAGTGGGACAAGATCCAGAGCCTGATCCAGAAGGGCATCGACGAGGGCGCGACGCTGGTCGCCGGCGGCGTCGGCCTTCCTGAGGGAGTCAACAAGGGCTTCTACGTTCGTCCGACCATATTCTCGGATGTCACCAGCAACATGACGATTGCCAACGAGGAAATCTTCGGGCCGGTTCTGGTCATCATGGGCGCCAAGGACGAAGCCGAGGCTGTAAAAATCGGCAACGATACGCCATACGGGCTTGCGGGCTATGTTTCGGCGGGCACCGTCGAGCGCGCACGCAAGGTTGGCCGTCAGCTTCGTGCCGGCAACATCAACCTGAATGGTGTGCCGAACGAGCGTACCGCGCCATTTGGCGGCTACAAGCAGTCGGGCAACGGCCGCGAGTGGGGCAAGTTCGGCCTCGAGGAGTATCTCGAAGCCAAGGCGATCGCAGGCTTCAACGCAGCTTGAGATTGTTCGATATGATTTTGCCGGCGCGGGGTTCCTCGCGCCGGCATATTTTATTCTAAGACCAACACGGATCGATAAGCACCATGGCGACACCCGATACTGTTGTGTTCATAGGTCTAGGGCAAATGGGTCTGCCCATGGCGAAGCGCTGCATCGCCGCAGGTTACAAGGTTCGCGGTGCGGACCCGTCAGCGCCCGCGCGCGACGCGCTTGCTGCTGCGGGCGGAGAGGTGTTCGCGAGCGGACGCGACGCCGCAAAAGATGCGTCGATGTTGATCACCATGCTGCCGGACAGCAGGATCGTGCGCGAGGCTGTACTCGGCGAGCAGGGCGTGGCCGATGTTCTTGCGAAGAACGCATTGATCATCGACATGAGTTCATCGGTGCCGGTCGATACGCAATCGCTCGGCAAGGATCTCGCCGCGCGCGGGATCGCGCTGATCGACGCGCCGGTCTCCGGTGGCGTCAAGCGCGCCATCGACGGCAGCTTGTCGATCATGGCCGGCGGCGATGCCGCGCTGGTGGAACGCGCGAAGCCGGTGCTGCAAGCCATGGCGAAGTCGGTCTTCGCCACCGGACCGCTTGGCTCAGGCCATGCGATGAAGGCGCTGAACAACTATGTTTCCGCGGCCGGGCTTGTTGCCGCCTGCGAAGCGTTGCTGGTGGGTCGTCGTTTCGGCCTGCAGCCGGAGACTGTCATCGACGTACTCAACGCCTCGACCGGCAAGAACAACTCCACCGACGTCAAGATGAAGCAGTTCGTGATCTCGGAGACCTTCGCGTCAGGCTTCTCTTTGGCCCTGATGGCCAAGGATCTGCGCATCGCCGCCGATCTGTCGAAACTCGTCGGGCTCGATTCGTCGAACGCGGAAACGATCGCGTCGCTCTGGGAGAACGCCAAGGCCGCGCTCGACAAGAATGCCGATCACACCGACATCTATCGCTTCATCGCGTCGGCCGTTGAGGATCGGTAACAGCCGCCTATTTCAAGGCGCCCTGAACAGCTGCTCCGATGATCGCGAGTCCCTTCGCCACATCGCCGGTGATGTGAAGCCGCAGCGCCCGCCTGCCGCGTTCCGTCAGCACGTCGAAATCGCCGCGTGACTGCGCCGCTTCGATGACGCCGAAACTGGTCTTCTGGCCGGGGACATCCAGATCGGCGGCGTTGTCTGCCGTGATCTGCAGAAACACACCATTGTTCGGCCCGCCTTTGTAAGCCTGTCCGGTGGAGTGCAGGAAGCGCGGCCCGAAGCCGACACAGGTGGCGACATGTTTGCTGTCGCGGATCGCCATGCGGATAGCTTGTATCGCGGCGATGTTGGCTTCGCTGCGGTCGAGATAGGCGAGGGTGGCCACATAATCATTCGCCTTGATGCGAGCGAGATGAGCCTTGAGCCATGACACGAGATCGCTGCCGGCGCCGGACTTGCGCAATGCGTCGGCGTTCGCCGTATCTGTATAGATCGCAATCGTTCGGTCGGCTGCAACAGCGGTTTCGGTCGGCAGCGCGCCGGATATTTCGAACGCGGATGTCAGCTCGCGCGTCTTGATTTTCGCGGCCTCGACGTCGGGCTGGTCGAAGGGATTGATGCCCATGACCGCGCCTGCGACGGCGGTCGCGATCTCGAAGCGGAAGAATTCCTGTCCGATGTGTGCGGGGCTAGTCACGGTAATGCGAACGACCGGATGGCCTGCGGCCTCCAGCGCTGCAAGTGCGGTGTCGCGCGCGTTGTCGCTATCGTCCTTCAGTCGCAGGTCGATAAACACGCGGTCCGCGCCGTAAACCTCGGGCTTGCCGAGAGGCTCGCCCTCCAGCGGGATCAGCGCCTTGCCATTCTTGCCTGTAGATTCGGCGATCAACTGCTCGGCCCACGCGCCGAAGTCTGCGATGCGCTTCGATCCCGTCAGGGTGAGCTTGTCGCGGCCATGCTTCGCGGCAGCACCCAGTGCCAGCCCGAGCTGCACGCCCGGATTTTCCGCAGGCGGCACATCCGGACCGCAGGAGCGCACCATCGCAGCAGCAAGCCCGAGGAATTCGGCCACATCAATTCCAGCTGCAGCCGCCGGCACGAGGCCGAACGGCGACAGCACCGAGTAACGGCCGCCGATGGTCGGCTCGCCGTGGAAAATCTGTGCGAAGCCGCGCGCGGTTGCGACTTTTTCAAGCGACGAGCCGGGGTCGGTCACCGCGATAAAGCGTTCAGCGGCCTTTGCGCCGGCGCGTATGAAGAAATACTCCATCAACGCATTGGGCTCGGTGGTGCCGCCGGATTTGCTCGACACGATGAACAGCGTCCTGTCGAGATTGATCGCGGCTTCGGTCCGCCGCACTTGCGCTGGATCGGTCGAATCCACAATGCGCAGCTTCGGAAAGCCGTCGATCTGGCCGTAAGTTTCGGCAAGCACTTCCGGTCCGAGACTCGAGCCGCCCATGCCGAGCACGACAACATCGCTGAAGTTCTTGCTCTTCACCCATCCGGAGAACGCGACATAGCGAGCCGAGTCGCTCTGCTCGCGGGCGACGACGTCGAGCCATCCGAGCCACTTGCTCTCATCAGCGCCGGTCCAGACCGACGAATCGCGCTGCCACAACGCGCGGATAGTCCCATCCGCACGCCAGCGCTCCGACAAAGTCCTGGCGTCCTTCTCGATCTCCGTCGTCAGCTTGATGGTCTGCGCATTGATACGCGAACCGAGAATTGCAGCACGCTTTTGCGCGACGGCGCCAAGCAGCTTGTCGAAGGCCTCTGCGAATAGCTTTACGCCGTCGTCGACCAGCGCCTCGGTGATCGCGTCGAGCGAGATGCCGCTTTTCGCGAGGCCGGCAAGCACGTGCTCCGCGTCTGCAATGTTTTCTTCGAGACTGTCACGTGGCTTGCCGTGATCGCGGAAGGCATCGAGGGTCGCGGGCGGTACAGTGTTGACCGTGTCGCGGCCGATCAGTTCCTCGACATACAGCACGTCGCTGTAGGCCTTGTTCTTGGTGCCGGTGGAGGCCCACAGCAGGCGCTGGACCTGTGCGCCTTTTGCGGCGAGTTTCTTCCAGCGTTCGCTTCCGATCACCTTCAGGTAATGCTGATACGCCAGCTTTGCGTTGGCGATGGCGACCTTTCCCTTGAGGGCTTCAAGCTTTGCCTTCTCATCGCCGCTCGCGGCGGCGATCTTGCCGTCGAGCTGAGTGTCGACGGCGGTATCGATGCGGCTGACGAAGAAGCTGGCCACGCTGGCGATGCGCTTCGGGTCGCCGCCGCCGGCGATGAAGGTTTCAAGGCCGGAGATATAGGCTTCAAGAACTTCGGCGTACATCTTCTGCGAGAACAGCAGCGTGACATTGATACTGATGCCCTGCGAAATCAGCGCGCGGATCGCGGGTACGCCCTCGCGTGTTCCCGGCACCTTCACCATCAGGTTGGCGCGGCCGACATCTTTCCAGAGCCGCTGCGCCTCGGCGATGGTGCCTTCGGTGTCGCGCGCGAGATAAGGCGAGACTTCGAGGCTGACATAGCCGTCGGTTCCCTTCAGTTCGTCATAGACCGAATGCAGCGCGTCTGCTGCGCGCTGAATGTCTTCCACGGCGAGGGCTTCATAAAGATCGGCCACCGGCCGGTCGCGCTCTTTCAAAAGTGCGGAGACAGCTCCGTCATACTCATCGCTGCCGCCAATCGCCTTCTCGAAGATCGAGGGATTGGACGTGACGCCGCGCACCCCGTCGCTGTCGACCAGCGCCTTGAGTTCGCCATTGGCGATGAAACCGCGTGCAAGGAAATCGAGCCAGATGGCCTGGCCATAAGTCGTGAGAGCTTTAACTGGGTTCATACCGTCTCTGGGGGAATTGGCGGGGGCGGGAAGGGGTGCGTTTGATCTCATGCGGCCAGAATAGACCGCCTATGGGGCAGGATTATAGAGAGTGCCGCCGGCAGCGCGATTTTTTGCTGAACCATGGGAGAAGGATTTCCGCCTGGCGCCTCTCAGAATAGCAGGACTCTCTCCATTTTTCGCTGCGTGGGCAAGAATATCCTTAGTTTTTCAACGATATGGACCCTTTGCAAGCGGGCGAATAGATATTTGTTCTCCAGACGTTATCGATTGTGGTCAAGGAAACTCCGTCATGCCCGGTATCCCGGTTTCTGCTGGTTTCGCGATTGGTCTCGCGTTCGGCGTCGTCGGTCTTCTCAGCGGCTTCTGCCTGATGAGCAGCCTTCGCGACTGGTGGACCGCCAATGACGGCCGCAAGGTCCGCAGTTACGCGCTGGCGCTGGCCGTCGCGATTCTGGGAACGCAGTTCATCGCGGGCGCAGGCCTCGTCGATATCGCCAAGTCGATCTACCTGCAGCCGTCATTCTCCGCCCCGCTGATTTTCGCCGGTGGCTTGCTGTTCGGCTTCGGCATGGTTCTTTCCAACGGCTGCGCCTCGCGCGCTCTGGTGCTGCTCGGCAAGGGCAACCTTCGTTCGCTGGTCGTGATCGCCATCATCGGCATCGCCGCGCAGATGACCCTGAAGGGCCTGATCGCGCCTGCGCGTCTCGGCGTTCTCCAGGCGACGCAGACCACGCCGGCCGCCGTTTCCGCGCCGGGACTGCTCGCCAGCATGGGCATTGACGAGTTCGTAGCCCGCATCGCCGTGACGCTGATCGCGAGCGGCGCGCTGCTGATCTTCGCATTCTCCGACCGCCAGTTCCGCCGTGCTTACGGCCAGATCGCGGCCGGCCTCGCTGTTGGCCTTCTGGTCACTGCCGGCTGGCTCACCACCGGCTGGCTCGGCGCCGATGATTTCAACCCGATTCCGGTGACGTCGCTCTCCTTCGTCTCGCCGATCGCGGATTCGTTGCAGTATACGATGCTCTCCACCGGCCTGACGCTGAGCTTTGGCATCGCGCTCGTGGCCGGTGTGCTCTCCGGCAGCCTTGTGACGGCGGTTGTGACCGGACGTTTCAAGCTCGAGGGTTACACCTCGCCGAACCACATGGTGCGCTCGATTTCCGGCGCGGCGTTGATGGGCATTGGCGGCGCGATGGCGTACGGCTGCTCGATCGGGCAGGGACTGACCGGCTTGTCCACGCTGGGCATGCCGTCGTTCATCGCGGTCGCCGGAATTCTCGCGGGTGCGGCGTTCGGCATTCGCGGATCGGTTATCATTCCGGCGCTGGCGACGCGCTAACGGCAATATCCCGGTTCCCGGAGCGTTCACCAGAACGTTTGCGACGACACCTTGTCGTCCTGAAAGTGCTCCTGCATTCTCCCGCCGCGTTGTCGGCCGGGAGGGGCAAGCCACTATGAACCGCCGTGAACTGTTTTACTCAGCCGCTCTTGCTGCGTTGACCTCGGCCGTTTCGTGTCCGGCTGGCGCGCAAACGAAGGCTGGGCCCAAGCCGCCTGAGGACAAGCCGTTCGCGGAACACTTCATCGCGTTGCAACTGTCCGACTCCGATCCGAAGAAGCAGCGGCTTGTGCTTAGCGTCGCGAGCAACCTCCAGAAGGCCTACGGGCAGGACAAGATCGCCATCGAGGTGGTGGCTTTCGGACCCGGTATCGATCTGTTGCGCGACACGAGCGAGAATCGGCAACTGGTGGACAGTCTGATCACGCAGGGCGTGCGTTTCGATGTCTGCGGCAACACGCTCGACACCATCGAGCACGAGACCGGGCAGCGGCCGAAGATCAATCCGCATGCCATCGAGGTTCAGGTCGGCGTCGGGCAACTGCTGACCTTGAGCGAGAGCGGCTACACCGTCATTCGTCCCTGAATGGCATGATCCCGAAAAGTGGATACCGGTTTTCGGAAAAGATCATGCCCGCTCAAAAGACCGCCTATTCCGCAGGACCGCCTTTGCCGAGCAGGCTGGCCCAGCGGCGCTGAATGATGTCGCGCGGCGAACCATCGACCAGAATGGCGATGCCAAGCCGCGCGCCGATAATCATGCCGCCAACGGCGAGCGGTGCGGACAGCGCCAGCATCGATCCGGCGGTCAGGCCCTGACCGATGGTGCAACCGCCGGCGAGAATGCCGCCGATGCCCATCAGCACGCCGCCGCCGAGGTGACGCCGCATCTCGTGATCGTCGTCGAACGCTTCCCAGCGCAATTCCGCCGCGCGCCATGCGGCGAGCCACGATCCGGCGATGACGCCGAACACGCTGGCGACACCGAAGTCCGCGAAATTAGTCACGTTCAGCAGGCCCGCGTACAGCGCCTTGCCGACGGTGGAGACGAAGGTCAGGCTTTGCGGACGTGACGGGCCAGCGAACTCATCCACGACTGACACCGTGACGATCCAGCCGGCGACGATGAGGACGCCGAGCGCGATTCCCGCTGATAGAAGACGCGGCGCGCGCCTGAGCCGCGGGTCGCGGAGTGCCAGCCAGCACAGTCCGGCCCCTGCGATGGCCGCAATGATGATCCGCGTATCGATGCCCAGAAATTGCGAGGACAGCGATGCGATCTCGGCGCGTGTGCCGTTCGGCATCGGAAGCGACAGGGATTCCAGAAAGTCGATCCGGAATCCGGCAAAGATTCCGCGCAAAGTCGCATAGGCCGCGCCGCCCAGCACCAGCACCACGACGAGACTGCGCAGGTCGCCGGTGCCGAGCCGCACCAGCGAGCCGAAGCCGCAGGTGCCGACCATCGCCATGCCGATGCCGAACATCACGCTGCCGATGGCGATCGCAACCAGCGGCAACGCAGACGGCGTGTAGGTCACCAATGCGGGATCGAGGACGCCGCCGAGGATCAGGGCCTGCGTTCCGAGAATGGCGATGCCGAGCGCCAGCCCGAACACGCGCAGCCGCCGGCTGTCGCCGCCCATCAGCGCATCCTCGATGGCGCCGAATGTGCACAGCCGCGCATGGCGCACAGCGAAGCCCGCAGTCGCGCCGATGGCGAAGCCGCCCAAAGCTTGCATCCAGGCAGACATATTCTGCATGGCGTTTCTCCCGGATCGGCGCGACGTCAGCCTTGCGGGCTGCGTTGCGTCCGCCTGCCGTTGCGGCAGGATTATTTCTTGTCTGCGGCGTCCACCGGCGCGCAGAAAATATCGTAGACCACCGAGATCACCCGACGGACATCGTCATTGGCGAGGCTGTAGTAGATGGTCTTGCCGTCGCGTCGCGTATCGACCATGCCGTCGTAACGCAATCGCGCGAGTTGCTGCGACACGGCGGACTGGCGCAGCGACAGGATGTTCTCAAGCTCGGTGACCGACCGTTCGCGCTCTGCAAGAAGACACAGCAGCAGCAGCCGGTTCTCGTGCGAGAGGGCTTTGAGAAAGTTGCTGGCCTTGCGCGCCTTGCGCATCAACTGGTCGAGTTCGGGCGAATACTCCGCGCCGTCGCGAAGTTCGGTTTCCAGTTCGGATGAAAGGATCGATGTCATTGGCTTTATCTTTTCAAACGGTGAAACGTCGTCAGATTCGACTGGGTTCGCGCGGCGAGGGACGCAGCTTCGCGGCGAGCGCGTCGAGCAGTCCCCAGAATGCATTGTCATTGCTGTAACCGGTGATGCGCCCGATCTCGCGGCCGTTTTCAGCGACCACGAATGTAGGCGTGTAGCGCACCGGCGCGGTGAGAACGATCCCGCTGGCTTTCTGATCCCGGATATCGATGCGCCGGAGCGGCATCGCCTTGGCTTCATCGGTCCGCTCATAGAGCGCGCCGACGTCGCGGTCCCAGCGCTGGCAATAGATGCAGCCGGCCTGCTCGAACATGACGAGTTCGGCGGCCTGCGTCATGACCGGCCACAGCATGCTTGTTGAAAGCGCAGCCGCGGCGACGGTTTTTGCGAGCGTTTGTCCAGACATGTGATACATATACACGAATTCGCATGTATCTGCCAGAGCCGGAAAATCCGTGGTTTCTTCCATTTCCTTGATCGGCGCGCTGGGGGCGGGGCTGCTGTCGTTCCTCTCGCCCTGTGTTTTGCCGCTGGTGCCGCCGTATCTGTGCTTTTTGGCGGGCATCAGCCTCGATGATCTGACCAAGGATGACGCCGCGCCCGGTTGGCGACCGAACTGGCGCGTGGTGGCGCTGTCTTTCGCCTTCGTGCTCGGCTTCGCCACCGTGTTCGTCGCGCTCGGCGCGTCGGCCTCGGCGCTCGGCAAGACCATCACCGCGTATTTCGACACGCTCGCCATCATCGCCGGCGTGATCATCATCATTCTCGGCCTGCATTTCCTTGGTGTGTTCAGGATCGGGCTCTTGTTTCGCGAGGCGCGGTTTCAAACCGCCTCGAAGCCCGCGGGATTTCTCGGCGCTTATGTCGTCGGCCTCGCTTTCGCATTCGGCTGGACGCCGTGCGTCGGACCGGTGCTGGCTGCGATCCTTGTGGTTGCTGGTGTCGAGGGATCGGCAACGCGCGGCGCGTCGCTGCTCGGGGCCTATGCGCTCGGGATCGGCATTCCGTTTATGCTGGCGTCGCTGTTCTCCGCGCCGTTCATGCGGCTGATGGCGCGGCTGCGCGGCCATATGGGCACTATCGAAAAGGTGATCGGCGGCGCTCTTGTGCTGACGGGGGTGCTGTTTTTGACTGGCGGCATGCCGCGCATCGCCGGTTGGCTCTTGGAAACATTTCCGGCGTTCGGATCGGTCGGCTGACGCGGACGAGGGAGGTCTTCTTGCCCAACAACAAAAAACTCTTGACCCGGCGGCACGCCATCGCGGCACTCGGCATCGGCGCCTTGAGCCTGCGCGCTGCGCCGGCCTTCGCGAAGGCAAAGCTCGGCGACGACGGCATCTATCACATGGACTGGTATCTCGACAGCTTCCTTGATGTGTCCGAGGATCTCGCCGGCGCGACCGCGAAAGGCAAACGCTTCGCGATCATGTGGGGCCTGAAAGGTTGCCCGGCCTGCAAGCGGATGCACGAGGTGCATATGCTGGACCCGAAGATCGAAAGCTACGTCCGCGACAATTTCGAGATCCTCCATCTCAACCATATCGGTTCACGCGAAGTGACCGACTTCGACGGACGCAAGCGCGGCGAGAAGGCGTTCGCCGAGGCTTACGGCGTTCGCTTCACGCCGACGATCCAGTTCTTTCCCGAGACCGCGACGGGCCTTGCGGCGAAGAGCGGACAGGCGCGGGAAGTCGCGCGCCTGCCGGGACTGCTGGAGCCAAACGAATTTCTCGCGATGTTCCGTTATGTCCGCGAGAAGGGTTATGAGTCCGCGCCGTTCCCGGAGTGGCTCAAGCGGCAGGCGTGAGCTTTCTTTTCCCTCCCCCTTGTGGGGAGGGTGGCGCGTTGTGAGCGCAGCGAACGACGGGCCGGGTGGGGGTGATCACCGCGTTTCGCTTTGCCCCACCCCGGCCTCCGCTTCGCTCGGCCGACCCTCCCCACGGAGGGGGAGGGAGATAACGAGCATCGCGCACTCCATCCAGATTCAATTTTCAAACAGCCGCGCGTGATTGCTCTCGCACATGAATGCGCGAGGTGAGCTTTTGGTTCCGCCCCTGAAACCGAGGGGCATGGAGCGCCGCGAGGCGCACCTTGTATCGTTTCGCTTCCGGCATCGCTTGCGAGGCGATGAACTCCGGAAGCGCATCGCCTTGCGGCGCTCCGCAGACAAGTTTACGCAGTCTGCGCAAGCTTGACTGCTATTTGGCGGCGATTTTTGGCGAGGGGACCGTACTTCCGGGTGAGGACGGACGCTTTCACGTCCCGATCCGGCCGGCTTTCGCCGCCTTCGTCCTCACCGACGTCCAGCCGCGAACGGCAGAGCCACGTAGTTGGCCCGGACGGTGACCCCAGCCTCCCGGGCGCAACGGGTGCGAACCGTGCGCGCAGGCGCCGCATCCTGCTCCGCCTTCAAGACGCCTCTAGAAAGCGCCCCTCACGAACAGGACACGTCGAACATACGAGAGGTTCAGCGCGCGGGGATTCGTATCCCCATCACGAAATGTTGCAGCCTGCGTGTGCGCGATATTGTCCGCCGTCATTCCGGGGCGCGCGTCTTCGCGCGAGCACGGAATCCATCACCGGACTATTGATTCCCTCGAAGCATGGATTCCGGGCCTGCGCCAAGGGGCGCATCCCGGAATGACGGGTGGAGAAATCGGCCCGCCCCATTGATTCAATCCTGCGCGTGCCGGTCCTTGCGCATTGTTTCTTCTTGCGGAAGACCTCTTTAACCAAGGCGTCCTCGCGCTCATGCATTGGCGCTCTGCGGCCCATGCCGGTTTCAAAAGTTGACACCGGCCGGCAACAGGCAAATTCTGACCGGTGTCACGAGGATGCGCTGAAGGCGGCTCCTGCGTTCGAATATGCCGATGCCATCGGTCGCTCCCTGGAGACGGTTGGTGCAACGTCGAAAGAACGGAGAGATCCAATGTCCGACACATCGGCCCCATCGCGGGCGACCTTACCCGGTTCAGGATTTGCGCTGCGTGAAGCTCTCGCCCAAAACTGGTGGCTGGTGTTGTTGCGCGGCATCGCCGCCATTCTCTTCGGCATACTGGCGTTTGTCTGGCCGGGTCTGACGCTGCTGACTCTCACGTTGTTCTGGGGCGCATTCGCGCTCGCTGACGGGGTGTTGTCGCTATGGGCCGCGATATCCGGCAGAGGTGACGCCATTGCACCGCGCTGGTGGCTCGCTTTCGTCGGCATCGCCGGCATTGTCGCGGGCTTGCTGGCGTTCTTCTGGCCCGGCACGACCGCCCTGGTGCTGCTGATGTTCATCGCCGTCTGGTCGATCGTGATCGGCGTGCTGGAGATCTGGGGCGCGATTCAATTGCGCAAGGAAATTGAAGGCGAATGGTGGCTGATCCTCGGCGGTCTGGTTTCGATCGCCTTCGGTGTTCTCCTGCTGGTCCGGCCGGGCGCCGGCGCATTGGCGCTGGTCTGGACGATCGCCTGGTTTTCGATGCTCATGGGTGTTATTTTCATCGGGCTGTCGTTCCGGCTGAGGAAGCTCAAGGCTCCGGCCTGAATCGACAGCGGATGAGACGTGCGGCTTTAGAAGTCGAGCTTGTCGCTGATCGCGGCGATGCCGGCCTTGGCGCAGGCTTCGTCGGCGTCGCCGCCCGGTGCGCCGGAAACGCCGATCGCGCCGAGCAATGAGCCGCCGGCTTCGATCATCACGCCGCCGCCGATCACCACGACGTTGGGCAGATTGCGCAGGCCCTGCATCGCGGGCGCCTGCGTTGCCGTGTTGAGCTCGGTTGTGCTGCTGCGGAAGCTGACCGCGGTCCATGCCTTGCCAGTCGCGGTCGGCGGCGTATGCGCACCCGCGAAGCGATCACGCAGCATCACCTGCGGCGTGCCGAAACGATCGACCACGGCGACCGACACCTGATAGCCGCGCTTGCGGCAATCGGCGAACGCGGCCTTCGCCGCGTCCAGCGCCAGTTCGGGGCTGAGCGATTTGTATGTGACGGTCGCGTCCTGCGCGCGCGCGGGAAACGAGGCGAGGGCGCAAACAGCCGCCATCGCCAGCAGATATTGCACCTTCATCTCGTTATCTCCGCTTTGCGCAGGATTGCCGGGTCTACTTGTTGACCGGCGATTCCGGATCGAACAGCAATGCGACGAGATCGGTGATCTGCTTTTCCGTCAGCACCTTATTCGCGCCGAAGCGCGGCATGTTGGAGCACGCCAGCACCGCATGGGAATCGTAGATCTTCGTGAACGTGGTTTTGATCTCGTCGGGCGCGTATTTGCGATCCTTGCCGTAAGCCAACAGGCTTGGGCCGATCGTGCCGTAGCTGAGTTCGGCCTTTTCCAGCTGATGGCAGGCGTAACAGTTGCCGCCGCTCACGGTGTCCGGCGCGTCCGAAAACTGTCCGCCGCGACCGTTGTTGGCGATCTTCTTGCCTTCCTTCCAGTCGCCGAGCATTTTCCCGTCGGCGGGGAAGACAACCTTCGCCAGTTCGCGCGCGATGATCTTGTCGGCCTCCGCCGATGGCACATCGTTGCGATACTGATTGCAGAGCTTCAGCGTTTCATCCGGTTCGATGCGGGCCTGCCATTCCGGCGGGGCCTTGCCGAAGGTCGCTTTCACATACGTATCCACCAACGCCGGATCGACCTTCTTGACGGTGGATGCAACGTCGGCCTTTTTTGCCGCCGTCTGCGCCTGCGCGGCGAGAGCGAGCGTTCCGATGCCGGCGGCGGTCAAGATCAGCGCGGCAAATTTTGAAATTGTTTTCATGATGCGCTCCTCTCTCAACGCTTGATCGACGGGACGTTGATTTCAGCGCCGGCCGCCTGCTTCTGCAGGAACACGGTCAGGGCGGTGAGAGCGTCCGAGCCGTATTCCGGAACCGGCCAGCGCTGCTGCCGGAAGCAATCCCACAGGCGGTGCTGCATCGTGCGCAGCGCACCTTGCGACACGCGATAGGTCGGCCATACACCCATGGTTTCCTGCGCCTGTTTGCCAGGCTTCGACAGGTCCGGCAGACCCTGAAGCCGGATGCGCTTGCCTTCCTCGGCGTGGCAGGTGGCGCACGAAAAATCCATCACGCCGCCGCGCCGATAGAACAATTCCTCGCCGACGGCGACCATTTCCTGTTCTTTCGGATGGCTGAGCGGAACGTCGATCTTCATGCCGCTCGACTTGTTGGCGATGAAGGCGACGAGGTCTTCCATGTCGGATGCGCGGCCGGGGCCGGAGAACCGGCGGGCGATCACGTCCTTGGTGTCGAGACCCTGAATGTTCGTCATGCACCACAGCAGGCGCTGCTCGGTGTCCATGACCTTGTCGGCGTCCTTGAAATAGCGTGGCAGCTTGGCGAAAGCGCCTTCCAGCTTGCCAGGACCCTGACCCAGATCGCAGGTTTCAAGGGAAACATCCTTGGTGCCGCGCTTCTGGCTCCACAGGACTTCGCCGCGGTCGACCGCGAGAAAGCCGGGATTCGACATCGGATCGGAAATCATCGCGCGATAACGCTCGATTTCCTTTTCACTCGCATCCTGTGCATGAACGGGGGCGCCCGAAGCGCACACCAGAATGGCGAAAGCTATCGCCGACCGAATCGTGGTCTGTCTCATTCTTGTTCCTCCCTCCGTCAGGCCGTCTGTGCGACCCTTTCGGTTCCCCGGATTAGCCTGGTGTCGTGAATCTGAAGTTCATTTTATTTCGCAGATGCGAACTAGCGAACCACCACACCGGCACATCTTTACATTCAAGAAAAACAATATAATGATGTGTCTCGGATCATGATAGATCACACTTGGCATCGTCAAGCGATACTATCGTCAAGGGATGCAAAAGACTCCCGCTGGAGGAATCATTCGATGAATTTGAAGACCGTTGAAACAACCCGTCGCGAAACGCTGACGCTCGCGGCCATCGCGGGGCTCGCGGCATTCCTCGCGCCGAAGATGTCGTTCGCCGACGAGAACGCCGTCGCCGCCGAAATCAAGAAGCTCTACGGCGACAAGAAGCCCGCCAGCGGCAAGATCAAGCTCGATGTGCCCGAGATCGCCGAGAACGGCCTCGTGGTGCCGGTCAACGTCGAAGTCGAAAGCCCGATGACCGACAAGGATTACGTGAAGGCGGTACATGTGTTCGCCGACGGCAATCCGCTTCCGGGCGTCGTCACCTACAAATTCACGCCTGCCTGCGGCAAGGCCTCCGCGTCGACCCGCATGCGCCTTGCGCAGACCCAGAACATCGTCTGCGTCGCGGAAATGTCGGACGGCAATCTCTACATGGCGAAAGCAAACGTGAAGGTCACCATCGGTGGCTGCGGCGGCTGATCGAGCGGCGTTCACTTAAGAAAAAGATACTCAGGCGAGGAATTTTCCCATGGCCAATGCACCCACCCCGCGCGTTCGTGTTCCTGCCGCCGCGAAGGCCGGCGAGATGATCGAAATCAAGACCCTCATTTCGCACGAAATGGAATCCGGCCAGCGCAAGGATTCGTCCGGCAAGGTCGTGCCGCGCAAGATCATCAACAAGTTCTCGGCGACGTTCAACGGCAAGCCGGTGTTCGAAGCGGACTGGAATCCGGCGATCTCGGCGAATCCGTATCAGTCATTTTTCTACAAGGCCTCTGAGACCGGCGAGTTCACCTTCACCTGGAAGGATGACGACGGTTCAGAATACACGGCCAAGAACAAGCTGACGGTCGGCTGAGGCGGGACCGTCATTGCGAGGAGCGCGAGCGGCGAAGCAATCCAGCTTCTCTCTTCAAGAGTGGATTGCTTCGCTTCGCTCGCAATGACAGCTTTACTGTAGGTGGTTCGATGATATCGAGGCGGGAATTCCTGCAGGCGACCGCGGCTGCGTCTGCGCTGACGATCGGAAGCGGACTTGGTTCGCTCGGACGCGTGGCCGCGCAGCAGCGCCTGACGCAGGCCGACATCACGCGCTTCGATCCGCTGGGCACGGTGACGCTGCTCTATGTTGCCGACATCCATGCGCAGTTGATGCCGCTGTATTTCCGCGAGCCGTCGGTCAACCTCGGCGTCGGCGCGGATCGCGGACTTCCCCCGCATCTCACCGACGACGCGTTCCGGAAATATTTCAATGTCGCCGCCGGATCGGCGGATGCCTACGCGCTGACGTCGGACGATTTCGTCTCGCTGGCGCGCAATTACGGCCGCATGGGCGGCATGGATCGCGTGGCAACACTGATCAATGCGGTGCGCGCGGAACGCGGTGCGGACAAGGTATTGCTGCTCGACGGCGGCGACACCTGGCAGGGAAGCTGGTCCTCGCTGCAGACCAAGGCGCAGGACATGGTCGACGTCATGTCGGCGCTGAAGCTCGACGCCATGGTCGGCCACTGGGAATTCACCTACGGCGCCGAGCGCGTCAAGGAAATAGCCGACAAGGCGCCGTTCGCATTTCTCGCGCAGAACATCCGCG
Organism: Afipia massiliensis; assembly: GCF_001006325.2. Taxonomy (NCBI): domain Bacteria; kingdom Pseudomonadati; phylum Pseudomonadota; class Alphaproteobacteria; order Hyphomicrobiales; family Nitrobacteraceae; genus Afipia; species Afipia massiliensis. Next base: position 140,592 of record NZ_LBIA02000001.1, on the reverse strand, counting down.
ACAACGAATGGCAGGAGCCGGTGTTCGAGGCGCGCAAGATGTTCGAACGCGGCGGTGCGAAGATCGCCGTGATCGGACAGGCATTGCCGCGCACGGCGGTGGCCAATCCGCGCTGGATGTTCCCAAAATGGGAATTTGGCATCCGCGAAGAGGATATGCAGAAGCAAGTCGATGAGGCGCGCGCCGAGGGTGCGCAGATCGTCGTGCTGCTGTCGCACGACGGCTTCGACGTTGACCGCAAGCTCGCGGGCCGGGTCAAGGGCCTCGACGTGATCCTGACCGCGCATACGCATGATGCGATGCCGGGCCTCGTGCGCGTGGGCGACACGGTGCTGGTCGCGACCGGTTCGCACGGCAAGTTCGTGTCGCGCCTCGATATCGAGGTGAAGGACAAGAAGGTCGCCGGCGTCCGCTTCAAGCTGATGCCGGTGTTCACCGATGCGATCAAACCGGACAGCGCGATGACCGCGCTGGTCGAGAAGGTGAGGGCGCCGTTCGCCAAGGATCTGGCGCGCGTCATCGGCAAGACGGATTCGCTGCTGTATCGACGCGGCAATTTCAACGGCACCTTCGACGATCTGATCTGCGACGCGATGCTGTCGGAACGCGACGTCGAAATCGCGCTGTCGCCCGGCTTCCGCTGGGGCGGCACGCTGCTTCCGGACAGCCCGATCACATGGGAAGACGTGACCAACGCCACCGCGATCACCTATCCGAACTGCTATCGCAACCAGATGACCGGCGCGCAGCTCAAGGAAATTCTCGAGGACGTCGCCGACAACATCTTCCATCCCGATCCGTACTTCCAGGGCGGCGGCGACATGGTCCGCATCGGCGGCATGGGTTATTCGATCGATGTGTCGAAGCCGATGGGCTCGCGCATTTCCGAACTGACGCATCTGAAATCCGGCAAGCCGATCGACGCCGCGAAGAGCTACACCGTCGCGGGCTGGGCCAGCGTCAACGAAAACACCCAGGGTCCGCCGATCTGGGACGTTGTGTCGGCGCATGTCGGCAAGCGCGGCACCGTCAAGGTCGAACCGAACACCGCCGTCAAAGTCTCAGGTGTCTGACGAGAGGCTGAAGGCATGCGAACCACGAATTTGAGCGTTCCGCTCCGTCATTGCGAGGAGCATAGCGACGAAGCAATCCAGTTCTTCCTTGTTGCTCTGGATTGCTTCGCTTCGCTCGCAATGACGGCTGAATCCGATCAGTCGCTGTGAGAAGCAACATCGATGGACAAGCTGCGTTCAACATATTCACGTATCGAGATAAATAGAAAGGATGCCGCATGAGTGACAAATCATCTGCGGATATTCTCAACCGCCGCAAGTTTCTCGGCGCAGTTGGTCTCGCCGGCGCAGGCGCTGCACTCGGCGCAAAGCCTGCGATGGCGGAAGGCGTCAAGCCTGATCCGCTGATCACCGAGATTCAGGACTGGAATCGCTATCTCGGCGACGGCGTCGACAAGAAGCCTTACGGCGTGCCGTCGAAGTTCGAGAAGAACGTGATCCGCCGCGACGTGTCGTGGCTCACGGCATCGCCGGAGTCCTCGGTGAACTTCACGCCGCTGCACGAACTCGACGGCATCATCACGCCGTCGGGGCTGTGCTTCGAACGGCATCACTCCGGCGTCGCGGACATCAATCCCGCCGAACACCGGCTGATGATCAACGGTCTCGTGGACAAGCCGCTGGTGTTCACGATGGACGATATCAAGCGCATGCCGCGCATGAACAAGGTCTACTTCCTCGAATGCGCGGCCAATTCCGGCATGGAATGGCGCGGCGCGCAGCTCAACGGCTGCCAGTTCACCCACGGCATGGTGCACAACGTCATGTACACCGGCGTGTCGCTGAAGACGCTGCTGGATGAAGCGGGCCTGAAGCCGAATGCGAAGTGGCTGATGCTGGAAGGCGCGGACGCGGCCGCCATGAACCGCTCGCTCCCGATCGAGAAGGCGCTGAACGATTGCATGCTCGCATTCGCCATGAACGGCGAGGCGCTGCGGCCCGAGCAGGGCTATCCGCTGCGTGCGGTGATCCCGGGCTGGGAGGGCAATCTCTGGGTGAAATGGATTCGCCGCATCGAGGTTGGCGACCAGCCATGGCAGACCCGCGAGGAAACATCGAAATACACGGATCTGCTGGCCGATGGACGTTCGCGCAAGCACACCTTCGTCATGGATGCGAAGTCGGTGGTGACCAATCCGTCGCCGCAGGCGCCGCTGAAACACAAAGGTCGCAACGTGCTGAGCGGCCTTGCATGGTCCGGGCGCGGCACCGTGAAGCGCGTCGATGTCTCGATGGACGGCGGGCGCAACTGGCAGACCGCGCGGATCGACGGGCCGGTGTTCGACAAGTCGCTGGTGCGCTTCTATGTCGACTTCGACTGGAACGGTCAGGAACTGATGATCCAGTCCCGCGCGATGGATTCGACAGGCTATGTGCAGCCGACCAAGGACGAACTGCGCAAGGTGCGCGGCGTCAACTCGATCTACCACAACAACGGCATTCAGACCTGGCTGGTGCGTTCAGGCGGGGAGACTGAAAATGTCGAGATCGGTTAAGCTCGCCGCAGTCGCGCTGTTATGCGGCGTCGCGCTCGCAGTTGCGAACTCGCGGATCGAAGCGCAGCAAATTGCCGCACAGGCGGCCGCGAAGACCTCGTCTAAGCTCGGGCTCGGACGTCCCGCGCTGCCGGACGAAATCAAGGCGTGGGACACCGATGTGCGGGCGGACGGCAAGGGCCTTCCGCCGGGCAAGGGCACGGTGAAGCAGGGGGACGTGATTTTTCAGGCGCAATGCGCGTCCTGCCACGGCGAATTCGGTGAAGGTGCTGGCCGCTGGCCGGTGCTTTCCGGGGGCGCCGGAACGCTGAAGGCGGATCGCCCCGACAAGACCATCGGCTCGTTCTGGCCGGATCTGTCGACCGCGTTCGACTACATCAAGCGCGCGATGCCTTACGGGAATGCGCGGTCGCTGTCCGATGATGATGTTTATGCTCTGACGGCCTACCTTCTCAGCATGAATGATATCGTCAAAGGCGAAAATTTCGAATTGAATGACAGGAACTTTACGTCCATCAAGATGCCGAATGCGGCGGCGTTTTACGACGACGACCGCGAGACCGCTGAAAAACAGTTCTGGAAGAAAGACCCGTGCATGAAGGATTGCCGCAGCGCACCGAAGGTGACCGGCCGGGCGATCTCGGTGGACGTGACGCCCGACAGCAAATCCGGGCCGAAGGTCGATTGATGAGGCGGCCGTCGGCGAGGGCGATGCTTTTCGTTCTGGCGGCGGGCCTTGCGCTGGAAAATGCTGCTGCGGGAGACCGAGAACTTGGACAATATCTGTCGTCGGAATGCGTGACCTGTCACCGCGTTTCGGGTCAGAATGCGCAGGGCATTCCGAAAATCGCTGGATGGCCGGAAGACCAGTTCATCGCGGTGATGAATGCCTATAAGGACAAGCAGCGCGACAACCCGGTGATGCAAACCATCGCGGGACGGCTCGAAGCGGGTGACATCGCGGCTCTGGCGGCTTATTTCAAGACGCAGAAATAGCGGTTCCAACATCGGAGGTTGTCATGACAGACCACAAGGGTTCGACAACGCGTCGCAGCGTCATCATCGGAGCCGCTGCGGGTGGTCTGGCCGCGGCAACGGCGCACGCCGCGCCGCCGGCGCTGTCGATGGCCGACCTGAAGAAGGAAGGCGATGTTGCTTGCCTCTATCATTGCGACTACGGCGACAACGCGCGCTTCGCCCAGACGCTGAACAACATTTCCAATCATTATTCGGCTTACGGCGCCGATCCGTTCGGCCTGCAACTCGTCATCATCGCGCACAGCGTCGCGGTGAAGTATTTCCTGAGCACGCTGGAGGGAACGCCGTGGAAGGACGAGACCATCGATCCGGCCTTGTTTGAGCGGGTGACCGCGCTCGCCAAGAATGGCCTTAAGGTTCATCTGTGCGAGATCACCTTCCAGCGGCTGAAGCTCGACAAGGGCAAGGTGCGAGACGTGCCGTTTATCAGCTTCGTGCCGTCGGGCGTCGCCACCGTCGCGGCGCTGCAATCGAAAGGCTTTGCCTATCTGAAAGTCGGCTGACCGGCGTGGCCTGCCTGCTGAAACCATTTTTCAATCAAGAATACTGGAGGGATACCATGAGCATCAATCGTCGGCAGTTGATTACGGGATCGGCATCGTTCGCGGGCGTCATGATGTTTGGCGCACCTGCGGTTCTCGGGCAGGGCAAGCCGCGCGTTGTGGTGATCGGCGGCGGCGCGGGCGGCGCGACGGCCGCGAAGTACATCGCCAAGGACAGCGCGGGCGCGATTTCCGTCACCCTGGTCGAGGCGAACCCAAGGTATCAGACCTGCTTCCACAGCAATCTCTACCTCGGCGGCGTCAGGGACTTTGCGTCGATCACGCACCGCTACAACGGGATGAAGAAGCATGGCGTCACCGTCGTCAACGGCATGGCCGCGAAGATCGATCGCGACAAGAAAGAGGTCATTCTCGCCAACGGCAAGAAGCTTCCTTACGACCGCCTCGTGGTCTCGCCGGGCATCGACCTGAAATACGATTCCGTTCCCGGCTGGTCGCAGGCCGCCGAAAAAGTGATGCCGCATGCCTGGAAGCCGGGTGCGCAGACGCTGCTCCTGAAGAAGCGTCTCGACGCGGTGCCAAACGGCGGCGTCATCGTGATGATCGCTCCGCCGAATCCCTATCGCTGCCCGCCCGGACCTTACGAGCGCGTCTCGATGATGGCTCATGCGTTGAAGAAGGCGAAGAAGGATCGCAGCAAGATCATCATCATCGATCCGAAGGAAACCTTCTCCAAGCAGGCGCTGTTTCAGGAAGGCTGGGAAAACCGCTACAAGGGCATGGTCGAATGGCTCGGCCCGAAGGTGCATGACGGATTGAAGTCGGTCGACCCGAAGACCAACACCGTCGTCACCGGTTTCGAGACCTACAAGAACGCGGCGCTGGTCAACGTCATCCCCGCGCAGATGGCCGGTGCAATCGCGCGCGATGCCGGCCTGGCCAATGCCACCGGCTTTTGCGCCATCGATCCGACGAACATGAAGTCGGCGATCGATTCCAACATCTACGTTCTCGGCGATGCCTGCATCGCCGGCGAGATGCCAAAATCGGCGTTCTCCGCCAACAGCCAGGCCAAGGTCGCCGCCATGATGATCCGGGGCGAACTGGCTTCGGCGCGCACGTTCCCGGCGCGTTACACCAACACCTGCTGGAGCATGATCGACACCGATGACGCCGTGAAGGTTGGCGGCGCTTACGAAGCCAAGGACGGCAAGATCGGCGCGTCTTCCACGTTTATCTCAAAGACCGGCGAGAGCGCCGATCTGCGCAAGCAGACGCAGGCGGAAAACATGGGTTGGTATACCGGGATCACGGCCGATATATTCGGCTGATGAACTGATCGTTGACGGAACCCGCCGCGGGGCGCGGTGGGGTTCGGTCTCATGCCCCAAATCCTCTTCTCTCAAGTCTTCCTCTCTAAGTCTTCCCGCCCATAGTTCTCACTCTCACCACCTGCCAGCCTTCCTGCCCGCTTCAAAGGTCAAACCACATGATTGCTCGTTCGCTCGTCGCCGCCCTCGCTCTTGCCGCTGTCAGCTTTGCCACTTCCGCCAATGCTCAGGACGTTGCCGCGGGCGAGAAGTCCTTCAACAAGTGCCGCGCCTGCCATCAGGTCGGCGAGACCGCCAAGAACACGGTGGGTCCGGTGCTGAACGGATTGTTCGGCCGCAAATCGGGAACGATCGAGGGCTACAACTATACCGACGCCAACAAGAATTCGGGCATCACCTGGGATGACGCGGTGTTCGCCGAGTACATCAAGGACCCGAAGGCCAAGATCCCCGGCACCAAGATGGCGTTCGCCGGCATCAAGAAGGAAGACGAGATCAAGGATCTCACCGCATTCCTCAAGCAGTACGGCGCGGACGGGAAGAAGAAGTAATCCGACGTTCCGGGCGCGCGAACGACCCGCACGCACAATGTCGTCCCCGCGAAGGCGGGGACCCATACTCCCTAAACTCTCATTTAAGATTGATAGCCGGGCAAGCGGTGCGGCATCACGCGCAACGGTGAATTCGGTGGTTATGGGTCCCCGCCTTCGCGGGGACGACGCGAGATACTGTTCTTCGCCTCTCCCCGTAAGAACGGGGAGAGGGAGAACTGGCATCAACAGAACGACGACTACGCCACGCGCGCCTGCCGTGCGGCCTCGACCATATTGCTCAGCGCGGACTTCACCTCCGGCCAGCCGCGCGTCTTGAGGCCGCAATCCGGATTGATCCAGATCTGCTCCGGCGACAGGTTGCGCCGCGCCTTGCCGATCAGCTCCATCATCTCCGGCACTTCCGGCACGCGCGGCGAATGGATGTCGTAGACGCCGGGTCCGATTTCGTTCGGATACTTGTAGGTCACGAAGGCGTCGAGCAGCTCCATTTTCGAGCGCGAGGTCTCGATCGAGATCACGTCGGCGTCCATCGCGCCGATGGCGTCGATGATGTCGTTGAACTCGGCGTAGCACATGTGGGTGTGGATCTGGGTTTCGTCCTTCACGCCAGCTTGCGAGACCTTGAAGCAGTCCACCGCCCAGTCGAGATACGCCTTCCAGTCGCCCTTGCGCAGCGGAAGACCCTCGCGCAACGCCGGCTCGTCGATCTGGATCACGCCGATGCCGGCCTTTTCCAGATCGGTCACCTCGTCGCGCAGCGCGAAGGCAATCTGGCGGCAGACCTGATCGCGCGACAGGTCGTCGCGCACGAACGACCATTGCAGCATGGTGACCGGGCCGGTGAGCATGCCTTTCATCGGCCGCGTGGTCAGCGACTGCGCATAGGACGACCAGCCGACCGTCATCGGCTTGGGGCGCGAGACGTCGCCGAAGATGATCGGCGGGCGGACATAGCGCGAGCCGTAGCTTTGCACCCAGCCGTGCTTGGTGAAGGCGTAGCCCGACAGTTGCTCGCCGAAATACTGCACCATGTCGTTGCGCTCGAACTCGCCGTGCACCAGCACGTCGATGCCGATATCTTCCTGCCAGCGCACGGCGGTCTCGGTTTCCTTGCGCAGGAACGTGTCGTACTCGGCGTCGCTGAGCTGGCCCTTGGCGTGAGCGGCGCGCGCCTTGCGCACCTCCTCGGTCTGCGGGAACGAGCCGATGGTCGTGGTCGGGAACGAGGGCAGGCCCAGCACCTTGCTCTGCAGTTTCTGCCGCGCGCTGAACGCGCTCTTGCGCTCCGACAGGGCCGAAGATTTTTCCGCCGCACGCGATTGCACGGCAGGATTATGAATCTTCGGCGACGATGCGCGCTTCTTGGCAGCATCGTCCGAGGCCGCGAACACATCCTTGACGGACTCGCGTCCCGACGACAGCGCGCGGCTCAGCGCGGCCAGTTCGCCCATCTTCTGCACCGAGAACGCAAGCCAGCTCTTCAGGTCGGCGTCGAGATCGGTTTCCTGATCGAGATCGATCGGCACATGCAGCATCGAGCACGACGGCGCGATCTGGATTCTGTCCGCGCCACGGAGCGCGATGGCGTCGTTGGAGAAATTGAAGACCCGTGTGAGATCGGCGCGCCAGATGTTGCGTCCGTCGATCACCCCCAGCGACATCACGCGGTCTGCTGGCATCTTGTCGAGGACGGAGTTGATCTGGCCCTTGCCGCGCACCAGATCGAGATGCACGCCCGCGACCGGCAGCTTGGTGACGAGATCGGCGTTGTCGCCGAGTTCGCCGAAATAGGTGGCTAGCATGATCTTGACGCCGGGCACCTTCAGCGCGAGTTCGCTGTACGCCGTCTTCAGCGCGGCCTTTTCATCCGCGTCGAGATCGAGCACGAGACACGGCTCGTCGATCTGCACCCAGTCCGCGCCTTCGGCTGCGAGCCTGTTGAGCAACTCGATGTAGACCGGCAGCAGCTTCGGCAACAGCGACAGCCGGTTCTCACCCTTGCCGAGCTTGAGGAACGTCACGGGGCCGACCAGCACCGGCCGGGTCTGGATTCCGAGCGCCTTGGCTTCGCGGTATTCATCGATCGCCTTGGTGGAGGAGAGGGCGAAGGTCTGATCCTTCGAGAACTCCGGCACCATGTAATGATAGTTGGTGTCGAACCACTTGGTCATTTCCTGCGCCGGAACGCCTTGCCCGTGGCTATGGCCATGCGCGCAGCCGTCGTGGTCGCCCGAGTCCTTGTGAGACAAGCCTTTCTGGCTGCCGCGCGCCATCGCGAAATATGTCTCGAAAGACACCGGCCCGCCGGTCCAGCCGTAGATCTTCGGAATCGCACCGACCATGGCGCTGGTGTCGAGCACCTGATCGTAGAGCGAGAAATCGTTCGACGGGATCACGGTGACGCCGAGATCGCGCTGGCGCGTCCAGTTGTCGGCGCGGATTTTCGCGGCGGCCTCGCGCAGCGCGGCCTCGTCGATCTTGCCGGACCAGAATTTCTCCAGCGCCATTTTCAGTTCGCGGCGTGGGCCGATGCGCGGCACGCCGAGCGTGGCGACAGGAATGGAAGCAGTGGAAGCAGAATTCGTCATCGGAAACCCCGTGATGTTGGGGCAGGGCCGGACATGCGCGAACGACAGAGACGGAAGTGCCGTCCTCCGCAAGCGACACACCGGGGCACCCCGCCCGTGGACGTACTGTGATCGCGGCAGGTCTCCTGGCTTGCGGGTCGACGCCTTAAGTCCGGCCTTCCCGCGGCTTGCGCCGCAGTGGCAGTGATGGACAAAGGCTCGCCGCTTACAGTTGCGGGGGCAGCTTCGGACTTGCGCAATCCACCTGGACCGCGCGCACCGCATTCCCTCTTGGCTCCGGACCACCGATCCGCAGAACCGCGATGGTCAAGTTATGAGAAGCGCATTCCGGTCGGTCAAAGGGAAAGCTTCCCACCGGGCACCTCAGAAGATCGCGCGCGACGCCTGTGGGCAGAAACTTGATGGCGTCGCCGTCACTGATTCTCGTTGATTTGTCCTGAGGTGCGATATCGTGGCGTGGTTCTGAATTATCTTGGCCGTGGAAACAGAATCGAAGCACTCTAACCCAGTGTTGAGAAACAGCGGTTTCTCGAAGGGCCTAGGGATAACGGGGATGCTTTTTAATCTTTTGTTGACTCTTTGAGCCTTATATCACCACATGTAGATGTCACGGTCCGCTGGACGTCAAAATCTAGTGGCTAAGAGGGAAGCCGGTGAGCTGCACGTTTGATGCAGCAAGTCCGGCGCTGCCCCCGCAACTGTAAGCAGTGAGTTGAATCCGACCGATGTCACTGGTGCGTTTTTCGCATCGGGAAGACCGGGTTCAACGCTGACCTGCGAGCCAGGAGACCTGCCGCGACACCAAAAGAACGTCCACGGGCGGGGTGTCCGGAGGTCGCTTGCAGCATTGCCGGCGCTTGCCGGTCGTCATGCAGCGTTCTCTCGGCCCAAGCCCCCAAAAAATTGCAACACGCACGGGGTCTGCCGATGTCTCTCTCTCTCGAACGCGAAGCCGCAAAATCCGCTCCTCTCATTCAGTTGCGTTCCGAGTCGCTGGCCGTCCCTGCCACCACACCGCCGTTGCAGGTCATCCGCCGCAACGGCACGGTCTCGCCGTTCGACGCGAGCAAGATCTCGATTGCGATGACCAAGGCGTTCCTCGCGGTCGAAGGGCACACCGCGGCGGCGTCGCGCCGCATTCACGAGGTCATCGAGCAACTGACGAACGAGGTCGTCGGCGCGCTGACCCGCCGGATCGGCGAGGGGCGCACCTTCCATATCGAGGATGTGCAGGATCAGGTCGAACTGGCGCTGATGCGCAGCGAACATCACAAGGTCGCTCGTGCCTATGTGCTCTATCGCGAGGAACGCACGCGCCAGCGCGCCGAGGCGGAAGCCGCAAAGCCCGCCAAGACTTCTTCCGAACCGCAACTGCATGTGACGCTGGGCAATGGCACGCGCGTGCCGCTCGATGTGGATCGCCTGACGCTGATCATTCAGGAAGCCTGCGCCAATCTTGACGGCGTCGATGCGGCACCGGTTCTCGCCGAGACGCGCCGCAACCTTTACGACGGCATTAGCCAGGATGAACTGGCGCTCGCGGGCATCATGGCTGCACGCACGCTGGTGGAACTGGAGCCGAACTACGCCTATGTCAGCGCGCGGCTGCTGCTCGACAAGCTGCGCACCGAAGTGCTGTCGTTTGTCCATTCCGCGCAGATCAACGCCTCGCAGGCCGACATGACGGCGCGCTATGCGGAGTACTTTCCGGCCTATGTCAAAAAGGGCATCGAGGCCGAGCTGCTCGATCCCGAACTGGCACGCTACGACCTGAAGCGGATCGCAGCGGCCTTGAAGCCGGAGCGCGATCTGTCGTTCCAGTTCCTCGGGCTGCAGACACTGTACGACCGCTATTTCCTGCATGACGACGGCAACCGCATCGAGCTGCCGCAGGCGTTTTTCATGCGCGTCGCGATGGGCCTTGCGATCCGCGAGATCGATCGCGAGGCGCGCGCCATCGAATTCTACAACCTGCTGTCGTCGTTCGACTTCATGGCGTCCACGCCGACGCTGTTCAATTCCGGCACGCTGCGGCCGCAACTGTCGTCCTGTTTCCTCACCACGGTGGCGGACGATCTCGACGGCATCTTCAAGTCGGTGAAGGACAATGCGCTGCTGGCGAAGTATTCCGGCGGCCTCGGCAACGACTGGACCCGCGTGCGTGGCCTCGGCGCTCACATCAAGGGCACCAACGGCGAAAGCCAGGGCGTGGTGCCGTTCCTGAAAGTCGCCAATGACACGGCCATCGCGGTCAATCAGGGCGGCAAGCGCAAGGGCGCGGTTTGCGCCTATCTCGAGACATGGCATGTCGACATCGAGGAATTCCTCGATCTGCGCAAGAACACCGGCGACGATCGCCGCCGCACCCACGACATGAACACCGCGAACTGGGTGCCGGATCTGTTCATGCAACGCGTCGAATCCGACGGCGAGTGGACGCTGTTCTCGCCGGACGAGACGCCGGACCTGCACGATCTTTACGGCAAGGCGTTTGCCGAGCGTTACGCCTTCTACGAGGGCAAGGCCGCGCGCGGCGAGATGCGGGTGTTCAAGAAGCTGCGTGCCACGGATCTGTGGCGTCGGATGCTGACCATGCTGTTCGAAACCGGGCATCCGTGGATCACCTTCAAGGACCCGTGCAACCTGCGCTCGCCGCAGCAGCATGTCGGCGTGATCCACTCGTCAAATCTCTGCACCGAAATCACGTTGAACACGTCGGATGACGAGGTTGCGGTGTGCAATCTCGGCTCGGTCAACCTGCTCAACCATGTGGGCGAGGGCGGGATCGATCATGTGCGGCTGAAGCGGACGATTTCGACCGCGATGCGGATGCTCGACAACGTCATCGACATCAATTTCTATACCATTCCGGAAGCGCGCCGCTCGAACCTGCAGCATCGTCCGGTCGGGCTCGGCCTGATGGGCTTTCAGGACGCGCTGCACGCGCTGCGAATCCCGATGGCGTCCGACGCTGCCGTCACGTTCGCTGACACCAGCATGGAAGCGATTTCGTTCCACGCCATCACAGCGTCGGTCGATCTTGCAGCCGAGCGCGGACAGTATCCGTCGTTCAAGGGGTCGCTGTGGAGCAGGGGCATCCTGCCGATCGACTCGATTGAAATTCTGGCGGCCGCCCGCGGCGGCCTTGATGTGGACTGGTCGGTGACGCTGGACTGGACGGCGCTGCGCGCGCGGGTGCAATCCACCGGCATGCGCAACTCCAACGTGATGGCGATTGCGCCGACCGCAACCATCTCCAACATCTGCGGCGTGGCGCAGTCGATCGAGCCCGCCTACCAGAACCTCTACGTCAAATCGAACATGTCGGGCGACTTCACCGAGGTGAACGAATTCCTCGTTCGTGATCTCAAGGCGCGCGGCCTGTGGGACGAGGTGATGGTGTCCGATCTGAAATACTTCGACGGCAGCGTCGGCTCCATCGACCGCGTGCCGGACGATCTGAAGCTGCTCTATGCAACCGCGTTCGAGATCGACAGCGCATGGCTGATCGAGGCGGCAGCGCGGCGGCAGAAGTGGATCGATCAGGCGCAGTCGCTCAACCTCTATATCGCCAATCCATCGGGCAAAAAGCTCGATCAGCTGTACCGGCTGGCATGGGCGCGCGGCCTGAAGACGACCTACTACCTGCGCTCGCGCAGCGCCACGCACGTGGAGAAATCGACGCTCAAGGGCACCGACGGCAAGCTCAACGCGGTGTCGTCGTCGTCGCTCGCGGCCATGCCGGTGAACAAGCCCATCATGGTGCCGCAGTCGTCATCCGCGCCGGATCTGTCGGATGCAGTGGCGTGCTCCATCGACAATCCCGACTGCGAGGCGTGCCAGTAGCAGACTCGCCGTCATTGCGAGCGAAGCGAAGCAATCCAGAGCAAAAAGAAAACTGGATTGCTTCGTCGGCTCCGCCTCCTCGCAATGACGATCAGCAATGCCCCACATTATATAGAAAGCGAAGTCCATGCTCGACTGGTCCGAAACCTCACCCAAAGCCGCCAACACGCTCCCGCCAATCCTGACCGGCCAATCCGCAGCGATTGACCAGACCGGACTTGATTCAACAGGACTTGATTCAACAGGGCTTGGCACCATCGACCGCAAGGGCGGGCGCGTGTCGGTCGATGACAAGGCGATGATCAACTGCCGCGCCGACGTCAACCAGTTGCTGCCGCTGAAATACAAATGGGCGTGGGAGAAGTATCTTGCCGGCTGCAACAACCACTGGATGCCAACCGAAGTTTCGATGCAGGCCGATATCGCGCTGTGGAAATCGCGCGACGGCCTCACCGAGGACGAGCGCCGCGCGATCAAGCGTAATCTCGGATTCTTCGCGGCCTCCGAGAGCCTCGTCGCCAACAACATCGTGCTGGCGATCTATCGCCATCTGACCAATCCCGAATGCCGCCAGTACCTGCTGCGTCAGGCGTTTGAGGAGGCGGTGCACACGCACACGTTTCAGTACATCGTCGAAAGTCTCGGCCTCGACGAGGGCGAGCTGTTCAACATGTACCGCGAGGTGCCGTCGATCACCGACAAGGCGGCCTGGGCGCTGAAGCACACGCAGAATCTCGAGAACCCGGACTTCAAGACCGGCACGCCGGAATCCGATCAGGCGTTTCTGCGCGATCTCGTCGCGTTCTACGTGATCTTCGAGGGCATGTGGTTCTACACAGGTTTTGCGCAGATCCTGTCGCTCGGCCGCCGCAACAAGATGGTCGGCATCGCCGAACAGTATCAGTACATCCTGCGCGATGAATCGATTCACCTGAACTTCGGCATCGATGTCATCAACCAGATCAAGATGGAAAATCCGCACCTGTGGACGCGCGAATTTCAGGACGAGATCCGCGGCATGATCCGCGAGGCCGCCGAACTGGAGGCCGCCTACAGCCGCGACACCATGCCGAGGGGATTTCTGGGGCTGAACGCCGCGCTGTGCGAGCAGTACATGCACTTCATCGCCAACCGCCGCTGCGCCCAGCTTGGGCTCACGCGCGTATTCGACGAGACGGACAATCCGTTCCCTTGGATGTCGGAGGCGATGGACCTGAAGAAGGAGAAGAACTTCTTCGAGACCCGCGTGATCGAATACCAGAACGGCGGCGCGCTAAGCTGGGAATGAATTGTTAATCTTTCGGCGCCAGCGGTGCCGGGATATTGCTCAGCCCGCTGCAGTTGCACACATCGTTAGCAAGAAACGCCCGCCTGGCGGGCGTTTTTTTCTGCGCGCGGTAGCAATTTACGGGGTGTTATTCAATTTTGTTTACCTTGGGGGACTTTCCGCCGGCTGATTGGCCGGCCGGTCGGGCATGCAAAAAGAATTTTTGGGGGTTGGGAATGGGCTGGTTCAAGGGCACTCCGGCAAAGCAGAAGACAAACGTCAGCTTCCTTTCAAATCTTAGATTCCGAACCAAGATCATGCTCGGCTTCGTGATCGTGCTGGGCATTTCCGCCATCAATATGGGCGTCGCCTATTTCGGTTTCGACCGCATCGCGAGTGGCGTTCAGTCCTATCAAGGCATCGTCGCCGAGAGTGACAGCGCACGCGAGATCGATCGCGAGCTGGTGGCCTATCAGCTTCTGGCCCGCCATTACGTGACCACCGGCCTTCCGGCGGACGAAGAAGCTGCGCGTGCCGCCGAGAAGAGTCTCGGCAGTGCGATTGAGCGTGCCGCGCGTGTCGCCACCGCCGACAACCGCAAGAGCGTGCTTAGCCTTTCCGCCAGCTACGGCGAATTCGCTGCGCTGTTCGCGGATGTCATCAAGCTCAAGACCGAAAACGCGGCGATCGCGTCGAACCAGTTGCTCCGCATGGGCAACGTGATCCGCTACAAGTTCGACGATCTGGCGGACACCGCGATTCTCGCCGGCCTGACGTCGATCCAGCAGAATGCGAAGGAACTGGCGACCCACTCGGCGGCCATCACCGCCAACATCAGCAATTACATCCTGCGGCCGGACAACGCGGTTGCGAACAGCGTCAGCGCGCGCATGCAGCTCCTGAAGAACAGCCTCGGATCGCTGACCTCGGAGGACGCAAAGCTCTCATCCAAGATCGCGGAAATCACCTCTGAGCTTGACGCCTACAGGACGAATTTCGCGAAGTTCGTCGAGAACACCGCGAAGATCACCGCGCTCTCGGCCAAGATGAACGATGCGGCGTCATCAGTGACGCAGGAAGCAAAGACCATCAAGGATGGTCTGGTGGTCCGGCAGACGCAACTCGCCAAGGAATCCGCCACGGCGGCGCATTCGACCAGCCAGTTCGTGACGGCGCTCGGTGGTGCGGGCATCGTGTTCGGCGCGTTCCTCGCATGGATGCTGGGCCGCGGAATTTCCCGGCCGATGATCGCCATGTGCAACGCGATGCGGCAGCTCGCCGGCGGCAACTTCGACGTTGTGCTGCCAGGGCTTGGCCAGAAGGATGAAATCGGCGAGATGGCGGGCGCCGTCGAGGAGTTCAAGATGCGCGCCGTTGCCAAGGCGCAGAGCGAGGCGGCGGAACGCGAAGCGCAGGGCAAATCCGCCAGCGCTGCCCGCAGCGCGGAGCTTCACCGTTTCGCCGACGATTTCGAAACCGCCGTCGGCGTGATCGTGTCGAGCGTCTCGTCTTCGGCGAGCCAGCTTGAGTCGTCCGCAACGACCCTGACCCGGACCGTCGAGACCGCGCAGGAGTTGTCCGGCAAGGTCGCGGGCGCGTCGGAAGAAGCATCGGCGAATGTGCAGTCCGTCGCAGCGGCTACGGAGGAACTGTCGGCTTCGGTCAACGAGATCGGCCGGCAGGTCAAGGAGTCGAGCCGGATCGCCGCGGCGGCGGTGTCGCAGGCCGAAGCCACCGACGCGCGCATCGCCAAGCTGTCGCGCGCGGCGCAGGAGATCGGCGACGTGGTCAAGCTGATCACGGCGATTGCCGAGCAGACCAACCTGCTGGCGCTGAACGCCACCATTGAGGCTGCGCGGGCGGGCGACGCGGGGCGGGGCTTTGCCGTGGTCGCGTCCGAAGTGAAGTCGCTGGCGAGCCAGACCGCGAAGGCGACCGACGAGATTTCGTCGCACATCACCGGCATGCAGGCCGCCACGCAGGAATCCGTCTCCGCCATCAAGGAAATCGGCGAGACCATCGGCCAGATTTCCAAGATCGCCGGCAACATCGCCGCAGCGATCGAGCAGCAGACCACCGCGACGACCGAAATCGCGCGCAACGTCCAGAGCGCTGCCAGCGGCACGCTGGAAATCGCGGAGGGCATCTCCGAGGTTAACCGTGGCGCGAGTGAAACCGGGTCGGCCTCGGGTGAAGTTTTGAACTCCGCGCAGACGCTGGCGGTTGAAAGCACGCGGCTGCGTCAGGAACTGGATCGCTTCATGGAGAACATCCGCGCGGCGTGATGACTGTCGTAGCCGTTGAGGCGGCGTGCACGATCTCTATTCAGGTCGTCCCGGCGTAGGCCGGGACCCATACTCCCTGAGCTAGAGATTTGGAGAAGATGCCGGAGCAATCTCCACAACATCATCGCGATGTTTAGTGGTTATGGGTCCCGGCCTGCGCCGGGACGACATCCCTTGCGTTCCACGTCGTCATTGCGAGGAGCAGTTGCGACGAAGCAATCCAGTCCTTGTGTGCGACTCTGGATTGCTTCGCTTCGCTCGCAATGACGCGGAGTTGTTGTCTTCGCACCTAATACGCATCCTTCTTGGCGCGTGCATCCTTCACGGTCTGAACCAGATCGAGCTGGCGCTCGATCTTGCCGAGCGCGTTGGCGAAATCCCTGCGCTCCACCGCCGTCAGGCATGACAGGATGTCCTGCTCCTTGAGGAGCAGGCGTGGAATCAGTTCCTCGTAAAGCGCGCGCCCCTTGCCGGTGAGTTGCAGCGCCAGCTCGCGCCGGTCATCCTTGTTTTCCACGCGTTCGATCAGTTGCTGTTCCAGCAGGTGGGCGACGGCGCGGCTGATAGTCGATTTATGTGTGCGCGTGCAATCGGCGATGTATTGCGCCGTGCAGGCGTCGTCGCGAAAGCCAAGCGTGGCCAGCACCCGCCATTCCGGAATATCCAGGCCATAGCGCTCGCGATACTCGCTGGCGAGTTCGGCGCTGACTTCCGCTGCCAGCCGGTTCAGCCGGAACGGCACGAACTTGAAGAGATCGAGCTTGCTCAAGGAATACGTCCGGTTGGGTTATTTGGTTGCAGTTGCAACGATCATAGCCTTGGTCTATTCTGATGGCCAGAGCTTCGTTCAAGAAGCCCATCAGTCAAGCAGGGTTGAGACGTGTCGGAACCTCGGGTCATTCAGTTCGGCTATCGCCGCCATTCCGATCAGGACCGGACGGCGGCGGATGCCGCGCGCTATCCGGTGGTGGTGGTCGGGGCCGGCCCGGTCGGGCTGACGCTGGCGATCGATCTGGCGCAACGCGGCCATAACGTCGTGCTGCTGGACGACGCCGACAGGATCGGCGACGGCTCGCGCGCGATCTGCTTTTCGAAACGCTCGCTGGAATTGTGGGATCGTCTAGGCGTCGGCGAGCGCATGGTGGAGAAGGGCGTGGTCTGGAAGGTCGGAAAAATCTTCCTGCACGACGACATGCTCTACCGCTTCGATCTGCTGCCGGAAGACGGCCACAAGATGCCGGCCTTCATCAATCTTCAGCAATATTACGCCGAGGCCTTTCTGGTCGATCGTGTGCAGGAACTGTCGCAGATCGATCTGCGCTGGCGCAACAAGGTGGTCGGGCTGGACCAGCGCAACGATCATGTCGTGCTGGCCATCGACACGCCGGACGGGCGCTATCATCTGAAAGCGGATTATGTTGTCGCCTGCGACGGCGCGCGGTCGGCGTTGCGCGGCCTCGTCGGCGCGGAGTTCTCCGGCGAGGTGTTCGAGGATCAGTTCCTGATCGCGGACGTCAAGATGACCGCCGAATTTCCGACCGAGCGCTGGTTCTGGTTCGATCCGCCGTTCCATTCGGGCCAGTCCGCACTGCTGCATCGCCAGCCGGATGATGTCTGGCGCATCGATCTGCAACTGGGGCCGGACGCCGATCCCGCCGTCGAGCGGCTTCCTGAGAATGTGCGGCCGCGGATCGAGCGGATGCTGGGTCATGCGAATTTCGATTTCGAATGGATTTCGATCTACAAGTTCCAGTGCCGCCGCATGCAGCGCTTCGTCCATGAGCGCGTGATTTTCGCGGGCGACTCGGCGCATCAGGTCTCGCCGTTCGGCGCACGCGGCGCAAACTCCGGTCTTGAGGATGCGGAGAATGTTGCGTGGAAACTGTCGATGATCCTGCGCGGCAAGGCGCCGGCGTCGCTGCTCGACAGCTACGAGATCGAGCGCAGCGCCGCCGCCGACGAAAACATCCGCGCCTCGACCCGCTCGACCGATTTCATCGCGCCGCATTCGAAGCAGGAACGCCGGATGCGGCAGGCGGTGCTCAGACTCGCGAAGGAAACCGAATTCGCCAAACGCATGGTCAATGGCGGGCGATTGTCGACGCCGTCGATCTATCAGTCGCCGCTATCGACGCCGGACCGCGATTCATGGAGCGCAGGGCCGTGCCCCGGCACCCACATGATCGACGCGCCGCTGGCGACGGCAGGCGGCGAGCCGATCTATCTCACCGAAGCGTTCAGGCAGGGGGGCGGAAATTTCGTGTTGCTGCGATCGGGAACTGGCGACGGTGATCTGCCCGGCTGTCACTCCATCGTGATTGGAGAGACCGCGCCGCTGCGCGATGTGTCGGGACTGTTTGCGAAGCGCTATGATGTCACCAACGGCGCGGCCTATCTGCTGCGGCCGGACGGCTATGTCGCGGCGCGCTTCCGGAAGCCGACGGCGTCCGCCGTGCAAGCCGCCATTGCCCGCGCCAGCGCACAGCCGGGAACCGCGTCATGACACTCTCGACGACATCGAATTTCAGCGATCCCGACACCGCCTACCGGCTGGTGGTCGAAGCGCATCGCGGCCTCAGCGACGAGGACAGTGCATCGCTGGATACAGCGCTGGTTCTGATCCTGGCCAATCATATCGGCGATGCCGAGGTGTTGCGCGAAGCGATTGCGCTGGCGAAGCGCCAGCTTGTCATGACGGGCGGCAAGATGGATTCAACAAGGGACGCAAAATGAACGCCAAGGGTTTCGCTTCGACCGGAGACATGACGGAGAAGAAAATCACCTTCTCCGAAATCGGGCCGGATATTTATGCCTTCACCGCGGAGGGCGATCCCAATACGGCGGTGATCGTCGGCGACGACAGTTGCCTCGTGTTCGACGCGCAGGCGACGCCGGCGATGGCCAACAGCGTGATCGAGCGCGTCAAGACCGTAACCGACAAACCGATCAAGTATGTGGTGCTGTCGCACTATCATGCGGTGCGCGTGCTCGGCGCGTCGGCCTACAAGGCGCAGGGCATCGTCGCCTCAACGGAAACCCACCGCCTCATCATGGAGCGCGGGCAGCAGGACTGGGATTCCGAGTTTGGCCGGTTTCCCCGGCTGTTCCGCGACGCCGAGAGCATTCCCGGCCTGACATGGCCGACGATCACGTTCGACACCGGCATGACGCTCTATCTCGGCAAGCGCGAGGTGCAACTGATCCATCTCGGCGCGGGCCACACCTCCGGCGACATCGTGGCCTGGGTGCCCGATGCGCAGGTGATGTGCTCCGGCGACCTGATCGAATTCCATTCGGCCTGCTATTGCGGCGACGCGCTGCTGCGCGAATGGCCGCTGACGCTGAATGAAATCCGCGACTTCAATCCGAAGGCGGTCGCGCCCGGCCGTGGCGACGCGCTGAAGGGCGCGGCGACCGTGAACGAGGCCATCGCCATGACGCGCGACTTCGTGACGTCGCTCTATGGCGCGGCTGAACTGTCGGTGGCGAAGGGGCGGACGCTGAAGGAAACCATGGCCGCGACGCGCGCCGTGATGGACCCCAAGTTCTCCAGCTTCGCGATCTATGAACACTGCCTGCCGTTCAATGTCTCGCGCGCCTTCGATGAAGCATCCGGGATCGACGATCCTGTGATCTGGACCGACAAGCGCGACCGCGAAATGTGGGCAGCTCTGCAAGGAGGATAGTGCGATGAACATCAACACCGCTCCTGGCGTCGTCAATCGCAACGCCGTCAACGTCACGCCGGGCTATATGTCCGGATTCGGCAACAGCTTCGAGACCGAGGCGCTGCCCGGCGCGCTGCCCATCGGCCGCAACTCGCCGCAGCGCTGCGCCTACGGGCTTTATGCCGAGCAGCTCTCTGGTTCGCCGTTTACCGCGCCCCGCGGCACCAACGAGCGCTCGTGGCTCTATCGCATCCGCCCGTCGGTGAGACATTCGGGCCGCTTCGCCAAGGCCGACGCGAAACACTGGCGCACCGCGCCGTGTACCGAATACGACATGCCGATCGCGCAACTGCGCTGGGACCCCGCGCCGATGCCGAAGGACGACCAGACCTTCCTGCAGGGCGTCTACACCATGACCACGGCGGGCGACGCGAATACGCAGGCCGGCATGGCGGCGCACATCTATCTCATCACCAAATCGATGGTGGATCAGCATTTCTACAACGCCGACGGCGAACTGATGTTCGTTCCGCAGGAGGGCAACTTGCGCCTCGTCACCGAGTTCGGCATCATCGACATCGAGCCCGGCGAAATCGCGGTGATCCCGCGCGGCGTCAAATTCCGCGTCGAGATTCCGTCGGGGCCTGCGCGTGGCTATCTCTGCGAGAACTATGGCGGCGCGTTCACGCTGCCGGAGCGCGGACCCATTGGCGCGAATTGTCTCGCGAACTCGCGCGATTTCCTGACGCCGGTGGCGGCCTACGAAGACAAGGACACGCCGACCGAGCTTTATGTAAAGTGGGGCGGGTCGCTGTTCGTGACCAGGCTGCCGCATTCGCCGATGGATGTGGTGGCGTGGCACGGCAACTATGCGCCGTACAAATATGACCTGCGGACATTCTCGCCGGTCGGCGCCATCGGATTCGATCATCCCGATCCGTCGATCTTCACCGTGCTGACCTCGCCGTCGGAGACAGCAGGCACCGCGAATATCGACTTCGTGATCTTCCCGGAACGCTGGGCGGTGGCAGAGAATACCTTCCGGCCGCCGTGGTATCACATGAACATCATGTCGGAGTTCATGGGGTTGATCTACGGCGTCTACGACGCCAAGCCGCAGGGCTTCGTGCCGGGCGGCATCAGCCTGCACAACATGATGCTGCCGCACGGACCGGATCGCGAGGCGTTCGATCACGCCAGCAACGGAGAATTGAAGCCGGTGAAACTGACCGGCACCATGGCCTTCATGTTCGAGACGCGCTTTCCGCAGCGCGTGACCGAGTACGCCGCGACCACCAGCACGCTGCAGGACGATTACGCCGATTGCTGGCAGGGGCTGGAGCGCCGCTTCGACCCGTCGAAACCGTAAGTGTGACCGGCATGAGTGATGCTGTTCTCTACGGCTACTTCCGCTCAAGCGCGGCCTATCGCGTGCGCATCGCGCTCAATCTCAAGGGACTGAGCGCGGAGCATCGCTTTGTGCATCTGCGCAAGGGCGAGCAGACGCAGCCGGCCTATCGCAAGGTCAATCCGGCCGGCCTCGTGCCGTACTGGATCGATGACGATCTCGAACTGGCGCAGTCGATTGCGATCATCGAATATCTCGACGAGACCCATCCGAAGCCGCCGCTGCTGCCGCCGGATGCGAAGGGGCGGGCCATTGCGCGGGAGATCGCGCTTGTCGTCGCCAGCGATATTCATCCCATCGGAAACTTGCGGGTGCTGAACAGGCTGACCGGCATGGGTGTCGACGAGGCCACCCGCGCGGCATGGTCGAAGCACTGGATCGAGACGGGATTCGAAGCCGTCGAGGCGCGGCTGGCGCATCTGCCGGGGCCGTTCGCGCTCGGCGATCAGCCGACGCTGGCGGACATTTGTATCGTGCCGCAGGTGTTCAATGCACGGCGGTTCGGTGTGGATCTCGCGCCCTACAAGCGTATCGTGGCGCTCGATGCCGCCGCTGCACAGCTTGAGGCCTTCACTGCAGCCGAACCCGGCCGCCAGCCCGACGCTGAATAATAGACAGACTGGATGGACACGATGCACCCGAACGATCCGAAGCTGCGTTCCTTCATCGAGGTTGATCCATCGTCGGATTTTCCGATCCAGAACCTGCCTTACGGCGTGTTCTTCACGCCGGAATGGCCGGACCTGCGCGTCGGCGTCGCCATCGGAGATCAGATACTTGATCTTGCCGAACTGGAGAGGGCGGAACTGATCCGTTTTGACGGGACGGACAATGTCTTTGCGAAACCGTCGCTCAATGCGTTCATGGCGCTCGGGCCGAAGGTCTGGGCGCAGACCCGCGCGCGCATCAGCGAACTGCTGCGTCATGACAATCCCGAACTGCGCGACAACGCGGAGTTGCGCATGCGCGCTCTGGTATCGCAAAATCTTGCGCAGATGCACATGCCCATCGAGGTCGCGGGCTTCACCGATTTCTATTCGTCGAAGGAACACGCCACCAATGTCGGCACCATGTTCCGCGACAAGACCAATCCGCTGCTGCCGAACTGGCTGCATATCCCGATCGGCTACAATGGCCGGGCATCGACCGTCGTGGTGAGCGGCACGCCGATTCGTCGTCCGCGCGGGCAGTTGAAGCCGCCGACGGCGGAGCTGCCGACATTCGGACCGTGCAAGCGGCTCGATTTCGAGCTGGAGATGGGCGTGGTGATCGGACAGGCCTCCGCGATGGGAGAGATGCTGACCGAGCAGCAGGCCGAGGAGATGATCTTCGGCTTCACCCTGTTGAACGACTGGAGCGCACGCGACATCCAGCAATGGGAATACGTGCCGCTCGGCCCGTTTCAGGCCAAGGCGTTCGGCACCTCGATCAGCCCGTGGATCGTGACGCGTGAGGCGCTGGAGCCGTTTCGGGTGCACGGCCCGGCGCAGGACCCGACGCCACTGCCGTATCTGCAGCAGAAAGGTGCGAACAACTACGACATGCAACTCGCGGTCGACCTGCGTACCGAGAAGATGAACAAGCCCGGCACGATCTGCCGCACCAATTTCAGGCACATGTACTGGTCGTCGGTGCAGCAGCTTGTGCATCATGCTTCAAGCGGCTGCGCGATGAATGTCGGCGACCTGCTCGGCTCCGGCACCATCAGCGGTCCTGAGAAGAGCGAGCGTGGCAGCATGCTGGAACTGAGTTGGGGCGGCGCTGAGCCGCTTGATCTCGGCGGCGGCGAGCAGCGGTCGTTTCTCGAAGACGGTGACTCGCTGACCATGCGCGGCTGGTGTCAGGGCGACGGTTACCGCATCGGCTTCGGCGAAGTTGAGGGTACGGTCCTGCCGTCCATCTGAATTTCCGTCATTGCGAGCGAAGCGAAGCAATCTAGAAGCAACAAGCAAGACTGGATTGCTTCGTCGCTACGCTCCTCGCAATGACGCCTAAGTTGCGAGCTTCCGCAGCGGCAGCTTGCGCGTTGTCTTCAGCCGGTCGAGCACGATCGACGAGCGCACATGCGCAACGCTCTCGTGCGGCATCAGCACGTTGTTGACGATGTCGGACAGACTCTTGAGATCGCTCAGCACGACCTTCAACAGATAGTCCGCGTCGCCGGTCAGCGAATAGGCTTCCTGAATTTCGTCCACCCGGCGCATCAGGTCGCGAAAGCGCTTGGCGTTGTTGGGCGAGTGCGTCGCCAGTGTGATCTGGATGAAAGCCAGCACGTTGAAGCCGAGCGCTTCGCTGGCGAGGTCGGCGTGATAGCCGGCGATGATCTTCTCGTCCTCCAGCCGGGTTCGGCGGCGCGAACATTGCGACGCCGACAGGCCTGCCAGATCGGCGAGTTGCTGATTGGTCAGGCGGCCGTCGTCCTGAAGCGCGGCGAGAATTTTGAGATCGAAGCCGTCCAGTGAAGTCATGCGCAAAAACCTTCATATGTGCACGTTCTGTGCATGATTTTGGCATAATCCGGCTCATTTTGCACGCCTGTTGCATGAAAAGCGGCGCAATACTTCCCTGAGAAAGAATCGCCAGCAGATTCAAGGGAGATCGCCATGGGTCCGTTTCCGCACGATGCACCGGCCGCCGTCATTTCCGAGCAGAACCCGATGGGCACCGACGGCTTCGAGTTCGTCGAATACGCCCATCCCGAGCCGGAAAAGCTCCATGCGCTGTTTCGCCTGATGGGTTTCACGGTTGTCGCCAAGCACAAGACCAAGGCGATCACGGTCTACCGTCAGGGCGACGTGAACTATCTCGTCAACGAACAGCCCGGCACGCATGGATACGATTTCGTCGCCGCGCATGGGCCGTGCGCGCCGTCGATGGCGTTCCGCGTGGTCGATGCGAAGCGCGCCTACGAGCGTGCGCTCTCACTCGGCGCGGAGCCGGCCGACGAGACGTCATCCCGCAAAACGCTGGATGTTCCGGCCATCAAGGGCATCGGCGGCAGCCTGCTTTACTTCGTCGACCGTTACGGCGCGAAGGGCTCGGCCTATGACACCGAGTTCGAATGGCTCGGCCTGAAGGACATTCACCCTGATGGCGCGGGGCTGTTCTATCTCGACCACCTGACCCACAACGTGCATCGCGGCCGCATGGATGTCTGGACCGGGTTCTACGAGCGGCTGTTCAACTTCCGCCAGATTCGCTTCTTCGACATCGAGGGCAGGGCGTCAGGCCTGTTCTCGCGCGCGCTGACCAGCCCGGACGGCAAGATCCGGATTCCGATCAATGAGGATGCGGGCGATTCCGGCCAGATCGAGGAATATCTCAACACCTATCGCGGCGAGGGTATCCAGCACATCGCCTGCGGCGTGAAGGACATCCATCACACCATCGAGAAGCTGCGCGCCGACGGCCTGCCGTTCATGCCGCCGCCGCCGCAGACTTATTTCGAGAAGATCGATGCGCGGTTGCCGAAACACGGCGAGGACGTCGCGCGCCTGCAGAAGAACGGCATCCTGATCGACGGCGAAGGCGTGGTCGATGGCGGCCACACCAAGGTGCTGTTGCAGATCTTCTCGGCCAACGCGATCGGCCCGATCTTCTTCGAGTTCATCCAGCGCAAGGGTGATGATGGTTTCGGCGAGGGCAACTTCAAGGCGCTGTTCGAGTCGATCGAGGAAGACCAGATCCGGCGCGGCGTGCTGTCGGTGGACAAGAAAAGCGCGGCGTGAGCCGATCAGCGCACGGAATGTAGGACTTAATCGTCATTGCGAGGAGCACTCGCAACGCAGCAATCCAGTCTTGCTTGTGTTGCTGCTGGATTGCTTCGCTTCGCTCGCAATGACGATGGGGGTCGACCCCGCCTACGATCGCTTCAGGTTCAGCAAATTGCCGGTCAGGATCAGCGCCGCGCCTGCGATGGTGGCCGCATCGAGCCGCTCGGAATAGATCAGCCAGCCGACCGCGGCTGACAGCGGCACGCGAAGAAAGTCCATCGGCACAACAACCGTGGCGTCGGCATAGCGCATCGCCTGCGCGAAGCAGTAGTGCGAGTACGTTCCGCAGAACGCGATCACTAGGATCCATGGCCAGACATGCGCTGATGGCGTGTGCCAATAGTAAAGGGCTGGGATCAATCCGATCAGGGACTGGATCACCAGCATCCAGAAAATGATCACGATCACCGAGTCGGTGCGTGTGAGGGATTTCACCATCACAATCGCCGCGCCGAAGCCGACGGCGGCGAGCACCATGATCAACTGACCGGGGCTGACCTGCGCAGCGCCGGGCTGCACGATGATGAGGACACCCACAAGCCCGAGCACGATTGCGAGAATCTTCCAGATATTCAGCCGCTCGCCGAGAAAGCTCACCGCGAGCAGCGCGGTCCAGATCGGCATGGTGAATTCGATGGCCACCACCTGCGCCAGCGGGATCAGCGTCAGGGCCAGAAACCAGCCGTACTGCGCGGCGTAGTGAACGACGTTGCGGCCAATGTGCTGAAGCGGACGCGCGGTTTTCATGCTTGCCAGGCCGCCGTTCAGATGAATCAGCGGATAGAGCATGAAAAGGCCGATGACCGAGCGCATTTCCATGATCTGGAAAACGCTGAGTTCGCGCGTGGCTTCGCGGCCAGCCACCAGCAGGACCAGCATCAGGGTCAGCCAGCCAGCCATCCAACCGGCGGCCTTCGCGTTGGACGGGGGCACGACGACGAGCGATTGCGTCACAAACCCACCTGTGTTGCAGCGCAAATCGACATCGCAAACCTTCCCAATGAGATTGGGGCCTGCATACGCAATCTGATTCCGGCAGGCAACATCGCCAAACTGACATCAGCCCCGGCAAGTTTGCATCTTGAATCGGCTGCCGAACCTGCAACGATCCGGTGCGAGCGGGGCGTCAGTTCCTGCCGTAAAGAAGCAAAACGAGAGGACAGCGCCTTGATCGATCCCACCTCACTTCCGTTTAATGCCGAGACGATGCTGGCGGGCCTGCGTCCGTGGATTGAATGCGAAAGTCCGACCTGGGACGCCGCCGCGGTCAATCGCATGCTTGAACTTGCCGCGCGCGACATGGCGATCGGCGGGGCCACGATTGAAACGATCTCCGGGCGGCAGGGTTTTGGCGGCTGTATCCGGGCGCGATTTCCGCACCCCAATCAGGGACAGCCGGGCATCCTGATCGCGGGACACATGGATACCGTTCATCCGATCGGCACCCTGCAAAAGCTGCCGTGGCGGCGCGAGGGCGGCAAGTGTTACGGGCCGGGCATCCTCGACATGAAGGGCGGCAATTACGCCGCGCTCGAAGCCATCCTGCAACTGCAGAGGGCGTCGATTGCGACGCCGCTGCCGGTCACGGTTCTTTTCACGCCGGACGAGGAAGTCGGCACGCCGAGCACGCGCGACATCATCGAGGCGGAAGCGGCGCGCAACAAGTATGTGCTGGTGCCGGAACCGGCGTTCAAGAATGCAGGCGTCACCACGGGCCGCTACGCAATTGCGCGGTTCAATCTGGAAGCTGCCGGCAAGCCGAGCCACGCCGGCGCAACACTCGCCGCTGGACGATCCGCAATCCGCGAAATGGCACGGCAGATCATTGCCATCGACGGCATGACCGGCGACGACTGCACCTTCAGCGTCGGCGTCGTTCATGGCGGGCAGTGGGTCAACTGCGTGGCGTCGAGCTGCCGCGGCGAGGCACTCAGCATGGCGAAACGCCAGGCCGATCTCGATCGCGGGGTTGAGCGGATGCTGGCGCTGAACGGCACGACAAATGACGTGACGTTCAAGGTGACGCGCGGCGTGACGCGGCCGGTCTGGGAACCCAATGCCGGAACCATGGCGCTTTATGAGCAGGCGCGGGCGGTGGGGAAAACCATCGGCCTCGATCTGATCCACGGCAGTTCGGGCGGTGGCTCGGACGGAAATTTCACCGGCGCGATGGGGCTGCCGACGCTGGACAGCCTCGGCGTGCGCGGCGCGGATTATCATACCCTCAACGAGCATATCGAGGTCGACAGCCTGGTCGAACGCGGACGTTTGATGGCCGGTCTCTTGGCCAGCCTGCAATGATTTGCCAAGATGCCCGCGCTTTGCCTGGCTACAATCTTCATGAAAAAATGGATGATGCCGCATGCCCAATATTGAACTCATCGACAGCTTCGCCGACGACCTCACCGCCATCCGCCGCGATCTTCATGCGCATCCGGAAATCGGCTTCGAGGAACACCGCACCTCCGGCATCGTCGCCGAGAAGCTCGCCGGGTGGGGCATCGAGGTGCATCGCGGCATCGGCGGCACCGGCGTGGTCGGCCTGCTGAAAGGCAAGGGCGGCGGCAACAGGCGGATCGGCCTGCGCGCCGACATGGACGCGCTGCCGATGGAGGAAAAGACCAATCTGAGCTGGCGCTCGACGATTCCCGATCGCTTTCATGGCTGCGGCCATGACGGGCACACCACCATCCTGCTCGGCACGGCGCGCTATCTGGCACAAACGCGTAATTTCGACGGCACGGTGGCTTTCATTTTCCAGCCCGCCGAGGAAGGGCTCGGGGGCGCGCGCGCCATGATCAAGGACGGGCTGTTCGAGAAATTTCCGCTGGATGAGGTTTACGGGCTGCACAACGCCCCTCAGCTTGCGCCGAACCAGGTCGCGATCTTTCCCGGGCCGAGCATGGCCTGCGCGGATTTCTTCGACATCACCATCACCGGCTATGGCAGCCACGGCGCTATGCCAGAAATGTCCCGCGATCCGGTCGTGATCGCGATGACGCTGGGGCAGGCGCTGCAGACCATCGTCAGCCGCAATGTCGACCCGCTGAAATCCGCGGTGCTGTCGATCACGCAGATCCATGCGGGTTCGGCCTATAATGTCATTCCGGGCGAGGCGACGCTGGCCGGCACCGTGCGGACCTTTTCCGAGAAGGTCCGGGAAAAGATCCGCGACCGGATGCGCACCATCGCAGCCGGCATGGCGGCGGCGTTTCAGGTCGAGATCAAGGTGGAGATCCGCGACATCTTCTCGGTGCTGGTCAATCACGAGGAGCAGTCGCATTTCGTGGCGGACGTGGCCCGCGAGGTCGTCGGCGGCGAGAATGTGCTGACAACTCCGACGCCAAAAATGGGCAGCGAGGATTTCGCCGACATGCTGCTTGCGGTGCCCGGTGCCTATTTCTGGCTGGGTCATGAGGGAAGCGTGCCGCTGCACAATCCCGGGTTCATTCTCGACGACAAGATTTTGCCCGTCGGGGCCAGTCTGTTCTCGCGAATTATCGAGCAGCGGATGCCGATGGTAGCGTGAAGAGCGAATTCGGATTCTGCCCGGGACTGTCATCGAGAGGCGCGCGCTTGGGCGCCTCGAATGACGATGAAGCAAGGGAAATGCCATCCCCTTCAACACATTGGAGCGCATCATGCAGGTCTACAATGTAGTCAAGTTCAGGGTGAAGTCCGGCGAAGAGGCCGCCTTCCTCGATGCGCACCGGAACGGCAAGGCCAAATGGCCGGGCCTCGAGCGTGGCTTTAGCATACAGACCGGCGAGCAAACGTTTTGCCTCATCGGATCGTGGTCCAGTCAGGAAGCGCTGGTTGCTGCGCGACCCGCAATGATCGAGACACTCGACAGCTTCAGGTCCCTTCTCGAAGATCAGGGTGACGGACGCGGCATGACAGATGCCGTTTCGGGAACCGTTGTGCTCGACCTCTGAATCCTCAATATCCGGACGATGCTGCGAGATCAGGTTGCGGCACGAATCGGCGAACGCGGACTCAATGCAGACATCGATCTCGCCGCGCCAACCGAGCTCGGCACTATGAGTGCTCGCCCTAGCGTCCCGAATCCGAAGTTCGCTTCATTTTGCGGCACTTTCCGTAGCGAACTTCGGATTCAAAAGGACACTAGAAGCTATGATTCTAGTGTGGTTTTGGTTCGCAAGTCCGCAAATGACGGCGCTGTGGAAATGATGCGGACTTGCGAACCACCACACTAGCTGCTGGAAATTTGCCCGAACAACTGACGGACCAGCGTTATCAGGCGGCCGGACGGCGACGCCAGTTCATCCATCATGGTGAAATGGTTCGCGCCGGGGATTTCCTCGTAGACGACCGGAAGCCCATGCACCGCGCGGTGCGCGGCGAAGTCGGCGGATTGCTTGCGCAGCAGCGGCAGTTCTCCACTTCCGGCGACAACGACGAGAGGCTTGTCCACGCCGCCCGGTTGCAGCACCGGAGAGTTGCGGCGGCTCATGGCTTCGTCCAGGCCGAGCTTGGCGTTCAGATAGCTGTGGCGGATCGGTTCGAGATCGTAGATCCCGCTGATGAGAAGCCCCGCCTTGATGTGCGGATGCCCAAGCGTCATGGACGACAGATGCCCGCCTGCAGACCAGCCCGACACGACCATATTGTCCGCGCTGCTGCCGAGCGCGGGCAGTTCGTTGACGAGGGTGTCGATGCCGGTGCGGACTTCGTCCACGATCTGGTCGAGCGTCGCGTCGGGCGCGAGCGTGTAGCCGATCAGGGCGACGTTGATGCCGTGCGCCATCGGCCCGCGGGCGCAGAACGCGAAGGTTTCCTTCGCGCGTGTCTGCCAGTAGCCGCCGTGAATAAAGACCAGCGTGGGACCGCCGTTGTTAGCTTTCAGGAAATCGATCCGGTTGCGCTCGCGCGGACCATAACGAAGATCAAGAGACTGCGGGTGGCGTGCGCGCATTTCGGCGGACAGCCTGTCCCACTCGGCAACGATTGTTGACGTCTCGGGCACATGGATCGTGTTGTTGAAACCGAGATCGAGTTGGTCCTGAGTCAGTCTGCGCCAATCCGGTGCATCGACAGGCGCGCTCATGACAACATCTCCGGTTTTCATCGTTTCATGATGATCGCAACTCCGGGACACCGGCGCAACCGGGATGTTCGCGGTCACTGCCGCAGGGCGGGGACCACGAGAAACGGGATCATGCCGAGGATCACGCTGATGAGGGCAAACAGCAGCAGCGCGTCGTAGCCTCCCGTCATGTCGTGGATCAGACCGCCGGCCCACGAACCGAACGCCGAGCCAAGGCCGCTGCCGATGGTGATCGTCCCATAGATGGTGCCGACTCGCTCGCCGCGAAAGATTTTCATCGCGGTTGCGGTGATCAGCGGGCCGCGCGAGCCTATCATGCTGCCGAATGTCACGACGAATGCGGTCAGCAGCCAGACATTGGGATACGATTTCAGCAGCCAGAGCAGGCCGATCCCGATAATCGATAGCGCGTAGCTGAACAGCACCGTGCGGCGACGTCCGATAACGCCGTCGAGCCAGGTGACGCCGAGCATTCCGAACAGCAGCACCACGCCGCTGAAACCCCACGCGGTCGCGGCCTGCAGCGGCGGAAACCCGGCATCGACCAGATAGGCGACGATCTGCGCCGAGAGCGCGAACATGCCGACCGCGGTGAAGAAGAATGTCCAGAACAGCGCCCAGAATGCGTGATGGCGCATGGCGCTGAGCAACGTCCAGCCCTCGTCGATGGCTTCGGCGGCGGCGTTTTTGGCGAGCGTGGCAGAGCCCGACGCGAACAGTTTCCACGGCAAGAACAGCAGCGGAACGAGCAGGATCAGCGCCGTTCCGCCGAAGATCTGATACGCGCCGCGCCAGCCCAGTCGGTCGATCAGAACCTGCGACAGCGGCAACAGGATCAGCACGCCCGCGCCCATCGCGGAGTAGACCACGGCCATCGCGGTCGGCAGTTTCGGGCCGAACCATCGTCCGAGCAGGATCGAATTGGGGACGTTGCCGATACAGGCGACACCGAAACCGGCGCACAGGCCAAGGCTGACTTGGAGTTGCCAGAGCTGCTGCGCATGGGCGGCGGCGAGGAACGCGCAGCCGAGCAACAGCAGTCCCAATGAGTAGACGGCGCGGGGGCCGGACCGGTCGAACAGCCG
This sequence comes from Afipia massiliensis, assembly GCF_001006325.2. Lineage (NCBI taxonomy): Bacteria > Pseudomonadati > Pseudomonadota > Alphaproteobacteria > Hyphomicrobiales > Nitrobacteraceae > Afipia > Afipia massiliensis. Next base: position 109,609 of record NZ_LBIA02000001.1, on the reverse strand, counting down.
GCCGATGATGGGGGCCGAAAGGCCGCCGGCCAGCGCTGCCAGCGAGTAGATGGAGATGATTTCCGCCCGGTCCCAGCCGAAGGTCTGCGAGATCGGCAACAGGAAAACGGTGAAGGTTTCGCCAAGTCCGCGCCCGAGCACGGACAACATGAAGCACAGCGCCAGCACGTTGAGCGCGATGTGGACCGGCTTCATGCCCGGTTTCATGTCCGGGGTGATGGGGGTCATCGGGCACGCCCGGAGGACAAATCGCGACTCATATGTCTATGAACCGCAATTCGCCGGTCAGGAGCAGGTGCAGTTTGCGAATGCGCCTATGCAATCGCGGGCGACGCGTCAGAGATGTTTCATTCCGAACTGGTCCAGCAGCGGCAGGAGTTCGCTGCGCGCGCGCCGCCTGTGACTTTGGGCTTCGCTGCAGGACAGCATGGAATCGCCGCTCTTGATGGCGGCGATGATCGCCTGATGCTCCTTGAGCGATTTCGTCGGCTTGGCCCGCAGGCGGAGCGTCATCATGCGTGCGCGGTGCGATTGATCCATGATGGTATTGGCAAGGCGCGCCAGGCGCATGTTCCCGCTGCCATCGATCAGGGTGCGATGAAAGCGATCGTCCGCAAGCGCCCATGCGTCGAGTTCATCGCGCTGCAACGCATTTTTCATCTCGGCGTTGATGCTCTCCAAGGCCGCAACGATGGGACGGCGGTCTTTCGCGCTCATACCGGCGATCAATTCGGCAGCCATGCCTTCGAGGGCGATGATCACGTCATAGACCTCGCGCATATCGTCAGGCGACAGCGCCAGAACGGTGACGCCGCGTTTGGGCAGAACCCGCACCAGCCCTTCTTCCTGAAGCCGGATCAGAGCCTCATGGACCGGGGTCCGGCTCATGCCAAGCCGAAGCGCGATTTCCTGCTCCGAGCCCTGGTAGCCGGGCGCGAAGGCGTTGTCGCGAATGGCGTCCTTCAACGCCTGATAGGCGTCGGCGACAAGCGAGGGTGCTTTGGCAAGCGGCTCTGCGATCGGCGTTTTAAGGCGACTCATGTCCGGTTCCTGACTGCCGCTTCCTTATAGAGGCTAGCCTGTGTCTTGCGCGAGGTGTCTTGACATCCATACCATCTTCCATGGAAGATAGCACCCTTAGCGTGCTGACGCTGACAGAAGGCGAGACTTGCCGGCCCACTCAGCGACGGCAGTTCGCGTTCGTGTCGGGTTCGGCCAAACAAGTGGATGTCATGTGAGAACCTATCGAATTGCTGCCATTCCCGGAGACGGTATCGGCTCCGAGGTCATCTCCGCGGGCGTCGAAGCGCTCGCCGCATGCGCAAAGCGTGATGGCGGTTTCACGTTCGCGTTCGATCATTTCGACTGGGGATCGGAGCGTTACAAGACAACCGGCGCGTTCATGCCGGACAACGGACGCGACCTGATCAAGTCCCACGATGCGATCCTGTTCGGCTCCGCAGGCGCACCCGACGTGCCCGATCACGTTACGTTGTGGGGCCTGAGGCTTGCGATCTGCCAGCCGTTCGATCAGTACGCCAACGTCCGCCCGACGCGCATCCTGCCGGGGATCGTCAGCCCGTTGCGTAACGTTTCCGGTCCTGAACTCGATTGGGTGATCGTGCGCGAGAATTCCGAAGGCGAGTACGCTGGCGTCGGCGGGCGCGTGCATCGCGGCTTGCCCGAGGAAGTGGCCACCGATGTGTCGATGTTCACGCGCGCTGGCGTCGCGCGGATCATGCGTTTCGCATTCGCACTGGCGCGCTCACGGCCGCGCAAATTCTTGACCGTCGTGACCAAGTCGAATGCTCAGCGTCATGCGATGGTGATGTGGGACGAAATCGCGGCCGAGGTCGCCAGCGAATTTCCCGACGTCACGTGGGACAAGATGCTGGTCGATGCCATGACCATGCGGATGACGCTGAAGCCCGAAACCCTGGACACCATCGTCGCGACCAATCTGCACGCCGATATTCTGTCCGATCTGGCGGCGGCGTTGGCAGGCTCGCTCGGCATCGCGCCGACCGCCAATCTCAACCCCGAACGCCAGTTTCCATCGATGTTCGAGCCGATCCATGGCTCGGCCTTCGATATCACCGGCAAGGGGATTGCCAATCCGATCGGGACGTTCTGGTCCAGTGTCATGATGCTGGAGCATCTCGGCGAGCCATCCGCAGCGGCGCGCTTGATGCGGGCCATCGAAAAGGTAACGGCCGACAAGTCACTGCACACGCCGGACCTGGGCGGAAAAGCAAGAACTGCCGATGTCACCAAGGCCGTCTGCGATGCACTGGCCGGAGACAATCAGGAGAACTAGACCCGGACCCGGGCGAAGCAACAAAAAAGCCAAGAAGAAAATAACGCGAGGAAACAAAAACACAGGGAGGACACGATGCGAAGATTCTTCGCAGGATTTGCAGTTGCAATTGCCACGCTGTCGATTTCGGGAATCGGACCGGCTGCGGCACAGGACTTTCCGTCGCGTCCGATCACATTGATCGTTCCGGCTGCGGCGGGAGGGCCGACTGACGCGGTCTCTCGCCTGATCGCGGAATCGATGGGCCGAACGCTGGGTCAGCAGATCGTCGTCGAGAATGTCGGCGGTGCCGGCGGCACCATCGGAATGACCCGCGTCGTCAAATCTCCTGCCGATGGATACATGGTCACGGTCTGGCACATCGCGCAGGCGACGGCGCCGTCGCTCTACGACAACCTCCGCTACAATGTGATCGACGACTTCGATTCCATCGGCCGCATCGCGGACGTGCCGATGACGATTGTTGGCAAGGCCGGTCTGGAGCCGAAGACGGCCAAGGACCTGATCGACTGGGTCAAGCAGAAGAAAACCGCTGTGACCTATGCCCACGCGGGCATCGGTTCTGCATCGCACCTGTGCGCGATCATGTTCATGAGCGCGGTCAACACCCAGATGACCGCCTTGTCCTATCGCGGAACGGGACCTGCGATGTCTGATCTGCTCGGCGGCCAGTTCGACATGATGTGCGACCAGACCACGACCACCACTGCGCAGATCAAGGACGCCAAGATCAAGGGATACGCCGCCACGACCAAAGAGCGCCTGAAGATTCTGCCGGACCTGCCGACCCTCGACGAAGTCGGCCTCAAGGGCTTCGAGGTCGCCGCATGGCATGCAATGTGGGCGCCGAAGGGGTTGCCGGCTGACGTCCGGAAGAAACTGAACGATGCTTTGCAGGCCGCACTGAAAGATCCAAAAGTTATCGAACGCATGGCCGCGCTCGGCGTCGAGCCGGTAAAGCCGGAACAGGCGACCCCACAGGCGTTATCTGCTCATCTCAAGGCTGAAGTCGCGAAATGGTCGCCGGTTATTCAGGCATCGGGAGCGAAGGCGAATTAGCCAGTGTCCTGAATCCGAAGTTCGCATCATTTTGCAGCACTTTCCTAGCGAATTTCGGATTCAAAAGGACACTAGAAAATATAATTCTAGTGTGGTTTTGGTCCGGAAGTCCGCAAATGAAGGCGCCGTAGAAATGATGCGGACTTGCGAACCACCACACTAGCCATCGAATGCGTCATGGCGGCGCGGCAGAACCGGCGATTGTCGGATCAGTGCCCAGCCGCTAAGGCTGTTGGATTACCCATCATCAATCGAAGTTCTGGAGAGCGTCATGAGCGGTGAAAGCGAACAATTCAAGAAGGGTCTGGCCGTCCGGCGTGACGTTCTGGGCAAGGACTATGTCGACGGCAGCATCGCCAAGGCCGACGATTTCATGATGGCCTTCCAGAACATCACCACTGAATGGTGCTGGGGCTATGCTTGGACGCGGCCCGGCCTCGACCGCAAGACCCGCAGCATGCTCAACCTCGCGATGCTGACGGCGCTGAAAGCACCCAACGAAATCAAGCTCCATGTCAAAGGCGCGCTGACCAATGGCGTGACCGTCGAGGAGATCAAGGAAGTTCTGCTGCACGCCACCGTGTACAGCGGCATTCCTGCAGGCCTGGAGGCCTTCAAGGCCGCGCACGAAGTGCTGAAGGCCGAAGGCGCGCTGGATAAGAAGTAGTTCACGGCGTCATTGCGAGCGAAGCAATCCAGAGCTACAGAAAAGAACTGGATTGCTTCGTCGCTACGCTCCTCACAATGACGGCTGATCGCTCAAGCTTCACACCCCGAGATAAACCTGCCGGATATACTCGTCGCCCGCGAGGTCTTTCGCCGTTCCCTCGCGGATGGTGCGGCCATGCTCGAGGACATAGACGCGGTCGGTGATCCGCAAGGTCGAGGTCGCGTCCTGCTCGACGATCAGGATGGCGGTGCCGTCCTTCCGGATCTGCTGGATCGCATCGAAGATCAGGCCCTTCAAGCGTGGCGCGATGCCGACCGACGGCTCGTCGAGCAGCAGCAATTCCGGCCGCCCCATCAGTGCGCGGCCGATGGCCACCATCTGCTGTTCGCCGCCGGAAAGCGTGCTCGATTGCTGCCATTGCCGTTCGCGCAGCACCGGAAACAGCGTGAACACACGTTCGAGGTCGGCGTTGATCTCGGCGTTGTTCTTGCGCAGGTAGGCGCCGAGCTGGAGATTCTTCAGCACGGACAGTTCCGAGAACAGCTTGCGGCCCTCGGGACAATGGCAGATGCCGCGCGCCACCACGTCGTAGGGCGCGACGCCGTCGAGGGACTGGCCCTTGAACGTCAGCGTGCCTTGCGAGGGAATGGAACGCGAGATCGCTTTCAGCAGCGTGGTCTTGCCTGCGCCGTTGGGCCCGAGCACGCCGATCAGTTCACCCTTGTCGACCTTGATCGAAACGGATTCGATGGCGAGCGCCTTGCCGTAGCTGACGCGCAGATCGGAGACTTCAAGCAGAGGCATGAGCGTCCTCCGTCTTGCCGATATAGGCTTCGATCACTTTCGGATTTTTCACGATTTCCTCGGGTGGCCCCACAGCGATGATCTCGCCGAAATTCATCACGATCACCCGGGAGACCAGCGCCATGAACTCGCGCAGCTTGTGTTCGATCAGAAGGATGGTCAGGTTTTCCTCGCGATGCAGGCGTTTGATCAGTTGCGCAAGCGGTTCGATCTCGCTGCTGCCCAATCCGGCGAAGGGTTCATCGAGCAACAAGAGATCGGGCCGGGTCGCCAGCGCGCGCGCAATTTCGAGCCGCCGCAGGTCGCCGTAAGGCAACGTTTCCACTGGCTCCAGCCCGCGTCCGCCGAGCCCCACCTGTTCGAGGAGGTGGCGCGCGCGTTCTTCCTTGTCCTTGTCGACATGTGCGCGTGGCGACATGCAGGCGACGAGAACATTCTCCAGCAGGTTCATGCCCACAAAAGGACGGCAGAGCTGGAAGGTCCGCGCCATGCCGCGGTTGACGATCTTGTAGGGCGCGAGTCCTTGCAGCGCTTCACCGTTAAATGTGACAGCTCCGGATGTTGGTCCCATAAAGCCGGTGAGCATATTGAACAGCGTGGTCTTGCCCGCGCCGTTGGGACCGAGGATTCCGGTGAACTCGCCTCTCTGCAGCGTGAAGGTTGCGTTCTTCACGGCCGTGAGGCCGCCGAAGCGCTTGGTGACGTCGTTGACTTCAAGAAGCGCGGTCATCGGAAGCGCTCCGTCATTCTGCGCCAGAGCGGCGCGATGAGGCCATTCGGCAGGAAGAACAGGATCAGCATCAGGGTGAGGGTGTAGATCCAGAGCCGGTATTCGCCGAAGCCGCGCAGCATTTCGGTGAGCAGCGTGAGCAGGATCGCGGCGATCGCAGCACCGTAGATCGAACCGATGCCGCCGACATAGACCATGATGATGATGGTGATCGACACCACGACGGAGAACAGCGGCGGACTGACCTGAAGCTGGTAGTGCGCGTAGAGCGCGCCGCCGAGCCCGGCGAAGGCCGCGCTGATCGCAAGCGATGCGATCTTATAGAACGTCACGTTGATTCCGGCGGCCTGACAGGTCGCCTCGTCGCCGCGAATGGCGCGAAGCAGCAGGCCCCAGTGCGATTGCGCCAGCAGCACCAGCACGATGACCGTGACGACAAGGACCGCCAGCACGAACCAGTAGTAGTGCAGGGGATTTCGGATCAGCGGGTCGAGGCCGTAGAGGCCTTCCTCGCCGCCGGTCTGTTCCCAGAAGATCAGGCAGAGGCGTTGCAGGATCGCGGAGGCCGACAGCATGGCCAGCGCGAAGTAGGGACCGCGCAGGCGCAATGTCGGGAAGCCGACGATCAGGCTGAAGATAACGGCGATGACGACTGCCGCCGGCAGGCTGTACCACGGATTCGTGAACCAGATCGTGGCCATGAAGCCTGAAGTATAGGCGCCTGCGCCGATGAACAGCGAGTGGCCGAAATTCTCGCGGCCGGTCAGGCCCGACATGAAGTCCCAGCTCGAGGCCCAGATGCCGTAGATGACGCAGACCGTCAGCACGCCGGTGAGATAGTTGCTGGCCACGAACACGGGGGCGAGTGCGAGCACGGCCACCACAGCGATACCGCCAGCGACATCGATCAATGAAATCTGCCGCATGTCAGAACGCCGCCCGCCGGCCGAGAATCCCGGACGGTCTGATCATGAGGGTGATGACGACTGCGACGAGGGACACGAGTTCAGTCCACGATGTCGAGACCAGATAGGCCACGATGGTTTCGGAATAGCCGAGGATCAGCGAGGCGATGATGCTGCCGGGGATCGATCCGAGGCCGCCGACGATGACGATGGCGAACGCCTTCACCATCGGCAGCAGGCCCATGGTCGGCTGCACGGTGAGGAACGGCGAGACCAATACGCCGGCCAGCGCTGCGGTCCCCGCCGAGATCGCCATGACAATGGAGAAAATGCGGTTGGTGGGGATGCCCATGTACTGCGCGGCTTCGGGGTCTTGCGACACCGCGAGAATGGCCGCGCCGAGGCGCGTGCGTTGAATGAAGAGCCACAGCGTCAGCAGCACCAGAATGCCCGCAACGAGGGCGAGCAGTCTCTGCCCGCCGATATCGACGCCGCCGATGGAAATCTTGTCGGCGACGAAGGAAGGCACGTTGCGATATTCGGAGCCGAAGGTGATGAACAGCGCCTGTTCGACGGCCAGCGATACGGCGAGCGTGATCATCAGCACCGCGAGCTGCGACGCCCGCAACGGCCGCACCAGAAACCGCTCCATCAGCACGCCAAATCCCGCGACCAGAAGAACGGCCAGCGGTGCCGCGATGAACAGCGGCAGGTTCAGCAGGGATGTGAAGACATAAGCCGCGTAGGCGCCGAGTGCATAGAATGCGCCGTGGGCGAGATTGAGGATGCGGGCGACGCCGAAGATGAGCGTGAAGCCCACCGCGAGCATCGCGTAGATTGCGCTGGACACAGCGCCATAGATCAGGATTTCGAGCATAACCGCCTGCTGCTGAGGATACGAATGTCAGAACCGGATCACGGGGCGTAAGGGGAAGGCGAGCCTTCGGGATCGGCGGCCGGTAAGGTTGTTACCGGCCGCCGTTCTCACGACGTGAGTCTGTTCAGTTCATCCAGGGCGGCGGGATCATCTTTCCGGTTTCGGAAGCCTTCGGCCACACGACGACGCGTGCGCCGTCCTTCTGCCATTGCGCGAACAGCAGGTTCTGCAGGCCGGGTCCGGTCTTCACATCGTGGACTTCGTCGAACACGATCTTGCCGGCGATGCCGACATAGTCGGTCTTCTCGAGTTCCTTGATCACCGCGTTCGGCTCGACCGAGTTGGCGCGCTTCACGGCGTCCGCGTAGACGTAGATTGCATCGTAGGCGCCGACGCCGGTGTAGACTGGCGCGGTGCCGTAGCGCTTCACGAATTCATCCCAGAACGGGATGGTCTTCGGGGTCAGCGCGGCGCGGGTCGCGAACAGGCCGACGGTCTCCGACAGCGCCTTACCGCTCACGCGGGTGAAGAAGTCCGCGTCCTGGCTCTTGACGTCGATGCCGCCGATTGGAATCGGCACCTGCGCATCATGCCACTGCTTGACGAAAATGTCCGACGACGCATGCGACAGGATGACGATCAGATACTGCGCGCCGCTGGCCTTGACCTTGGCGAACAATGGCGAGAAGTCCGACGTCGAGGTGTCGAAGAATTCGGCCATCGGCACTTCGGTGCCGCCCTCGACCGCGCCCTTCTTCAGGATCGGAACGAGATCCTGCACCCATTTGGCGTTCTCGCCGACGATGGCGATCTTCTTCAATCCCATCTCGCCCTTGAGCTTGCCGCCGATGAAATCGACCAGCGCGCGGGCCTGATGGCCAGCGTGGATCGGAGAAACGCGGAAGATATATTTGTAGTTCTCGTAGTCGGCCTTCACCTTCGCGGTGATCGCGGGCGACGCAGCGCCGACACCGAGATAGATCGTCTTCGCATTGGAAATGTGCGGTAACTGGGCCAGCGTCACGCCGCTGGTGTAACCGCCGATCAGCACATCGACCTTGTCGTCGGCTGTGAGTTTCTTGATCGCCGCGATGCCTTGTTCGGGGTTCTCGGTTTCGTCCGCGACAACCATTTCAAGTTTGCGGCCGACGAGGCCGCCTTTGCTGTTGATGTCCTCGATCGCCATTTTAATGGCGTTCTGCGTGTCGCGTCCGACCTGAAGCTGGACCGAGGTTGGAACGCCGATCTTGATGGTTTGCTGGGCGGAAGCTGGAACGGGGCCGAGAAGGGTGCCGGCGCTGACGATGCTCGCTGTTGCGAGAAGGCTGAGAAAAGACTTCATGACGTTTCTCCCTGATGCATCCGAATTCGTGTTCGGTGCTTTTTATTTGAGCCGACAGACTGCTGGCCGGAGAAGTTCAAGTCAAGCAAAGATCGGATGATTGCAGCGAGCGGTTGTTTGAAACGGAATTCGAGCGGGCCGGAACAAAATTGCCGCGTGTTAATGTTGCGACGCCAAAAAAATTGGAGCGTCTTTACCGTTGGCCGCTGTGCGTACAACGGCGCACCGCACTGGATGCTCTATGGTGCTTGATGTTCGGCCATGAAACTTGCGAACCGCGGATCGCCGACATGCGCGATATTGACGCGCATCGCGGGGTGAGCAGGCATCGCGTCCGGATTGAACGCTGAACCCGGCGCGAGCAGGATGCTGCGCTCGGCGGCGATGCGCGACAGTTGCGTGTCGTCGATGTGATCGGGCAGTTCGCACCACATGTAAAATCCGCCGCGCGGCTGGCCGAATACCGGCAGGCCAAGGCGTGACAGTGTGTCGTTGGCCTGGCGGGTTGCCGCTTCGATGCGGCCGGTCAACCGCTTGAGATGGCCGCGATAGCGCCCGCTGGTCATCAGGTCGTAGATGATCTGCTCGATATAACCCGAACTGTTGGCGCGCGTGATCATCTTGAGATCGGCCAGCCGCGCGACGGTGTCAGCGTTGGCCGCGATGTATCCCGACCTCAGACTGGCGGAGAGAGTCTTGGCGAAGGTACCGACATAGATCACGCGGTCGAGCTGATCGAGCGCGGCGAGGCGGGGGGACGTATTCGACAGCACGTCGGCGAACGGATCCGAATCGACGATGCGCAAGTTGTGCTCCGTCGCGGTGCGCAGCAGCCGATAGGCGATCGGAAGCGTGATCGAGCAACCCGTCGGGTTGTGCGCCAGCGATTGCGTGAAGAACATCCGTGCGCCGGTGCTGGCCGCCTTGGCGGCGAGATCGTCCGGGTCCGGCCCGTCGGCGGTTCGCCGCACGCCGATCAGCCGCGCCTTGGCCAGCCGCAGCTTGCCGAACAGCGGATAATAGCCGGGGCTGTCCACGAGAACGGGATCGCCCGGCTCGATGTACTGGCGCACGATCATGTCGAGCGCGTCATTCGCGCCTTGAGTCAAAAGAACCTGCGTCGGCTCCGCTCCGATCGATCGCTCGGCCAAAAGACCCGCGATGCGCTGCCGCAGCGGCAACAGGCCGTAGGGACTGCCGTAGCTCTCGGGCAGATTGCGCTTCCCGGGCCGGCTGACCGGCCGCAGATAAGGCCCGACCTCCGAGCCTTCCATCCACGCCGCCGGCGGCCGTCCATCACCGACACGCACCTCGTAACGTTTTTCGAGTTGCTCGCGCAGCAGCCAGACGCTGTCGACGGCCTCGACTTTCGCAGGTTCGATTGTCTCCGCGCGCTTGGGGCGATGCATCGAAACGTAAAAGCCGGAGCCGGGTTTGCTCTCGATCTGCCCCGACGCGACCAGCCGGTCATAGGCATCGACGATGGTATTCTTTGATGCACCGAACAGTTTCGACGCGTCGCGGATCGACGGCAGGCGTTCGCCGGGCCGGATCGCGCCGCGCTCGATCCGCGCAATGATCGCATCAACAATGGTCTCGACGCGCGATCGCGTGGTTCCGCGGCCGAGATGATGAACTGTACCCATGTTGCGAATGGTACGGACCTTCCTGAAATTGTGCAAAGTGTTCCTTGTGGCGTACCCCCGTCACCATACAGTTTCCGCGGCCGAGAATCCCCTCAAGAGGACTTCGGTCTGGGAGACGCTGAATAATGACTGTCGCCAAGCATGGCGCGAACCGCAGTTCGCGGATCGCTGGATTTCACCGCAAGTCGCCGCAGGAACGGCTCGATCTGGTGGCTTCGTTCGCGGGGCTTGATCCCGCGACCGCAGCTCACCTTGCCGATATGGGCAATCTGTCGCCGCAGCTCGCGGACAAGATGATCGAAAACGTTATCGCCACCATGAATGTGCCGATCGGCATCGCGACCAACGTCAAGGTCGATGGCGAAGACGTGCTGATCCCGATGGCGACCGAGGAATCCTCCGTCGTCGCCGCAGTCTGCAACGCCGCGCGCCAGACCTATGACGCGGGCTTTACCACTTCGGTGTCCGGCACGCTGATGATCGCGCAGGTGCAGGCCGTCGATGTGTCGGATCCGTATGCTGCGCGCCTTCGTCTTCTGGAGAAGCGCGACGAGATCAAGGCAATCTGCGACGCCTGCGATCCGCTGCTGGTGAAGCTTGGCGGCGGTTTCCGCGATGTCGAGGTGCGGATTCTCGATACGCTGGGCGGGCCGATGGTCATCACGCATCTGATTGTCGATACGCGCGATGCGATGGGCGCCAATGCCGTCAACACCATGGCGGAAAAAATCGCGCCGCATATCGCCACATGGAGTGGCGGGCGCGTGTTCCTGCGCATCCTCTCCAATCTGGCGGACCGGCGACTTGCGCGTGCGCACGCGGTCTGGAAGCTCGCCGACATCGGCGGAGAAAGCGTGCGCGACGGCATCATCAGCGCGTATCAGTTCGCTGAAGCCGATCCGTATCGCGCGGCCACACACAACAAAGGCATCATGAACGGCATCAACGCGGTGATCCTCGCGACTGGCAATGACACCCGCGCGGTGGAAGCGGGTGCGCATGCCTATGCGGCGCGCGGCGGGCGCTACACGAGTTTGACGCGCTACGAGATCAACAAGGACGGCGATCTCTCCGGGTCGATCGAACTGCCGCTCGCGGTCGGTCTGATCGGCGGCGCGACCAAGATCCATCCGACCGCGCAGGCGTGCCTGAAGATTCTCGGCGTGACCACGGCGGAACGGCTGGCGCGCATCATCGCGGCGGTCGGACTCGCGCAGAATTTCTCTGCGCTGAAGGCGCTCGCCACGGTGGGCATCCAGTCCGGCCACATGGCGCTTCACGCGCAAAACATCGCGATCATGGCCGGCGCTGTCGGCGATGAGGTCGAGGCTGTTGCGAAAGTGTTGGTCGAGCGCGCAACGGTGCGTATCGACGTCGCGCAGGAAGTCTTGGAAACGATTCGACGCTAAGCAATTCCGGCGAGACCGGACAACCACATAAGAAATTCAACCGGGAGGATACAAATGCTAAAATCGAAATCGGCTTTTCTGGCGGGCGCCGCGATGCTGCTGGCGCTCATGGCTCCGGCAAGCGCGCAGATTGCCAACAACACCATCAAGCTTGGCGTGTTGACCGATCTCACCGGTATCGCGACCGATTCCACCGGCGCAGGTTCGGTTGCCGCCGCGCGTCTCGCAGTCGAAGACTTCAAGGCCGAGAAGCCGGATATCAAGGTTGAACTCGTTCAGGCGGATCACCAGAACAAGGCGGATATCGGCGGTGCGCTGGCGCGGCGCTGGATGGACATCGACAAGATCGATGCCATTCTCGACGTGCCGTTCTCGTCGGTGGCGCTGGCGGTGCAGGAAGCCACGCGTGGTTCGAAAACCGCGTTCATCGCGTCGGGACCCGGCTCATCACTGCTGACCGGCGAGAAGTGTTCGCCGAACACCGTGCACTGGACCTACGACACCTGGGCGCTGGCGCACGGAACGGCGCTGGCCTTGTTGAAGGCTAAGAAGGACTCGTGGTTCTTCGTCACGGCGGACTATGCTTTCGGCCATTCGCTCGAAAAGGATGCGTCCGATGTCGTGAAGGCGCAAAACGGAAAGCTGCTGGGGAGCGTGCGGCATCCGCCCGGCGCGTCGGACTTCTCGTCGTTCCTGCTGCAGGCACAGGCCAGCAAGGCCAAGATTGTCGCGCTCGCCAATGCGGTCGGCGACACCGTCAACTCCGTGAAGCAGGCCTCCGAGTTCGGCATTCAGGCCGGCGGACAGGAGCTTGCGGCGCTTCTGATGCAGGTCACGGACGTCAACGCCATCGGGCTGCAGGGCGCGAAGGGCCTCTATCTGACCGAGGGCTTCTATTGGGACACCAACGAAGGCACGCGCAAGTTCGCTGATCGCTTCACCGCGATCGTGGGCGGCGGACGGCGGCCGACCGCCATCCAGGCGGGCGTCTATGCCGGCACGCTGCATTACCTGCGCGCAGCCGCCGCTGCCAACACGACGGATGGGCAGGCGGTCGTCGCCAAGATGAAGGCGATGCCGTCGAAGGACCCGCTGTTCGGCGAGGGCACGATCCGTGAAGACGGCCGTCACATCCACAACATGTATCTGTTCCAGGTGAAAACACCGGCTGAATCCAAGGCCCCCTGGGATTTCTACAAGCTGGTTGAGACGATCCCGGCGGCGGAAGCGTTCCGGCCGATGAGCGAGGGCAACTGCGCGATGGTGAAGAAGTAAGACCGGTTGCCGCGGCTGAGCGCTCCTCAGCCGCGGTTATCCGGGCGGTTAGATTGAGTGTAATTTCCTCCCGGCGGGCTCTGTGCGGGAGGAAATTTCTCCTCCGGATCATGATCTTAGAATGCAACGTGGGTCTGCCCTTGAGGCATGACGCAGGCGCGGTATGTAATTGACCAAAAACGCAAATTCGGCTATTTCACCGGCGTCGTGAATGCTGCCGCCGTCTTCAGGTCATCCAGCAAAATTCATTGGCGAGAAGTTCTGCGTGAGGCGTGACCGCCCGCAAGTCCGGCGATTATGCGCTCACCGATTGCAAGAGCATGGGTCCGGTTATGAGCAACTTCAATCAGGAAACGGTTCTCAGCGTCCATCACTGGACCGACAATCTTTTCAGCTTCACGACCACGCGCGATTCGTCGTTCCGGTTTCGCAATGGCGAGTTCACCATGATCGGCCTCAAGGTGAACGAGAAGCCGCTGCTGCGCGCCTACAGCGTCGCGAGCGCGAACTATGAAGAGAACCTCGAATTCTTCTCGATCAAGGTCGCAGACGGCCCGCTGACCTCTCGCCTCCAGCATCTCAAGGAAGGCGATGAGATCATCGTCAGCCGCAAGGCGACCGGCACACTGGTGATCGACAACCTCACCGATGGCCGCAACCTCTATCTGATCGGCACCGGCACCGGCCTCGCACCGTTCCTGAGCGTCATCAAGGACCCCGAGACCTACGAGCGTTTCGAGAAGGTCGTGCTGCTGCACGGCTGCCGTCACGTCAGGGAATTGGCCTATGGCGAGCTGATCACCGAGAAGCTGCCGCAGGACGAGATGATCGGCGACATGGTGCGCGCGCAGCTCATCTATTATCCGACCGTGACGCGCGACCCGTTCCGCAATCGCGGCCGCATCACCGACCTGATCACATCGGGCAAGCTGTTCTCCGACATTTCGCTGCCTGACCTCGATTCGGCCAAAGATCGCGTCATGATGTGCGGAAGCCCGGCGCTGCTGCTGGACACCAAGAAGCTCTTGATGGATCGCGGCTTCGTTGAAGGCAATCATGGCGAACCGGCTGATTTCGTGGTCGAGAAGGCGTTCGCTGAGCGCTGAGCGCTGAGCGCGGCGATCTCGCGCCGTCATTGCGAGCGCAGCGAAGCAATCCAGAAGCAAAAGACAAGCTGGATTGCTTCGTCGCAAGAGCTCCTCGCAATGACGAAATTGAATCGCTGAATTTCCCGATTGTATTAGCTAGGCCGTTGGGAACACCTACTGTCCGCAGAGATGCTTAGCCCGTCAGGCTGTCGCGCAGGTTCTTCTTCATGACCTTGCCGTTGGCATTGCGCGGCAGCGGCTCGGTACCGATCGAGATGGTTTCCGGGACTTTGTAATCCGACATGCGCTCGGCGCACCATGAACGCAGCGTCGGCGAATCGATCTCCGCGCGGACCACCACCACGGCATGAACGCGCTCGCCCAGCACCGGGCAGGGGCGCGCGACGATGGCGCTTTCGATCACCGCGGGATGACCGGCCAATACCGACTCCACCTCCGCCGAATAGATCTTGAGACCGCCGCGGTTGATCATGTCCTTCTGCCGATCGAACACGCGCACGAAGTTCTGCTCGTCGATCGAGCCGAGGTCGCCGGAATGCCAGTAACCGGCGGTAAAGCTCTCCGCCGTCGCGCGCGGATTGTTCCAGTACCCCTTGATGACCGAGCCGCCGTGGATCCAGAGTTCGCCGACCTCGCCGCGCGGCAGTTCGCGTCCGTCGGCGCTCATGACCATGATATGCGCGCCGGGGCAGGGCAGGCCGACGCTGTCGCCGTGGCTCGCGGTGAATTCCGGCGGCATGACGGTTGAAGGCGACGATGTTTCGGTCGATCCGTAGGCATTGACCAGTTTCAACCCGGGAAGTTTCTCCGCGAGTTTTTGGATGGTTGCGACCGGCATCGGCGCGCCGCCATAGCCGCCGATGCGCCAGGCGGACAGATCGTAAGAGTCGAAATCGGCCTGCAGCAGGCACAGATTGTACATCGCGGGCACCATCACCGTCTGTGTGGCGCGTTCGCGCGAGGCGATCTTCAGATATTCTGCGGCCTTGAATTCCGGCACGATGATGAGCGCGCCGGAGCAACGCGCCATGCTCATGATATTGGCCGCAATACCGGTGACATGCGCGAGCGGAACGGCGGCGATCGAGCGGTCCTTGTGGGTCAGTTCGAGGCAGGCTTCATACACCATCGCCGAATGGATCAGGTTGCAATGCGCCAGCATCGCGCCTTTGGGTCTTCCCGTCGTCCCCGACGTGTACAGGATCATCGCAGTATCCTGCTCGTCCACCGCTGCCGGCGACTGCGCTGCGTCGGTTGCGACAAGATCCTGAAACGCCAGTGCGCCCTCGGTGGGGCTGATCGACACGCGGTGAAGCAGTTCTGGAAGTTCGAGTTGATCGGGCAGGCGGTCTGCCATGGCGTCTTCATAAATGAGAAGCTTCGCGCCGCAGTCGGTCAGAACGTAGGCAATTTCGGGCTTTTGCTGGCGCGTGCTCAGCATCACGCTCACGAGGCCGAGATGGGCTGCGCCAAACAGCGCCAGTACGAATTCGTTGCGGTTGCCGAGCAGAAGCGCGATGCGGTCGCCGGGCTTCAGCCCGATTTCCTTGAAGCCCGCCGCGATCTGCATGGATTTCTGCGCGACCTCGCGCCAGGTCATCCGTTCGTCGCCGCAGATCAAGGCGTCGCTGTCGGGATGCCGCACGGCTGCATCGGCGACCATCGCCCAGATATTCGCCGGCCGGTTCTCGAAGGCTGGGACGACGCGATCGCCGAAACGGGTTTCCAGCCGCATTGCTGGAATCGGATATTGCGACCAGTCCATGTCGTCGTGTCCTGTCCTGCAATGTCAGGCTGTAAGGTTGGCTCCGCGCTCGATCACGAATTCAGCATCGAACAAAGTATGCGAATGATTCAAATCGGATTGAGACATCAAGACAGTTAAACCTTTGCCCTTGAGCGAGGCAAGCACATCGGAGATGCGTTCGGACAGGGCAGGTGCGATCCCCTCGAATGGCTCATCGAGCAGCAGGCATTTTGTTCCGATGCCGAGCGCGCGGCCGAGCGCAACCAGCTTCTGTTGTCCGCCGGACAGCAGCAGCGCCTTGCGGTCGCGCATGGTGGTCAGTTCACCGATCACCTCGTAGACGAAGTCCAGCCGCGCCTTGCGATCGACATCCTTCGCGACCCACAGCGGCAGCAGGATGTTTTCTTCTACCGTCAGTTGAGGCACCAGTCCGCGATCTTCCGGCATGTAGCCGATGCCGAGACCGGCGCGGGCATGACGCGGCAGGGCGGCCAGGTCTTCGCCGCCGAAACGGATCGTACCGTGCTTGGGTGCGAGATGCCCCATGATCGAGCGCATCAGCGTGGTTTTGCCGGCGCCGTTGCGGCCGACGAGGCTGACCATGGCGCCCTCAGAAAGGTGCATGGTGAAGCCGCGCAGCGCGGGCATTGACTGGATCTCGACCGCGAGATTGTCGATATCAAGCAGCGGGCGGGCGGGGGTCATCGTGCGCCTCCTGTCACATAGCGGCGCACTTCGTTGTCTTTCAGCACGGTTGACGGCTCGCCGTCGGCCAGAATGCGACCGTTGTAGAAGGCGACCACGCGGTCGGAATATTTGCTGACGATGTCCATGTCGTGTTCGACGAAGACGATGGTAGCGGCTTCTTCCGACACGGCGTGAATGACGCGGTCCATCGTCGCGAATTTCTCCTCCGCAGAGACGCCGGAGGTCGGTTCATCCAGCAGCAGCAATTTCGGACGGCGCGCCAGCGCCATGGCGATATCGACCAGCTTGCGGACGCCGCCGGCCAGTTCGGCCACCGGGCGGTCCGCGTGGCCGGCCAGGCCGAAACGGTCGAGCAGTGCGACGGCCTTGTCGCGGCGGTCGCCGCTGTCCGCAGGGGCGGTCACCGAGAGCTTTCCGCCTTCCGCGCTGGAGACGGCAACGGTGAGATTTTCCGCCGCGGTGAGTTCGATGAAGAGCTGCGGAATCTGGAACGAGCGCGAAATCCCGAGCTTGGCGACATCGCGCGGGGAGCGCCGTCCGATCGGCGAGCCGTCAAGTTCGATCGCGCCGCTGTCGGGCTTCATGTAGCCCGTCACCATGTTCACGAACGTGGTCTTGCCCGCGCCGTTCGCGCCGATCA
This sequence comes from Afipia massiliensis, assembly GCF_001006325.2. NCBI lineage: Bacteria > Pseudomonadati > Pseudomonadota > Alphaproteobacteria > Hyphomicrobiales > Nitrobacteraceae > Afipia > Afipia massiliensis. The sequence continues at coordinate 92,371 of NZ_LBIA02000001.1, read as the reverse complement.
GGCAAAGCTTCTGGCCCGCTGGAATATCGATGCTGACGTTGTCGGCGGCGACCACCGCGCCGAAACGCTTCTGCAGTCCGCGGACGGAAAGGACGGGCTTCATGATGCCGCTCCTTTCCCGGCGATTGCCGGTTCCGGAGGCGCTTCCGTCGTGCGCTTCTTCCGATTCCAGAGCGATCCGATGCCGCGCGGCAGGAACAGGATAACCGCCAGCAGGAACAGGCCGAGCACGAGCTGCCATGTGTTCGGCAGGTAGAGATTGGAGAACGAGCGCACCAGTTCGAGCACAACAGCTGAAATGAACACCGCGGCGACGCTCTGCGTGCCCGCGAGCACCGCGATGAAGACGAATTCGCCGGATGTGGTCCAGTAGGCGAATTCCGGATCGATGTGTCGCTGGGCCATCAGGGCGAGGGCCCCGCTGGCGCCGGCGAATGTTGCCGCGATGATGAAATTGATGGTGACGATGCGGTTCGCGGAGGTGCCGAGATATTCGACACGAAGGTTGTTTTCACGCACTGCGAGGCTTGTCAGCCCGAACTGCGAGCGGAACAGGATCGTTGCGAAGATGCCCGCAAGGCCGGTGGCGACGACCGACACCGCGTAGAGCATGAAGTCCGCTTCGCGTGGATCGTTGAACACCGCGCCGAACAGGGTGGGGCGGCCCACGTTGAATCCGTCGGAGCCGCCAAGCACGGTGGTCTTGACCAGCGCACCGTAGAGCACCATCGACAGCGCCAGCGTCAGCATGCCGAAGAAGATGCCGGTGTAACGGGCAATGAGCGGGCCGATGATCAGGCCGAGCAGACCGCCGAACACCGCGCCGATCAGAACCTGCGCGACGGCATCCGTCAGGCCCCAGCTGTGGGCGATGAGAGCAACGCCATAGCCGCCTCCGGCATAGAACAGGCCTTGCCCGAACGAGACGTTGCCGGTGCGCGCCAGTACAACGATGCCGAGCGCGACCAGCGCCTTCGATGCGGCGACGGTGGCGAGCGACAGCGTCCACGCTGGAATCACGCGGCCGAACAGCACAGCGAGTACGACGAGGCCGAAAAGAACGAATGGATTTGTGGCGTATTTCATCAGATCCGCCTCGCGGTTTCACGGCGGAACAAGCCCTCGGGTCTGAACATCAGCACGGCAGCCATAATGAGATAGATCATGAACAATTCGGCCTGCGGCAGCAGATGGACCGACGCGGCACGCGCGAGGCCGACAAGGATGGCGCCGACGGCTGCGCCTTCAACGCTGCCGAGGCCGCCGATTACGACGATGGCGAAGCTGAGAATGATGATTTCGGAGCTCAGTCCCGGCTGCACCGAAATCTTCGGCGCGGTCAGTCCGCCGGCCAGTGCGGCGAGCATGACACCGAAGGCAAAGGCCAGCGCGTAGACCCGATTGATCTTCACGCCCATGCTGGCGCTCATCTCGGCATTGTGGATGACCGCCGTGACGATCTTGCCGGTGGTGGTGCGGTTGAGACCGAACCACACCGCGAAGCCGATGGCCGCCGACAGCGGAATCAGCATGAGATCGTAGCCGACGTAGAACAACCCGGCGAACTCGGCATTGCCGAACAGTTCATAAGGCTGGTTGGCGTAGATCGGATTGACGCCCCAGATCAATTTGGTCGCGTCTTCGAAGATCAGAAACACAGCATAGGTGACGAGGAGCAGCACGACTTCATCGCGGCCATAGAACAGCTTGATGAGTCCGCGCTCCATCAGCAGGCCGATTGCCGCGGCGATGAGGGCCACCGACACCAGCATCAGGATAAAGCCAAGGCCCGGAGGAACCTTATGCGCGGTGGCCATGGTGACGGCAGTCGCGGCGAGATAGGCGCCCAGCGCGTAGAAGCCGCCGTGGGCGATGTTGAGAATCTTGAGCACGCCGAAGACGAGGGTTAGCCCCAGCGCCACGACGAATAGCCACGATGCCTGGATCAGGCCGTCGAGTATGACCGTGAGAAAAGTGTTCATGTGTCTTTCGTGCCGCGATGCCGGGATCACCTCTCCCCGGTGGGGAGAGGTCGGCGCGTAGCGCCGGGTGAGGGGGATCGGTATCCGAGCAGAGGCATCAAGCGCCCCTCACCCCACCCTCTCCCCAACGGGGAGAGGGGGCGCATGGTGTTCGAGGCGACATGTGCGATCTGATCAGATTACTTGCACTTGTCGTTCTTCATTCCGCCCTTGATCCAGTCGATCGCCTTCACGCCCGGAGGCGGGTTAACGCATTCGGCTTCGAAGTTGACGATGTCGACCAGATCGACGCGCTTCTTCTCTGCGTTGTACTTGGTGCGGCTGAACGAGATCGGCTGGATGGCCTGATGACCGTCGCCGTTCTTCATCTGGATCAGGCCGCCTGGGCTCTGCCATTCGGAGCCGGTCATCGCAGCGACCAGTTCATCGGCGCTTGGCTTCTTGCCGCCGTTCTTGGCCATGGCCTTCTCGACCGCGTTCTTCACGCCGAGGATCGACTGCGTGACGCGATAGGCGGCCTGCACGGGATAGGCACCGTTGGCCTTTTCGTAGCCGCTGAAGAACCACTCGTTGAGCGGGGTCTTCGGCGACATCAGACCATAGGAGCCGCGTGCGCCGATGATGACGCCGTCGGGCATCTTGTCGCCGAGCGGCGGCAGGACGTGGTCAGCGGCGCTGAACACAAACTGGCTGCGCTTGGCGAGGCCGCGTGGCACCGATTGCAGGACGAAGGCCTGCAAATCGCCGCCCCAGAGGCTCGAATAGACGACATCAGATCCGGCCGACACCAGAGCAGAGACTTCGGTGCCATACTGGCCCGCGCCGAACTTCGGCAGCAGGTCCGCGCCGAGCTTCGCATTGGGGTAAAGCTGGGCCGCGGCCGCGACGAAGTCGGCCCGGCTGTCCTGGCCCCAGGCGTAATCCTGGTTGATGGCCGAGAACGTATCCATCTTGATGTTCTTCATCTTCATGTAACGGATGAGCCCGACGTTATCCTGGGTGGCGTGGGCGGCCGTACGGAAGACGTAGTTGTATTTGGCTTCCTCGAAGATGCGCGGCGTGCCGCAGTCGAACAGGAACAGCGGCTTCTTCAGCTCTTCCGCGATGGGCGCGACCGCGAGGCAGTCGCCGGATCCGATATAGCCGATGACGGCGTCGACATTGTCGCGCTGATAGAGGTTGCGCAGCTCTTGCACCTGTTTGGTCGCGCCGCCGTTCTCGTCGATGACGATGGGCTCGATCTTCATGCCGCCGAAGCCGGCTTTATTATAGGGAGCCGGTACGGCGCCCTTGTTCAATTCGCCGATGACGAATTCCGCAGCTTTGCCGGCGGGCACGCCAAAACTTTCGGCGGCGGGACCCGACAGGAAGGTGACGATGCCGACCTTGAAGGTTTCCTGTGCCAACGATGGGCCAGTGAGCGCCAGAAATGCGGCCGAACAGGCCGTCAACATGCCAAGGGTTCGCGTGAAGCGCTTCATATGTTCCTCCCGAATTGTCCGGTCGCGCCGGCTCTTTGTGTCCGCATCCGTTCGCCGGATGTCAGTGGTTCGATGACAGCTTAAGCGGGCTTTCGGCGCACGTCTATGATCCGGTTCTCGGGATGGTGCGACGAAAGCTTGCACTTCTAGCGGGTTGCAGAGGTCTTGCAGAATTTGCACAAGGTATTTGCAGTAACGCCAACCAGGACTGACACATTCCAGTCAGGCGGGTACGCGCATCGCGCGTTCGTGTGGCGAACCGGTTGCCGTGACGGATTGTTGCGTCACGCGACGCGCTTCTTCCTGAGCTTGCCGTTGACCGCCTGCTTGCCGGATGACGTTCGCGCCCGTCCGTATTTCTTCTTCGACAGCTTGAACTGGGTATAACCGAGCACTTGCTGCATTGCCGCGCGTGCCTTCTCAGCGTTGCCCTCGCCGATGGCGCGGGCCGCGATGGCGTGGTTCGGCAGATTTTCGTGAAACCAGCCCGGACTGCCGGTGGCGACCATGAAGACGGCGCTGAGAATGGTGTCGATGGCGCCGCGGAAACCCTGCAGCACCGGATTGTGCGTGGCGTCGATGATCGCCAGGTGGAATGCCTTGTCGGCGATGATGGCGGTCGGCACGTCGTGCGAGGCTTCCATTGCGGCGAGCGCCGTCATGATGCGCTTGCGATCCTTCGCTGTCGCGCGTTCGGCGGCGAGGGCGGCGGCAGCAGGCTCGATGATCAGGCGGACTTCCTGGAGCGCAAGCAGCAGGTCGCGATTCGGCTCTTCCTTGCTGATCAGCCAGCTCAACACGTCACGGTCGAGCAGGCTCCAGTCGCCGCGCGGCCGCACATGGGTGCCGTGGCGGGGCCGCACGCTGACCAGTCCCTTGGCGGCGAGCGTCTTGATCGCTTCGCGCACCACGCCGCGGCCGACGCCAAAACGGCTCTCGAGGTCGTGTTCCGGCGGCAGCGTCGCGCCGACCGGGATCAGATCCTGCGCGATCTCGCTGCCGAGCGTGCGCAGCACGGCCTGAATGCGGCCCGGCTTGATGAGCTTGCTGACTGGCTTTGGACGGGGTTTGGCGGGCGACTTCATTTGCCAAAGCTAGCACGCGGGCATTCACCGCGACAATCATCCGATGTTTAACATCAGATGGATCTTGGTTGCTGCGATGCAGGAGGTCTGACCAGTTCTGATGCGTGAAATAGCGCAAATGGCCTGAAATCGCAATCGGCAGCGCGTGCGCCGCCGCATTCGCGGATTATTGCATGCGCTGGAGCAGAACGTAGGGCTGGCCGTCCTCGGAGCCGATATTGGTCTCGACCTCGAAGACCTGTCTGATCATCTCGTTAGTGATCGTCTCGGTGGGGCTACCGTCAGCGGCGACCATTCCCTTGCGCAGAACGATAATGCGATCCGCGAACCGGACGGCGAGGTTGAGATCGTGCAGCACCGCGACCACGGCGGTGCCGGTGCGAGCCCGTTGTTTCGCTGTTTCAACAAGATTGATCTGGTGGCGCAGGTCGAGGCTGGATGTCGGCTCGTCGAGCAGGAGCACGCCGGGGCCATGGTCCGCTTCGCCGCAGGCCAGTTGCACCAGAACACGCGCGAAGTGGGCGCGCTGCTGTTCGCCGCCCGACAGCGTCGGCAATTCGCGGTGGCGGAACGGCGCGAGATCAAGTTCGGCAATGGCCGCATCGACCAGAGGGGTTGCGACGGTGCGGGGGCGATCGCCCGCGCCCATGGCCACGATTTCCTCGACGGTGAAGGGGAAGGAGACGTTGACATGCTGGGACAGCATGACGCGATGGTTCGCCAGCTCGCGCGAGGAGAACGAGGCGAGATCGCGGCCCTTGAGGCGAACGCCGCCACCGGTGCAGCGAAGATCGCCGGACAGCAGGCGCAGCAGCGTCGATTTGCCGGCGCCGTTCGGCCCGACGATGGCGACGGTCTCGCCGCCGCGAAGCTGCACGCTGACGTTATCGAGCAGCGTCGCCTGCCGCACTTTCATGCAGATCGCGTTGGCTTCGATCATGGCAGGGACCGGCGAGGTCATGATCCGATCAGCGCCCGCTGCCGCAACAGGATGAACAGGAAGAACGGCGCGCCGAGCACCGCGGTGAGAATTCCGATCGGCACTTCGGCCGGGGCCGCCAGCACGCGCGCAATGGTGTCGGCGAGAATGAGCAGAATGGCCCCGAGGCAGACCGAGGCGGGCAGCAGCATCCGGTGGCCGGGGCCGATCACGATCCGCAGCAGATGCGGAACGACGATGCCGACGAAGCCGACCACGCCGCAGATCGACACCGCAACGCCGGTCATCGCGGAAATCAGCACGATCGAGATTTTTTTCAACCGTTCGACATCCACACCGGTGTGAAACGCTTCCGCTTCTCCAAGCACCAGCACGTCGAGACCGCGGGCGATCAGCGGGATAGCCAGCAGCGCAAGCAGTGCGACCGGCGCAACCACCCCGGCTTTCGGCCAGGTCGCGCCGCTGAGCGAGCCGAGCAACCAGAAGGTGATGTCGCGCAACTGGCGGTCATCGGCGACGAACACCAGAAGCCCGATGCCGGCGTTGGCGATGGCCGCGATGGCGAGGCCGGCCAGCAGAAAGATCGCGACGGAGGTGCGGCCCTCGCGGCTGGCGATCTTGTAGAGGATCGTGGTGGTGATCAGCGAGCCTGCAAACGCCGCGACAGGCAGCAGTTCGAATTGCAGGAAGCGGAAGCTCGCGCCCCATGCGCTGTCGGAGATCACGATGGCGGACGCCGCTGCGAACGCGCCGCCGCTGGACACGCCAACCAGCGCCGGATCGGCGAGGGGATTGCGGAACAGTCCCTGCATGATGGCACCGGACAGGGCGAGAAGACCGCCGATCATGCCTGCGACGGCGATGCGCGGAATCCGGATCGACCACAGCACAAGTTCATCGCGCGCGAGCATGGCGGGATCGGCATGGCCGATGTTGAATCCCAGCGCAGCGGCAAGGCGGGGCAGCGGAATGCCTGCCGCGCCGACGGTGGTCGCCAGCAGCGCGACCGCGAAGACCCCGGCGATCAGAACGGCGTAAACAAGAATGGCCGAAGGCCGCATGGAAACACTTGGGGCGAGAGGGCGTGGCGTCGCGGACGCTGCTTCGGCCGTCGTCATTTATGGCAGTCGACGGTCAGCGTCGCCGGCTTCCATGTCGCGGCCTTGTCGGTGAGGTCGGGATAAAGCGACAGCGCGAGATCGCGGGCTGCAGCGGCGGTGCGCGGACCGAAGCCCAAGAGATAAAGTCCGTCCATCGCCACGAACGATTTCTTGGCGGCAGCCGGCGTCAGCGCAAACGACGGATTGGCGAACACGGTCTGGGCGTCGAGCTGCTCGCGGCCGCGCTGCATGGTCAGAATGACATCCGGCTTGGCGGCGACGATGGCTTCGTCATTGACCGGCTTGTAGCCCTCGAACCCGTCAACCGCGTTGACGCCGCCGGCGAGCTTGATGATCTCGTTTGCCGCCGTCTTGTGTCCTGCCACCATGGCGCGGCCGTTCAGGAACGACATCACAAACATCACGCGCGCGGGCTTCTTGACGTTGTCGCGCAGCTTCTTCAATTCGGCGAGATCGCCGCTGACCGCCGCGGTGAGGCACGCGCCGCGGGCGTCGGCGTCCATCGCATGCGCGACCATCTTGATCTTATCGATCAGGCCTTGCTCGGTGTAGGTCTCGGGAAACGACACGAACGGAATTTTCGCTGCGTCGAGAACTTCCAGCGTTTCCTTCGGGCCGGAGCCTTCGATGGCGAGGATCAGTTGCGGGTTGAGGCCGAGCACGCCCTCTGCGCTCAGTTGCCGCATGTAGCCGACGTTCGGCTTTTCGCCGAGCGCCTTCGGGGGGTAAAGACTCGTGGTGTCGACACCGACGATCCGGTCCTCGAGGCCGAGCGCATACAGAATTTCCGTGATCGCGCCGCCGATCGAGACGATGCGCGACCGGTTGCCTATGGCGACGTCGCGGCCACGGGCATCATGGACGACGATGCTTTCGGCGCGGGCGGCCGCGAACGGGACAGCGCTCACGCAAAGACCAGCGGCGAGGGCGAGCGTGACGCCGAGCAATACGCCGGTCGTTCGGGGTGCGGGCATTCTGCAGTTCATTTGGTCAGGATCAGCTTGTTTTGCGAGGTCAGCCGCAAGCGATAGGTTTCCTCGCCATGGGAGATGGTGATCTCGCGCGAGGACACGAACAGGTCACGGCTCTGGATACGGTTATCCGTCAAAGGGATCGATCGCTCAATTAGAGTCGTTCTAGATTGATCGCCGGCGTCTTTGCCCGACATGCCGTCGGGGTCTTGGGGAGAGCCAGCATTCATTCGTTTCGCGCGTCCTGTTTCGGAAAGTCTTGGTTGTTCTTAAGTTTGTCGGCGCGCGAATTCCAACACTCCAGTTTACAATAGATTTAAACTGGCCGTCGCTTGGCTTGACCCCGACGAAGCATTTTACGAAAAGTGGCAACACGTTGGCAGTGGCCAACGGATTCCAAGACAGCCAGCCAGCCGCCTCCGGGCGATGCCCGCCAGCCGCATCACAAAAAGCATCAAGAAGATTTGGGGCTGTCATGTCGGGGCTGAACGCGCGTGCGTGCGCGCTGTTACTATCTGTATCTGTTGTTACGCTGGGAGCGGTGGTTGCCGCTGGGCCAGTGTATGCGCAATCCAGCCAGGTTGCTCAAACGGCTAAGCCTAAGCCGATCAAGCGCAAGCGCGCCGGGGCACCGATGGCGGAAGTGCCTGTGCCGCAGGCGAATCTGATGAACGCGAACGCCCAGATCGGACAGCCGGTTTATCAATCACTCGACGAGATCACAGTTGCCGCCACGAAGACCCAGGAGCGCGCGATCGATGCGCTGGCGCCGGTCAGCGTCGTGACGCTGGAGCAGATCCAGGGGCGTCAGGCCTCGCGCGTTGGCGACTTGATCTACAATATACCCGGCGTCTGGCTGCAGGATCGTGGTGACGATCCATCGACCGCGATCAACATCCGCGGCTTGCAGGATTTCGGCCGCGTTGCGGTGGTGGTCGATGGCGCGCGTCAGAATTACCAGCGTACCGGCCACAACTCGAATGGCTCGTTCTTCCTGAATCCCGAATTGATCGGCGGCATCGACATCGTGCGCGGTCCGACCGCCAATATCTATGGCTCGGGCGCCATCGGCGGCGTGGCCTCATTCCGCACCAAGGACATTCAGGACGTGGTGCGCCCCGGCGAGCGCTGGGGCGTCGATACCAACACGGTGTTCGGTACCAACAGCGGCCGCGCGCTCGGATCGATCTTCGGCGGCGTGCACGTCAATCCGAACGTCGATGTGTTCGCAGGCGGTACCTACTCGACGCAGAACAACTACAAGGATGGTCTCGGCGTCACCGTCGAGAACACCGCGCAGCGGCTCTCGAGCGGTATTGCAAAACTGACCGTGCGTCCTGCGGATGGGCACGAGATCAAGCTCGGCGGCATCTTCCAGGAAGATCTCTTCAATGTTGGTCAGCCACGACGGCCCTTGGGGCAGCCTTTCGCGCAGCCAGGAGCGGCGGGCAACGGCACATCGGTCTATGCGACCAACCTGAAGAACTACACCACCACACTTGGCTGGAAGTACTCGCGGCCCGACGACCAGATTTTCGACTGGGACGCCAAGATCTACTGGAATCGGACCGATAGCCAGCAGGTCAAGACCCTGCACAACTCGACAGCGGCGACCGGCAATTGCATCGGCGGTCGGCCGGGCAACAGCATCACCGGCTGCGTTGGCGATCAGCGTGGCTATCTGATCGACACCTTTGGATTCGATGTCCATAATACATCGCGTTTTGAGACCGGTGATTGGCGCCACGCCGTCACTTACGGTGGCGACGGCTTCCGCGACGACGTTTCGACCTTCGACAAGAGCGGCAATTCCAACAAGACCACCCCCGGCGGCGAACGCACAGTCACCGGCGCTTTCGTCCAGTGGAAGACCAACTACTCCTCGCTGTTCGAAATGGTCAGCGCGATTCGATACGACAACTATCAGCTCAGTTCATCGGCAGCTTCCGCCAGCGGCGACCGCTTCTCGCCGAAGATCACGATCGGACTTTTGCCTGCGAGCGTCGTGACGCCGTATGTCAGCTACGCAGAGGGCTATCGTGCACCGTCGATCACCGAAACACTGGTGGATAGCGCCCACGTCGCAACCGGTGCCGGGCAGGGTGACTTTTCGATCTGCCCGGACGGCACGCGCGGCTTCTTCTGCTTCCTGCCGAATCCCAATCTGCGTCCCGAGGTAGGCAAGACCAAGGAAATCGGCGTCAACATCAAGAAGAATGATCTGTTCAGGGCCGGCGACAGTTTCCGCGGTAAGCTGAATCTCTTCCGCAACGATGTCGACGACTATATCGACAGCTTTCAGCTCACCGGACCTCCGTTCAATTCGTTCCCGCCGATTCCGGGGCTGTTTCCGACCACGTATCTTCAGTATCAGAACATCGCGCACGCCCGGATCCAGGGTTTCGAAGCCGAAACGATGTACGACGCCAACGACTACTTCGTAGGCGTGTCGCTGACGCTGCAGGAAGGCAAGAACACCAAGACCAATATCGGCCTCTACAGCATCCAGCCGCAGAAGGTGACGACGACGGCAGGCCTGCGCTTCCTCGACAATCAGGTAATACTGTCGGCGATGTGGACGTCGGTGAAGAGCAACACCGATATTCCGGTCACGTATCTGCCGGGCACATCCTACGACCTGGTCAACCTGTATCTGCAAGTGAGACCGACAAAGGACTTCGCTCTGAACTTCTCGGTCGAGAATCTCCTCAACCAGTACTACCGGCCTTACGCCATTCCGCGCGCCGCCGACTTCACGTCGCCACAGAATGACGTGCTGTGGGCCAGCGCCGGCGCGGGCATCGTCTACAAGGCTGGGCTACGTTACCACTTCGGAGGGACCTGAACGCCGAGCGTTCAATAACCTCGCTTCAAAAGCGAACAGGCTTATGCCGCGCAGAGAGTTTCTGCGCGGCATGTTGCGTTGAATCGCTCAAGGATGTGGGTTAGGCCCCTTTGATAAACCGCCCGATGCCTTTAAGGTAAGACAAACAGGAGAAGACCAATGTTTATTGCTATGAACCGTTTCCAGGTGAAGACCGGCTCCGAACAGGCGTTCGAGACCGTATGGGCGACGCGCGAGTCGTATCTCAGCGAGCTGGCGGGCTTCATCGAGTTTCACCTGCTGCGCGGCCCGGTGGCCGAGGATCACACGCTGTATTCGACGCACACGTTGTGGGCCGACAAGGCCTCGTTCGAGGCCTGGACCAAGTCCGAGCAGTTTCGCAAGGCGCATGCCCGCGCCGACAACCAGACCGGCCCGAGCCTCTACCTCGGGCATCCGAAGTTCGAAGGCTTCGACATCATCCAGAGCGAGCGCAAGACCAGCGCCGCGGCTTGAGAGGGCAGTCCATGCTGAGCACCGATCTGGCCGATCTCAAGAAGCATATGGCGGAGAACCCCGGCGGCGTCATCGAAGACGTCGCGCGGGAGAAGAACGTCACGGCGCGCGCCGTGATCGAGGCGTTGCCCGAGGAGATGCGCAGCTTCGCGCCGGGCTCCGCGTTCGTGGCCGCGATGCAGGACATTGCGACATGGGGCGAGGTGACGCTGATCATCCATACCGAGGACGGCATCTTCGAAGTCACCGAGCCTGTCGGCGGCGGTGAGATCGGACGCGGCTACTACAACATCATGAAGCCCAAGGGCATGCACGGCCATCTGCGGCATGAGCGCTGCGGCGGGATCGCCTTCGTCGAGCGCCCGTTCATGGGCAAGTCGTCGGCCTTCGCGGCGTTCCTCAACGTCGATGGCGGCGTGATGTTCAAGGTCTTCGTCGGCCGCGACGAGAACCGGGCGCTCAAGACCGATCAGCTCGAGAAATTTCGCGCGCTGGCGAAGACATTGGGCTAACGGTCTTCGCTGTTCTGATTGCAAAAATGGCCGGGGTTTCCCCGGCCATTTTCTTTTGCAGAAGTTGCGACCGAAGCAATCCAGCCTTTGGAGGGGCAAGGACCGGATTGCTTCGTGTCGCGGGCGCATCGCTGTCACGGGCAATGCAGCTGTGCGCCATCTCGTGGCCCGCGCGAGCGGGCTATTCGGCCGCATCCTTCAGCGCATGCGGTGCGTGTGCGGCGGCGACGGGCTCGATCGAGCTTGCGCCGTGCTGGGCCAGCGGCTTGTTGCCGGTGACGCCACGCAGCAGCACGTAGAACACCGGCGTGAAGAAGATGCCGAACGCCGTGACGCCGATCATGCCGGAGAACACCGCGATGCCCATGGCGTGACGCATCTCCGCGCCGGCGCCGACCGATGTTACCAGCGGCACCACGCCCATGATGAAGGCGATCGACGTCATCAGGATCGGCCGCAGCCGCAAGCGGCTGGCCTCGATCGCCGCCGCAATCGGCGTGCGTCCGGCAAATTCAAGTTCGCGTGCGAACTCCACGATCAGAATCGCGTTCTTGGCCGACAACCCGACCAGAACGAACAGGCCGATCTGGGTGAAGATGTTGTTGTCGTTGCCGGTGATCCAGACCCCGAACATCGCGGCCAGCAGCGACATCGGCACGATCATGATGATCGCCAGCGGCAGCATCAGGCTTTCGTACTGCGCAGCGAGCACGAGGAACACCAGCAGCATCACGATCGGGAAGATGTAGAGCGAGGTGTTACCCGCGATGATCTCCTGATAGGTCAGGTCCGTCCACTCAAAGCCGATGCCCTTGGGCAGCGTCTCGCTGGCGATACGCGCGACCGCGGCTTGCGATTGGCCGGTGGAATAGCCAGGCGCGGTATCGCCGTTGATATCGGCGGCGAGGAAGCCGTTATAGCGCATCGCGCTTTCGGGGCCGGCGGTGGATTGCAGCCGCAGCAGCACCGACAGCGGAATCATATCGCCGGTCGTCGAGCGCACCTTTAACTGGCCGACATCTTCCGGCCGCGCGCGGAATTTGCCGTCGGCCTGCACGCGCACCGAATAGACGCGGCCGAATTTGTTGAAGTCGTTGACGTAGTACGAGCCGAGGTAAACCTGCAGGGTCTCGAAGATGCTGGTGATCGGCACGTTGAGCTGGCGCGCGCGGGTGCGATCGATGTCCGCATAAAGCTGCGGCACGTCCACCTTGTAACTCGAGAACAATCCGGTGAGCTCCGGCGCCTGTGCCGCTTTGGCGAGGAAGGCCTTCTTGGCGTCGTCCAGCGCCTCATAACCCAGCCCCGCTTGATCTTCGAGCTGCAGCTTGAAACCGCCGGTGGTGCCGAGGCCGTCAACCGGCGGCGGCGGGAGCATGGCCACGAAGGCGTCCTGAATGACAGTATATTTCTTATTCAACTCGGCCGCGATCGCGGTGGCGCTCAACGAAGGATCCTTGCGCTCGCCGAATGGCTTGAGCGTCGAGAATACGATGCCGGCGCTCGACGAGTTGGTGAAGCCGTTGATCGACAGGCCCGGAAACGCCACGGCGCTCTCGACACCGGGCTGCTGCATGGCGATTGCCGACATTTGCCGCATGATCTCTTCGGTGCGGTCGAGCGTGGCGCCTTCCTGAAGCTGGGCAAACCCGATCAGATATTGCTTGTCCTGCAGCGGCACGAATCCGCCGGGCACGACCCTGAACAGGACGGCCGTGACGCCGATCAAGACCAGATAGACGCCCATGACGGCGGCCTTGCGCGAGATGACCCGCTTGACGCCGCCACTATAGGAATCCGAGGCTTTCAGAAAGACGCTGTTGAATCGCCGGAAGAAGCCGCCGAAGATCTTGTCCATGCCGCGGCTGAGCGCATCCTTCGGCTGATCGTGACCCTTCAACAGAAGGGCCGCGAGCGCCGGCGACAGCGTGAGCGAGTTGATCGCGGAAATCACTGTCGAGATCGCGATGGTCATGGCGAATTGCTTGTAGAACTGGCCGGTCAGGCCGCTGATGAAGCCAAGCGGCACGAACACCGCCACCAGCACCAGGGCAATGGCGATAATCGGGCCCGACACCTCGTTCATGGCGCGATAGGTCGCATCGCGCGGCGACAAGCCTTCCTCGATGTTGCGCTCGACGTTCTCCACCACGACGATAGCGTCGTCGACCACGATTCCGATCGCCAGCACCAGGCCGAACAGGCTCAGCGCATTGATGGAATAGCCGAACAGCAGGAGCACCGCGAAGGTGCCGATGATCGAGACCGGCACCGAGATCAGGGGGATGATCGAAGCGCGCCAGGTCTGCAGGAACAGGATGACGACCAGCACCACCAGCGCGATCGCTTCCAGCAGGGTGTGGATTACGGCTTCGATCGAGGCGCGGATGAATCGCGTCGGATCGTAAGCGATGCGGTAATCGACACCCTCGGGCATGTTCTGCTTGATCTGCGTCATCACCGCGTGGACTTCGTCGGCGATGGCGAGCGCGTTGGCGCCGGGGGATTGGAAGATGCCGATGCCGACAGCGGATTTATTGTCGATCTGCGAACGCAGCGCATATTCAGAGGCGCCAAGCTCGATCCGCGCAACGTCGCGCAGGCGAGTGATTTCACCGTTCTGACCCGTCTTGATGACGATGTCGCCGAATTCCTGCTCGTCCTTCAGGCGGCCCTGCGCATTGAGCGGCATCTGCAGGGTGATGTCCGTGGAGTTCGGCGCGCCGCCGACCGTACCCGCCGCGGCCTCGACATTCTGGGCCTGGATTTCGCGGGTGATGTCGCCGGGCGAGAGACCAAGCTCGGCGACCTTTTGCGAATCGAGCCACACGCGCATCGCATAATCGCCGGCGCCCCAGATTTGCACCTGGCCGACGCCACGAATGCGGGCGAGGCGATCCTTGACGTTGATCACGCCGAAGTTGCGCAGATAAGTGGTGTCGTAGCGATCGTTCGGCGACAACAGATGCACCACCAGCGTGATGTTCGGCGAGCTCTTCACCGTGGTGATGCCGAGCTGGCGCGTCACCGCCGGCAGCCGCGACTCCGCCTGCGAGACCCGGTTCTGAACCATCTGCTGCGCGAGGTCGGGATTGGTGCCGAGGCGGAAGGTGACGTTGAGGGTCAACACGCCGTCGGTCGTCGCCTGGCTGTTCATATAGAGCATGTTTTCGACGCCGTTGATCTGCTCCTCGAGCGGCGTCGCGACCGATTCGATAATCACCTTGGGGTTGGCGCCGGGATAGAGCGCGCGCACGGTCACGATGGGCGGCGCAACTTCCGGATATTCGGAGATCGGCAGTGCGGGGAGCGACAGCAGACCCGCAAGCAGGATCAGCGCCGACAGCACACCGGCGAAAATCGGCCGGTCGATGAAAAATCTCGAGATATTCATGACGTCATCTCATTATTGGTATTGTTGCGTCGGTCGCCCGATATCGTCATTGCGAGGAGCATTCGCGACGAAGCAATCCAGTCTTCTCTTTTCAGCGATGGATTGCTTCGCTTCGCTCGCAATGACGTTGTTGATGTATTTCCCGGAGGCCGTTCAGTTGGTGTCCATCGCCACGACTTCAGGCGCGACAGGTGCGCCGGGGCGAATGCGCTGCAAGCCCTTGACCACGATCTGCTCGCCCGGCTTCAGGCCGGCCGTGACCACGCGCAGGCCGTCAACGGCGACGCCAAGCGAGACTTCGCGATACTCGGCCTTGTTCTCCTTGTTCACGACCATCACGTACTTTTTGTTCTGGTCGGTGCCGACGGCGCGTTCGTTGATCATCATCGCGCGTTCGGTTTTGGGCTTGCCCATCTGCAGGCGGACGAACTGTCCGGGGATCAGGCGGCCATCCTTGTTGTCGAAGATGGCGCGGACCCGCACCGTGCCGCTGCGCGCATCGACCTGATTGTCGATCAACTGCATGTGGCCTTCGAACGGCAGGCCGTTGCTGGTCGCGGTGCCCATCTTGACGGGGATGCGGCCGGTCTTCGATGCCGCATCGTCTTTGCCGAGCGAGTCGAGCGCACGCAGCACGATCTGTTCGTCGGCGTTGAAGCTGGCATAGATCGGCGTCGTCGAGACGATGGTGGTCAGCAGCGGCGAACCGGGACCGGCGGCGATCAGGTTGCCGACGGTGATCTCGCGCTTGCCGACCCGGCCCGTCACAGGCGCGCGGACTTCGGTGTAGCCGAGGTTGAGCTGCGCGGTCTTGAGGGTGGCCTGTGCTGCCTTGAGGTTTGCTTCCGCCTCGCGATAAGCGTTGATGCGGTTGTCCTGATCGCGCTGCGAGATAGTCTGCGATCCGCTCAGTTGCTGGCCGCGTTCATAATCGCTCTTGGTGAAGACGAGACGAGCCTGCGCAGCGGCGACCTGAGCGTCCGCGCGGGCGACCTCGGCGGCGTAGAGCGCGGGATCGATCACGACGAGAACATCGTCCTTCTGAACCAGCGCGCCTTCGCGGAAACGGATTTCCTGGATCGCGCCGGCGACACGCGAGCGGACTTCCACCTGCTCGATGGCTTCCAGCCGGCCCGAGAATTCGTCCCAGATCGCGGTTTCTCGCTCGGCGACACTGGCGACGGAGACGGGAGTTGCGGGCGGTGTGGCCGCGGCGGCGGAATCAGCCCTGGCCCGATTGTTCGAGGCCGTAAAGACCAGGGTTCCCGCAGTCGCCAGAATTGCCAGACCGATGCCGGCGCCAATCAGGCTTGTTCTTTTTGAAAGGCTTTTCATCACGAGCTTCCCATTTCATTGCATCCGCGCCGAAACGCGAAATGCTGTAATTTCAATACGTTGCTGGGGAGATCGTGATCGCTGGAGAATAAAAGTTCCGATTTGCCCCGCGTCGCGATGCAATATTGCTGCATCGCAACTGTAACGTTCGGTATAAATGGGACTTGGACTTTCTCCGTCAAGGGACATATCTAACGAAAGGTACAAATTCAGAAAGGTTCTTACCGTGGCCATGGGACGCCCCCGTGAATTCGATCTCGATCAGGCTTTGGAAAACGCCCTGCACGTTTTCTGGGAGAAGGGATACGAGGGCGCGTCGATGACCGATCTGACGGAGGCGATGGGCATCACCAAGCCGTCGCTCTATGCCGCGTTCGGCAACAAGGAAGAATTATTCCGCAAGGCGTTCGACGCGTATGCCGATGGCCCCGCCGGTTACACCAAGCTGGCGCTGCAGCAGCCGACGGCGCGCGCGGTGATCGAGCATCTTCTCTATGGAGAAGTCGATGCCGTGACCGATCCGGATTGTCCGGCAGGATGTCTGTCCATCAACGGCGCGCTGACCTGCGGAGACGCCGCGGAGTCGATCAAGCAGGAGCTGGTCGCGCGGCGCGCGAAGTTTGAAAGCGATCTGCGCGAGCGCTTCGAGCAGGCGCGGTCCGATGGCGATCTTCCCGCGCACGCGGATGCGGAGGTGCTGGCGCGCTATGCCTCCACCATCGCACAAGGAATAGCAGTCCAGGCGGTCGGAGGAGCCAAGCGCGACGAACTCAAGAAGATCGTCGAGGTGGTTCTGATGACCTGGCCGCCGGTCGCGGCGCAATAGAGGCAATCATGACCGACAAGATCGACTATATCGAATTTCCCAGCACCGACCGTGCGCGCACCAGCGCGTTTTTTCAGGCGGCTTTCGGCTGGGGCATTGTCAGCTACGGTCCGACCTATGACGCGCTCACTGGCGCGGGAATTGATGGCGGTATCGATCAGGCGCCCGAGAGGGTATCAGCACCGCTCGCCGTGGTGCGGACCGCGGATATCGACGATGCCGAACGGCGCGTGATCGCCGCCGGCGGCACAATCACCAAGCCGCAGTTCGATTTTCCCGGCGGGCGGCGGTTTCATTTCCGCGAACCTGGCGGAAATGAAATAGCGGTGTGGATCGCGCGCGATTAGCGAGAGCTTGCTGGAAGCTTCCTCTTCGTCATTGCGAGGAGCAAAGCGACGAAGCAATCCAGTCCTTGCTTTCTTCTATCAGAAGACTGGATTGCTTCGCTTCGCTCGCAATGACGGTGTGTAAGCTGAAGTCTCCACGTTATCGGCTACCCCCCAGCCGCATCGCTGGCCTTTGCCGCGGCGAGAATGCGCTGTGCCCGAAGCCGAACCGGCGCATCGACCATCATGCCGTCGACCGACACGGCGCCATCGCCTGAATTCGAGATTCGAATCGCCCATTCGATGTCTTTTTGCGATGGCCGGAACCCCTTGAGTGTCGGGGCGATCTGCTTCGGGTGAATGCAGAGCTTGCCGCCGAAACCCATCATTGCCGCATAACGCGCGTCATCCTCGACCAGTGCAGGATCATCGAACGATGGCGTCACGCCTTCGAGCGGTGACGGCAACTGTGCAAGTCTTGACGCCAGCACGATCTCGGAGCGCGCCATCAGCAACGCGTCGTGGTCCATGCTGCAGCCGACATCGGCGCTGAAGTCGATATAGCCGAACGCGAGCCGGTCGGAGTGACGGGCGACCTCGCGGACGCCTGCGACGCCGTGCGCCGATTCGATCAGCGAAATCACCGGCAGATCACCCAGCACGGCGCGCACGCTTTCCAGATGTCCCGCGGTCTCTGCCTTCGGCAGCATGATCCCTGCAATGCCGAGGCCCTTCATCGCCACAATGTCAGCCTCATGCCAGCGCGTTCCGAAAGCGTTGACGCGGACGATCGAATTCGGGGGCAGGGAGGCCGCAACCAGCGTCGCGCGGGCGGCGTCCTTCTCGTTCGCGGCCACCGCATCCTCAAGATCGATGATCACGCCGTCCGCGCCGGACCCTGCTGCCTTGAAATAACGGTCGGGCCGGGTGGCGGGAACGAACAGGGGCGCGAGGAAGCCGATGGACGGGGAAGATGTCATTCAGGGGACTCTTTTGATTGCGCAGGACGCGGGATTTAGGCTGTTTAAGCGCGGACCGGAAGCTGATGCAACCGCGATAGGTTCTTCAATGCGTTTGCATTAGGGGGACGGTCCGCCGTATGTTTCGGCCCGAAAGAACGTGATTTACGGACGACATCAAGCCGGTGACGGAGCAAACGTGGCAGCAATTTCCATGCGTATCGGAACGCGCAAAAGTACGATGGCGCTTGCGCAGACCGGGGAAATTGCACGCCAGCTCGAAGCTGCCGCGCCGGATCTGAACGTCGAGATCGTCAAGTTCGAGACGCGCGGCGATCAGGATCAGGTCGGCTTGCTGCTGCCGCATGGCGGCAAAGGCGGCGCGTTTGTTGCCGAAATCCGCGCAGCCGTGATCGCAGGAAAACTGCACGCGGCGATGCATTCGCTGAAGGACATGCCGGGCAACGAGGACACGCCCGGCCTTGTGATCGGTGCGACGCTGTCGCGCGATCCGCCGACCGATGCGCTGGTGCTGCGCGCAGGCGTCACGTTCGACGATCTGAAGCGCACCAAGGGCAAGGGCTTCAAGATCGGGACCAACGCTGTGCGGCGTGCGGCGTATGCGCGGCGGCTGTTTCCGGAGATCGAAGTGATTCACTTTCGCGGCGCGGCCGATACGCGGGTGCGCAAACTCGACAATGGCGAGATGCAGCGGCTCGCAGAAGGCGGCGAAGTCGGTCCTGCCGATGCGCTGATCATGGCGCGTTCGGGGTTGGAGCGCGTCGGGCTTGCAAGCCGCATCGCCCACGAATTCGCTGCGCGGGAAATGCTGCCGGCGGCGGGGCAGGGCATCGTCGCGGTGGAATGTGCAGTGAACGATTGGCGCACACGGCAGTATCTCGCGCTGATCGATGATCCGGTGGCGCATCTGTGCGCCGATGCGGAGCGCGAGGTGCTGTGGGTGCTCAACGGCCACTGCAATTCGCCGATCGCGGGATTTTCGACGATCGACGGCCGCGAGATGTCGCTGACTGCTTCGGTGCTTGATCTGGAAGGCGATCAGTTGCTCGAAGCGACGCGCACCGGCCCGGCCGACAAGCCGCGCGAGCTTGGCCGGGCGGTGGCATTTGATCTGCTGGCGAAGGGGGCTGCTGCGATCATCGAGCGATCGAGGCCGTAGATCTAGACTAATTCGCAGTGATGCGCGGTCGTTGACCCCCCACCCCGGCGCTACGCGCCGACCCTCCCCACAAGGGGGGAGGGATGAAAAAGACCGACGTATCCCGCGAACTTATCCCTCCCCTGAATGGGGAGGGTGGCTGACCGAAAGGTCAGCCGGGTGGGGTGATCCTTGCACGTAACAAGGAGCAGGAAACGAACTACCCCTTATAAGTTATAAGCCCGCACGCGCCTCAGCATCTGCTCGACATGGGCGATGGGCGTCTCCGGCTGGATGCCGTGACCGAGATTGAAGATGTATCGGCCACCTGCGTAGTTCGCCAGCGCATCATCGACCGCGCGATCCAGCGCATCGCCGCCTGCGATCAAGGCCAGCGGATCGAGATTGCCCTGCACAGCAACGTGGTTCTGCACGCGCTCGCGGATCAGTGACGGCTCCGCCGCCCAGTCGATGCTGACGCCATCGACGCCGGTGCGGCCGACATACAGCGGCAGCTGTGCGCCCGCGCCGCGCGGAAAGCCGATGATCTTCGCGTGCGGAGCTTTCGCACGAACGCCTTCGACGATCCGCCGTGTCGGCTCAACCGACCAGCGCTGAAATTCGCGCGGCGGCAGGATGCCTGCCCATGTGTCGAAGATCTGCAACGCGTCGGCGCCGGCTTTGAGCTGTCCCAGTAGATACTCAATGGAATTCTCGACCAGCACGTCGATGATTTTTGCAAACGCATCCGGCTCGCGGTAGGCGAGCATCCGCGCCGGCGCCTGATCCGGCGTGCCTTGCCCGGCGACCATGTAGGTCGCAACGGTCCACGGCGCACCGCAGAAACCGATCAGCGCAACTTTCGGATCGAGTTCGGCGCGGACACGGCGCAGTGCTTCGAAGACGGGTTCGAGTTTGGTGAAGTCGGCAGCCGTCGTCAGCGTCGCGATCTTCTCCGGCGTATCGAGCGGATCGAGTCGCGGGCCTTCGCCAACCTCGAAGCGCACCGAACGTCCGAGGGCATGCGGGATCACCAGAATGTCCGAGAAGATGATCGCGGCGTCGAAACCGAAGCGCCGGATCGGCTGCAGTGTCACCTCGGCCGCCCATTCGGGATTGAAGCACAGGTCGAGAAAGCCGCCCGCCTTCGCGCGCAGCTCGCGGTACTCAGGAAGATAACGGCCTGCCTGCCGCATCATCCACACCGGCGGCACGCTCTGCCTGCGGCCAGAGAGGACTTCCATGAACGGCTTGACGGCGGGGGACTGGCTCAAACGAAATTCCATTGGCTGAAGATAGGCTTATCTGCGGCCCTGATACACGCTGCCTCCGGTTTTGGCCACCGGTTGACGACCTGGATCATGCTGATACGTTCCTTTTCGGAACGGATGGCATGGCAGCCCTGTCGAGCCAAACCATTGTCGCGCCGCGAGCACCTGCGGTAACGATGTCATTAGAACCAATGAGAGGGAACATATGAAAACGGCGATTACGGAAATGTTCGGCATCCAGCACCCGATCATCCAGGGCGGCATGCACTTTATCGGCTTCGCGGAGCTTGCCTCCGCCGTGTCGAACGCAGGCGGCCTTGGCATCATCACGGGCCTGACGCAGAAGACGCCTGAGCTGCTGGCGAAGGAAATCAAGAAGTGCCAGGACATGACCGACAAGCCGTTCGGCGTGAACCTGACTTTCCTGCCGACCTTCGCAGCGCCTCCGTATCCCGAATACATCGCGGCCATCAAGGAAGCCGGCATCAAGGCGGTCGAGACCGCAGGCCGCAGCCCTGAGCAATACATGCCGGCGTTGAAGGCGGCGGGCATCAAGGTCATCCACAAGTGCACCTCGGTCC
This sequence comes from Afipia massiliensis, assembly GCF_001006325.2. Classification (NCBI taxonomy): domain Bacteria; kingdom Pseudomonadati; phylum Pseudomonadota; class Alphaproteobacteria; order Hyphomicrobiales; family Nitrobacteraceae; genus Afipia; species Afipia massiliensis. The sequence goes on along the minus strand of NZ_LBIA02000001.1, from coordinate 71,088 downwards.
GCCACTCGCTGAAGGCTGAAGCCATCGGCTGCGACGCGGTCAGCGTCGACGGCTTCGAGTGCGGCGGTCATCCCGGCGAGGACGACATGCCGAACATGATCCTGTTGCCGCGCGCGGAAGAGGAACTGCGAATTCCGTTCGTTGCGTCGGGCGGCATGGCCGATGCGCGCAGCCTCGTCGCGGCGCTCGCGATGGGCGCGCAGGGCATGAACATGGGCACGCGCTTCATCGCCACCAAGGAAGCGCCGGTGCATGACAACGTGAAGCAGGCGCTGCTAAAGGCCACCGAGCTCGATACCCGTCTGGTAATGCGCGCACTGCGCAACACCGAACGCGTGCTGACCAACAGGAATGTCGAGAAGCTGATCGAGATCGAGAAGGAAAAGGGCAAGAGCCTCAAGATCGAGGACATCATGGATCAGGTCGCCGGCGTCTATCCGAAGGTGATGCTGGAAGGCGATATGGACGCAGGCGCCTGGAGCTGCGGCATGATGGTCGGCCTGATCAACGATATTCCGACCTGCAAGGAACTGATCGACCGCATCATGGCAGATGCCGAGTTCATCATCCGCCAGCGCCTGACCGGATTCCTCGACGGCACGTTTGCCGTGTCCGAGCCGCGCAAGAAGGTGGCGTGAGGATCCATTCCCGCCATGTCATTCCGGATCAGCCCGCGCAGCGGGCTGATCCGGAATCCAGTCGAGTTCATCGGAAGTAACTCCTGGATTCCGGGCTCGCTCGCCAACGCTCGCGCCCCGGAATGACGTGTACCTCACGTCAGCCCATACGCCTCACGCATCTGGTCGATGGCCTCAAGTTTGGCGTGAAACACCGACCAGTCATCGCTGTCTGCAATCGGCTTCCAGATGGCTTCGACTTCTTCGATCAGCATCGAACATGCGACGGGCTTGCTGAAATACGCGTGGCTGAGATCGACGCCATCGCGCGGTGAGAAGCCCTGAAAAGCGTCACGAACCGCGCTGAACGCCGGATTCGCGTAGAAATCCTTCGACGGGCTTCCTGCCGCGCGTTCGGCGCTCGCGAGGCCGCCGAACCAGTCGAAGAAGGTCTGCTCGAACGGCGCTTGCGTTTCCGACAGGAAGATCCACAGCGCACGCACCAGTTCGTTGTCGCGCACTGCATCGAGTGACTGGACGCCGAGCCGTCGCAGCATCGCGTCGGTGAATTCCTGGCGAATGGCGGGTTCAAAGACGCCGAGCGCTTTTTCAAGGCTCGGCTGGTCCGTGATGCCGAGCAGGCATTCCGCCAGCCGCGTGACGTTCCAGAACAGCGCATCGGGCTGACGGCCATAGGCGTAAAGCCCGGTTTCGTCGAAATAGGCGGCGGTGAAGGCGGGATCGAGCACGGGCAGAAACCGCCACGGGCCGTAGTCGAAGCTTTCGCCGGTAACGTTGATGTTGTCGGTGTTGAGGACGCCGTGAACAAATCCGGCTGCCATCAGCTGCGCGCCGACGCGGGCGACGCGGCGGCAGACCTCTTCGAGAAATGCGATGGCCCGCGCCGATGCATCGTCGTGCCAGATGTCTGGCATGTAAGTCCTGATCGTGTAGTCGAGCAGCTTCTGGATGTTCGCGGTGTTGCGATGAAACGCTTGCCGCTGAAACGTGCCGATCCGGACATGCGAGTGGCTTAGCCGCACCATAACGGAAGAGCGCGTCGGCGAGGGTTCGTCGCCGCGCTCCAGTGCTTCGCCGGTCTCGATCAAGCTGAAGGTTTTCGAGGTATCGACACCGAGCGCTTCCAGCATGGAAGTCGCCAGCACCTCGCGCACGCCACCCTTGAGTGTCAGGCGTCCGTCTGCGGTGCGCGACCACGGCGTCTTGCCGCTGCCCTTGGTGGCGAGATCGAGCAGGCGGCCCTTGTCGTCGTATAGCTGTGCGAACAAAAATCCGCGCCCGTCGCCCAGCTCCGGATTGTAGACGCGAAACTGATGGCCGTGATAGCGCAGCGCCAGCGGCTCCTTGAAGTTTTCGGCCAGCGGCTGAAATCGTCCGAAATGCGCGATCCATTCCTCGTCGCTAAGCGTATCAAGCCCGACTGTCCTTGCCGCGCGCTGGTTGCGGTAGCGCAGGATGTGATCGGGAAACGCGGCCGCCGCGACGACATCGTAGAATTCAGGACCGAGCGCGGCGTGGCTGGTCGAGGCGCGGTACAAGGGAGACACAGGCATCAGAAACCCAATTTCATTCACCGGTCATTCCGGGATGCGCCGCTCGGCGCAGACCCGGAATCCATTTGTCCGGCAGGTGCGCGGGAGATTCCGGGTTCGCTCGTTTCACTCGCGCCCCGGAATGACGCCTGCCTATAGGACGTCAGAACGGCAGGTGACCGGTCTTGAAATAGGTCATGGCGAGGAACCCGATCACCAGTCCGACGACGACGCCGAGTGCGACTTTCATGGCACAAACCTTCCGTTGATTGCGTGTTGCGAGAAGGCTTGCGCCATCGTCACGCGTTAGTGAATCTCCGCGGCCTTGGCCAGCGCTTCCTTGAGCTTCTCCACGGTGAAGCCGGGATCGCGGGCGATACCCAGGATCGGCTCTTCGCGGCGCTCGCACAGCCGCGCGGCATCGGGGAGTTTCGCCGCGACATTGGCCGGAATCACGACCGCGCCATGGCGGTCTGCATGAATCAGATCATCCGAGCTCACCGTCATGCCGGCGACGCAAACATCCTCGCCGAATCCGGCGAGATGAACATACGCGTGCGAGGGCCCGATGCTGCCGGCCAGCGCCTGAAAGCCCGGCGCCCACGCCGGAATGTCGCGGATCGACCCGTCGGTGACGACGCCAAGGCAGCCGAGTGCCTTGTGCACCGAACTGTTGACCTCGCCCCAGAACGCGCCGAATCCAATGTTCGCGCCGTCGAGATCCTGAATGACGCTGATGCGCGGGCCAAAGCCTGTGCCGCAATATTCGTAATAGGCGGCGCGCTGGGCACGTTGATCGGCCGCCGACAAACTCGACGGCGATGTCGCCCGGATTGTTGCGGTGCGGGCATAGCCGACCATCGGCTGCAAGTCCGGAAACGGGCAGACCAGTGGCTTGGTAGTGAAACCGATCAGCCGGCGTTCGGGCGCGACCACTTCCAGCGCGTTGCAGATGGTCGGCGTGTCCCAGCGTGCCAATGTCTCGAGCAGGGATGCGGGATGGGGCGCGGGCTGGGTCACGGGTTGATCTCCTGTTGTTGTTTTCTGCCGATCCGAACGGTGCGGCGTGGGGAGTTTGCCTTTGCAACGTGATCGCTGCAAGGGCACGGTTCGGCTCCTTTCCCGGCTTGCGGGAAGAGGCGAAACAAGGCGATGATGGGCGACTTGCGCCTCGCGCTGAACGAAAATCAACAAACATCAGGGGATGAAATGGCGACCAACAAGAAGAAACTGCTGATCGTGGAAACCCTGTCGCCCGGTGGTTGGGCCCTGTTGCGGGAGCGCAGCGACATCGAGGCCATCGAGTTTCCCAACACGATCTCTGCCCCGGATTTCAACGAAATGCTGCGGCAGCATGCGCCGGTCAACGGCGTGGCGCTGGGCGGCACGCGCTTCGGCGCGAACGAGATCGTCTCGTCGGGCGAAATGATGGTCGTTACGCGCATTGGCGTCGGTTACGACGCGGTCGATGTCGCGGCACTGAGCGCCCGCAAGATTCCGCTGATGACCACCGGCATCGCGAACTCGCCATCGGTGGCCGAATGCGCACTGTTCATGATGCTGGCGCTGGCGAAGCGCGCGGCTGAACTCGATGCCCTTGTGAAGAGCGGCAACTGGACCAAGCGGCTCGGTGCAATCCCCTTCGACCTGCTCGGAAAGACCGCGCTGGTGGTCGGCTTCGGCCGCATCGGTAGCCGGACAGTGAAGCGACTGGTGGCGATGGAGATGAACGTTCTGGTCTATGACCCATTCAAATCTGCCGCCGAGGTTGAGGCGGCGGGCGCGGAATATGTAACCGATCTCAACACCGCGCTGCCACGCGCCGATTTCGTGTCGATCCATTGTCCGAAATCGCCGGAAACCGTCAATATGTTCAGCACGGCGCAATTGCAGATGATGAAGCCGACGGCTTACCTCATCAACACTGCGCGCGGCGGCATCGTCGATGAAGACGCACTCCATGCGGCGCTGACCTCTGGCAAGATCGCGGGCGCGGGCATCGACGTGTTTGCGCAGGAGCCGCCGCGGCCGGATCATCCGCTGTTCAAGCTCGATAACGTCATCACCGCGCCGCATGTGGCGGGCGTGACGCGCGAGGCGCTCGACCGCATGAGCCTGCAAACCGCCAAGAACATCCTCAGTGCGCTCGACGGCAAACCTATCCGCGAGAATGTCATCAATCAGGATGTGCTGGGCTGAGGCGGAGCTTCGGTTGATCTGAGTGACGTAGTCAGTTTTCGGGTCGTCCCGGCGGAGGCCGGGACCCATACTCCCTGTCAGGGTATCGTGCGAAGAAATGTTCAACGTACCTCTGCAGAGAAAACGGTGGTTATGGGTCCCGGCCTCCACCGGGACGACGTTGTGAGTGACGAGGCCTCATGCCCCTCAAAAACCGCGTGTCGCCGTTCGGTGAAATCGTCGCGACCGCGCATCGCGGTCGCTTCACCGGCAATCGCGGCATCATCCACGATCCGGCGACGAAGACGCTGCTGAACCGTCGCTGGTCGTCGAAGGCGTGGATCACCTGCGTCTGCGAGTTTCGCGGACGCAGGCGCAAGGTGATGGACCGACGAAGCTGGACCGAGCTGTTCTTCCTCGATGAAGCGACATCCTTCGCGGCAGGGCATCGTCCGTGCTTTTACTGCCGCCGGGACGAGGCGACGGCGTTTCGCGACGCATGGGCCAAAGGCAACAGTCGCGCAAAGCCTTATGCGACCGAAATGGACGCCGTGCTTCACGGCGAGCGTCTCGATGGCCGCGAAAAACGGCTGCATCCGTTGGGCGTAGCGGCACTCAAGCTGCCGGATGGCACGATGGTGACCAGTGAAGGCGAAAGCTACCTGATCGCGAACGGCGAAGTCTGGCGCTGGTCGTTTTCGGGCTACAGCCGCGCATTTGCTGATTTGGCTGACGCGAAGCTTTTGACGCCGCCGTCGATCGTTAATGCACTGCGCGAAGGCTATCCGGTGCAGATCGGGCTTTAGGCCGCCTTCGCGATCCGGTCCATGCGCCCCGCAACGGCGCGGACCTTGCCCGGAGCAGCCAGCCAGATCGCGGCGGCGGACAGCGCGCTCACGGCAATGCCGATGATGAAGGCCAGCGTGTAGTCGCCGTAGATGTCATGCAGGATGCCGGTCACCCAAGGCCCTGCCGCGCCGCCGGCCAGCGCGGTGAAGCCGATGGTGCCGAAGATCGTTCCGAAGTGCTTGCCCTGGAAGATCTCGGCAACGACCGCGCCCATGATGGAGGTGAATCCGTATCCGAGGAATCCCTGCACCACGACCATGACGTAAACCAGCAGCAGCGTCGGTGCGAACTGCAACGCGATCAGCGCCGCGAAGCAGATCGCGAAGCCAAGACTCGAAATCGTCCAGATCCATTCGCGGCCGATGCGGTCCGAGAGATAGCCGAGCGCGATCTGTCCCGGGATGCCGATCAGGCTGACCATGCCCAGCGCCCATGCCGCCGAGGTCGAACTGAATCCGATCTCGACGAGATACTTGGTCTGATGCACTTGCACGGCGTACCAGACATAGAGACCGCAGAAATAGCCGAGCGAAATCCACCAGAACCGTGCGGTGCGCACCGCAAGGCCGAGCGTCCAGTCGGTTGCAGCCCATGCCGGATCGACGATGTTCGATGGAGGCGGAATCGTCGTTGCCGTCGGCGCGGCGTCGCCGTCCGGTTGCAGGCCGATGTCCTCGGGGCGTTTGCGTAACAGAAGATTGAGCGGGATCAGCACAACGAGCACGAGAATGCCCATCGCCCAACTCGCAGCGCGCCAGCCGCTCCTGTCGATCAGGAGTTGCACCCAGGGCAGGATGATGATGGAGCCGATGCCGACGCCGGCGAAGGCGAGACCGACAGCGAGGCCACGGCGCCTGACGAACCAGTTAGGCAGAAACAGCGACTGGCCGGAATAACCGAGGCAGATGCTGCCCGCGCCAACGAGGCATCCGATGGTGACATAGAGATGCCACGGCTGCGTCGTCAGCGGCGCGAGCAGGAGGCCGGCTCCCATTAGAACCACGCCAAGTTCCATGACGGTGCGCGGACCGCTGCGGTCCATCAGCTTGCCCATCAAGGGACTGAGCAGCGCCGAGACCAGAAAGCCGACAGAGAACGCGCCCGCGGTGATGCCGCGATCCCAGCCGAATTCATCGACGATCGGCGAGAAGAACAGCGAGAACGAGGTGCGGGCATTCACGCCGATGCCCATGGTGATGAAGGTTACGGCGACAATGATCCAGCCGTAATAGAAGGGCAGGCGGCGCATGCGGGCATTCCGGAAACGAGAGGCAGCGGGTCAGTAACTGAGTATGGCACAGAAAAGCAGCGCGTCACGACGCGCTGCAACGGAATCAAATTGCATCATGAGGGTCTGACGACGGCGATTAAATTACCTGTAAGGTAAGAGGAAAGCTTTAGCTTTCACCATCCGCCAGTCCCACCGCCCACAGCGCAAACGCGTAAACAATCGCGATTTCATCCAGCCTGTTGAAGCGGCCCGATGCGCCGCCATGGCCAGCTCCCATGTTGGTGCGCAACAACACTGGCCCGCCGCCCGTCATCACCGGGCGCAGCCGTGCAATCCATTTTGCTGGCTCCCAATAGGTCACGCGCGGATCGGCGAGGCCGCCCATTGCCAGAATCGCGGGATAGTCTTTCGCCGCGACATTGTCGTACGGCGAATACGACAGGATGGTCTTGAAATCGGCCGCGCTCTCGATCGGGTTGCCCCATTCGGGCCATTCCGGCGGCGTCAGCGGCAGCGACTCATCGAGCATGGTGTTCAGCACATCGACAAACGGGACTTCGGCGACGATGCCCGCGAACAGTTCGCCCGAGCGGTTCGCCACAGCGCCCATCAACATGCCGCCCGCGCTGCCGCCGTGGCCGACGATCCTTTTCGCGGAGGTGTATTTCGCTTCGATCATCGCCTGGCCGGCGGCGGCGAAGTCGTCGAACGTTTTCGTTTTCTTCTCGCGCTTGCCGTCGAGATACCAGCCCCAGCCCTTGTCCGCGCCGCCGCGGATATGCGCGATGGCATAGACGAAGCCGCGATCGACCAGCGACAGCCGGTTTGTGGAGAACGACGCCGGCATAGAGCTGCCGTAGGAACCGTAGCCGTACAGCAGCAGCGGCGCGCTGCCGTCGCGCTTGAGGTCATTGCGATGGAGGATCGACACCGGCACCTGGGCGCCATCGTTGGATGTCGCCATGATCCGCGTGGTGACATAGTCGGCAGGGTTGTGGCCGGACGGAATTTCCTGACGCTTGCGCAAGGTGCGCTGGCGGCTAACCATGTCGTAGTCGAACACTTCCGATGGCGTCGTCATCGACGAGTAGGAGAACCGGATCTGCGTGGTGTCGAATTCGTAGCCGCCAAGGGTGCCGAGCGAATAGGCCGCCTCGTCGAAGGCTATGGCGTGTTCCTGCAGGGTCGCAAGATCGCGGATGACGATGGACGGCAGCGCGTTGGTGCGTTCCATCCGCACCAGATGACCGGAATAAAGCTCGAGATCGATGATATAGGTGCCGGGCCGGTGCGGGATCAGGTCACGCCAGTTCTTGCGGGCTGGTGACGCGAGCGGCGCGGTGACGATCTTGAAGTCGACGGCCTCATCCGCGTTGGTCAGGATGAACAACTGATCGCCGCGATCCGCAACAGAATACTGTACGCCGTCCTCACGCTTTGCGATCAGGCGCGGCTTGGCCTCGGGCGCGCTCAGATCAATCAGCCGCTGCTCGGACGTTTCATGATCGCCGCCCGCAATCACGCAGAAGCGGCCGCTGGCGCTTTCATGAATATGGGTGAACCAGCCGGAGTCGCTTTCCTCGTAGACCAGCGCGTCGTCGGACTGCGGCGTGCCGAGTGTGTGACGATACACCTGCATCGGGCGGTGATTGCCGTCGAGCTTGACGTAGAAGAACGATTTTGAATCCGCCGCCCAGACGATGCCGCCATCGGTTTCCTCGACAATGTCGGCGCTGTCGATTCCTGTTTGCCAGTCACGAACGCGGATGGTGAAATATTCCGAGCCACGGACGTCCGCGCTCCATGCTTCCAGCGTGTGGTCGGGGGAGTGGCGCGCTTCCCCGAATTTGAAGTATTCGGTCTGCTTCGCCAGCTCATCGCCGTCGATGATGAAACGCGCCTCGCCGCCGTCACGGGGCTGCCGGCCGATCTGCTCGTGCTGGCCGCCTTCACGATACTTATGAAAGTACGCAAACGGCCCGTCGGGCGAGGGAACGCTGGAGTCGTCCTCTTTTATGCGGGCGCGCATTTCAGCCACGAGCTTTTGCTGAAGCTCTGTGGTGTGACCGAGCACCGTGTCGGCGTAGGCATTTTCGGCTTCGAGATAGGCCCGGATGTCCGGCTTGAGCACCGATGGTTCGCGCAGCACCTCCTGCCAGTTGTCGTCCTTCAGCCACGCATAATCGTCGATCACGGTGATGCCGTGATGCGTGAAGCTGTGAGGGCGGCGCGGGGCGACGGGCGCAGCCGCGGGAGGGCGAGTGGTCATGAAGATTTGCTTCCGGTGAGAACTTGGAGCTTAGCTATTCGCATTCGGCGCGGATGCAACGCCTGCCAGCGCCAGAACGGTATGCAGCAGCACGTTGGCACCCGCCGTGCAGTCGGTCTGCGTCGCGTCTTCCAGTTCGTTGTGGCTGATGCCGTCCTTGCAGGGCACGAAGATCATCGCCGCCGGAACGACACCCGCCAGATTGCAGGCATCGTGCCCTGCACCGGACGTGATGCGGCGGTGGCTGTAGCCCATTTCCTTGGTGGCAGCCTCAACTGCATCAACCAGCGTGGTGTTGAAGACGGTAGGTTCTTTCCGCCAGATCTGCTGGACATCGATGCTCACCTTGCGGCGGGCGGCGATCTCGGCGACGGCGGCCTGTATGGCGCTATGCAGGCCGTCGAGAATGTTTGATTCCGAACTGCGGATGTCCACCGTGAACGCGAGATCGCCGGGGATGACGTTGCGCGATGGATTGTCGATCTTGATTTCGCCGATGGTGCCGACCGCATTCGGCCCGTGATCGCGCGCGATCTTTTCCACCGCGAGCACAACTTCCGAAAATGCCGCCAGCGCGTCCTTGCGCAGCGGCATCGGCGTCGTGCCGGCATGGCTGGCGAAGCCTGAAATCGTGCCATCGTACCAGATGATGCCCTGGCCGCGATCGACCACGCCGATGGTTTTGTTCTCGGCCTCCAACAATGGGCCCTGTTCGATATGCAATTCGACGAAGGCGCTGAATTTTTGTTTCCCCACCGCATCTGCGCCGCGATAGCCGATGGTATCGAGCGCGTCCGCGACGGTGATGCCGTCGGCATCCTTCCGGCCGAGAATATCGTCGGTGGTGTAGTCGCCGGCATAGGCGGCGGAGGCCATCATCGCCGGCGCGTAGCGCGAGCCTTCCTCGTTGGTCCAGTTGCAGACGCAAACCGGAATGTCGGTCTCGATCCCGGCATCGTTCAGGGCGCGGACCACTTCCAGCGCGGCCAGCGTGCCAAGGATACCGTCATACTTGCCGCCGGTCGGCTGGGTGTCGAGATGCGAGCCGATCCCGATCGGCGGCTTCGACATGTCGCGGCCGGGACGGATCGCGAACATGGTGCCGAGCGCATCGACGCGGACTTCGCAGCCCGCTGCCTCGCAGGCGGCGCGGAACCAGTCGCGCACCTGCTTGTCCTCTGCGCCCAGAGTAAGGCGTTTCACACCGCCTTTCGGAGTGGCGCCGAATTTTGCGGTTTCATGAATATCGCCCCAGAGGCGCGCGGAATCGATCTGAAGATTGGATCTGGCTTTTGTCATAATGGATCGATACCGCAGGTTTGTGCCGGAAACATCTCCGGAAATGGAGGGTCAGGTGTGCCGGTGCGCCGGACGCTTGCGCGCAGCGGAGGGCTTGGCGCCGGGGTCGGTGGGGATCATCACCACGCGGCCATAGCGTACCCCGCGTTCCGCGATGACATGATCGGCCAGATGCTGCACATCGGTAGTCCGGCCCTTCAGCGCGGTGATCTCCATGCAGTTGTCGTTGTCCAGATGCACATGCAGCGTCGCCAGCGACAGATCGTGGTGATCGTGGAAATTGTTGACAAGGCGGCTGGAGAGATCGCGCGCGGCGTGATCGTAGACATAGACCAGCGCGGCGACGCATTCGCCGCCGGCCTTTCCGGCATCCTGTGCGGCCTGCTGCATCCCGGCCCGGGCGAAATCGCGGATGGCCTCGGAACGATTCTGATAGCCGTGCTGCTCGATCATGCGGTCCAGGTCCGCCATGAGATCGTCGTCAAGGGTGATGGTAACGCGGTGCATTGAGGGCTCCGTTGGCAACGGCCGGGTGCTGATGGTTCCATGACCATAGCCGATCCGCGACGCCGTTGGGCTCGATTCGATGATGTCAAAAGAGGCAGGATTTCCGGGGCACGCGCGGTGCGGTGTCTGAATGTGGGGCGGTCTGTTTCGCTAAGCGAACGAGAGGTAGCACATTCTGGGATTATACGACGCAGTGGCCTGATGCGTCGCAATAACTTCGACTTCATGCGTCTCCTTGCTTTTCTTTCGCGCCGATTTCGGGGATCATCACTCCATAAAAATAGAACAAGACAGGTTCGGACATCATCACGAACCTCCAAGGGAGAAATGATCATATGGCTTATCGAAGCGTAACGACTTATCGAACCGTACTGAAGACCGGATTGGCAGCGGCTGCGTTCGCAGCGGTTTGCGGTGTCGCGATGGCGCAGGAGTATCCCATCAAGCCGATCACACTGATCGTGCCCTGGCCCGCGGGCGGCTCGACCGACATTTCCATGCGCGCGATCGCCGAAAGCGCCTCGAAAATTCTCGGGCAGCCGGTTGTGGTGGACAATAAGGCCGGCGGCGGCGGCACGGTCGGCCCGGCGACGATGGCTGCGGCGGCGAAGCCGGACGGTTACACCATTTCGCAGATCCCGATCACGGTTTTCCGTCTTCCGCTGATGCAGGACGTGTCGTGGAATCCGGAGAAGGATTTCACTTACATCGTCCACCTGACCGGCTACACCTTCGGCGTGACCACCAACGCGGAATCGCAGTTCAAGACCTGGAAGGATGTGGTCGATTTCGCCAAGGCCAACCCCGGCAAGGTGACCTATGCGACACCGGGGGCGGGAACATCGCTGCATATCGGTATGGAGCAGATCGCAGGCAAGGCCGGAATCAAGCTGACGCAGGTGCCGTTCAAGGGCGGCGCGGAGACCAACGCCGCAGTGCTCGGCAACCACACCATGCTGCAGGCTGATTCCACCGGTTGGCGGCCGCTGGTCGATGCGGGCAAGCTGCGTCTCTTGATGGTGTGGACGTCGAAGCGTTCGCCGAATTTCCCCGATGCGCCGACGCTCAAGGAACTTGGATACGACATGGTCTATGACTCGCCGTTCGGTATCGCGGGCCCGAAGGGCATGGACCCGAAGATCGTCGCCAAGCTGCACGATGCCTTCAAGAAGGCGATCGAAGACCCGGCGGTCATCGCGACGCTGGCGAAGTTCGACATGGTGGCAAATTACAAGAACACCGAGGAGTACAAGAAGTTCGTCGCCGAGGTCACCAACTCCGAACGCAAGGTGATCGATACACTCGGGCTCGCCAAAAAGACCAACTAAAGGTCTGCGTGCTTAATGCAGGGCTCGCGCTTGCCGCGGGCCCTGATCTGACGCTGGGGGAGATGGGCGATGGCAGAGGCGGGCCGTGCAAAAAGCGGGCTGAACAACTCCGAACTATGGGGCGGGCTGGTCGGGCTCGCGCTCGGCATGTTCGTGATCTGGTCGGGCTACAAGCTCAAGATCGGCAGCATCAACGATCCCGGATCGGGCTTCGTCCTGTTCTACACGGGCATCCTGATGTGCCTGTTCGCGCTGTCGATCATTGTCGCGGCAGTCACGGAAGGCGGGCCGACCGTCGGGTCGCTGTGGGCGGGAACGCGCTGGACCAAGCCGCTGATCGTCACCGCATGTCTGTCACTATTCGCACTCCTCCTTCAGCCGCTCGGATTTCTCCTGTCATCGATCCCGCTGCTGTTGCTGCTGTTGCGTGTCATCGACCCGGTGCGCTGGACGCTGGCGATTCCGCTCGCCGTACTGGCGCCGCTCGGCGTCTGGTGGGTATTGAAGCGCGCGCTCCTTATCCAGTTGCCTTCGGGCATTTTCGGTATCGGTTGATCGGGCAAGCTCATGGATGTTCTCGTCAACGTCTCGCACGGTCTCGGCGTCGCGCTTCAGCCGGTCAACCTGCTGTATTGTTTCATCGGCGTATTCATCGGCACGCTGGTCGGTGTGCTGCCAGGCATCGGTCCGATCTCGGCGATGTCGCTGCTGCTGCCGGTGACGCTGTCCGGCACGCCCGAGTCCGGCATCATCATGATGGCCGGTATCTACTACGGCTCAATGTATGGCGGCTCGACCACGTCGATTCTCGTCAACATTCCGGGCGAGGCAGCGTCGGTCGTGACTTGTCTCGACGGTCACCAGATGGCGAAGCAAGGCCGGGCCGGGCCGGCGCTCGGCATCTCCGCGCTCGGATCGTTTATCGCGGGCACGTTCTCGCTGATTGCATTGATGCTGATCGCGCCTTCGCTCGCCAGCGTCGCGGTTGCGTTCGGCCCGGCGGAGTATTTCAGCCTGATGGTGCTCGGCCTTGTGGTTCTGACATTCCTCACCCAGGGCTCGATGGCCAAGGCGCTGCTGATGGCGTGCATCGGCGTCGTGCTTGGTCTGATCGGGCTGGACAGCATCAACGCGATGCCGCGGCTGACATTCGGCCGTCTCGAACTGATCGACGGCATCGGCCTGGTGCCGGTGGTGATGGGCCTGTTCGGCGTCGCCGAAGTCCTGATCAATATCGAGCAGGTCATCAAGCGGGACGTCATCAGTGCGAAAATCTCGCACCTTTTGCCCAGCAAGGCCGACTGGAAGGCCAGCGCCGGGCCGATGGGGCGCGGAACGATCCTGGGGTTCTTCCTCGGCATTCTGCCGGGCGGCGGCGCGGTGGTTGCGTCATTCGGCTCCTATGCGCTGGAGAAGCGCCTGTCGAAAACGCCGGAGCGCTTCGGCAAGGGCGCCATCGAAGGTGTCGCCGGGCCCGAAGCGGCCAACAACGCCGCGGCGGGCGGCGCGTTCATTCCGCTGCTGACGCTGGGAATTCCGCCGAACGTCGTGATGGCGCTGCTGCTCGGAGCCTTCGTCATTCACGGCCTGCAACCGGGGCCGCTGCTGATCACCCAGAATCCCGGATTGTTCTGGGGCATCATTGCCAGCATGTATATCGGCAACGTCATGTTGCTGATCCTCAACCTGCCGCTGATCGGCATGTGGGTGCAGTTGCTGAAGCTGCCCTACAACGTGCTGTTTCCGATGATCCTGCTGTTCACCATCGTCGGCGTTTATTGCAGCAGCAACAATGTCTTCGACGTCTATGTCATGGTCGGATTCGGCGTCATCGGCTACCTGATGCGCAAGTTTGGATACGAACCGGCTCCGCTGGTTCTTGCATTCGTGCTCGGACCGCTGATGGAGAACAACCTGCGCAAGTCGCTGATCCTGTCCCAGGGCGACCTGATGACATTCGTGCAGCGCCCGATCTCGGCGGTCTGCCTCGTAGTGGCCGCGATCCTGCTGATCGCGCCTTTGCTGCCGGCGCTGCGCAAGAAGCGTGAGCTGGTCGCGCTGGACGAGGGGGCCTGACGGCGGGTGTGGCGGTCGCAAGTCCGCATCATCGTTACCGCACCCTCTGTTTGCGGACTTGCGAGCCAAATGAAGCGAACTTCGGATCGGGGCACTAGCGAAGGAACTTTTGCCACGTTCTGGCGTCATCATGATCGCGGCACAGGGGAGTGCCGTTTCCAGCCATGATTGAAGCGAATGATGTTCGATCCAGAGAGAGTTCGGCAAAACGATTTGCGCGGAGGCACGTCGCCGTGGAGCCACCGGCTCGTGCAGCCCGTCCGCCCGTCCGTCGATCGGGATTTCCGCTGTGAAATTCTGGTTGTCGGCGCCGGCGTCACCGGTTCGCTGGCAGCCGAGCATCTTGCATCGCAGGGGCATGAAGTCTGTATCATCGACCGGCAGCGCCCCGGCCTCGGCAGCACGACCGCCAGCACGGCCATGCTGCTGTGGGAGATCGATAGCTCCCTGAGCGATCTCACCGCCATGTATGGGTTCGAGCGCGCTGCGAACATCTATCGCCGCAGCTTCAGCGCGGTCAGCGGGCTGGCTGAGCTGGTGAATACGCACCAACTCGCATGCGGCATGCGGCACAAGCGTTCGCTGTATCTGGCGGCGGGCAAAGTCGGTGCGCGCGAATTGCAGGCCGAACACGCGCTTCGCATGCGTGCCGGGCTGCCCGGCGAATATCTGGATCACCTGACGCTGCTGGAACAGTTCGGCCTCTACCGGGAGGCGGCGATCCATTCGATAGGCTCGGCGGACGCAGACCCGTTGTTGCTGTGTCAGGCGTTGCTGGCGATGGCGACGATACATGGAGTCAAGATATTCGATGCCAGCGCGGAAAATTACGACAACAGCGGGCAGGCGGTCGTTGTCGAACTCGACAGCGGTCATGTGATCGAGGCGAAGCAGGTCGTGCTCGCGACAGGCTATGTGATGCCGGAATTTCTTACCTCCAGTCTTCACAAGATTTCGTCGAGCTGGGCCGTCGCGACACCTCCGCAGCCGGCCGGCGCAATCTGGCGCGATGGCACGCTGATCTGGGAAGCTTCCGAGAATTACAGTTACGCACGCACAACGCGGGACAACCGGATCATCGTGGGCGGCGAGGACGACGATCAGGTGATCGAGCCGGAAGCACGCGACAAGTTGATGCCGGCGAAGGCGGAGACCATCCTGCGCAAGCTGAACGGGCTGTGGTCGCATGCCGAGCCGGTGGCCGAATTCGTGTGGTCCGGAACGTTTGGCACCACGACCGACGGCCTGCCGCTGATCGGGCGTGTGCCCGGTCATCCGCGTATTCACGCGGCATACGGTTACGGCGGCAACGGAATTACCTACAGCTATCTTGCTTCGCGCATGATTGCAGCGTCGATTGCCGGCAACCATCAGCCGTGGTTCGACGATTTCGCGATTGATCGAGACGCGCCGAAGGACATTCCATAGTGCAACGAAAAAACCCCGGCGCGAAGCCGGGGTTCATCGAAGCAATTCGGCTTAGGCCTAGCCGCCTTTGCCCTTTTCCTTGAAGTATTTCATCGCACCGGGATGGAACGGCACCGGGGAGCGATCCTGCACCTGGTTGTCGAGCGAGAAGCTTTCCGCTTCCTTGTGCACGGCGACGATATCGGCCTTCTTTTCCACCAGCGTCTTGACGATGTTGTAGGCGTCGTCGTTGCTCATCTTATCGCCGGTGACGATGATGTTCCAGACCTCGGCCATCTTGTTGTCGACATCGTAGCCTGGATACGATCCGGCCTTGATGATGCCCGCGCTATAGAGCTTGCCGTACTTGGCGTTCATTTTCTCGACGACGTCGGCGTGGTCGATCAGCTTGAGCTTGACGCCGGGTGTGGCGGCGAGGTCGGTGACCGATGCGGTGGGAATGCCGCCGACCCAGAAGAACGCGTCAATCTTGCCGTCCTTGATGGCGTTGACGGATTCCGCGACGCCGAGGCGTTCGCGCTTCATGTCCTTGTCCTTGTCGAGACCGGCAGCCTCGATCACGCGGAAAGCCATGACCTCGGTCGCGCCGCCGGGCGAGCCGGTGGAGACGCGCTTGCCCTTGAGGTCGGCCATCGTCTTGATGCCGGTGCTCTCAACGGTCACGACATGCATGCGGTTCGGGTAAACCACGAGGAGCGCCTGCAGCGGAATCTTTCCGCTCTTGAATTTGTCCTCGCCCTTGTAGGCGTCGAGCGCCGCATCGGCCATCGTGAAGCCGAGTTCGTTCTTCCCGGTGCCGATGAGCTTCAGATTGTCGACCGAGCCGCCGGTCACTTCGGCGGTGGCCTGCACGTTCGGCAGGTTTTTCGACAGGACGTTCGCGATCGCGCCGCCGAGCGGGTAGTACACGCCGCCGGTGCCGCCCGTTCCGATTGCCATCGTTTTCTGCTGTGCGTGGGCGGTCAGCGCCAGCCCAGCGGATAGCGCGACGGCAAGCACCGCAGCGATTTTTGTCGTTCTTTTCATTCCAGTGTTCCTCCCTGTGAAACGTTCAGGCCGGTCGTTGAAGCGCCGGCCCCTTTGCCTGCCATAACAATACCCCCAATCCGATCAGGACGCCGGGTACATAAGTATAAGAGATATCGCGACCAATCGCCGCTTCGATCAAAGCTTCGATCAGGCTCGGGAACACCAGCAGAAGTCCCGAGAGGATCAGCAGTCCGCGTTCGATCAGCGTGGTATGCCGCAAGACCCAGCCCTGTGCCGCCGCCGCCAGCGCCATCAGGCCGAGCGTGGTTTTGAGGGTGATTTCGAAGACATCAACCCACGAGCCGCCTTTCGGAATGTTGAGCAGCAGTCCGACGCCCTGCGGGTCCAGCACGAATACGAACGGCACCAGGAACGCGGGCAGGGTGTATTTCCACGATTGCAGCGTGGTCTTGTAGGGATCGCCGCCGGTGATGGCTGCTGCCGCGAAAGGCGAAAGCGCCGTTGGCGGCGAGACCTCGGAGAGCACCGCATAGTAGAAGATGAACATGTGCGCGGCGTAGTCCGGCACTCCGAGCTTGATCAGGGCAGGGGCCGCGATCACCGCGCAAATGATGTAGGACGCCGTGACAGGCACGGCGAGTCCGATGATCCAGACGATCAGCGCCGTGTAGATCGCCGTGAGCAGCAGGCTACCACCAGCGTAGGCAATCACGATCGAGGAGAATTTCAGGCCGAGTCCTGTCAGCGTCACGATGCCGACGACGATGCCGGCGCATGCACAGGTCGTGGCGGCATTGAGCGCACCGATTGATCCATCAGCCAGCGCGCGCTTCAGCTTCGGAGGCATCAGCGCGGTATCTTTGCGCAGGAAGCTCAGCGCGAATGTGGTGATGATCGCGTAGAACACCGACAATGCCGGCGAATAACCGATCACCATGAAGAAGACGACGGCGATGAGGGAGATGAAGTGGAAGCCGTACCGCTTGGTCATTGTGCCGAGCGACATCTCCGGTTTGAAGTCGACGTCGCGCGCATGGAAGCGCTTGGCGTCGAGCTCGACCATGATCAGCAGCGAGAGGTAATAGAGACAGGTCGGGATGGTCGCCATCCAGATCACGTCGAGATAGCTGATCTTGAGAAACTCCGCGATCAGGAACGCCGCGGCGCCGAGCACCGGCGGTGACAGGATGGCGCCAAGTCCGCCCGCGGCGAGAAGGCCGCCGGCGGCGTTTTTCTCGAAGCCGGCCTTCTTCATCATCGGATAGGCGACGGTGCCGATCATCACTGTCGTGGCCACGCCCGATCCTGACGGCCCGCCGAGCAGGAATGATGACAGCACCACGGTGCGCCCGGCGCTGTTCGGCTTGCCGCCCATCATCGCCAGCGAGAAATCGATGAAGAATTTTCCGGCGCCCGACTGCTGAAGGAACGCCCCGAAGATCGTGAACAGGATGATCAGCGTCGCCGACACATCGACCGCGACGCCAAAAATACCTTCGAGCGTGATGAATAGATGTCCGACCAGCCGCGACAGGTCATAGCCTCGGTGCGTCCAGGGGGCAGGGAGATGCGGGCCCAGCATCGCATAGGCGATGAAAAAGACGGCGACCACTGGCATGATCGCGCCCGTGGTGCGGCGGGTCGCCTCCAGCACGAGGACGATAAAGATGATGCCGACGATAACGTCCCAGCGATCGGGCGTCGTGGCGCGGTCGGTGAAATCGTCGCCGCCCGACAATGCGTAGACGATGGTCGCGACGGCAAGAATGCCGGGGATCACATCCCACCAGCGCACGCGGTTGCGAAAGCGCGCGGCCAACGGAAACAGCAGGAAGCTGAGCACCAGCGTGAACGCGACGTGGGTATAGCGCAGCTCCTGCGTCGGGACGATCGCGTAGGCCGCATAGAGATGAAACAGGCTCATTGCGATGGCGATGACGGTGACGGTCTGGCCGGCCAGTCCGCCGAGCCTGTTGGTCGCTCCCTCATCCGCTTCGATGAATTCCTCGGCTTTGCGCAAAGCCTCGTCGGAAATGACCGTCGGGTCACTGCCCGGCGGTGTATTTACCGTCGTCATACCATCTCCCCCTCGTGACCCTGTTCATAGCGGGCCTTGCGGTCTTCCTGCTGACGCAGGGACCATTCGTTGGAGCGCATTGAGGCGGGTTCGATCGATTTAGGCAAGACCTCCTTTCTGTGCAGCGTCAGAACATCGTTGCAACGCGCTTTGGTTGTGAGCCGAAGGCGGGACAATCAACACAGGGTACCGGCGCGTTCGTCGGATGACATGCTGTTCCACGCCGCCGGATCAGTGTGCGGTGCCGATGCCCTGCGGCGGGGCGCGGTGGTTCAAATGTGGCGGAATTGCGCGCTGCACAGCAGCAAATCCAATTGACTTTGGGCTAAGTGAGTGCTTACTCACACGCCGAATGAGCACAATCAGACTGACGAGCGATCTCCGCCGGGAGCAAATCCTGGAAGCGGCCAAACGTTGTTTCGCCCTGTACGGTTTTGCGGGGACGACGACGCGCAGCGTCGCGCAGGCTGCAGGCATCTCCGAGGGGCTGCTGTTCAAGCATTTCCCAACTAAAGCCGCACTCTATACCGAAATTCTCGCGGAAGCCTGTGAGGCTGATCCGGAGCTGATTCGGCTGCGCGAGCTGAAACCATCGACGGCGACGCTTGTCATTCTTATCCGCGAAATGGTTGTGCATTTCATGCGCGCCACCGATGCGCCGGACCAGGAAGACGCCCAGCGCGTCAGGCTGCTAATCTCCAGCCAGTTGACCGATGGCGAATTCGCAAGGCTGCTCTATGACAAAATCGGAGACCTGATCGGCCCCATCTTCAAGGCCTCGCTTGAAAGCGCCATCGAAGCCGGCGACGTGGAGCGGGTCGAGGGAGAATCGCTAAACCTTTTCTGGTTCGCGCATCAGGTTGTTCACATGATTGCCCTGGCAAGGCTTCCTGCGACTCCCTCGTTGACGTATCCCAGCGCACCGGACTTCGAACGTCAGATTTGCCAGTTCATTCTGCGAGGAATCGGAATGAGCGGCCGGGCTATCAATTCTTATTTGGATACCGTTCCACCGCTCTCGAATGCGGCGGTCCGGATTGCGGAAAGTGCATAACATGGACGCCAAGAGCACACCTTCTCATCAGCCCCCTTCGTCGAGCGAAAAGACGCAGCATAAGCCTGTGCGCATGCGACGCTGGATGATCATCATCGGCGGCGCACTTGCGCTGTTGCTGGTGGTCATTGTCGGCTTCAACCACCTGCGCAGCGAAGGCATCAAGAAATACTTCGCGAGCATGAAGCCGCCTCCGACCAACGTTGCCGTTGCTGAAGCGAAATCGGAAGTACTGCCGAACCTGCTGACCGGCGTCGGCGATCTCGCCGCGGTTCATCAGGTCAACGTCACCACCGACGTCAGCGGCCGTGTCACCGAGATCCTGTTTACGGCGGGTTCGAAAGTGAAGGCGGGCGATCCGCTCATCCAGATTTTCGACGCGCCAGATCAGAGCGATCTTGCCAGCTATAAGGCGCAGACGCTGGCGGCTTCGCTTGCGCTCGATCGCGCCAAGGCGCTCGCAGCGAAGAGCTTTGGTCCGCAGGCGACGGTCGACCAGTCGCAGGCGGCTTTCGATCAGGCCCAGGCGGCGGTTGCCAAGACCGAAGCCATCATCTCGCAGAAGCGGATCAAGGCGCCGTTCGACGGCGACCTCGGCGTGCGCATGGTCGAGCTCGGCCAGTATCTGAGCGCCGGAACGCAGATCGTCTCGTTGACCGATCTGTCGCAACTGTTCCTGAACTTCACGGCGACTGAAAAGGACCGCGCGGTTCTCAATGTCGGCCAGACCGTTCGCATCGTTGTGGACGCCTATCCGGGCCGCACCTTCGAGGGCAAGATCACCACGATCGAGCCGCAGATCAGCGCCGACACCCGCAACGTGCGGATTCAGGCCACGCTGGCGAATCCGGACCGGATTCTGCAGCCCGGCATGTTTGCGACCACCACAGTTGAACTGCCGCCGAAGCCCGCGGTGGTCACCGTGCCGGAGACCGCCGTTGACTACACGCTCTACGGCGATTCCGTTTGGCTGATCACCGAAACGAAGGATGCGAACGGGAAGGCTTCGCTGAAGACGGACCGGACCTTTGTGAAGACCGGTCCTCGCATTCACGGGCGGGTCGTCATTACCAGCGGCGTAAAACCCGGCGATCGTGTCGTCGCCGTGGGACAGCTCAAGCTCCAGTCTGGTTCGGCCGTCGCGATCTCGGCCGATCCGCCGCCGCCGATTCCCGCGCAGCCGCCGCGCAATTGATTTTTGAACGGAGCGCCGCTCATGGCCTTCACTGATATCTTCATCAAGCGGCCGGTGCTGTCGCTTGTCGTCAGCCTGCTGATCCTGCTGATCGGTTTCCAGGCGGCGACGCATCTGGGAATTCGCCAGTATCCCAAGCTGTCGAATACCGTCGTCACGATTACGACGTCGTATCCCGGCGCGTCGCCGGACCTGATGCAGGGCTTCATCACGCAGCCGATCGAGCAGGCGGTGGCGTCGGCGGAAGGCGTCGATTACATCACGTCGTCCTCGGTGCAGGGCTTGAGCACGATCACAGTCTACGTCAAGCTCAACGTCGACCCGAATTCGGCGCTGACCGAAGTCAGCTCAAAGGTGAGCTCGGTCAGGTATCTGATTCCGAGGGAATCCAACGATCCCGTCATCACCAAATCGACCGGCCAGACCACGGCGGTGATGTATCTCGGCTTCGCCAGCGACGAACTGAGCGGACCGCAGATTTCCGATTATCTCGCGCGCGTCGTTCAGCCGATCCTGGCGACGGTCGACGGCGTCGCCTCGGCCGATATTCTCGGCGCGCAGACGCTGGCGACCCGCATCTGGCTCGATCCGGCGCGTATGGCCGGCCGCAATGTGTCGCCGGACGATGTCCAGGCGGCAATCAGGGCCAACAACTTCCAGGCAGCCGCCGGTCAAACCAAAGGGTATTTCATCGTCTCCAACGTGACGACCAATACCGACCTGACCAGTATCGACCAGTTCAAGCGGATGACCGTGAAGGCCAAGGATGGCGGCTTCGTCAGGCTTGAGGATATCGCGACCGTCGAACTGGGTGCGCAGAGCACGGATTCCAGCGTGTCGCTCAGCGGCCAGCAGGCCATCTTCATCGGCGTGCAGTCCACGCCGCAGGGCAACCCGCTGAACATCGTGAAGGGCGTTCGCGCGCTGTTCCCGGAGATTGAGCGCAATCTGCCGCCGTCGCTGAAAATGCGGGTGGCTTACGATTCGACCAAGTTCATTCAGTCGTCGATCGACGAGGTGCGCAACACCTTGGTCGAGGCGGTCGTCATCGTGGTCGTTGTGATCTTCCTGTTCCTGGCTTCGCTGCGCTCGGTCATCATTCCGGTCGTCACCATTCCGCTATCGCTGGTCGGCGCCTGCATCCTGATGCTGGCGATGGGCTTTACGCTCAACCTGCTGACGCTGCTGGCGATGGTGCTTGCCATCGGACTTGTGGTCGACGACGCGATTGTCGTGGTCGAAAACATCCACCGGCATCTGGAGGAGGGCAAATCGCCCGTTGAAGCTTCTCTGGTCGGCGCGCGGGAAATCGTCGGGCCGGTCATCTCCATGACCATCACGCTGGCGGCGGTGTATGCGCCGATCGGGTTCCTCGGCGGTCTGACCGGCGCGCTGTTCCGCGAGTTCGCGTTTACGCTAGCAGGCTCGGTGATCATCTCCGGCGTCGTGGCGTTGACGCTATCGCCGATGATGTGCTCGGTGTTGCTCAAGAGCGGCAGCGATCATGGCAAGTTTGCCAAGATCGTCGATAACGTGTTCGGCAAGGTCACCCGCTGGTATGGGCGCAAGCTCGACCGCTCGCTGGACTACCGCCCGATCACCGTTCTTTTCTGCGCGACCATCCTGTTCCTTGTCGGCTTCATGTACATGAACACCAGCAAGGAGCTGGCGCCGGAAGAAGATCAGGGCATTCTCTTCTCGGTAACCAAGGCGCCGCAGTACGCCAATATCGACTACAGCAACTATTACGGCACCAAGCTCGACAAGGCTTTCGGAAGTTTCCCGGAAACCGATCTGCGTTTCATCATCAACGGCATCAGCGGACCTGCCAACGGCATCGCCGGCATGATCCTGAAACCGTGGGATGAGCGGACGCGGTCGTCGCTTGCGCTGAAACCCTTGGTTCAGAATGAACTGAGCAAGATCGAAGGCGTCAACGCGTTCGCGTTCAACCTGCCGCCGCTGCCGGGCGGGCCGGGCGGCTTGCCTATCCAGATGGTGATCAGCACCACCAGCGGATTCCAGGCTGTCTTCGAGCAGATGGAAAAGCTGAAGAAGGCGGCGCGCGCGAGCGGCCTGTTCATCGTGGCCGATAGCGATCTGGCGTTCAACCAGCCGGTGGTGCGCGTCAACATCGACCGGTCGAAAGCAAACGATCTCGGTATCAACATGGCGGCGGTCGGCACCACGCTGTCGACGCTGCTTGGCGGTAACTACGTCAACCGGTTCAATCTGGAAGGGCGCTCCTATCAGGTGATCCCGCAGGTGCCGCGTGACCTTCGACTGTCGCCGGAATCGCTGGAGAAGTATTACGTCGCAACGAACGGTGGCCGGCAGGTTCCGCTTTCGACCATTGTCAGCATCGAAACCAAGACCAATCCGAACGCGCTGACGCATTTCAACCAGTTGAATTCGGCAACCTTCCAGGCTGTGCCAATGCCGGGCGTCACGGTCGGCCGGGCCGTTGAATTCCTCGAGGAGCAGGCCAAGCAACTGCCCGCAGGCTTCAGCCGCGACTTTCTCGCGGACTCGCGGCAATACGTGCAGGAAGGAAATCAGCTCGCTGTCACCTTCTTGTTCGCGCTCATCATCATCTTCCTGGTGCTGGCCGCGCAGTTCGAAAGTCTCCGCGACCCGCTGGTCATCCTGATCTCGGTGCCGATGGCGATCTCGGGGGCGTTGCTTCCGCTGTACTTCGGTCTGGCGACAATCAACATCTACACGCAGGTCGGTCTGGTGACGCTGATCGGATTGATCAGCAAGCACGGCATCCTGATGGTGGAGTTCGCCAACGAGCTCCAGTTGAAGGAAGGTCTGGATCGCAGAACCGCGATCGAACACTCTGCGCGGGTCCGGTTGCGGCCGATCCTGATGACGACCGCGGCGATGGTCGCCGGTCTGCTGCCGTTGCTGACGGCCAGCGGTGCCGGTGCGGCGAGCCGCTTCTCCATCGGCCTGGTCGTCGTGGCCGGCATGACGATCGGCACGCTGTTCACTCTGTTCGTGCTGCCAGCGGTGTACACCATGATCGCGACCGATCACCGGGCGGCGGCAGGCTCCGAGCGAGCCAAGGACATCGAGAAGTACGAACTCAATCTGACATGATACGCTGATATGAACGTCGCGGCGATTGTACGCTCCCTTCGCGGGAGTGTATGATCGCCGCGATCATGCTGACGGTTCGCAACCTCACCAAATCCTATCGGACGTCGGAGGAGCAGCTTGCGGTTTTGCGCGGCGTCGATCTTGCGCTGGCCGCAGGCGAAAGCGTGGCGCTTACCGGCGAGTCCGGCAGCGGCAAGAGCACGCTTCTTCATCTGATCGCAGGTCTCGACAAGGCGGACAGCGGCGAAGTCTGGCTCGACGGCGCGTTGGTATCCGATCTCTCGGACGGCGACCGGGCCGCCATGCGACGCGACCGGCTCGGTCTCGTGTTTCAGCAGTTCAATCTGATCCCCAGTCTTCAGGTCAGCGATAACCTCGCGTTCCAGGCACGGATCGCGGGACGTCACGATCCAGCATGGCAGGACGAACTGGTGCAGCGCCTTGGGTTGAGCGCGCTGCTCGACCGCTATCCCGAGCAATTGTCCGGAGGGCAGCAACAACGCGTGGCGATTGGGCGCGCGCTGGCGATCAAGCCGCTGGTGCTGCTGGCTGACGAGCCGACTGGAAATCTCGACGAGAAAACTGCCGACGATGTGCTGGCGCTTGCGCGCGATCTGGTCGCGCGCACAGGCTGCGGTTTTCTCATGGTGACGCACAGCGAGCGGCTTGCGGCGACGCTCGACCGGCGGGTCCATCTCACCGCGGGGCGGATCACATGACGCGTCCGCTGTGGATTCTCGTGGGTCTGTTGAGCCACTGGAAGCGGCACCGGATGCAACTCGCCACCTTGCTGGTCGGATTGATTTCAGCCACCGCGCTGTGGAGCGGGGTGCAGGCGCTCAATCAACAGGCGCGCAGCAGCTACGACCGCGCGGCGGCGACATTCGGCGGCGGCAACACGGCGATGCTGGTCGGTCGCGACAGCCCGATTTTCCCGCAGCAGCTCTTTGTCGATCTGCGCCGCGCTAACTGGCCAGTGTCGCCGGTGGTGGAAGGCCGCGTCCTGATCGGTGGACGTGCATTCCGGCTGCTCGGTATCGAACCGGTGTCCCTGCCTACCGGGGCGGGGCCTGCGCCGGATATCGGCCAGGCGAATTTGCAGACGTTCCTGATGCCGCCGGGTCAGACACTTGTTGCGCCGGAGACATTGTCCGACCTGAAGCTGCCGGAAGGTGCATCGCCGGTGATAGGCGGCGGGACATCGCTGCCGCCGCTGGCTGTGCAGGACAATCTCGCGCCGGGTGTTCTGGTGGTCGACATCGGCATCGCGCAGCGTAGTCTCAAAATGCCGGATCAGGTGTCGCGGCTCCTGGTCGGCGAACAGAGTAGTGGAAAGCGGCCGCCGCTCGAGCAGGTCGTTGGCGACAAGCTGCGACTGACGGAAGCGGGCGCGCCGAGTGATCTCGAACGCCTCACCAGCAGCTTTCATCTGAACCTCACGGCATTCGGCCTGCTGTCATTCGTGGTCGGTCTCTTTATCGTCCATTCGGCGATCGGGCTCGCGTTCGAGCAGCGGCTGCCGATGTTGCGGACCATGCGCGCCTGTGGGGTGTCGGCGCGGGCGCTCACCGTCGTGCTGGTGATTGAGTTGGTATCGCTGGCGATTGTGTCAGGCATTGTCGGGTTGATCTGCGGTTATTTCGTCGCGGCGTTCCTGCTGCCCGATGTAGTCGCGAGCCTGCGCGGGCTTTATGGCGCACAGGTTCCGGGACAGCTCACGCTGAAAGCAAGCTGGTGGCTATCGGGCCTCGGCATGAGCATTCTCGGTGCGCTGCTCGCAGCGGGTGCGGGGCTCTATCGCATCTATCGTCTTCCTGTTCTGGCTGCGGCGCAGCCCTATGCCTGGCAACAGGAGCAGCAACGATGGCTGAAGCGGCAGGGCTTGCTGGCGCTCGCGGTCGTCATTGCCGCTGCGGGATGCTTCTACTTTGGGGATTCCCTCGCATCGGGATTTCTGGTGCTGGCGGGATTGCTGCTGGCGGCGGCGCTGGCATTGCCGGTGCTGCTCGGTGCTGTGCTAAATTTCGGGCAGCGCGGCACAGAGCGTCCGCTGGTCAAATGGTTCTGGGCCGACAGCCGGCAGCAACTGCCGGGATTGTCGCTGGCGCTGATGGCGCTATTGCTCGCACTGGCCGTGAATGTCGGCGTCGGCACCATGGTGCAGAGTTTCTCGCGCACCTTCACGAACTGGCTCGACGACCGGCTCGCGGCCGAGGTCTATCTGAATGCAAACAGCGATGCGCAAGCTTCAGAGATCGTGACGTGGCTGCGTCAGCGGCCTGAAGTGGAGGCCATCCTGCCCGCGTGGCGCACCGATGTGACGCTGGACACACTGCCGGTGGAGGTTCTTGGTTTCGCCGACCACGCGACCTATCGCGAGCGCTGGCCGCTGCTGGAGTCGGTACCGCACGTCTGGGACAAGGTGCGCGCGGGCGAGGGGGCGCTGGTCAGCGAGCAACTGGCGCGGCGGCTCAAAGTTCGTCTCGGCGAACGCATCGTGCTGCCGGCGACGACGGGACCGTGGCAGGTCGAGGTTGCCGGGATCTATCCCGATTACGGCAATCCAAAAGGTCAGATCGGGATCGATATCGATGCGCTAGCCAAACGATGGCCGGAGATCGCCCGGACGCGGTTCGGGTTGCGCGTCTCGCCGGCGAAGGTGCCTGAGCTCGTCGCAACCATTCGCGAAAAATTCGGACTCGATGCCAGTCGGCTGCTGGATCAGGCGACGCTGAAGGCGGAGTCGACCCGCATCTTCAACCGCACATTTGCAGTAACGTCGGCGCTGAATGCCTTCACGCTCGGTGTCGCGGGGGTCGCGCTGCTGACAAGTCTCCTCACGCTCAGCAACAGCAGGCTTCCGCAACTGGCGCCGTTGTGGGCGCTGGGGCTGACGCGGCGGCGGCTCGCGGGGATCGAACTGCTGAAAACCATGTCGGTTGCGTTCATCACGGCGCTGCTGGCGCTGCCGCTCGGAATTCTGGTGGCGTGGTGTCTGGTGGCGGTGGTGAACGTCAAGGCGTTCGGCTGGCGTCTGCCGCTGCATGTTTTCCCTGCGCAGTTGCTGGAACTGCTTGCGGTTGCGATGCTGGCAGCATTGCTAGCGACGTGCCTGCCGATCCTCCGGCTGATCCGGTTGCAACCCGCAACCCTTGCGAAGATTTTCGCCAATGAGCGTTAAAACTCATATCGACCGTCGCGCCTTCGTGGGCGGCAGTCTGCTCGCAATGCTCAGTGACGGGTTCGCGCGCGCGCAGGGCTTTGCAGGATTGGGCGGTGAGAGTGAGGGATTTGCGGCGGTGGTGCCGGGCAGAGCGCTCGAATTTCCGCGTGATCACGGGCCGCATCCGGATTACCGCATCGAGTGGTGGTATCTCACCGCGAACTTGAATGACGCCAGTGGCGCCCAGTGGGGCGCGCAATGGACGCTGTTCCGGCAGGCCATGGCTCCCGGAGCACAGCAGGACGGCTGGGCCAATCAGCAGATCTGGATGGGACACGCTGCGATCACCAGCGCGACCACGCATCGCTATGCCGAGAAGTTCGCGCGCGGCGGCGTGGGCCAGGCCGGCGCGGAGGCGGTGCCGTTTCATGCATGGATTGATTCATGGGAGATGCGCGGGCTTGATGCTTTCAGCGCGCAGAATGTTGCGCCGATCGCGGTCTCAGCATCGGGTGCGGATTTCAGTTACGCCCTGAATCTCACTGCGGATCGTCCGCTGGTGTTGCAGGGGGACGGCGGCTACAGCAGGAAATCGGAACGCGGGCAGGCGTCGTACTATTTCAGCCAACCCTACTTTTCGGCGTCGGGCACGATTGTGCTGGGCGATAAACAGGTCGCCGTCACAGGCCGTGCGTGGATGGACCGCGAATGGAGCAGCCAGCCGCTGGCATCCGACCAGACCGGGTGGGACTGGGTTTCGCTGCATCTCGATTCCGGCGAAAAGGTCATGCTGTTTCGCCTGCGGCAGAAGGACGGCGGTCATTATTTCGCCGGTAACTGGATTGACGGCAGCGGACACTCGGTGCCGCTAGCCACGACCGCGATCACCATGACGCCCACCGGATCGACCGATATCGATGGCCGCAAGCTGCCGACATCGTGGAGCGTCGCAATTTCCGAGCGAGGGTTGAAGATCGACAGCGTGCCGCTGAATGCGAAAAGCTGGATGGGCACGCGATTCGCCTATTGGGAAGGCCCGATCAGCTTTAAAGGCAGCCACACTGGCATCGGCTATCTGGAAATGACAGGCTACTGAAAGCACATTGGCATGAAGTACAAATCATTCGGCGCGACAGGCAAGCAGGTCTCGGTCATCGGGCAGGGCACCTGGTACATCGATCGGGGTAATCGCGCTTCCGCTGTGGCCGCAGTGCGCAACGGTCTCGACCTCGGCATGACCCATATCGACACTGCGGAAATGTATGACGATGCGGAGCTTGTCGTCGCCGAGGCGACGGCCGGTCGTCGCGACGAGGTATTTCTGGTCTCAAAGGTGTTGCCGAGCAACGCTTCGCGCAAGGGCACGGTGCAGGCCTGCGAGCGCTCTCTGAAACGCCTCAAGACCGACCGTCTGGACTGCTACCTCTTGCATTGGCGCGGGTCATATCCGCTGGAGGATACAGTCGCGGCTTTTGAACAACTGGTGAGCGATGGAAAGATCCGCTCATGGGGCGTCAGCAATTTCGACGCGGGCGATCTTGCGGAGATTCTCGATGTCGCGGGCGAGGGGCGTATCGCCTGCAATCAGGTGCTGTATCATCTGAACGAACGCGCTATCGAACATTCGGTGATCCCGTGGTGTGAAGCCCATGGTGTCGCGGTCGTTGCCTATTCGCCGTTCGGTCATGACGATTTCCCTCATGCGCAATCGGCCGGCGGCAAGGCCTTGCAGGAGATCGCTATGCGACATGGCGCAACGCCGCGTCAGGTGGCGCTCGCGTTTCTGACGCGGTGGCCGTCGGTGTTCGCGATCCCCAAGGCTTCCTCATCGGACCATGCGGCGGACAACGCGGGAGCAGGGAGCCTGACGTTGACGGAGAGCGACATTGCCGCGATCGACAAGACGTTTCCGCTGGGCCGCGAGCCGCGCAGCCTGCCGATGCTTTAGACCACTGCCGCCACGCCCTGCCACAGCAGCAGCAGCGAGATGACGAACAGCAGCACGTAGGCGATGTTGTAGAACAATCCGGTCGGTGTTTTCCTGACCAGCCAGATGCCGGCGAAGTTCGCCAGCACCGCGATCGGCAGCAGCAGCAACGACGTCGCGAAGTTCTTTGTCGTGAACTGCGCAAGCGCAAAGTAGGGGCCGATCTTCAGGACATTGACCACCGCGAAAAAGATGGTGGTGGTGCCGACCAGCGTCAGCTTTGGCAGCCGCTGCGGCAGGACGTGAACCTGAAACGGCGGTCCGCCGCCCTGGGTCATAAACGACGTAAAGCCCGAGACGCCGCCCCAGAATACCCCGCTGATTGTGGTCGCCGGATGCGGTTCGATCCTGTTGCGACGCAGCCAGGTGTTGGCGACGAACGCCAGTCCGATCAGGCCGATAATGATCCGCACAAAGGCATCCGACAGGTGCGAGGCGAGCAGCCATCCGAGCGCCATGCCGGCAATCGCACCGGGCAACATGACTTTCAGGTTCCACGCATCCCAGTCGCGCCGGTAGACATAGATCGAGATGATGTCCTGCGTGATCAAGATCGGCAGGATCAGGGCTGCGGCTTCCAGCGGCGGCAGGTAAAGCGCCAGCAATGGTGTCGATGCGATGCCGAGACCCGAAAAGCCGCCCTTGGCCAGTCCCAGCAGGATCACCGCCGGAACCGCCACAAAATAGAACAACGGCTCGGTGATGATAGTATGCACGTCATGATTCCGTCAGATACCTTTCACTTAGGCATCAAAAGGCCCATCCAGATCAACTGCTATCGCCGCGCGGAAATGCAGGCCGCCCTTGTGGGTTTGCGGTGTCAGTCCTAGGTTTCAAATATGCCCCGTTATTTCTTCAACACCCGCATCGGCCAGACGCTTATTCCGGACCCTGAAGGCGCTGAATTGCGCGATCCCGATCACGCCTGGCGTGTGGCGCGCGCGACCATCCGGCAAATTCTTCAGGAGGAAGGTAAGGACCCGAGCCTCTTATCGGCATCTCTGGAAGTCACTGACGCTGCCGGTGAGATCGTGCTCGAATTTCCGTTCACGGAAGCGCTGGAGATACCGGACGAGCCGCCACCGTCGCAGCACTGACATTGCGCGTGGCGGCCGTGTCGACTTCGACTTGTGCGAGTTTCACGGCAAGATCGGCAACCAGTTCGGCGGCCAGCGTGTCGGGTGAGGCGAGCCAGCTTGCGGCGAATGTCAGCGTCGGTACCTGAAGATCTGTGGACAGAAGACGCAGCTGGCCTTCCGCCAGTTCGCGCTCGACGATCGCGGTCGGGATCACCGCGACGCCGATGCCGTCGGTCGCCATCCGGATCACGGTCGCCAGCGACGCGCTGGCGTGCAGCCGGATCGAGGGCAGATCGGGCCGGTTGAACAGAGAGCGCACGATTTCATAAGGCTGCGTCTTGCGTGCGAAAGTGATGATCGCGAAGCGCGCGAGATCATGAACTGTCAGCACACCGCTGCCGAGACCGAGCGAGGGGCTGGCGACAAAGGAAATCGGATAATCGCACAGCACGCGGTTGCGCACGTTCGATAACGATAACGGCCCTTGACAGAAGGCGAGGTCAATTTCCTGAGCCAGCAGGCGCGCGCGAAGATTTGGCGTGATGTCGACTTCGACTTCCAGCGACAGATTGGGATGGGTGCTGGCGACGCGCTCGATCAGTTTCGGCAGCCAGGTGTGGACGATGGTTTCCGAAACGCCGAGACGCAGCACGCCGCGCATCGCAGAGCGATCCATCACGGCGGCCAGCATCTCCGCGCGAAGCCCGATCAGCTTCTCGGCGTATTGCATCATCTGCCGCCCGCTCGGTGTCGGCATCACGGAGCGGCTGTCACGCTGCAGCAGCTTCACGCCCATCTCGGCTTCGAGCTGCGAGATGCGCTGCGAGATCGCAGGCTGGGTGGTGTTGAGTTTGCGCGCCGCGCCGCCAAAGCTCCCGAGCGTCACCACCCAGAGGAATGTTTCGATCGATTTGAAATCCACCATGCCGTAGCCCCACACCTATTAGTCCAGCTTATCGTTTCTTATAAGAAAACGCGACTAGACTTTATCGTGGGGCAATGATCCACTCTTTTTGACGAGAAATGGAGGGGTCCTATGCTCTCGGCGGCCGAACAGGTGTCTCGATCGGTTCATAGTCTCGGCGCTGGCCTGCCAAGCCGGGACGCGCGGCTGGCCTATCGGTCCGGCAAGGTTGGCGTCACCGCGGGTGTTGCGCCCGGTTATGTTCAAGGCAACCTCGCCGTCGTGCCGGAAAAACTCGCGGCATCCTTTCATCGTTTCTGCCAGCTCAATCCCAAGCCGTGTCCGATCATCGGCATGTCCGAAGTCGGCGATCCGCGGATTCCCGCGCTCGGCATCGACCTCGACATCCGCACAGATATTCCGCGCTACCGGGTCTGGCGCGACGGGCAACTAAGCGAAGAGCCCACCGACATCATGGCGCACTGGCGAGACGACCTCGTCGCCTTCGTCATTGGTTGTTCGTTTTCATTCGAGGAAGCGCTGATCGCGGACGGACTGAAAATTCGCCACATCGAGGAGAAGCGTAACGTCCCGATGTATCGCACCAACGTTCCATGCGCGTCGGCGGGACCGTTCGCAGGGCCTATGGTGGTCTCGATGCGCCCGTTCAAGCCTGCGGAAGCGATCCGCGCGATCCAGATCACCACGCGTTTCCCGGCGGTGCATGGCGCGCCAGTGCATATCGACAAGCCGGAACTGATCGGCATCAAGGATATCGCGAAGCCTGACTATGGCGACGCAGTGAGTATTCAGCCGGATGAAATGCCGGTATTTTGGGCGTGCGGAGTCACGCCGCAATCGGTCATCCTGCAGTCGCGGCCAGCCTTCGCGATCACCCATGCGCCGGGCTTCATGCTGGTGACAGACGTTCGCAATTCGGAATTTTCGATTCAGTAAGAGCCTTGCCTGCGAGTTACGACAGATCAGCCGCGAAGCCTTTGCCAGACATGAGGCCGCGTTAAACCAGGGAGTATTGTCGATGAATCGTCGCGAAGTATTGTTGTCCGGTGTTGCTCTGTCGTTGGCGGGAACGCACGCGTTTGCGCAAGCCGGCAAGGAAATCCTGATCGGTTGCATCTGGCCTCTGACAGGACCGACGGCCCAGATCGGCGCGGACGCGCGCCACGCGCTGGAAACCGCGGTCGATATCGTCAACAACTCGCACGATCTCGATCTGCCGACCGCAAAGAACGCCGGGCTTGCGGGCCTCGGTGGCGCCAAGATCAAGCTGGTTTTCGCCGATCATCAGGGCGATCCGCAGAAGGGCCGTGCCGAAGCCGAGCGCCTGATCACTCAGGACAAGGTGGTCGCTATTTGCGGCGCGTTCCATTCGTCAGTCTCGGCGACGGTCAGCGCATCCTGCGAACGCTATGGTGTCCCCTATATTGCCGCCGACTCCTCGTCGCCGAGCCTGCATCGCCGGGGCCTCAAGTTCTTCTTCCGCCCCGCAGCTCATGACGAGATGTTCTCTCTCGCGATGTTCGAGTTCATGGATGCGCTGAAGAAGAAGGGCAAGAAGATCGACACCGTCGGGCTGTTCTTCGAGGACACAATTTTCGGTACCGACTCGTCGAATGTCCAGCGCAAGCTGGCGGCGGATCGCGGCTACAAGGTTGCCGTCGACATCAAGTATCGCGCCAGTTCGCCGTCGCTGACGGCTGAAGTGCAGCAGATCAAGAGCGCCAATCCGGATGTTCTGCTGCCGTCGAGCTACACCACCGACACCATTCTTCTGATGAAGACGATGGATGAACTCGGCTACAAGCCGAACAACATTCTGGCGCAGGCGGCGGGCTTCTCCGACAAGGCGACGTTCGACGCAGTGGGCGACAAGCTGAACGGCATGATTTCGCGCGCCAGCTTCTCGCTCGACCTCGCGGCCAAGCGTCCGTCGGTCGGCAAGGTCAATGAGATGTTCAAGGCGCGCGCCAACCGCGATTTGAACGACAACACGTCACGGCAGCTGACCTGCATCCTGGTCCTCGCCGATGCCATCGACCGGGCGAAATCCACTGATGGCGAAAAGATCCGCGCGGCGCTTGCGGCCACCGATACGCCCGGCGAGAAGACGATTATGCCTTGGAAGCGCATCAAGTTCACCCCTGAGGGGCAGAACGACGATGCCGATCCGGTGTTGCTGCAGTATCTCGGCGGCAAGTTCGTGACCGTGTATCCGGCACAGGCCGCAATCGCCGAGCCGAAATGGCCGATGAATGGCTGAGACACACGGGCGCTGTCGATAAGGCAGCGCCCATTTTCTTGAACGTCCACTTGCCGCTCCTGGCGGCAGCGTCCTCCTTTGACAGAATGATTGCACAGTGACAACGCAAGCGTTTCTACAGGTGATCGCGAGCGGCCTCCTGCTGGGGTTGATCTACGCCTTGATCGCGGTCGGCCTCTCGCTGATCTTCGGATTGATGGACGTGGTGAACTTCGCCCACGGCGAGTTCCTGATGCTCGCGATGTATGCGACCTTCGGCCTGGTGCTCGCAACGACGCTCGATCCGGTTGTGCTCATGCCGCTTGTGGTGGCGCTGATGTTCGTTCTGGGCGTGTCGGTCTATGCGGGCATTATCCGCTATGCGATGCGCGCCAAGGCCAATCCCGGCATGGTGCAGATCTTCGCGACCTTTGGCCTCGCGCTGCTGATCCAGGGCCTCGCGCAGTATTTCTTCACGCCGGATTACCGCAACATCGCCAATACATGGCTCGGCGGCAAGACGCTCAACCTGGGCGGCGTGTTTCTGCCGTGGCCGCAGATTTTCGGCGGAGCGGTCTCATTGGCGGTGTTCGCCGGGCTCTACTGGCTGATCACGCGCACGGATTTCGGCAAGGCGCTCGAGGCGACGCGCGAGGATCAGGGCGCGGTGGCGCTGGTCGGCATCGACCGCAACCGTGTGTTTGCGCTCGGCTGGGGACTTGGCGCCGCGCTGGTGGGAATCGCGGGCGCGGTGCTGGCGATTTTCTATTACATTCATCCGCAGGTCGGCGGAACCTTCGCGCTGATCGCTTACGTCACCGTCGCGCTTGGCGGCTTCGGCAGTATTTTCGGCGCGCTGGTTGCGGGCGTGATCGTCGGGCTGGTGGAGGCGCTGACCACACTGATTCTGCCGGCGTCGCTGAAATCCGTCGGCGTGTATTCGCTTTATCTTCTGGTGTTGTTCGTCAGGCCGAGCGGCCTGTTCGGGAGGCTGTGATGACCCAGAGTTCTGCCGCAGCCTCATCGATGTCCGCGTTCGTCGCCAGCCGGCGGCGTCAGCTCATTACCGCGTTTGTCGTATTTGCGTTGATCGCGTTGGTGCCGCGGCTGGTGACCGACGTTTACATGATGAACGTCCTGATCCTGACATTGCTGTTCGCGGCACTTTCTCAGAGCTGGAATTTGCTCGGCGGCTATTGCGGGCAGGTCTCGCTGGGGCATGCGCTGTATTTCGGGATAGGCGCATATGCGACCAGTATTCTCTACGTGAAGTTCGGCATCACGCCGTGGGGTGGGCTTCTCGCGGGCGGGATTATCGCCGCGCTGATCGCGCTGGCGCTCGGCTACCCGTGCTTCCGGCTCAAGGGACACTATTTCTCGATCGCGACCATCGTCATCGCCGAAATTGGCTTGCTGCTGTTCCACAACTGGGACTATGCGGGCGCCGCGCTCGGCATCCAGTGGCCGTTCACGCCGGACTCGTGGTGGACGCTGCAATTCGCGCGCGACAAGGCGCCGTATTTCTACTTCGCGCTGGGCCTTTTCGCCGTCACCTGGCTGGTCACGTTCTCCATTGTTGAATCGAAGTGGGGCTATTGGTGGCGCGCGGTGAAGGACAGCGCCGATGCGGCCGAGAGCCTCGGCGTCACGATCTTCCATTCCAAGATGGCGGCGGCCGCGATCTCGGCATTCTTTACGGCGGTCGGTGGCGGGTTCTACGCGGCGTTCGTGTCCTACATCGATCCGGACAGCGTGATGCATTTCCGTTTCTCGCTGCTGATGGCGCTGCCTGCAGTGCTGGGCGGCGTCGGCTCGCTGTGGGGGCCGGCCATCGGCGCATTGATCCTGATTCCGCTGGCCGAGCTGACGCGCTCGTATCTCGGCGGCGCCGGTTCGGGGCTCGATCTCGTAATTTACGGCGGCCTTATCATGATCGTATCGCTGACGCGGCCTGAGGGCATTCTCAGCATGATCAAGCCGGCAGTGAAGCGCGAGGCGACGGCATGATCGACAATCCGCTTGTCAGCTGCCGCAGTGTGACGCGTCGTTTCGATGGGCTGGTCGCGAATGATTCCATCGATCTCGACGTCAAGCGCGGCGAAATTCTCGGGCTCATTGGCCCCAATGGTGCGGGCAAATCGACGCTGTTCAATCTGATCGCCGGTTCGTTTCCGGTGTCGTTCGGTGTTATCGAATTTGATGGCCGGGATATTACGCCGTTCCCTGCTGCCGATCGCTGCGGTCTCGGCATTGCCCGGACCTATCAGGTGCCTCGCTCGTTCGATTCCATGTCCGTGGTCGAGAATGTCACGGTCGGGGCGTTCGTGCGCTATCCCGGTGTTCTGCAGGCCCGCGCCAAGGCGCTCGATGTTCTCGACTATGTCGGCCTTGCGGCCCATGCCGATGCGTCTGCAGCGGACCTGACGCCGCCGCAGAAGCGCCGCCTCGAAGTGGCGCGTGCTTTAGCGACCGAACCGAAGCTGCTGCTGCTCGATGAAGTGCTGACCGGGCTGACACCGAGCGAAGCAGCGGCGGGTGTCGATCTGATCCGAAAGGTGAGGGAGACCGGCGTCACCGTCGTCATGGTCGAACATGTGATGGAAGTCGTCATGCCGTTAGTGGACCGCGCCGTGGTGCTGCATCTCGGCAAGGTGCTTGCGGAGGGCCTGCCCAAAGAAGTGGTGCGCGACGAGAAGGTGATCGCCGCCTATCTGGGGGATCGCCACCGTGTTGCTTGAAGTAGCGAACCTCACCACGGCCTATCGCGGCCTGATCGCGATCTCCGATATTTCGATCAACGTCGATTCCGGCGAGATCGTCACCGTCGCCGGGGCAAACGGCGCGGGCAAATCCACATTGCTGAAATCCATCGCCGGGATGGAAAAGCCGAAATCGGGAACGGTCAGTTTTGTCGGCGACCGGATCGACAACATTCCGGCGCACCTCATCACCGCGCGTGGACTGGCCTTTGTACCGGAGAACAAGCGGTTGTTCCCGCGCCTCAGTGTTGCGGACAATCTGCGGCTCGGCAGTTACCTGCATCGCGGCAGCCCGGATCGCGACAGCCCGCTTGAATTCGTGTTCAAGCTGTTTCCGCGACTCGAAGAGCGCCTATCGCAACGCGCGGCCACGCTGTCCGGCGGCGAGCAGCAGATGCTGGCGATTGCCCGCGCCCTGATGACACGGCCGCGCCTGTTGATGCTGGACGAGCCGTCGCAGGGCATCATGCCGAAGCTGGTCGATGAGATTTTTCGGGCGGTTCAGCAGATCCGCGCCAATGGCGTGACCGTTCTGTTGGTCGAACAGCGTCTGTCGGAAAGCCTCGAGATTTCCGACCGTGCGTATGTGCTGCAGACCGGCAAGGTGGTGATGAGCGGCCCGGCTGCCGACATCAGATCCAATCCGGAGGTCCGGCGGATCTACCTAGGCATGTGAAGCGATCAGTGCCTTCAGCACATCGTCCGGCCGTTCCGCTGTCAGCATGTGGCCTGCGCCCGGCAGCACCACCGGCGTCGAGCCGGAAATCGCGGCCGCGAGTTGCCTGCCCGATTTGAGCGGCGTCATCATGTCCCGTTCGCCGAGAATGAGTGTGGTTGGTGCGGTGACCTTCGCCGCAGCAGCGAGCGCGTCCTTGTAGTCGTTGCAGGCGGCGAGATCGTTATGGAGCGCGCCCGGTTTGCCAAGTTCGAGTACGCGCTGGCCGCCACCCATCATCCACAGGCCGGGCGCCTGCGAGCCGCCGAGACCTGCGGCGAACCCGAAGCCCCAAATCGAGACCATGTCGATGGCGTCGTGGTTGTTGTCCTTTGCCGCATTGAGCAGGTCAGGGGACACCGGCATCGCCCCGCCGACGCCGATTAGCGAGAGCGCGGAAATCCTGTCGGGATAGCGCGCGGCGGCATCCAGCGCGACCAGCGAACCCATTGAATGACCGACCAGCCCGGCCTTCTTCGCGCCTGCGGCGTCGATCAGCTTGATCGTCCAGTCCGCCATGCCTGCGATGGACGCAATGGGTTGTCCCTTGGAGCGCCCATGCCCCGGAAGATCCGGTGCCAGCACGCTGTAGCCGTGATGGGAAAACCACCGGCTGAACAGTGCCCACATCGAATGATCGAACCCGGCGCCGTGCAGGAAAACAACCAGCGGCAGTTCCGGATTGAAGGGCTTGCCGCCCGTCGTTGCGAATACCTCAGCGCCGTCCACAGTCAAAATCATGTCTCAAGCTTTCTGCGAAAAGCGAAGCGCCTGGCCGAGGTCGCCGATGATGTCGTCAGCGGCTTCGATGCCGATGGAGAGGCGAATGAGTTCTTCGCCGATGCCTGCGACCTTCAACTGCTCTGCGTTCATCTGCTGATGCGTCGTGCTGGCGGGATGGATAACCAGCGTCTTGGCGTCACCGACATTGGCGACATGGCTGACGAGTTTCAGCGCCTCGATGAACTTGCGTCCAGCGTCGCGTCCGCCCTTGATGCCGAAGGTGATGATCGAACCCGCGCCGCGCGGCAGCAGTTGTTTCGCCAGCGCATGGTCGGGGTGGCTCTCGAGCGAGGGATGCAGCACCCACTCGACGGCTTTGTTCGCGGTGAGGAAAGTCAGCACGGCAGCGGCGTTCTCGACATGACGTTGCATGCGGACATGCAGCGTCTCCGCGCCTTGCAGGATCTGGAAGGCATTGGTGGGTGACATGCAGGCGCCGAAATCGCGCAGACCCTCGGCGCGGGCGCGCATGATGAAGGCCTGCGGCCCGAATTCTTCGCTGAAGACGATGCCGTGATAGCCGGCATAGGGCGTGGTCAGTGTCGGGAACTTGCCGGATTTCTCCCAGTCGAAGTGACCGCCGTCGACGATCACGCCGCCGATCGCGATGCCGTGGCCGCCGATCCATTTGGTGATCGAGTTCATGACGATATCTGCGCCCATCTCGATCGGGCGGGCGAGGTAGGGCGTCGCAAACGTATTGTCGATCAGAAGCGGGATACCGGCGTCGTGCGCGATTTTCGCAACCGCCGGGATGTCGAGCACTTCGAGGCCGGGATTGCCGATGGTTTCGCCGATCACGAGCCTGGTGTTCGGCTTGATCGCGGCGCGGAGGGCGTCGAGATCACGCGGCTTGACGAAGGTCGTGGTGATGCCGAAGCGTGGAAGTGTGTGCGTCAGCAGGTTGATGGTGCCGCCATACAGCGAAGCGGAGGCTACGATGTGATCGCCCGCGCCGAGAAGCGTCACGATGGCCAGATGCATCGCCGCCATGCCGCTGGCGGTGCAGACCGCGCCGACGCCGTTTTCAAGTGCGGCGAGGCGTTCTTCCAGCACCGCAATGGTCGGATTGGAAATGCGGGTATAGATGTGTCCGGCGCGTTCCAGGTTGAACAACGCGGCCGCATGGTCCGCATCCTGAAACACGTAGGACGTCGTCTGATGGATCGGAACGGCGCGCGAGCCCGTGACCGGATCGGGATGCTGGCCCGCATGCAGGCTGAGCGTGTCGAACGCAGGAGGTTTTGGCGCTGCCATCTATTCTCTCACAGATTGAGGGGATATGTTTCATGCAAGGTCGCCGATTGCAAGCTCAGGTGCCCGGCCGCGGATCGATCGGGGTGAGGGCTCCCAGTCCGAGAATGGTTTCGAGCAGTTTCCCGCCCGCCAGCACGCGGGCCTCGCCGCGGGGTGCCGCGACAATCTGCAGTCCGACCGGAAGGCCTTCGCGCGTGAATCCACAAGGAATCGACATCGCCGGGCAGCAGGCAACCGTGATCGCCGACACCATCGCGAGCCAGCCGACGTAGTTGTCGAATTTGACGCCGTTGCATTCGGCGAGATAACGCTGTTCGACCGGGAACGGCGCGACAATGGTGGTCGGGCACAGCAGCAGATCGTAGGTCTCGAAGAAGGCGAGGGCGCGATTGGTGAGCGTGACGCGCTGCGCCTCGGCACGTTCGATATCGGCCAGCGTCAGCTTGAGGCCTTCCTCGATGTTCCAGATCACCTCCGGCTTCAACTGATCGCGGTGCTGCTTGAGGAGTTTTCCCTTGGTCAGCACGTAGTCGTAGGCCCGCAGCACGTGCGCGCATGCAACCGCCTCGCTGAAATCCGGGTGGGCTTCCTCGACGATCACGCCGGCTTCGGCAAATCGTTGCGCGGCCTTGCGCGTGATCTCGGCGACTTCCGGATCGACCGGTGAAATCCCGAGATTGGCGGAATAGGCGATGCGCTTTGGCTTTTTGCCGGAGCGGGCGGCGGCGAGAAAGGATGTTGGCAGAACGGGCAGGGATAGCGGATCTCCGGGATGCTCGCCCGACATCGCGTCCAGCATCAGCGCGAGATCTTCAACATTGCGGGCCATCGGCCCGTCGGCGCTGAGCGTACGGTCGATCTTTGCGGCTTGGGAATGGGCGACGCGGCCGATGCTGGGGCGCATGCCGACGACGCCGCAGAAACTGGCCGGATTGCGGAGCGATCCGCCCACATCGGTGCCGTGGGCGAGCCATGCGGTGCCGGTTGCGAGCGCCGCCGCAGCGCCGCCGGACGACCCGGACGCCGAGCGTGACAGGTTCCACGGATTGAGCGTCGCGCCGAAGACCTCGTTGAAGGTCTGCGCGCCCGCGCCGAATTCCGGCGTGTTGGATTTGGCGTAGATCACCGCGCCGTTCATCTCGAGATTTTCGACGACGATGTTGGATTTTGTCGCGATGCTGTTCTTGAAGATCGGCGAGCCCTGTGTGGTGAGCACGCCCGCGACGTCTGTCAGATCCTTGATTGGCACCGGCATACCGGCGAGCAGGCCGCGCTCGCCGACGGGCTTCTTCATCAGCCGGTCGGCATGGGCGCGGGCACGGTCGAAGCAGAGCGTGGGCAGGGCGTTGACCTGACC
Source organism: Afipia massiliensis (assembly GCF_001006325.2). Classification (NCBI taxonomy): domain Bacteria; kingdom Pseudomonadati; phylum Pseudomonadota; class Alphaproteobacteria; order Hyphomicrobiales; family Nitrobacteraceae; genus Afipia; species Afipia massiliensis. The sequence goes on along the minus strand of NZ_LBIA02000001.1, from coordinate 31,068 downwards.
ATCGACTTTGTGAATTCGGGATTCCAGCGCGTCGAGCAGATCGTGGGGCGTAATGTCGTTTTTGCGCAGCCGCTCGACAATGTCGCAGGCCGTCGCCTGCACGAGTTCTTCACTGGATCCCACGAAATCGCCTCCCGTTTATTGGTTTCTTGGGGCCAATATAGCGGGAGGCGTTCGAATGGCGAGGCGAAATTGAGAGATATCCGCCTCGCTCAACTCAAGTCACGTCAGCGCAGAGTGCATGGTGCCTTAGCGTTCACCGCCGGCTTCGCCGTCAAGGACGCCGCCGAACAGCTCCCAGCGCTCGCCCTTGAACCGCATCAGTTGCAGCTGTTCGATGGGCGAGAAGTCCGTCGCGCTGGTGCTGATCAAAATACCAGGCAGCAAGCCACCCTGCTGGAGCCCCTTGATGTTGGCAGCCTGCTTCATGACGTTGGCGCGGGTGAGATCATCGCCGCACTGCTTCAGCACTGCGGCCATGGTCTGCGCCATGTTGTAGCCGGTGAGAAGGGAACTGTCCGCGACGTTGGCTTCGGGTACATACTTGGCGTGAAACGCCTTGAATTCCTTCATGCCGGGATCGTTGTTCCACTGCGGGTCGGATGCATCCTTTGCGTAGGAGGCGGAAATAACACCCTGCGCGTTATCCAAACCCGCAGGCTTCATCACGGTCGCTGTCGATGCGCTGACGTTGGCGATGATCATCGTGGGCTTCCAGCCGAGTTCGCCGACCTTTTTGATGGTCTGCGCGCCGAACTTGGGTGTCGTGAAGATCACGAGAACGTCGGGGTTCAGCGACTTCAGCTTGACGATGTGGGAATCGATGGTCGGCTCCGACAGCTCGTAGCTTTCTTCCGCAACGATCATGGACTTCTTGGCGCCCAGGCCATCCTGAATCCCCTTCAGGTAATCCTTGCCGAAGTCGTCGTTCTGATAGAGCACGGCGATCTTGGCGTCAGGTTTCTCCTTCAGGAGATACTTCGCATAGATGCGGCCTTCGCTCTGGTAGCTCGGCAGCCAGCCCATGGTCCACGGAAACGCCTTTGGATCGTTCCACTTGGTCGCGCCGGTCGCGAGGAACAGGTGCGGCGTCTTCTTGGCGTTCATGTATTTCTGGATCGCCGAGTTTGACGGCGTGCCGAGCGCGCCGAACACCAGCAGCACTTCGTCGCTTTCGACCAGCTTGCGGGTCTGCTCGACCGCTTTCGGCGGGCTGTAGGCGTCGTCATATGAAATGAAGTTGACCTTGCGGCCGTTGATGCCGCCTTCTTCATTAAGCTTCTTGAAATAGCCTTCCATCGCCTTGCCGACGACGCCATAGGCTGAAGCGGGGCCGCTATAGGGAATGATGTTGCCGATCTTGATCTCTGTATCGGTTGCGCCCGTATCGTATTTTTTCTGGGCCATGGCGCTTCCGGTCGCGGCGACCAGAAATCCTGCCGCAACAGCAGCGCATAGCGGTTTCGTGAAACGCATTCAGTTTCTCCCTGTTTGATTTTTATCTGGACGGACGTGGCGAACGCTTAAGCGCGCTTCGCCTTGTCCTTTTCGTTTTGCGCCATGATGGCGTCGCGTGCTGCGCTCCAGTCGGAATCCTTCCAGTCGCGCAATTGGTAGAAGTTGCCACCCATGGCCAGCGCCTGCGCGCCGTCCATCGCGATGGTCTCGCCGTTGATCCAGTCGCAGCCGCCGGAAATCAGGAACGTCGCGAGGTTTTCCAACTCGCTCATGTGACCGACGCGGCCCATCGGGTTCATGGCGATCGTGCGCGCGCCGGCTTCGTCGCCGGGCTTGATGCGCTTGCTCATGCCTTCCGTCGGAATTTCACCGGGCGCGATGGTGTTGAGCCGAATGCCGTAACGGCCCCATTCGGTGGCGAGCGACATGGTCATGGCATGAATCGCGGACTTGCTCATGGCCGAGGGGACCACGTAGGGGCTGCCGTTGCGCACCCACGTCACGGTGATGGAGACGACGTTGCCGCGATGGCCGCCTGCGATCCAGCGCTTGCCGACCGCATGGGTGACATAGAACGTGCCGTGCATCACGATGTTGGCGACCGCATCGAAGCCGCGCGGCGAGAGATCCTGCGTGCGTGAAATGAAATTTCCCGCCGCATTGTTGATCAGGTCGGTGAGGGGGCCGTCCTTGAATGCTTCCTCGATCATCGCATCGACAGCAGCGGAATCGCGAATATCGACGCCATGGGCCGTGACCTTGCCGCCGTGCAGTTTCATCAATTCGGCGGCGGTCTCCTCGCAGACGCCTTTGCGGCGGCCGCAGATGTGGATTTCCGCGCCAAGGCTGAGAAACTTCGCGGCCATGGCCTTGCCGAGCCCAGTGCCGCCGCCGGTTACCAGGATTTTGCGGCCCGCGAGAAGTCGATCTGTGAACATGTGCAATCCTGCCCTGATAGAATTTGTTGATTAGTTAGTTGATTAATTAAAACAGGGTGGGCTAACTCTGTAAAGAGAAGAGATCAAAAACAATCAGGGAGAGAATGCCATGTCCGCCACCAGCGATCGCATTACGGTTTCGATGTCGGAGGGTGTGGCCGACGTTCGTCTGGTCCGCGCCGACAAGATGAATGCGCTGGATGCAGCGATGTTCAATGCGCTGGTCGACACGGCAGCTCGGCTCAAGAACGAAAAGGGGCTGCGCGCAGTGGTGCTGTCCGGCGAAGGCCGTGCGTTCTGCGCAGGTCTCGATATGGGGCGGTTTTCCGCGATGGGCGACGGCAGCAGTGATCTGCGTGATCTTGCCAAGCGCACGCACGGCCTCACCAATCATTCGCAGCAGGCAGTCTGGGGCTGGCGGCAGTTGCCGGTGCCGGTAATCGCTGCCGTGCACGGCGTTGCGTTCGGCGGCGGCTTCCAGCTCGCCCTCGGCGCCGACATGCGCTTCCTCGCTCCGGACGCGCGCATGTCGATCATGGAAATCAAATGGGGGCTGGTGCCAGATATGGCGGGAACACCGATTCTCGCCAGCCTGGTCCGCGACGATATCCTGCGCGACCTGACCTTCACCGGCCGGATTTTCTCCGCGCAGGAGGCCATGAGCTACGGCCTTGCGACACGGATCTGCGACGATCCTCGTTCGGTTGCGCTCGAGACCGCGCGCGACATTGCCGGCAAGAGCCCGGACGCCATCCGCGCCATCAAGCGGATGCTGAACAGCCTGTCCACCAGCAATCCCGGACCGGCGTTGCTGGCGGAATCGGTGGAGCAGATGAAACTCATGGGAACGCCCAACCAGACCGAGGCGGTGCGCGCCAACATCGAAAAACGCGCGCCGAAATTTGCTGACGGCTCGAACTGAACGGGTGAATGGATGTCAGCTTCGGTTAAACGTGAGACGGGAATCGTCAGCGGTGACCGCCGCAAGACGCGCGATGAGGTCAACGAGCGGGCGGGTCTGATCGCAGGCGGGCTTGCCGCGCTCGGCGTCAAGCAAGGCGACAGCGTTGGAATCCTGATGCGCAATGACATTGCGTTTCTCGAGTCGGCATATGCTGTCATGTCGCTCGGGGCCTATGCGGTTCCGATTAACTGGCATTTCAAGGGCGATGAAGTTGCCTATGTCATGGGCGATTCCGGCGCGCGTGTGCTGATCGGCCACGCCGATCTGCTGCACGGGCTCGATGGCGTCGTTCCCGCCGGTGTCACCATGCTCAGCCTGCCGCCTCCGCCGGAAATCGCCGCAAGCAACCGGATCGATCCTGCGCTTTGCCTGGCTGCGCGTGGCACCATCGATTTCGACACATGGCTTGCCAAGCAAACGCCATATGACGGTCCCGCGCTGCCGCAGCCGCAGAATATGATCTACACGTCCGGCACTACCGGGCACCCCAAGGGCGTCAAGCGCTATGCGCCCACGCCGGAGCAAAGCGCGTCGATGGAAGCGATGCGCGCGCTGATCTATGGACTGAAGCCCGGCGTGCGTGCGCTTCTGCCGGGGCCGCTGTATCACTCCGCGCCCAATGCGTTCGGCCTGCGCGCCGGACGGCTCGGCGATCTGCTGGTCATCATGCCGCGCTTCGACGCCGAGGAGTTCCTGCGGATCATCGATCAGCAGAAGATCGACAACGTCTTCATGGTGCCGACGATGTTCACCCGGCTCCTGAAGCTGCCCGAGCATGTTCGTAAGTCCTACGACGTTTCTTCCCTGCGCCATATCATCCATGCCGCAGCGCCATGTCCGGCCGACGTCAAACGCGCCATGATCGAGTGGTTCGGCCCGGTAATTTACGAATTCTACGGCAGCACGGAATCCGGCGCGGTGACGTTCGCCAACTCCGAGGATGCGCTGAAGAAGCCCGGCACGGTGGGGAAGATTTCCCCCGGCGCCGAACTGCGGTTCATCGGCGACGACGGTCGGATTTTGCCGCAGGGGGAGATCGGTGAAATCTATTCGCGCATCGCCGGAAATCCCGATTTCACCTATCACAACCGGCCCGAGAAACGCTCTGAAATCGAACGGGACGGTTTCATCACCAGCGGCGATGTCGGCTACATCGATGCGGATGGCTACGTCTTTATCTGTGACCGCAAGCGCGACATGGTGATCTCCGGTGGCGTCAACATCTATCCGGCCGAGATCGAGGCTGTGCTGCATGGACTTCCCGGCGTGCACGACTGCGCCGTGTTCGGAATTCCCGACGAGGAGTTCGGCGAGGCGCTGATGGCGGTGGTCGAGCCCCAACCGGAAGCCAAACTTGACGTTGCCGCGATCCGTGAACAGCTGAAGCTCTCGCTGGCGGGCTACAAGGTGCCCAAGCATATTGAAGTCCAGCAGAATCTTCCGCGCGAGGATTCCGGCAAGATCTTCAAGCGGCGGCTGCGCGATCCGTATTGGGAGCGCGCCGGACGCAAGATTTAGCGCGTTTTCAGGCGGAACGGTTGCCGTTTCTTGCGGGAAGCATGCGGCATCACAAGCCGGCCGCCGAAGCGGTTGAGCAAAATGCGCCGGGGATGAGTATTCCGGTGCTTGCGCCGTTGTGCAAAAATTGCGACTGGAGGAACACCGGTTTTTTTCGCGCAAACGGATCATCCATGTCGGAGACATCTTCGTCCAGAACGCGTGACACCCGGCTTCGGGACGGCGATAGTCCGTTATCCGACGATGATGCGCTGCTGCGCGCCGACATCCGGCGGCTTGGGCGCATTCTCGGCGATACCGTGCGCGACCAGGAGGGGGCCGACGTCTTCGATCTGGTCGAACGTATCCGGCAGACCTCGATCCGCTTCCATCGCGATGACGACAAGCCGGCGCGGCTTGAACTGGAAACCATTCTGGACGGCATGTCGATTGCCGAAACCGTTCGCATCGTGCGCGCGTTCAGCTATTTTTCGCATCTGGCCAATATCGCCGAAGACCAGAACAACATCCGCCAGCGGCGTGCGCAGGACATGGCGGGAACGGCCTCGCGCCCCGGCACGCTGTCGCGTGCGTTGGCGCGCGCAAAGGAGGCCGGGATCGATGCCGACGCGCTGCGGACGTTCCTTGCCAAGGCGCTGGCTAGCCCGGTTCTGACCGCACATCCCACCGAAGTCCGCCGCAAGAGCACGATCGACCGCGAAATGGAAATCGCTTCCGTGCTCAATACGCGTGAGCGGACCCAGATGACGGTCGATGAAATCGCGGCGAGCGACGAGCAATTGCGCCGCGCCGTAGTGACGCTGTGGCAGACCAACCTGCTACGCCGGACCAAGCTGACTGTGCTGGACGAGGTCGCCAACGGCCTGTCGTTCTATGACTATACATTCCTGCGCGAAGTGCCGCGGCTGCATTGCTCGCTGGAAGACCGGCTGGCCGAAGAGGGCGGCAGCGCCGCCGATGCGCAGGATGCGCCAGGGCTTGCGACGTTCCTCAAGATGGGAAGCTGGATCGGCGGGGACCGCGACGGCAATCCCTTTGTCACCGCTGACGTGATGCGTGGAACATTGCAGATGCAGAGCACGCGCGTGCTTCGCTTCTATCTCGCCGAACTGCATGAGCTCGGCGGCGAGCTGTCGCTGGCCACCCATCTCGCGGATGTATCGCCTGAGTTGCGCGCGTTGGCGCAGCAATCGCCTGACCCGTCACCCCACCGGAGCGGCGAGCCTTATCGCCTGGCTGTGTCCGGCATCTACGCGCGCCTTGCCGCGACTGCGCTGAAGCTCAAGATCGAAACCAGCCGGCCTCCGGTCGGTCATGCCGAGGCTTATGCGGGACCGGCGGAACTGGCCCGCGACCTTGACGTGCTGCACGCCTCGCTGGTCGCCAACAACTCGCTGGTGATTGCACGCGGAAGGCTGCGGCATCTGCGCCGCGCAGTGGATTGCTTCGGTTTCCATCTTGCCGCGCTCGACATGCGGCAAAACTCCGCGGTGCACGAGCGCACCATTGCGGAACTCTTTGAGGCGGCGGCACCCGGCACGAACTATCGAGAATTGCCGGAAGACTCGCGGATCGCGTTGCTGTCGCGCGAGCTGAACACCGCGCGTCCACTGGCGTCGCCGTTTGTTGCCTATGGCGAAGAGACGATCAAGGAACTCGCTGTGCTGCGCGCGGCCGCTGAAGCGCATGCGGTGTTCGGCGGTGCGGTCATTCCCCAGTGCATCATCTCGATGACCGAGGGCGCATCCGACCTGCTCGAGGTCGCAGTACTACTGAAAGAAGCGGGTTTGGTGGCGCCGGACGGCACCAGCCGCCTGAACATCGTGCCGCTGTTCGAGACTATCGACGATCTGCGGCAATGCGCGCAAATCATGGACAGCCTGTTCGCGCTGCCCGAGTATCGCCGTCTCGTCGACAGCCGCGGCGGCATTCAGGAAGTCATGCTCGGCTATTCGGACAGCAACAAGGACGGCGGCTTTGTCACCTCGGGCTGGGAACTTTACAAGGCCGAGATCAGTCTCGTTGAGGTATTCGAGCGCCATGGCGTACGGCTTCGTCTGTTCCATGGGCGCGGCGGTTCGGTCGGCCGCGGCGGCGGGCCAAGCTACGATGCGATTCTGGCGCAACCGGGCGGAGCGGTGAATGGGCAGATCCGTATCACCGAGCAGGGCGAAATCATTTCCAGCAAGTATTCCAACGCCGACGTCGGCCGTCACAATCTTGAAATTCTCGCGGCCGCGACGCTGGAAGCAAGCCTGTTGCAACCGAAGCACTCCGCGCCGCGCGACGAGTACATCGCCGCGATGGAGGAGCTCTCGAATCTTGCTTATGCGGCCTACCGCAACCTGGTTTATGAAACCGAAGGCTTCGAGGACTATTTCTGGGCGTCTACCGTCATTTCGGAAATCTCGACGCTGAACATCGGCAGCCGCCCGGCCTCGCGCACCAAGACGCGCAAGATCGAAGACCTGCGCGCGATCCCATGGGTGTTCAGTTGGGCGCAATGCCGGCTGATGCTGCCGGGCTGGTATGGTTTCGGCAGCGCGGTTGATGCCTGGGTCAAGCAGAATCCCGACAAAGGAATCGCGTTCCTGCAGGAACTGTATCGCGAGTGGCCGTTTTTCCAGACACTGCTGTCGAACATGGACATGGTGCTTTCAAAGAGCAGCATCGCAATCGCGTCGCGCTATGCGGATCTCGTCCCGGATGAGAAGTTGCGCAGCACTATTTTCGGCCGCATTCGTGCCGAGTGGCATGATTCCATCGAGACCTTGCTGACGATCATGGGGCACGACCGGCTGTTGCAGGGAAATCCTCTGCTCGAACGCTCGATCCGCAACCGCTTTCCATATCTCGATCCGCTCAACCACGTGCAGGTTGAACTGCTCCAGGCACATCGGGCGCAAAGCACGGACGAGCAGGTGCTGCGCGGCATTCAGCTCACCATCAACGGAATTTCGGCAGGGCTGCGCAACAGCGGCTAATAATCAAAAACAACGGAGGGAATGATGACCGACACCGACACGATTCTTGTCGAGCGCGAGGGACCCGTCACCATCGTTTCCATCAACCGGCCCGAGCGCAAGAATGCCGTCGATGGCGCGACGGCGCGCCGCCTGTTCGATGCCTTCCGCGCATTCGATGCCGATCCGAATTCTTCAGTTGCGGTGTTCACCGGCACCGGCGGCGCGTTCTGCGCCGGCGCCGATCTGAAAGCCGTCGCGCTGGGTGATCGCGAGAAGAAGCGCGAGCTCGGTGGTCACGACACCATCGCACCGATGGGCCCGAGCCGTTTGCGTCTCAGCAAGCCGGTGATCGCGGCGGTCGAAGGCCATGCCGTTGCCGGCGGAATGGAACTGGCGTTGTGGGCGGATATGCGCGTGGTGGGAGAGGGTGCGACCTTCGGCATTTTCTGCCGCCGCTTCGGTGTGCCGCTGATTGATCTCGGCACCATCCGGCTGCCGCGGCTGATCGGGCATTCGCGCGCGATGGATCTGATCCTCACAGGACGTCCGGTCGATGCGAAGGAGTCGTTCGATATCGGGATCGCCAATCGCCTTGTGCCGAAGGGCGAGGCGCGGGCACATGCTGTTGCTCTAGCGCAAGAGCTTGCGCGTTTCCCGCAAGGCTGCCTGCGCAACGACAAGCGCTCCGCGCTGCGTCAATGGGATCTCGAGGAAGAAGACGCGATCAACGACGAGATGCAGGGTGGTCTTGGCATCATCGCCTCCGGGGAGACGCTTGAAGGAGCCACGCGCTTTGCCAGCGGGCAAGGCCGGCATGGATCATTCGGATAAGGCGAGGTTACAGGCGAGCAGCGCAATCAGCGCTGCGCTCCCTTGTAGATGACGCCATCCTTCATGATGACGGAGAAATTCTTTCCCGGATCGGCGATCAGGTCGAGTTTCGCGAGCGGATCGCCATTGACGAGGATTAGGTCTGCGAGAGCGCCTTCCTCGACGATGCCGAGTTTGCCTTCGTAGGGCGTGCGGGGACCGCTCAACGCCAGCAGTTGCGCGTTGTCATAGGTCACCATCTTGAGGACTTCCGCCGGCGTAAACCATTGCCGCAGGGCCAGGATGAGGGCGTTCTGTTGGGCATTCAGTTCCGGCTCGAATAGAAGATCGGTACCCCACGCAAGTTTGACGCCGTGTTTTTTCGCCATCGGCCATAGACGCGCATTGCCTTCGATGATGTCTGCGCGCTTCTTGCGCCGCTCCGGAGTCATGTTGGGCGAGTCCGGTATAAGATTCTGCGCGCTCAGCCAGATACCGCGTCGGGCCATCAATTCGATGGTCGGCTCGTCGAGCAACTGGCCATGCTCGATGCATTTGACGCCGGCATCGATGGCGCGCCGCACCGCGCGGGGCGTATAGGCATGCACGGCGACGTAGGTGTTCCAGTCGTCGGCGGCCTCGACGGCGGCTTTCATTTCGTCCGATGTATATTGCGTCACGTCGATGGGATCGTAGGCGGATGATGTGCCGCCACCCGCCATCAACTTGATCTGGCTCGCGCCCATCCGCAGATTCTCGCGCGTTGCGGTCAGGACCTCGTCGCGGCCATCGGCGATGAAGGTTGCGCCGTATTCCTCCGCGCGCGATGGCTTGCCGAAGAAGCGCCGCGACCGTTCGCTGGGCGCACGGAAATCGCCGTGGCCGGACGTCTGCGAAACCACCGCCCCCGACGGCCAGATGCGTGGGCCAAGGGTCTTGCCGGCATCTATGGCGCGCTTCAGCGGAAAGATCGGACCGCCCATGTCGCGAACGGCGGTGAAACCGCGCAACAGCATCTGCTCCGCTGAGTTCGACATCGCGGTGCCAAGTTTCTCGGGCGAGGTCTTGGGATCATTGAGCTGCGGAAACAGCAGACTTCCGAAGCTGATGTGGACATGAACATCGATCAAGCCGGGCATCAGGGTACGTCCCTGACCGTCGATAACCGTCGCGCCTGCCGCTGCCTTGCCGGACGCGCCGATGGCTGCGACCCGGTTGCCGCGCACGAGCACGTCGGTGGCCGGGCCCAACTCGCCCTTCAGGACGTCGAGCACCCGCACGTTGCGAAATAGCGTTTCGGACGGCGCGCCTTGCTGAGCGGCGACAGGCGACGCGAATGCGACCAAAACCCAACCCAGAGCGATCCGGGAAAAATGCCCGAGACAGATCCGCATCAGTTGCCAAGCGATCATTCAGCTGCCTTGTTGAGCGTGCTGCGTCTTTTTGTGTTTCCAAATTTGTATTAGTTCAGTGCATACAACAAGCACGATTTTAAGCGTATCGGCGAACGGAAGGTCTGCCCGCACAAGACCGGATTGCAGGCGAGTCCTTTGATCGTTTTGGAGCGCGCTAAATCGCATCCCAGCTGAAAATATCCGCGGAACGGTCGAGCTTGTAGAACGACGACTTGAGTGCGGGCATGCCATGCTCTGCAATGGTCTGGGGCGTCCAGCCTTCGGCGCGGTGGATCGACCGCAATGGACGCGACTGGCCCATCAGGAAGATCTCGTTCATGCGGACCGCGAAGATCTGTCCGGTGACGTCCTTAGCGGCGTCGCCGAGCAGGAACGTGGACAGCGGCGCGATCTTCTCCGGCCCCATCTGCTGCATGCGCGCGACGCGGGCCTTCTCTTCCTCGGTCTCGGTCGGAATGGTGCCGATCAGGCGGCTCCATGCGAACGGCGACACGCAGTTCGAGCGCACGTTGAAGCGTTCCATGTCGAGTGCGATGGACTTCGACAGGCCGACGATGCCGAGCTTGGCGGCGGCGTAGTTTGCTTGGCCGAAATTTCCGATCAGGCCCGAGGTCGAGGTAAAGTGGACAAATGCGCCGCTTTCCTGCTCGCGGAAAATGCGGGCAGCGGCGTGCGAGGTGTAGAACGAGCCCATCAGGTGAACCTTGATGACGGACTCGAACGCTTCGACGCTCATGCGATGGAAGATTGCATCGCGCAGGATGCCGGCGTTGTTCACGACGCCATCCAGCTTGCCGTAGGTGTCGATAGCCTGCTTGATGATCTTGCTGGCAGGGATTGCTTCGGCAACCGTCTCGAAATTCGCAACGGCGGTGCCGCCGCGCTTCTTGATTTCCTCGACGACCTCTTCGGCGGGCGCCGCATTGGTGCCCGATCCGTCGGCGGCAACGCCGGGATCATTGACCACGACCTTGGCGCCTTCTGCGGCGGCGAGCAGCGCGATCTCGCGGCCGATGCCGCGGCCCGCGCCGGTGACGATGATGACCTTGCCGTCCAGCGATTTCTTCTGTGACATGACTTTAGCTCCTGTTTTCGCTGTCAGCGTTCGTTGGTGAAAATGATAGTGCCGCTGGCGGCGAACATGCCGCCGACGCCGTGGCAGACTGAGATCTTCGCGCCCGGCACCTGTGCCGGCGCGATGCCGCGCATCTGCCGCACGCTTTCCTGCAGCGCGTACATTCCGTACATGCCCGAATGCATGTAGCTGAGACCGCCGCCGTTGGTGTTCATCGGCAGCTTGCCGCCGATGGCAGTGTTGCGGTCGGCGATGAACTTGCCGGTTTCTTCATGCGGCATGAAGCCGAGATCGCCGAGACCGAACAGCGGCAGATGTGCAAAGGCGTCGTAGATCATCAGGTGATCGACGTCCTTGTGTGCAATGCCTGCTTCGCGGAACGCCGTCGGTCCCGCAACCTTGAACGCGCGTGACGAGTTGAAGGTTTCCATCTGGCTGACCATCGGCGTTTCGACGCTCTCGCCGGTGCCCAAGATATAAACCGGCTTTTGCGGGAAGTCCTTGGCGCGGTCGGCACTGGTCAGGATCAGCGCACCGCCGCCGTCGGTGACGAGGCAGCACTGAAGAATGCGGAACGGATAGGCGATCATCCGCGAGTTGAGCACGTCCTCGACGGTGATCGGGTCCTTCATCATGGCGCGCGGGTTCTTCGCGGCCCATTCGCGCTGAACCACCGACACCATCGCGATTTGCTCGTGGGTGATGCCGTAGGTTTTCATGTAGCGCAGCACGGGAATCGGGAACATGCTCGGCGGGCCATAGATGCCGAACGGCGCTTCGAATTGGCCCTGTAGGCTGTCTGCGGGAATCGAGCGCGGCAGCTTGCCGATCATCGACTTGCCGCTTTCGGCATGGGTGATGAGGACGGTCTTGCACAAACCGGCTTCAATCGCTGCGGCCGCGTGGCGAACATGAAGCATGAACGAGCAGCCGCCGACCGACGTGCCGTCGACCCAGGTCGGCGTGATGCCGAGGTAATGGGCGAGCTGTTGCGGCGTCTCGACAGCGGTGGCGATACCGTCGATGTCCGACAGCTTTAGTCCCGCATCCGCCAGTGCGTTCAGCGCGGCGTCGGCGTGCAGTTGGATTTGAGATACGTCGGGAATGACGCCGAGCTTGGTGGTTTCTGCCGCGCCGACGACGGCAACCTGATTTCTTCGCATGATGTTTAGCCCTTCGCCGGACGAAACTGGGGAAGGGTGATCTTGTCGCTGACTATCTCGAACGCGACTTCAAGCTTCATGTCGAGCACGAGAGCTTCAGGCGTCTGCGGACAATCGAGAATATTGCTCATCATCCGCGGACCTTCATCGAGTTCGACAACCGCGATGGCGTAAGGCGGCGTGAATCCCGGGGCGGCGGGACGGTGGTTGATCACGTAGCTGTAAAGCTTGCCCTTGCCGCTGGCCTTGAACGCGCTGACCTTGCGCGAGGCGCATGACGGACAGAACGGACGGGGCGGGAAATAGACGTTCGAGCAGTCGTCGCAGCGTTGCAGACGCAGCTCATTCGCCTGGGTTCCTTCCCAGAAGTGTTTGGTTTCCGGCGTAGGCACCGGTAAGGCGCGCGAAGGTGCAGCCATCTGCAGTCTCTCCCTGATCGTTGGCTTTTGTTAATTGGTCGATTAACTTTATGCCGGTAATCCCAGCCGCAGGCAAGTGGCGTCCCCGGAGCGAAAAATAGGGGCTGGCATGCACGCTTGCTGAAGGCACTCGGCTATTTGCCGAGAAGTTTCAGGGCGGCGGCTTCGAATGTTTCAAGCGGCTTCATGTTCGTCAGCATTTCGCGATGCGTATGACCGACCCGCGCCGCATGTTGTCGCATGCCATCGTCAGCGAGGATCGCATCCAGCGACTTGGAGATGTCGGCCTGTGGCTGGAAACTATCAATGACCTTTCCGAGGCGTGCCTTTTCGAGCTGGAGCCCGTTCAGAAGCTGCTCGATGTGAGTTGCCACGACGAGTTGAGGGATACCCGCGGCAATTGCGTGAGCTGCCAGTCCGCCTCCGCCGAAATGAATGACGAGCCGTGTCGATGCCAACGTCTCGCTCAATGGCAAATGTTGTGCATAGACCTGCGCTCCGCGACGCAACAGGTCGTCGGACTGCCCGCTCGCCATGCCTGGAGCTGAAACAATGAGACGGCTGGCATGAGGGAGCAATGCCGGAACGATGTCGAAAGGAAGTTTGGATAACACGCCTCGCGACAGGTAGACGAAGATGTGGTCCGCATCTTTCCGGCCTTCGAGCGGCGGAGTGTCGAAGATGGGGCCAGCGAGCGGGCCAGATCTCTGCAAATCATAGGGATCGAGCATCGAAAAGGTGAGAATGATCTGCGCATCGCCGGAAAATATTTGCGGCAGCCGTTCAAGGGGAGGCCGGCCCAGAGATTGCAGCACGCGATTGACCGTTCCCAGCGTTTCGTCTTCGCTCCAGCGTGGAGGATGAACACGATGAAGCGGCGGAAAGCGTTTCATTTCGCCGGGAGGGGCGGTGTATCCGTTTCCGACCACGATCAACGGAATCCGTCTATGCGACATCATGCTTGCCGCGGGCGCAGAGTCCGCGACGACAAGGTCCGGAGCAATGGTTTTGAAAATGTGGTCCCACGCTTGCAGCAACGATCGCAAGCCATGCTCATCGGCCAGACCCGCTGATGCCAGTTGGTCGTGCATCGTCGCTGTCGAGCGAAAGGAATTTTCGTCAGAAGCAGTCACCGGCCACGGCGGAGCCTGAAGTACCTCTGCGTCGGTCTCCAGCAGACGCGCGGTTTCCGGATGCTTCAGCACAAAAACCGGGCGTATCTCGTGGTGCCTCAGCAGCGCAGCAAAGCGTCCCAGATTTGCGATATGGCCAAACCCGCCGCCGTTCTCCCAGGCAAACAGAACCGTCTTCATGGCGAGTTTACTTTCCACTTTGCGTTTGACAACGCAGATCGGAATACTGGCTATAATGATTGAATATCAAAAGGCAATCGAACATCGCATGCAGCCGTCTTTTATGAAGCCCCGCCAGGAAGTGCGGACTTTTTGGACAGGACCAAATCCCAGCTACTACGAAGAGCTGTCGCTGCGGAGCGCGGTCGCGTCAGGCGCGCGTGTATTGTTGTACACCTACAATAGAAGCCTGACCGTGCCCGAAGGTGTTGAACTTGTTGATGCGCGTGAGGTTCTGTCCGGCCCGCTCTACCAATTTCATCATAATGACGGCGATCTTTCGCTCGCGCTGCATTCCGATCTGTTCAGATACCTCGCCATCCAGAAATTCGGCGGCTGGTATATGGATCTCGACATTGTCGTGATGGCTTCGCAGCTGCCGGACGACAAGATCTATCTCGCTTACCAGGAAGACGGCGTCGCCAATGCCGCCGTCATGAAATTCCCCGCGCAGTCGCCGATCATGACGGCTGCCATCGAAGAGGCGATGAGGCTTCTGCCGGCAGCAGGGACCGCCGCACCGGGAGCCGATCACGGTATCGTCGGACCGAAACTCATCACGCGTCTCTCGTCCGAGTATGCGATCGACCATTTGGTTCGCCCGAAAGTCAGCGCTTACGAGATTCATCCCAACGAAGTTCTGATGTTCTTCGATCCTAGACAATGTGAGGCAGTTTTTGAGCGGCTGGCCTCAAGCGATTTCGTCCATCTCTGGAATGATCTGTGGCGCGCGCTGCGTATTCCAAAAAACCTCGGGCCGCCTGAAGGCAGCTTTCTGGATACACTGTTCAAGCGTTTTGGAATCGATGTTCCGCAGGGAGCGCGTCTCTCCTTTGAGGCCGTTGAAGGATGGTTTCGCGAATTCTGGGTAATGAAGGAGCTCAAGCAGAAGCTCTCCACCCAGAGTGTGCCGTACGATGCATTGGATCATCTGGCCCGATCAATCCAGATCAGCGGCTGGCGGCCCGGCGTGCGGTCTTTCGGCAATGCCGAGACTTCGCCGCAAGGAGATCATCTACTCGCCGGCGAGCCTCAAACGCTGAAAACATTCTGGCACGGTGAGACGATCGGTCCCTATCAGCTGATGTGCTTGAAGAGCTTCGCGGCCAGCGGACATCGCGTCGAGGTATTTTCCTACAATCGCGACTTGAACGTCCCGGACTGGATATCTGTTGAGGATGCAGCCGAAATCCTGCCACGAGAGGTTGTCCTTAGGCCGTTGGGTGAAGAGGGCGCTTTCGCGATTCACGCAAATCTGTTCCGCTATGCATTGCTTCAGAAACTGGGTGGATGGTGGATCGATCCCGATGTCCTGTTGCTGAAGCCTGATCTTCCGCCGGGCAATGTTTTCTTCGCCGGTTTGGATGTGTTCGGCCGCGTGCCGACCGGCGTTCTGAAATTTCCAGCAGGGCACGGGTTGCTGACGGAAGCGCTGGCGGAAGTTGAAAGTCTTTCCGGTTCGCTGGACGGCTGGGAAAAATCCGGGTCTGCTTTGCTCACATCGCTCGTCGAGCGGCACAAGCTGGGCGGTAAAATTCAGAATCGGGCGCCTCTCGGTCCCGTCTCATGGTTCGATGTGCCGGACTTGTTCGATCCGGACAGCGCCGAGAGATTGAGTCGATTGTGCAAGGATTTTCATTTCCTGCACCTTCATGACGAAGTGTGGCGCCGTGCCGGGATACCGCATGATCTTGCTCCACCTGAGGGCTCATTCCTTGATGGTCAAATCCAGAAGTACGGCGTAGGCGCTGATTTTCCGGCAAAAATTTCCTTCCGCGAATTGAACCGATGGGTCGCGCACATGTACCAATGCCTAAGCCAGAGGCAGACATAGTCGCGTTCCGCGGCCCTGCTTTTCTTCCAGCTGTATCAATTCGGCCACGCGATACGGGTGGTACAGCGTTGATTAAATGCCGCTTTTATGGTTCTACCGGAGTCATTGGCGACGGGAATTTTTGATATGTGGTTTCGAGTATTGCCCCTCTTGGCTGGGTCACGGACGCAGGCTGTGTCGGCCCGTAGCATCTGGGCTGTTTGCGCACTTGTTGTGTTTGCTGATGTGAACAGCGCGCGGGCCCAGGATGCGGCAGAGCAGCAGCAACTGTTTCAGCAGATGGTGCGGAGTCCCGCGAACCACGAAGTGACATTCGCTTACGTCAAGGTTGCGACTGCGCGGGGGGACTACGAAGCCGCGATCGGTGCGCTTGAGCGGCTGCTGTTCTACAATCCCAAGCTGACGCGCGTGAAATATGAACTCGGCGCGCTGTATTTCCGGCTCGGCTCTTATGAAATGGCGAAGCGCTATTTCAAGGAAGCTCTCGCGAGTCCGGATATCGATGCCATCACCAAGGAGCGCATCGAAACCTATCTTCCGGATACCGAGAAGCAGCTTCAGCCAAGCCGGTTCTCCGGTTTCGCGCAGACAGGCATCCGCTCGCAGAGCAATGCGAGCTTCGCGCCGGGCGGCGGCGTGCTGCGTCTCGGAGGTCAGGATCTAGCGTTGCTGCCGACCGCGCGGCAGAAGAGCGACATCAACTGGTTCGGGCTCGTCGGCCTCAGCCACGATTATGATTTGCAGAACCAGCGTGGCGACATTATCGAAACGCGCGCGGTTGGATATCTCACCGAGCAATCGCGCCTGAAGGACCTCAACGTCGGCTTCGTCGATGTCAGCTTCGGTCCTCGGCTTGCGCTGGCACCGGAGCTTCTGCCAGGCGTCACCATCAAGCCCTATGTGGTCGGCGGAAACACCTGGGTCGGCGGCTCGTCGTACTTTTCGACGGTAGGCGTCGGCGTCGGCGTGAAGGTTCCGGTGAACGACAAATTCACCTTCGGTCCCGATTTCGAATGGCGTCGCTCAGATTTCAGGACAACCGATCCTGTCGCGGGCTTCAACTCCGGCGATTGGTACACAACCAGCCTTGCGGCGAGCTGGAACATCGCACAGCAGATCAAGCTTGATGCGCGCGGGCTTTATCGGCGGGGCGACTCGGCATTCGCGTTCCAGTCTTTTGACCAGTGGGCAATGGAAGCCGCCTTGACGCTCGAGTTCGGGCCGCCGTTCGTCTGGATGTCACGCAACTGGAGTGTGGCGCCGTTCGTCCGGTGGATCGAAACCCGTTTCGACGCGCCAAATCCGTTTATCGATCCGCTGATTGCACGCAACGATAACCAGTGGTCGGTGGGCGCGCTGTTTAACGCGCCCGTGACTAAGAATTTCGGCATTTCGGCTGCGGTCCAGTACGATAAGACCAATTCCTCGCTGCCGAACTATCGCCTGGAGAATTTCTCCGTGATGTTCGGCCCGACCGCCCGTTTCTGAGGGAGCAGCAGATGTTATTTTCCAAAGAGACATATTTTACGTCGTTTCTGACGGTGCTGCTCTCCACGACTGCACTTATTCCCGCTGCCGAGGCTCAAAACTCCGGGCGGGTCGGTGCCGTCAATCTTGACGCGACCGGGACGCCGCCGGGCGCGGGCACGCGCACGCTCACCATCGGCACCAATGTGATCTACAAGGAGAGGGTGCAGACGTCGGCGCAAGGGTCGACGCAGATCATGTTCCCCGACACCTCGACGCTGAATGTCGGCCGCAACAGCAATATCGTGATCGACGAGTACGTCTACGATCCGGCTGCCGGGACCGGCAAGATGGTGGCGACCGTCTCCAAAGGCGTGATGCGCTTTGTCGGCGGGCAGATCAGCCACACCGCGGGCGTCACGGTGAAGACCCCGGTTGCGACGCTTGGTATTCGCGGCGGCGTCGCTACGGTTGTTTATCCGATCCCGCCGGGTTTCACAGGCTCCGATCCTAAACTGTCGCAGGCGAAGGGCGAGATCGTCATCGGCCATGTCGGTTCGGTCATCATCAAGAACAATGTTGGCTCGGTGATTGTCCGGCCTGGTTACATGACCTGGGTGTCCGGTCCGAACGATCCCATTCCGGAGCCGTTCCCGATCCCCGACTTCCTGTTGCAGAAGATCATGGCCGCGCTGACCAGCGGGCCGGGGCAGACCGGCGGTATCAGCGATCTGCCGACTGACCAGATGGCTGCGCGGCTCGGCTTCGGCAAGACGATCGTCACCGACCCGGCGAAGCCGCCGGGCACGGATCCGCTCGGATACTTTTCGATCTTCGATGGTGGCAACGCCATCGCCAAGAACAAGTCGCAGTCGAACCAGACCAATCAGGTCCAACCACCGCCGAACACAAATCCAGGCGGTTGTTATGGGTATTGCTACGGCAACTGATCTCCCGGTTGCGGTAACGGCGTTGCCGTTCGAAGTCTGCATAACGGCAGCGGCGGCCAGTTTTTCACTTCTGGCTTTTGGGCAGGAAAAGCGGCTGAGCCTGAGCCGCCTGTTCGGCAATGAAATCCGCCGTGACCCGGATGCGCGCGATGTTGCGCAGGTCGCTGTGCAGCAACAGCCAGAATGTCCTGATCAAACGAAAGCTCGGCAACACCCGAACGAGTTCCGGCTCGGTCTGCGCGATGAAGCACGGCAACACGCAGAGGCCCGCGCCGGCGATGGTGGAATTCAGTTGCGCAATCAGGTTCGAGCTCTTGATCGCCGGCCGCAGGTCCGGCGACACGAAATGCGCGTATTCCAGCTCCGGCGAAAAGATCAGGTCGTCGATGTACGAAATGAACCGGTGGGACGGCACGTCCGCGGCGGTCTCGATGGCTGGATGCCTGGCGAGATACTCGCGCGATGCGTAGAGCCCGAGTTCGTAGTCTGTGAGCTTGCGCGAGTGCAGCCGCCCTTCGCTCGGTTGCGTCAGGCTCACCGCAATGTCGGCCTCGCGGCGGGAGAGGTTGAATTCGCGCGGCATTGCGACGAGTTCGATGGTGAGATCGGGGTGGCGGTCGCTGAGGTCGCCAAGACGCTGCGCCAGGAATTTAGTGCCGAAGCCGTCCGGCGTGCCGATCCGCACCGCGCCGTTGGCCTGAAGCTTCGAGTCGCCGATCGACTGCGCTGCCGAGGTCGCAAGTTGATCCATCTGTTCGGCCATTTCGAGCAGCCGCTCGCCGGCCTCGGTGAGAGACGAGCCGCTGGTGCGCCGATCAAACAACTGGGAGCCCAGCGACGCTTCCAGCGCGGCAATCCGCCGGCTGAGCGTCGAATAGTCGATCTTCAGGCGCTTGGCGGCCGCGGTCATGCTGCCGGTGCGCGTAATGGCCAGAAACGATCGAACAAGATTCCAGTCAAACTGGTCGGTCATCGCAGTTGCTCTCGATATTCGCCGGCGAAGCCTCTGCCGGTCCGCCTTGCGTAGTCCATCCGGTGCCTGCGGCCAAGTTTCATCTGCCGGCGGCGGGCATGGCGTGGCCCGTATTGACAGGCCTGCCTCCGCTCGCCTCTACTCCCGCCCGAACAGAATCCGCGCGCCAGGCGGCTGGAAAAGAAACGGGAGATACGCGATGAAGAGCTTCAGGGTCACCGAATTCAATGCTCCGTTGACGGAAGTGGACGTCGCGACCCCAAAGCCGGAGGGCACGCAGGTCCTGCTGAAGGTCAAGGCCGCCGGCGTCTGCCATAGCGACCTGCACATCTGGGAGGGCGGTTACGATCTCGGCCATGGCCGCAAGCTGTCGTTGAAGGATCGCGGCGTCTCGCTGCCGTTGACCATGGGACACGAGACGGTGGGCGAGGTCGTGGCGTTCGGGCCGGAGGCCAAGGGCGTTGCAGTCGGCGACGTCCGGCTGGTGTATCCGTGGCTCGGCTGCGGCAAGTGCGACACCTGCCTCGCCGGCGACGAGAACATGTGTATCGTCAAACCGAATTCGATCGGCGTCTATTGCGATGGCGGTTATGCCGATCACATCACGGTTCGCCATCCGCGCTATCTGCTCGATCTCAAGGGTCTCGATCCGGTCACGGCTGCGCCATATGCGTGCTCGGGCGTCACGACATACAGCGCGATCAAGAAACTCGAGACCGTTCTGGACCGACCCATTGTGATCTTCGGCGCGGGCGGGCTTGGACTAATGGCGTTGTCGCTTCTCAAAGCGATGGGCGGCAAAGGTGCCATCGTGGTCGACATCGATGCGAACAAGCGCAAGGCTGCCGAGGAGGCGGGCGCGCTGGCATCGGTTGACGGCGCCGCGCCGGATGCCTTGCAGCAGATCATGTCGAAAGCGGGCGGACCGATTCTGGGCGTGATTGATCTGGTCGGCAATGCAGCGACGGCGGCACTGGGATTCGACTGCCTGAGCAAGGGCGGAAAGCTTGTCGTTGTCGGTCTGTTCGGCGGCGGCGCGCCATGGGCATTGCCGCTCATTCCGATCAAGGCGATTACGATTCAGGGAAGTTATGTCGGCAACCTGCGTGAGACGCAGGAGTTGATCGATCTCGTGCGCGAGAAGGGGATTGCGCCGATCCCGGTCACCACCCGGCCGCTCGCACAAGCCGACGCATCGCTGAAGGATCTGCAGCAGGGCAAGCTGGTCGGTCGTGCGGTGCTGGTGCCCTGACGATGTGCGTTAAGAGCGGCGCTGCGGCGCCGCTCAACGCGTCAGGATATTGGTATAAGCCCGGAGAATGACGGCCAGTGCGATCGCTGCGGGAATCACAATTCGCGCCATGATCAATCTCCAGGAAGCAGCATTATTTCGCTTGCGTACCGAGTGGCAGAACGACGAGTGAAATATCCGAGTTCTGCGGATCGGGACGAACCTCGAATCCGAGCCGCTGGCACATGTCCAGCATTCTGTTGTTTCGGCTCAGCACCTGGCCGCGGATAGCGCGGACGCCTTCCGCCTGGCCGTACTCGATAATCATTTTCATGAACAGCAAGCCGAGGCCTACGCCCTTGAGGTCGGACCGCACAAGCACGGCAAATTCCGAGCTGGCGAAGTCGGCATCGGTGTGAAGGCGCACCACGCCCAGCATCTTTCCGGTGGTTTCCTCGATGGCGACGAAGGCCATCGCGCGTGCGTAGTCGAGTTGCGTCAGGCGGGCGATGAACGGATGGGTCAATTCTTTCATCGCGGAGAAGAACCGCAGCCGGATGTCTTCCTGGCTGACGTGCGAAAAGAATTCCGGATAGAGATGCTCGTCCTCGGGTCTGACCGGGCGCACAAAGATGTGCTTGCCATCCTTGAGCGTTATGTGCCGTTCCCATTCCTTCGGATAGGGCCGGATCGCAAAGCGGTAGTGACCGGAGCCACGGATCGCATCGCTCAGCGGCGCGATCGACACCTGGGCGTCCGCGGCGATCACACCATCCTTGTCCGCGAGCAGGGGGTTGATGTCGAGTTCGCGGATCTCGGGCAAATCGGCCGCCATTTGCGCGATCTTCACCAGCAGCAGCGCGACAGCGCCTTCATCCGCTGCTGGCACGTCGCGGTAACTCTTGAGAATGCGCGAGACGCGTGTACGCGCGATCAGATCCCTTGCCAGATTGAGATCGAGCGGTGGAAGCGCGAGCGCCTTGTCATTAATGACTTCCACGGCGGTGCCGCCGCGCCCGAACACCACGACCGGGCCGAAACTCGGATCGTCGGCAAGGCCGGCGATCAGTTCGCGCGCGCGAGGGCGCAGAATCATCGGATGGATGGTGACGCCATCGATACGGGCCTTGGGCCGCATCTTGGCGGCGCGTTGCAGGATTTCTTCGGTTGCGGCATGCACCGCGCGCTCGCTGGTCAGGTTCAGCCGCACGCCGCCGACATCGGACTTGTTCAGGATGTCGGGTGAGCTGATCTTGACGACGACGGTGTTGCCTGCGGCCAGGATTGCGGTTGCCGCGCGTGCGGCCTGATCCGGATCGCGCGCCAGCGTCGCCGAGGCAATGGGAATCGCGTAAGCGGCGAACAATTCGGTGATCTCGATCGGATTGAGCCACCCGCGCTTGTCCTGCAGGGCGTTCTGGACGATCGCGCGTCCCGCCGCCACATCCGGCGCGAAGTCTTCCGGCAGGCTGGGCGGCGTCTGCATCGCGACGTCCAGACCTTCGCGATAACGGACGATATGCATGAAGCCGCGCACAGCATCGGCTTCGCTGGAGAAGTGCGGGATGCCTGCTTCGCCGAACACGGTACTGCTGGCGCCGCTATCGCCGACCCAGGCGGCGAACACCGGTTTGCGGGAGTAGGTTTCGGCACGATACTTTTCAACGGCGGCGACCACGGCCTGCGCGGATTCAACCGGAGGCGCCAGCGTGTTTGGCGCATTCATGATCAGAACGGCGTTGTTGGCGGTGTCGCCCAGCACAAGTTCGCAGGCTTTCGCGTAACGCTCGCCGTCGGCATCGCCGAGAATGTCGACAGGGTTGGCACTCGACCAACGCTCCGGCAGAACTTTGTCGAGGCCTTTCTTGACGTCTTCGGAAAGGCCAGCGAGTTCTCCGCCGAGATCGATCAGGCGGTCCACCGCGAGGACGCCAAGTCCGCCGCCGTTGGTGACGATCGCAAGCCGGTGGCCATGTGAGGATTGCAGGTGGCCCAGCGTTTCAGCGGCGGAGAACAGTTCGTCGAGGTCGAGCACGCGCAGCAGTCCCGCCCGGCGGAACGCGGCATCATAGACGGCGTCCGATCCCGCCAATGCGCCGGTATGGGTTGCTGCCGCGCGCGCGCCCTGGGTGTGACGACCTGACTTGATGACGACCACGGGTTTCACGCGCGCAGCGGCGCGCGCCGCCGACATGAACTTTCGCACGTCGCTGATCGACTCGACGTAAAGCAGGATGGCACGGGTGTCGGAATCGAGCGCGAAATAGTCGAGGAGGTCGGCGAAATCGACGTCGAGATTCTCACCCATCGAGACGATAGCGGAAAATCCGACGTTGCGGTTCGCGGCCCATTCGACCAGCGTGGTCGAGATCGCTCCGGATTGTGAAATCAGCGCAAGGTCGCCGTCCTGCGGCAGGCGCGACGCAAAACTGGCGTTCAATTTCATGCGCGGCACCAGCACGCCGAGCGATGGTCCTATCAGGCGCAACCCTGTCGTTCGCGCGGTCTGTGCGATGGCTTCCGTATATGAGCCGGTGCCGAGACCGAGCCCCGCGGAAAGCACCATCGCGGCTGGAAATCCGCGCGCGCCGGCTCTTTTCACGACCCCTGGAATGGCGGAGGGCGGTGTGGAGATGATTGTGAGGTCGGGCGTCCCCGGAATGTCCTTGATATCGCGGAGCGTCTTGATGCCTTCGATTTCGGCGTACTTGCGGTTGACGATATGGATCGGTCCGCTGAAGCCTCCGCCGAGCAGGTTGCGAAGCGTTGAACCGCCAACGGAGGCATGCTTCGGGCTTCCGCCGATGAGCGCGATCGAGCGCGGCGCAAACAGGTGGTCGAGGCGGTACGTGCTCATGAAAGGTCTCGGGCCATCGTCGTCACAGGCTATCGCAATTGTGCGGGAAATGCGTCGGGGGCGGTCCAAGGGCATCGGGTCGCATGCGATTCCCCGGATGCCGGCATTGTGCAACATGTTCCGGAACATGCTGCAGAGCAATAAAATTCACCACGCCGCCGTTTTCAACGAAAGCCGATTGGCATGAGGCCTGACATGCTTCTAGACTGAGCGGACTGCCTCAATGCGGAGCAGTAAAAGGCGTGTTCAGTGAAGTTGTTTGCCCGGGCAGGTCGCAATGACAGCTAACGAGAGCCACCTCGCCGAAAAGGGCCGGCTACGCCCGCCAAATCTCGGTTTGTTTCTTGCCGAGGGGCGGGGCGTTTTCGAGTTGAATGCGACATTGCTGATGGCGCCTGCGCTTCTGACAGCCCCGCGCGGTGACGGGCATCCGGTTTTGGTCTTGCCGGGTCTGCTGGCGAGCGATGTCTCCACCCTCATCCTGCGGCGCTATCTCGACCTGCTCGGATTCTCCACCCATCCGTGGGGCTTCGGCCGCAACACCGGTGGCGTCTACAGCATGCGCGACAAACTCGGCAAATTGCTGGCGAGCGTCCACGCTGCGACTGGCCGCAAGGTCAGTCTCGTCGGCTGGAGTCTCGGCGGGATTTACGCCCGTGATCTGGCTTTGCGGATGCCGGACATGGTTCGTTATGTCGTGACGCTGGGCACCCCGTTTGCCGGCGATATCACCGCGACGAATGCCAAGCGCGTCTACGAAATGGTGTCGGGCGAGACCATCGAAGAGGCCGACATGAAAGACATTCAGTCGCTGGCTGGTGATCTGCCGGTGCCGACGTCGTCGCTCTTTACCCGTGCCGATGGGATCGTGAACTGGCGGACCTGCCTTGTCCGCGAAAACGATACGGCGGAAAACATCGAAATCTCGCTCGCGAGCCATATCGGAATTGGCGTCAATGCCGCGGCGCTGTGGGCTGTCGCCGATCGTCTTGCGCAACGGGAAGGCGAATTTCATCCGTTCGATCGCTCGGGGCCGTTTGCACTGGCCTATGCGCGTCCGGAGAAAGTCGGCGCATAAAAGAATACGGCCGAGCGAGAATCGCCGGAAAGGCGACAACGGCAAATCGGATCATGAAGCGCGAAACGCGGCAAGAGCCCGCAAGCGTCATGGTCTCGTTGAAACGGGAGGGTTAGATGAGCCACGCCAAGAAGCTGTCCTCAATGGACGCGTCGTTTCTCTATCTCGAAACGCCCGAGATGCCGATGCATGTCGGAAGCATGGCGATCTTCAAGCTGAAGGATGGCTATCAGGGCAACTTCTTCGAAGACTTTAAGAAGATGATTGCGGGCCGGCTTCATGTAGCTCCCATCCTTAAGGCGCGGCTGGAGAAGGCGCCCCTCGACATCGACAATCCAAGCTGGGTCGAGGACGATCAGTTCAACATCAACCGTCACATATTCCGCGCGAGTCTTCCGGCACCCGCGGATCGCAAGACGCTTGAGGAGACCGTCGGTTGGATCCATGCCAAGCTTCTCAACAGGGCTCGCCCGCTTTGGGAGTTTTATGTTTTCGAGGGCATGAAGGACAACGAGGTCGGGCTTTACTCCAAGATGCACCATGCCTGCATCGACGGTGGCGCGGGTGCCGCACTGACCAATATGATCTATGACATCACGCCTGTGCCACGCGAATTTCCAAAGGCCGTTCCGAATAAGCCAGCGAATGAACCGCGCGATATTGCAGCCAACATGCTCGATTCCTATACCCAGCTCTGGCGCCAGCTGTTGGACGCCACCAAGGCGAAAAGCTTCGATCTGCCGCGCACCGGCAAGAGCGATCTTGGCTCTGTGTTGTTCGACAACGCGATGTTCCAGATCGAGAGCGGGATCAGGATGGTCGGCGGTGTTCCCGAAACCGTCAAAAGTATCCGCGACATGGTGGCGAAGGTGTCCGATCCTAAGTCACGGGAAAGCCTTGCGAGCATGGTGTCGCCCCCGACCATGTTGAACAAGTCGATCTCTTCGGAGCGAAGCTTCGCGGGCGTCTCGATCTCGCTGCCGGACGCCAAGGCGATCGGGAAACAGGCCGGCGGAAAGCTCAACGACGTCGTGATGGCGCTGTCGAGCGGCGTGCTGCGTCGCTATTTGCTCGAACACGGCGGGCTGCCGAGCCGCTCGCTGACCGCAGCAGTCCCGATCTCGCTGCGCGAGGAGGGTAACACTGACGCCAACAATCAGGTGTTCGGGATGATCTGTTCGCTGGCGACCAACATCGAGGACCCGAAGGAGCGCCTCGAGGCCATCATCGCGCAGTCGGCCAAGTCAAAGGAAATGTCGCATCCGCTGCGCGCGCTGATGCCGTCGGTTTCCAACGTTGCGATGCTGGGTGCTCCGATGCTGATTCAGGTGCTGGCGCTGCTCTACAGCCGTTCCAACCTGTCCGATGTGCTTCCGCCAACGGCGAATGTGACGATCTCCAATGTGCCCGGTCCGCGGCAGACACTCTATGCGGTGGGCGCCGAGCTGTTGCATATCTTTCCGGTGTCGATCTCGACGCATGGTCTTGCCCTGAACATCACGGTGCAGAGCTATCGCGATCAGCTCGATTTTGGCTTCATCGCCGGCGCGAACATCATTCCTCATGTCGAGGTGCTGGCGGATATGCTGCCCAAGGAATTCGAACTTCTCGCCGCGGCCTTTGCCGCGCCCGGCAACCGCGCAAGTGCCGCAAGCTGAACGTGGCACCTGCAATGATGGAAATGCCGCCGCTTCAGTATGCCAAGGTCAACGGTATACGCATGGGCTTCTACGAAGCCGGCCCGAAAACAGACGCGCCGCCACTGGTGTTGTGCCACGGCTGGCCTGAGATCGCGTTTTCGTGGCGGCACCAGATCAAGGCGCTGAGCGAAGCGGGCGTACGTGTCATCGCGCCGGACCAGCGCGGCTATGGCGCCACGGACCGTCCGGAGTCTGTCGAGGCTTATGACATCGAAAATCTGACGGGCGACCTCGTTGGATTGCTCGATCACCTGAAAATCGACAAGGCGATCTTCGTCGGCCACGACTGGGGCGGATTTATCGTCTGGCAGATGCCGCTGCGACATCCGTCGCGCGTGGCCGGGGTCATTGGCGTTAATACGCCGCATACGCCGCGCACCCCAAGCGATCCGATCGGGCTGCTCCGCAAGCGGTACGGTGATCACCTCTACATCGCGCAGTTTCAAGACCCTGAACGCCGCGCCGACAAGATATTCGACAGTCGCGTCGAACAGGCCTTCGATTTCTTCATGCGCAAGCCGATGCCGCAGAAGAAAGCACTGGAATCCGGCGAGGGGCCGCCAGCGGCTGGTCTCGGTGCGTCGCCAAAGCTGAACATGGCGTTCCCGCAGATGGTGGCGGGTTACGACGGCAAGCTCGATCCGCGCGAGAAAATCCTGACGCCTGAGGAAATGCAGGTGTTTGTGGATGCGTTCAAGATCTCGGGGTTCACCGGCGGGATCAACTGGTACCGCAACATGACCCGTAACTGGGAACGTTCGGCGCATATTGACCACACGGTGCGCGTGCCTTCGCTGATGATCATGGCCGAGAACGACGCGGTGCTTCCGCCGTCGTCATGCGACGGGATGGAGACTATCGTCCCGGACCTTGAAAAGTACCTGGTCAAGGACAGCGGGCACTGGACCCAGCAGGAGCAGCCCGGCGAGGTCAGCGCCAAAATCCTCGAATGGCGTCGCCGGCGTTTCGGATAACGCCGCCGGGAGATCGTAGCCAAAGCGCTGCATTATAAGTTCTTTGCAAAAGATGCGCCGGAACAGTAGTTTCGGAGAAAAGCTCCGGGCCAACCGGGCGTCAAAATCACGTGGGCAGGAGATACCCGAGCGATGTCGTCCCAGAACAAGTTGAATCCGATTCCGCATCCGCCGAAGAAGCCGGTCGTCGGCAACATGCTGTCGCTGGATTCGACCGCGCCGGTGCAGGATCTGGTGCGCAAGACCAAGGAACTGGGTCCGATCTTCTGGCTCGACATGATGGGCCAGCCGCTGGTGATCGTCTCGGGATTTGAACTCGTCAACGAGTTGAGCGACGAAAAGCGGTTCGACAAGGCGGTGCGCGGTGCGCTACGTCGCGTGCGCGCGATCGGCGGCGACGGACTGTTCACTGCCGACACCACCGAGCCGAACTGGAACAAGGCGCATAACATCCTTCTTTCGCCGTTCGGCGGCCGGGCGATGCAGTCATATCACCCGATGATGGTCGATATCGCCGAGCAACTCGTCAAGAAATGGGAACGTCTCAACGCTGACGACGAAATCGATGTCGTCCATGACATGACCGCGCTGACGCTCGATACCATCGGGCTGTGCGGCTTCGACTATCGCTTCAATTCATTCTATCGCGAGGACTATCACCCGTTCGTCGGCGCACTGGTGCGATCGCTCGAAACCATCATGATGACTCGCGGCATCCCGCTCGAAGGATTGTTCATGCGCGCGCGCCGCGCCGACATGGCGGCAGACGTCGCGTTCATGAATAACATGGTCGATGAGATCGTCGCCGAGCGACGCAAGAATGCCGACGAGGCGGCGGCCAAGAAAGACATGCTCAACGCGATGATGACCGGCGTCGACAAGGTGACCGGCGAGCAGCTCGACGACGTCAACATTCGCTACCAGATCAACACCTTCCTGATCGCCGGCCACGAGACCACCAGTGGCCTGTTGTCCTGCGCGATCTACGCCATGCTCAAGCATCCGGAGGTGCTGAAGAAGGCCTATGAGGAAGTCGATCGGGTTCTCGGTCCTGATATCGATGCCAAGCCGACCTTCCAGCAGGTGACGCAGCTTCATTACATTTCGCAGATCCTGAAAGAATCCCTGCGGATGTGGCCGCCGGCGCCGGCTTACGGCGTATCTCCGCTCAAGGATGAGACGATCGGCGGCAAGTACAAGCTGCGGAAAGGCACCTTCGTTACGGTTCTGGTGATGGCGTTGCACCGCGATCCGTCGGTATGGGGTCCGAATCCGGATGTTTTCGATCCGGAAAACTTCAGCCGCGAGGCGGAGACCAAGCGGCCCGCCAATGCGTGGAAACCGTTCGGCAACGGCCAGCGCGCCTGCATCGGCCGCGGCTTTGCGATGCATGAGGCTGCGCTGGCGCTCGGCATGATCCTGCAGCGATTCAAGCTGCTCGATCACACGCGCTATCAGATGCATCTGAAGGAAACGCTGACGATTAAGCCAGACGGTTTCAAGATCAAGGTGCGCGCGCGTTCGGATAAGGACCGGACCATCGTTGCCAATCGTCCGGGCGCCGCCGCGGTTGCCGGCAGTGCAGGGGCGGCCGCGCCGGCGCGGGTACGTCCCGGTCACAACACGCCGCTGCTCATTCTCTACGGCTCGAATCTGGGTACGGCAGAGGATCTTGCACATCGCGTCGCCGATCTGGCGGAAGTTAACGGCTTTGCAACCAAGCTCGCGCCGCTCGACGACTATGTCGGCAACCTGAGCGATCAGGGGGGAGTCATCATTTTCTGTGCCTCTTACAACGGCGCGCCGCCGGACAATGCGACCCAGTTCGTCAAATGGCTGAGCAGCGATCTGCCCAAGGACGCCTTCAAGGGTGTCCGCTACGCCGTGTTCGGTTGCGGCAACAGCGACTGGCTTGCGACTTACCAATCGATCCCGCGCATGATCGATGAGCAGCTTGCGGCGCATGGCGCGACACCGGCCGTGGTGCGGGGCGAGGGCGACGCCCGCGACGATCTCGATGGCCAATTCGAGAAATGGTTCAAGTCGGTGCGCGAAATCGCGGTGAAGGAGTTCAGCATCGACACCGGCTTCACGCGCGAAGCTAACGACGAGCCGCTTTACAAGATCGAGCCGGTGGCACACAGCGCGGTCAATACGGTCGCGGTGTCCGGCGGCGCGGTCCCGGTGAAGCTGCTGATCAACGACGAGTTGCAGAACAAGTCCGGCGCCAATCCATCGACGCGCTCGACGCGGCATATCGAAGTCGAATTGCCGGAGAACGTCAGCTATCGTGTTGGAGACCATCTCAGCGTCATTCCGCGCAACGATCCGGTTCTGGTGGATGCGGTGGCGCGGCGGTTTGGT
The DNA here is from genome assembly GCF_001006325.2 of Afipia massiliensis. NCBI lineage: Bacteria > Pseudomonadati > Pseudomonadota > Alphaproteobacteria > Hyphomicrobiales > Nitrobacteraceae > Afipia > Afipia massiliensis. The sequence goes on along the minus strand of NZ_LBIA02000001.1, from coordinate 1,562 downwards.
TTCCTTCCCGCCGATCAGGTACGGCTGCATGTCGCCACCGGCCGCCGGGCGCAGTTGCCGGTCGACAACGCGGTCTCGGTTGGCCGGCTGCTGACAGAGTTCGTGGAGTTGCAGCAGGTCGCGACCCGCAAGCAAATCCAGATCATGTCGGAGCATACCCGCTGCCCGATGACCAAGCCGAAGCTCGAAGCGCTGATCGGCGACGATCCTGCCTCAACCGAGCTCTACCGTTCGGAAATTTTGGCGAAGCGAAGGTCGGTGTACAGTCTGCTCGAGGAATACCCGGCGTGCGAGTTGCCCTTCCACACCTATCTGGAAATGCTTTCGCTGCTGTCGCCACGCTATTACTCGATCTCCTCATCGCCTGCGGTGGCCGGGACGTCGAAATGCAGCGTCACTGTCGGTGTGGTTGATGCGCCGGCCAGTTCCGGGCGCGGCACTTACAAGGGCGTGTGCTCGAATTATCTCTCCAGCCGCCGCCCCGGCGACGTAGTCCATGCCATCGTTCGCGAAACCAAGGCCGGTTTCTGCCTTCCCGAGAATCCGTCGACGCCGATCATCATGGTCGGTCCCGGTACGGGTCTTGCGCCGTTCCGTGGCTTCCTTCAGGAGCGCGCGGCGATGAAGGCCAAGGGTAAGTCGCTCGGCGCTTCGATGCTGTTCTTCGGCTGCCGTCATCCGGAGCAGGATTTCCTGTATGCGGACGAGCTCAAGGGTTTCGCCGATCAGGGCATTACCGACCTGCACGTTGCGTTCTCGCGAGCGGATACGCCGAAGAGCTATGTGCAGGATTTGATCGCGGCCCAGAAGGATAAGGTCTGGAAACTGATCGAAGCTGGCGCGATCATTTACGTCTGCGGCGATGGCGGCAAGATGGAGCCGGACGTCAAGCGGGTGCTGACGACGATCTACCGCGAGCGGTCCGGTGCCGACGAGGCTGCGGCGCTACGCTGGATCGACAGCATGGGAACGCAGAACCGTTACGTGCTCGACGTCTGGGCGGGAAGTTGAAGCTTACGGTCTTTCTCCACGCCGTTTCCGCGAAGGCGCAACTTTCCTTTCCCTTCCCCTTGCGGGGAGGGTGGCGCGTTGTGAGCCGCAGCGAACAACGGGCCGGGTGGGGGTGATCACCACGTGTTTCGCTTTGCCCCCACCCCGGCCTCCGCTTCGCTCGGCCGACCCTCCCCACGGAAGGGGAGGGAGGTGTCGGGCATCGCGCGCTCTATCCAGATTCAATTTTCAAACAGCCACTTTCATTCACGCACGGGTTCGCGTTCTCGCGCCACGCGCGAGGTGAGCTTTGAGTCTCGCCCCTGAAAATGAGGGGCATGGAGCGCCGCGAGGCGCACCTTGTCTTGTTTCGCTTCCGGCATCGCTTGCGAGGCGATGGTGTGTCCGGAAGCGCATCGCCTTGCGGCGCTCCGCAGACAAGTTTACGCAGTCTGCGCAAGCTTGACTGCTATTTGGCGGCGATTTTGGGCGAGGGGACCGTACTTCCGGGTGAGGACGGATGCCGAGCATCCTTATCCGGACGGCTTTCGCCGCCTTCGTCCTCACCGACG